>NZ_SMYZ01000034.1 GCF_004919685.1 Mesorhizobium norvegicum | reverse complement strand
CTTTCGGTTAGGGTCACCGATGGCGCCAGCGCCACCGCCGATCTGGCCACCTTCACCCTGACCGTGGCGCCGTCGGCCGCGATCAAGCAGGCGATGACGCCTGGAGCCTTCATCAACAGCAATGGCCCGCGTCAGTCCATGACGCCTGGCGGTTTCATCAACGAGGCCTGACCGATGACCATCCGCTATATCAGGTCCGCCGCCTCGGGTTCCGCCAATGGCACGAGTTGGGCCAATGCGTATACGACGATATCCGCTGCCTTCTCGGCCGGAAACGCTGGCGACACCTATTACATTTCGGAGGATCACGCGGAGTCAACAGCGGGAAACGTTCCGCCAAACTCAAAGGGAACCTTGGCAAATCCGACGCTGTGCATTTGCGCCGATCACACCGGTTCGGTTCCACCGGTTGTTGCAGACCTTCGCAAGACGGCACAGGTCAATACAACCGGGTTTTCAAACGCGATCTTCTTCAATGGATCGACCGTCTATTATGGGATCATCTTTACCTCGGGTAGCGCTTCAATCACCTTGGCGAGTAGCTCCGCCATCGCACAAAAATTTGACAACTGCTCGCTTCGGATCGCGGGCGGCAATTCTGGTGACAGCATCGGTACGAGCGGTGGCGTCGGACAGCGAATTGAACTGCTCAACACGACAGTTTCGTTCTCCAGCGTATTTCAGACAATAAATACGGGATGTGATTTTTCATGGCGGGATACGCCATCGGCCCTTCTGAACACGATCCCGAACAGTCTGTTCACATTGGCTTCCGGCGGAAAATTGAAATGTCAGGGCGTCGACCTTAGTGCCGCTGGTTCTGGGAAAACAATTATTGGTACCCCTGCCAGTAATACCACCGGAGCAACTGTGGAGCTTATTGACTGCAAGACCAACGCGGCGGTCACGATCGCGGCTACGCCACAGTCGCATGGCCAGATCGAGATTGACGCTATGCGTGTCGGTTCGTCCGGCGTGAACTACAACCAGTACCGTGGCCGCTACACCGGATCGCTGATCGAAGAGACCACGATCGTCCATACCGGCGGGGCGTCAAACGGCACGACACCGATATCCTGGAAGATCGTCACCACCGCCAATGCGACATGGCACTTCCCCTTTGAAGCACCGCCGATCGCCATCTGGAACGACACGACTGGATCCCCCGTAACGGCAACGGTTGAATGCCGCGCCGCCGCGATCCCGAATGACGACGAACTGTGGCTGGAGGTCGAATACCTCGGTGACGCCTCATCGCCGCAAGGCTCGTTCGTCAGCGACGTCAAGGCGACACTTTTGACTGCCGCAGCGGCGCAGACGTCCAGTTCGGAATCGTGGGGCGGCTCGACCGCTTCGTTCAAGTTGGATGTGACCTTCACACCTCAGCAGAAGGGCTGGGTTCTCGCCCGCGTCAAGGCGGGCAAGGCGTCGGCGACGTTCTATGTCGATCCGAAGGTGACGTTGACCTGACAATGAAAAAGGGCCGGCGCGACGAACGCCGACCCTTCCTAGGCCGATACCGGATTGTCTTTAAGAAGCTCTAAGAAAAGACCATCCGTTACCGCAACGCGCCGGGTTTGAAGGGGCGCGGATCATTTACTACCTAGCATGTGCTTCCGGCAACACCATTGCCGCTAAGCTTGGCGCAAAGACCGGTAAACTGACTTGCGACCCATCCACCGATGGCGATTACCGCAACGATCGAGGCCGCTGCGACGATGCCAATCAAGATCGAGTATTCGACCATGGCAGCGCCATTCTCATCGTCGCTGAACTGCCTGGCTACGCTGATAAGCCTTTGCATGCTCACCTCCGCATAAAGATCAGAGGTTCGCGTTTAGCACTTACCGAGGCCGGTGCCGGCAGCATCGAGACCCTTGCCGTTCAGCTTCGTGCAGAGGCCGGTGAACTGGCTGCCAACCCATCCGCCAATGGCGATGACGGCCACGATCGAAGCGGCGGCAATGATGCCGATGAGGATGGAATATTCGACCATCGCGGCGCCGTTTTCGTCGTCGCGAAACTGCTTGGACATGCTGAGAAGCTTTGTCATGTGATTCCCCTGTTACCCATTTACACCGGACAGAGGTGCCCCTGTAGGTTGCTCATCCCCCGGTCCCAGAATTAATCCTGTTCTTGGCCCCATGAAGTGTCAACGCTAATTTAACAACTGCTTAACTACTTTCGTCTGCAAGCGCCTATGGCAACCATTGTAAGCACGTGATTCAGAACGGAATTTCGCCCGCTTAACCATAGAAACATGCCGGCTCTGCGGTGGCATCAGGCCGGGCTGGCACCTCTCTCCATCGATATACCCCGTTATTTCAACCTGCCCGCGAGGGCGGAAAGGAACTGCCATGGCTGTCACACGCGAACGCGCGTCGCTCGACAGGCTGCTCGTGCATGAGGGCGGCTACGTCAATCACCCCAGGGATCCTGGCGGCCCGACCAACAAGGGTGTCACCCAGCGCGTCTATGACGCCTATCGCAAGGGCAAGGGGCAAGCGCCGCGCTCGGTCAAGGGCATCACCATGCCGGAGGTCTACGAGATCTATGACCGGCAATACTGGGATGCCGTCAAGGGCGATCAACTGCCAGACGGCGTCGATTATGTCGTGCTCGATGGCGCCGCTAATTCCGGCGTCAGCCAGTCGATCAAGTGGCTACAGCGCGCTCTCGGGCCGCTCTACAAGGGCCGCGTCGACGGCGTCATGGGCTTATCGACGCTCGAGGCGCTGAAGGGTGTCAACAACCACGATGCGCTGATCGACCGCATCTGCGATCTCAGGATGAATTTCCTGCGCAACCTCAACACCTGGGCGGTGTTCGGCAAGGGTTGGGCGTCACGCGTCGTCGAGGTCCGCTCGATCGGCAAGGCGTGGGCCACCGGCGAGACGCCGCAGATTGCCAGCTTCATGGATGGCGGTCAGGCCAAGGGCTACATCGAGGACGCCAATATCGCGCCTGGCAACGGCATGGCCGATGCCGCCACCGGCGCTGGTACCGGCGGCCTCGGCCTGTCTGGCTACCTCTATGATCTTCAGAATCAGCTTTCACCGCTGTCCTACACAAGCGAGTGGATCGGCAAGGTAGTTGTGGCCGTCGCTCTCGCAAGCGCGGTGCTGGCGCTCGGCGGACTCGGCTATCGCTGGTACGCCACGCGCAGGGCCGCGCGCCTGGCGCAGGCGTTGGGAGACTGACTATGGCCAAATTGATGGCAGCCTTCACCACGCTCGGCCCGATCTACCCCGGGTTCGTCAACGTGAGCCGGAACGATGATGGTTCGGTCACCATCTACGTTCGCGGCGATCCGGAGGTGCGCGCCGACAGCGCCTACATCTGCGGTCATGCCGTCGATAAGGGCAAGCCGGGGCGATGCACGCCCGGCGATCAGCATTGCAACAACTACTGCAACCTGGCCCCGGAAAAGGGGCCGATGGTCGATCATCCGGCGTCTTGCTCACAGACCTATGAGGGCAAGACCGCCGCGGTGCGGCTGTCCGCAGAGGAGTGGGTGCGGCTGTTCAGCGAGCTTCTGGCATGAGCGCCGCGCTCTACGCGATCCCCTATATCGGCCCATTCCTCGCCTTCGCGACCTCGCGCTTCGGTCTCCCGCTAATCGTCGCTGGTGGCATCGTCCTGTTCTACGAGGGCGTGCCGATCGGGCCGCTGCGCGATATCCCGTGGGCGGGTCCGAAGCTCGCCTCACTCGTCGACGGCCGTGTCGATCGAGAATACGCCGCCGGCCAGCTCAACGAGCGCCTGCTGTGGCAGGAACAGCAGCGCAAGGCACTCGTCAAAATGGAAGCCAAGGCCAAAGCGAAGCAAGTCGAGATCGATGCAGCTGCGCAGGAGCTGGCGGACCGGCGCGATGCCGACACGCTGCGCATCGCCGACCTCGAGGACCGGATCAGGCAACAGAAGGACGAAGACAATGGCCCGAAAGCGGCTGGTGACACTGTTGGCGCTTGCAAGCCTGGGCGCGGCATCCCCGCCAGGTTGTCGATCGGTATCGATGCCGTTGGCCGTTGAGCAACCGAAGAACCATGTCGATCCGAGCGCGATGCGCGATTGCGCTGATCTCGTCGATGTCCCGCACCGCTTCCTGCCCGATCACGAGGCGAGTCGGTTGTGGGCCACGGATCGCAAGAACTTCGGCGAATGTCGACGGCTAAACCATACGAAAGGCACGACCATCAAGGCACTGGTCGAATGAACCGCGCCGCCGCCATCCTGTTGATCCTGATCACGCTCTGCCTGGCCGCGATCACGGTTTTGACTATCCGCCCAGCGCATGCCTTGCAACTGGCCTGTGGCCCGCTGCCCGTGCTGCTGAAGCAACTAGCCGACCGCTATCATGAATTCGTGGTGATGACCGGCAGCAATCTGGACGGGCAGCAGATGCTTGTCACACGGTCGGATGCCGGCACCTTCACCGTGCTGCTTGGCGACGCCAAGGGCGCATGCGTCATCCTGGCCGGCGAAAAGGCAGCATTCGACAATGGCATCTGAATGGGGGCAAGTGCATGACTTCAGCGGATCCGATCACGACCGGCAACGTCGTGTTCATCCTGTTCATCTGTGGCGCCCTATTCGGGGCCTGGTGGCGGGTCGAACGCGCCATTGCGGCCGCGAAGGCAGAGATGGCGGCGACAGTGACAGCCGCAAAGCAAGAGGCCAGCGGTCAGGTGAACGCCGCAGCGGCGATCGCGAGCCTGACGCAAGTCCAGCTGGCGGAACACAAGCTGCACGTCGCTGAAACCTACATCACCAAGACCGGGATGAGGGAAACCCGTGACGAGATCATGACCGGCATCAAGGGTCTGAGCGAACGCCAGGATCTGATGAACCAGCGCATGGACAACATCGTCGGTTCGATGCTCGAGCAGCCGTCCGCCACCAAACCGCGCCGGTCCCGATCGGCGTCCTGATATCCGCCGCCCGGCGGTTCCGGGCAATCCCAACGGCACGAAAGGAAAAACCTATGAAGGTTCGCGCCAAAATGCACCTGAAGTCCGAGACCATTTACGAGTGGGGCGGCAAGAAGCTCACCTTTGAGACGCGCTACGATACCTCGATCCCAGAGGACCAGCGTTTCCAGAAGGCCACTCCGAGCGGCAACATTGATATGCAGATCGACAATCCTGTGGCGCTCGAACAGTTCAAACTCGGCAGCGACTACTACGTCGATTTCACGCCGGTCGACCTCTAACCCGGTCGCAAAATCAAACAAGGCCCGTCTCGGCTCACGCCGGGGCGGGCTTTTTTGCGTTTTGGGAACCAATTCAGCGGATGCTAATTGAATCCGCCGGGATCTGGACATCTCATGCGTTTGAAATTCATTCCGCCGATGAAGCCGAAACTTGTAGACAAGCCACCCGCCGGTGACGGCTGGATCCATGAGATCAAGCTCGACGGCTACCGCACACAGATCGTGGTCAGCGCGCCTGACGACATCCAAGTCTTCAGCAGCAGTGGTGCGGACTGGACGCGGAAATATACCGGCATCGTCGATGCCGCCCGAGATCTCGGGGTGGACAACGCCATCATCGATGGTGAAGTCGTCGCCACCAATGCCGCCGGATTGCCGGACTTCCACACACTCCAGCGCGTCATCCATAGCGACCCCTATGCGATGATCTTTTGTGCGTTCGATCTCTTACACCTCAACGGCCACGACCTCCGCGATATCGGCTGCAAGGCACGCCGCGAGATGCTGTTCAGCCTGATCCGGCCTGGCAGCCGGATCCAGTTCAGCGAAGCGCTGCCTGGTGATGCCGCCTCGATCTTCTACCTCGTCGGTCAGGCCGGGCTTGAGGGCGTCGTCTCGAAGCGAGCGGACAGCAAGTATCGCAGCGGCCCGTCCTCGATCTGGGTGAAGGCGAAATGCTGGAAACGGCGGCCGGCAGCAGCGGGGATGATCCGCGAGGCTTGACTCCGTTCCACGTTTGAACAAAATGAGAACATGCAGAACGAGAAAGACCTCGCTGCTCGCATTCTGGTCAACGCCAGGGCGGGCAAAGGCGTCCGATTGACAGCGGACACCGCCTACTTCGTCGGGTTGAAGCTCATGATGGCGTCGGAGAAACCGACCCATCGCGAGATCGTACAATTGATATGCGATTCCAAATGCGAGACGTCCTGCTACCCGTGCAGCGGGAAGGCGAATGTCATCTGCCGAGCCTATGGTCAGCGGGTGGAAGATGCGCCACCACAGCATCAGCCTCGCTAAAGAGCATATCCGCACCACGCTCGGCAGCCTGGCCGAATGGTATGTGCTGTTCGGCAACTGCTATGCCTGCGAGCACATTGGGATGATCGACCGCTGGGAGCTCCAGCGTCGGCTTGGTCGCGACACCCGGATCAAGGCCTTAGAGGTCCGACTGGTCTGCACCAAGTGCGGCAACCGGGATCACAACGGTTTCTGCATCGCCAAACAGAAGCGGTGAGCATGCTCAAACCGGTGTCGGTGCTTCTGGCGACAGTCGCGAAGCCGACGATGTCGGTTCCAAGATGGCTTCCGCAATCGCGTGGGCAGCCTCTTTGTGGCCCAGCAGTCTCGCTTCGGTCCCGGGCCTCAGGGCGGACTTCCAGTTCGCCGCGATCGATGCGCAGCGGTCGCGCTCATCGAGCAGAGCCATAGCGATGATGTTCTTGGCATGCTCTGTTGGCGCGCCAGCCTGCGCGGCAACGATCCATGCAGCAACTGAGATATCGTCAGGGAAATCGATCATGCCAGCACCCCTTCCTCCGGCGCCGGGCCTCCCAGCCAAGGGCCATGCGGTTCCTTGCCGACGCCGCGACGGCGATGTCGCATCGGATGCGGCGGCAAATGAGCGACGTCGATCTCTTCGTCGTAGATCATCGGGCCGATCGTCGTGATATCGACCCACTTTGCTCCCTCGACATCGAAATCTTTCAACCTGCTATTCTCCGCCGAAACCAGCCGCCGTCGGCATACTGGCCAATGCTCCAACTGCCTGTCTCATCGGCGTAGCCCTTGAGGTCATCGTCGGCGAACCAAGTAGCCTGCGTCGGCCTAGGGACCGGCACAGTGTACGTCTTGCCGTCGATCACCTTCTGTGTGGTGCCGAACTCTGGACCGATCGGAAGTGCCTTGAGTTCATCAACGGTTGTCGGCTTCATGTGATCTCCTGCTGAGGTGTGGCAATGCGCGCTAGAAAGCCCTGCTTGACGGTGGGAATTGACTTTGCCACACCCTTGGCTATGAGCATGATATTAGACGGAACGACGGGTCCGGGCGAGGCCTCCAATGCCCGGGCCCCCGCGCAGCAGCGCAGGGGCCTGAAGTTCCTGACATAATGAACCGCGGTTCTGGCGCGGCAAGCGGATTGGTTGGGACATGAACGCTGATTTCTCCGAGCTTCGCGTCAAGATGGTCGACGGCCAGGTTCGCACCACCGATGTGACCAGCGCGCCGCTGCTGGATGCCATGCTTGTCGTGCCAAGAGAGGTCTTTGTCGGCGCCGCCCAGCGCGATCTCGCCTATATCGACGAGGACATCCGCATTGCCGCCGGCGCTGACGGCGCGCGTTACCTGATGGAAGCCTCGCCGCTGGCCAAGCTGATCCAGCTGGCCGAAATCAACCCGACCGATTCGGCGCTCGATGTCGGCTGCGGCACGGGCTACGCATCGGCCATCCTGTCGCGGCTGGCCGGATCCGTAGTGGCGCTCGAAAGCGATTCGGCGCTGGCCGAAGCCGCCAGATCGACGCTTTCGTCGCTAGGTTGCGGCAATGTGACCGTTGTTCAGGGGGCGTTGCCGCAAGGGCATGCCGCCAAGGCGCCATATGACGTCATCTTCATCGGCGGCAGTGTCGCGGAAGTGCCGGCCCCGCTGCTCGACCAGCTTGCCGAAGGCGGCCGACTCGTCGCCGTCGAAGGACAAGGCAATTCCGGCGTGGCCCGACTTTTTTTCAAAGCCGGGGGGGTTGTAACCGGAAGACGCGCGTTTAATGCGGCAATTAAGCCACTACCGGGATTCGAACGCATTCGTGCCTTCGAATTCTGAGTGATTTTGCCTTGCAGGAGAGGCTTTGTCATGGTCGCTTGCATTTGAACGATCATTGCTGATCCCAGACTGGGGGCACTTTGGGGCTGAGCAGCAGGGAACATGAAACACGCCGCCACAGCTGCTCAAAGGAGAAGCTGGGGCGGCGCGGTTCCCATGGAAAACGAATGAGGGTTTAACCGTGCCGTCTGTACGCAAGTCACTTTTCACCGCCGTCCTCGTTTCGGCGACCATGCTGTCCCCACTGGCCGCTTCGGCCGAAAGCATCTCCGGCGCGCTTGCAAAGGCCTATCAGTACAATTCTTCGCTGAATTCGGCCCGTGCCGGCGTTCGTGTCACCGATGAGGGCGTCGCCATCGCCAAGTCGGGCTGGCGCCCGACTGTCACCGGCTCGGCGAATATCGACTATTCGAGCAGCCATCTCAACGGCACCAACTCAAGCGCGCGGCTGACCACCGGCAATTTCGGCGTCCAGATCAATCAGACGCTGTTCGACGGCTTTCAGACCAGGAACAATGTCGCTGCCGCCGAAGCGCAGGTCCGCGCGTCGGTCGAAAGCCTGCGCAACACCGAAGAGGGCATCCTGTTCAGCGCGGCCCAAGCGTATATGAACGTGATTCGCGACCGGCAGGTCGCCGTGTTGACCGAGCAGAACCTGCAGTTCCTGACCGAAACGGCGCGCGCGGCGCGTTCGCGCTTCGAGGTTGGCGAAGGCACACGCACCGACGTGGCGCAGGCCGATGCCTCGCGCGCCGCCGCGGTGGCGTCGCTGAGTGCTGCCCGGGCGCAGGCACTGGCAAGTGCCGCCCTCTACCGCCAGATCGTCGGCGATGAGCCGGGCAAGCTCAAAGCCGCTTCGCCGGTGGCAAAGCTGTTGCCGTCGAGCCTTGCCGCAGCCGTTGGGGTGGCCTCGAACGAGCATCCGGCCATCCTTGCCACCCAGCATCTGGTTGACGCCGCGGCGTTTTCGGTGAAATCGGCCGAAGGTGCGCTGCTGCCGCAACTGTCCGCTTCCGCCGGCGTTTCGAGCGCCTATCGCAACACCTCGCCCTTGCCGGGCGTCTCTTCGCAGGACGGCACGACCAATTCGGCCAGTGTCGGGGCAACGCTGACCATCCCGATCTATTCCGGTGGCCGCACCTCGGCGATCGTGCGCCAGGACAAGGAATCGCTCAGCCAGGCCCGCATCGAGGTCGACGTCCGCCGCGACCAGGTGCGCCAGGCCGTCACCGCCGCCTGGACCGAGTACACCGCCGCGCAGCAGCAGCTGACGGCCAACAGGCAAGTGATCGAGGCCGCGAAACTGGCGCTGAACGGCGTCATCGAAGAACGCAATGTCGGCCAGCGCACCACGCTCGACGTCCTCAACGCACAGGCAACGGTCATCACCGCCCAGATCAACCAGGCCGGCTACGAGCATGATGTGGTGGTGGCGAGCTACGCCATCCTGCAGGCGACAGGCCGTCTGTCCGTCGACCGCCTTGGCTTGCAGGTGACGAAATACAAGCCTGAAGAGCACTACAACGCGGTCAAGGACAAGTGGTACGGCCTGCGCACGCCGGACGGCCGCTGAGGGCGTTCGGCCCGGACTTTGCCGCCTCCCTGTTTGAGTAGGATCTTTTGCATCGCTGCTCTTGGGTTTGGGATCGGCTCTTTGTCTGGCGCAATTCCCAAGGGAAAACGCCATGCGTTTTTCCCGGGAAAACCGTTTCACACTTTTCCTGGAATTGCTCTAATCTGTTGAAATCCCACAAGTCCCCAGATTGGGGATTCTCGTGCGGCGCTCCGTCGGTTACGCTGTCGCCATGATTCGATCCGGCTTTGCCGGAGCGGAAATCCACAGGGGTCACAAAGGCGGCGGATGTGACGATGGCAACGGCAAGCAGCGCACAGCGCGAACCTTCCATGGAAGAGATACTGGCTTCCATCAGGCGGATCATCGAGGACAGCGACGGCGGCCGCAAGCAGCCCGGCGACGCCGATGAGCTGATCCAGGATCTGGAGCGCGTGTCGAGCGCCGATGCAGCCCCCGACGTCGAAGCATTTCGTGCCGACCTGCATGCTGCCCCCGAGGTCCGGAAGCCGGTCACACTGGCGGAAGTCCAGGCACAGTTGCCGGCGGCCGAGCCGGTGATCGCGCGCATGGAAACGCCGGTGCGCTCCGATCCTGCCCCGGCAAAGCCATCGATGACACTTGCCGAGGTCAGCGCCCGCGTTACCGCCGAGCCGGCTGCGGTCGACGCACCAGCACCGCGTCCTGTCCCTGCTGCCGACGTCGCCGATTGGCGGCGCGAGATCGCCGCGGTTGGTGAGCAGGAGAGGGCGGTGTCGGACAGGGGCGAGGCCCGCAAGACGGTTGCCCAGCCGCCGGTGGAGGCTCCAAGGGACGAACCGGCGGCGAAAGCAGCCGTCGAACCGTCTCGGCCGGATGCAGGCGTGGTGCGGCCGGCGGCGGCCAGCGACGCGCCGCGTCCGGCGATCGTTTCCGAGCACACCGGCCGGCAGGTCGCAGCCGCCTTTGGCGAGCTTTCCGATGCGTTTGCCAGCCGCAGCAAGAAGACATTCGACGAGATGGCCGAAGAGATGCTGCGGCCGATGCTGCAGGATTGGCTCGACAACAATCTGCCGACACTGGTCGAAAGGCTGGTGCGCGAGGAGATCGAGCGCGTGGCGCGCGGGGCGCAGTAGTTCCCCATATCGATTGCTCAGGAGAAACGGCGCCTTCGTGGCGCCGTTTCTCTTGGTGAAGTCAACTCGCGCTGGTCGCGAAGCAGATGAGGTTTCCGTCGGGATCCCTGACGATGAAGGTGCGGGCACCCCACGGTTCGGTTCGCAACGTCTGGTGGAACGGAGCCATCGCTGCCTGATACTCCAGAAACAGCGCCTTGATGTTGTCGACGGCAATCGTCGCCGCCAGCAGATCGTCGCCGTGCCTGTTGGTGAAAGGCGGCTTGTCGACGTGGCGCAGGTTGAGCCGCGCGCCATCGCGGATGATTTGTGCGTAGAAGGGCGGCTCGCCATAGATGAAGCGTGTCTCGAAGCCGAGTGTTCGCCGGTAGAAATCACAGGCTGCTTCGATATCGGAGACAAAGAGCTGCGGCTCGGCGAAGGCGAGGTGCGGTTTTGCGGCATCTGTTGCTATGCGGTCGGTCACGGTTTGAAGGCCTTTCTTCAGCGCCTGCCAGCTATCGAAACCTGACTTCCTGGCGACCAGTTCCTGGGCATCGGCAAGCTTGAAACCGTGATCGAGGATCTGACTATCGGTCAGATGGCGGAAACGCGGCAAGATCCATCCAATCACGGCGGCGACGGGATAGTACCGTTCGCGGTGCCATTTGAGATAGAGCTTGGCCTGTTTCTTATGGTGTTCGAGCGTTGGCACGGGCGCATTGCGGGTTGAGGTGGCGTAGGCGGGCAATGCCCCTCCGGCCGGAAGCCGATGCGCCCTACAGCAGCGTTGGCACGGTATTGGCATGACGCCAAGCGGTCAAGCGAGGACGCCGCGCATTTTCCGGGGAACAGGGTGCTGCTATCTTTGATCGATGGGTTGCTTCCGTTGAAATGACCAAGGCCACGCCTATTTGCCTGTGATGAGCCATGACAGCCGTTGCGGTTGACTTGGCCAAAACCTTCCGATTTACACCAGACCAGCAAAACTCCCGACAGCGCGGACCATTTCCCATGCTTGAAAAGACCTACGACGCCAAAACCGTCGAGCCGAAGATCGCCAAAGTCTGGGAAGAGGCCGACGCGTTTCGCGCCGGTGCCGGGGCTGAGGAGGGGGCCGAGGCCTTCACCATCGTCATCCCGCCGCCGAACGTTACCGGTTCGCTGCATATGGGGCACGCGCTCAACAACACGCTGCAGGACATATTGGTGCGCTTCGAGCGCATGCGCGGCAAGAACGTCTTGTGGCAGCCGGGCATGGACCATGCCGGCATCGCCACGCAGATGGTGGTCGAGCGCCAGCTTATGGAGAAGCAGATCCATCGCCGCGACCTGACCCGCGAACAATTCATCGAGAAAGTGTGGGAGTGGAAGGCCGAATCCGGCGGCGCGATCTTCAACCAGCTGAAGCGGCTCGGCGCCTCGGCCGACTGGTCACGCGAACGCTTCACCATGGACGAAGGCCTGTCCAAGGCGGTGCTCGAAGTGTTCGTCACGCTCTACAAGGAAGGGCTGATCTACAAGGACAAGCGCCTTGTGAACTGGGACCCCAAGCTGCTGACCGCGATCTCCGATCTCGAGGTCGAGCAGCAGGAGGTCAACGGCAATCTCTGGCATTTCCGCTACCCCATAGAGGGCCAGGTCTTCGACCCGGAGAACCCAAAAACCTTCATCACCGTGGCGACGACTCGCCCCGAGACGATGCTGGGCGACACGGCCGTCGCCGTGCATCCCGACGACGAGCGTTTCCGGCATCTGGTCGGCAAGAACATCGTTCTGCCGATCGTCGGCCGCAAGATTCCTGTGGTGGCGGACGAGTATTCCGATCCGGAAAAGGGTTCGGGCGCGGTCAAGATCACGCCGGCGCACGACTTCAACGACTTCGAGGTCGGCAAGCGCCACAAGCTGCCGGCGATCAATATCCTGACCACAGAGGCGGCGGTAAGCCTCAAGGACAATGAGGATTTTCTCGCCGGTCTCGAGGTGACGCCCGAGCGCCAGGCTGTCTGGGATGAACTCGACGGCCTCGACCGCTTCGTCGCGCGCAAGAAGATCGTCGAGCTGATGGAAGAGGGCGGCTTCCTCGAAAAGGTCGAGCCGCATCGCCATGCCGTGCCGCATGGCGATCGCGGCGGCGTGCCGATCGAGCCGTTCCTGACCGAGCAGTGGTATGCCAACGCGGCGGAACTGGCCAAGCCGGCGATTGCCTCGGTGCGCCAGGGCCGCACGAACTTTGTGCCGAAGAACTGGGAAAAGACCTATTTCGACTGGATGGAGAACATCCAGCCCTGGTGCATCTCGCGCCAGCTCTGGTGGGGTCACCAGATCCCGGCCTGGTACGGGCCGGACGGGCGTGTCTTCGTCGAGAAGACGGAGGAGGAGGCGCTGGGTGCGGCGATCGAATATTATCTGGCGCTGGAAGGCCCATGGAAGGCCTGGGTCGAGGACAAGCTCGAGAACTACAAGCCGGGTGAAATCCTGACCCGCGACGAGGACGTGCTGGACACCTGGTTCTCGTCGGCGCTGTGGCCGTTCTCCACCTTGGGATGGCCGGACGAGACGCCCGAGCTGAAGACCTACTACCAGACCGACGTGCTGGTGACAGGCTTCGACATCATCTTCTTCTGGGTCGCCCGCATGATGATGATGGGCTTGCACTTCATGGACGAGGAGCCGTTCCACACCGTCTATGTCCATGCGCTGGTGCGCGACAAGAACGGCGCCAAGATGTCGAAGTCGAAAGGCAACGTCATCGATCCGCTCGACCTCATCGATGAATACGGCGCCGATGCGCTGCGCTTCACCCTGACGGTGATGGCGGCGCAAGGGCGCGACGTGAAGCTCGACCCGGCGCGCATCGCCGGTTATCGCAACTTCGGCACCAAGCTGTGGAACGCGACGCGTTTTGCCGAGATGAACGAGGTCGCGCGCAATGACGAATTCTGGCTGAACGACGCCAAGCTGGCGGTCAACCGCTGGATCCTCACCGAGCTGACGCGGGCCGCGCGCGAGATCACCGACGGCATCACCTCATACCGCTTCAACGAGGCGGCGGGCGCTGCCTACCGCTTCGTCTGGAACCTGTTCTGCGACTGGTATCTGGAACTGCTGAAGCCGGTGTTCATGGGCACCGACGAGGCGGCAAAGGTCGAGAGCCGCGCCTGCGTCGCCTTCGTGCTCGACGAGATCTACAAGCTGCTGCATCCGATGATGCCGTTCATGACCGAGGAACTGTGGGCGCAGACCGCAGGCGAAGGCAAGGAACGGTCGTCGCTGCTGTGTCATGCCGCATGGCCGTCACCGGACTTCGAAGACGCGGATGCCGCCGCCGACATCAACTGGCTGGTCGACCTTGTCTCCGGCATCCGCTCCGTGCGCTCCGAGATGAACGTGCCGCCGGCAGCCATTGCACCGCTGGTCGTGGTCGGCGCCAACGACGTGACACGTGAACGGCTCGTTCGCGAGGAGTCTGCGATCAAACGGCTGGCGCGGGTCGGCGAGATCTCGCTGGCCGATGTCGCGCCAAAGGGTTCGGCGCAGATCGTGCTCAACGAGGCGACGATCTGCCTGCCGCTTGGCAGCCTGATCGATCTTGCCGCCGAGGCGGTACGGCTGCAGAAGGAACTGGCCAAGGTGACCGAGGAAATCGCGCGCCTGCACAAGAAGCTGTCGAACGAAAGGTTCGTCGCCAGCGCGCCGGCCGAGATCGTCGACGCCGAGCGTGAAAAGCTCGCCGAGTACCGCGATGCGCAGGACAAGCTATCGGTCGCGTTGACCCGGGTTCGCGACGCCGGTTGAGGGCAGATTCGCGCTACTTTAGACCCCTCTAAGATGGTGACGTTTTGCCTCGAAAATCGGCGTTCCGTTGCGTTAATGTTGACGTAAACGGAAGTTTTTGCCCCATTGTTGCCATAATGTAACAATGGGGCCCTTGGCTCCCAAAAAACACTGTTTTTGAGCCTTTTTGAATGGTTTTTCTCCGTTTTTTTGGACGATACCCCTGCTAGAGATCGTTTTTCGGCCTTGCGGCATCCGGTTGCATTTTGTCGAGAATGCGCCTGGCGAATGTGTACATGTACGCCCTTGAATTCGTTGTTGCACCGTTAACCTGAATTGGTTCTAGCTTGATGCACTCGAATTCGGGGAGGACATTTCATGACTATTCTGCGACTGAAAGCACTGCTGGGGGCGGGGTGCTTTTCGCTGGCTTTGATCGGGACGGCGATGAACTCGGCGCATGCCGGCGGCCTTGAGCGCGGCGGCTACGATATCGATTTGCTGTTCGATCCGGCTCCGTTCGCCACCGAAGCGGAATCGACCTATGTGATGCCGCAACGCAAACTCAAGAATGCGGTGGACACTGACCCGAGCGACGGGAATATGACATTCCTCGGCAGCACGGCGAAGGACAGCGAGAGCTATTGGGTGCCGCGCATCGGCGTCAAGGCTGAACTCGTCAAAGGCGTCGACTGTATGTTCGACTATTCCCAGCCTTGGGGCGCGCACACAAATCCGGGTCTGTGGGCCGGTTCCGAATCCAACATGGAAACCGACATCAAGAGCAACAACTACGCCACGACTTGCTCCTATAAAATGGATGCCGGCAAAGGCCAGGTTCGCTTCATTGGCGGCGTCTATTACCAGGAAGTCTATGGCTTCAAGGAAAACCTGGTGTCGCCGCTGGTGCCGGATTTCCAGGGAACCGGTCGTGTTGATCTCAAGGGAACCGGCTGGGGCTGGCGCGCCGGCCTTGCCTATGAAATCCCTGAGATCGCGCTGCGCGCGAGCCTTGTATACAATTCGCGGGTCAAGCTCGACAATATCTCGGGCACGCTGGACCTGACGCATGTTGGCAGTGTCGTGCTCCCGATCTACGGCGCGACAGAGTACATGCCGGATACGGTGGAATTGAAGTTGCAGTCGGGCATAGCGCCCGGCTGGCTCGCCTTTGGTTCGCTCAAATGGGTCAACTGGAGCCTGCTGCAGAGTGTTCCGATTTGCGTCGTAGGTACTCCCGCTGCGGCATGCGTTACGGGTGATGCTCTGCATTCAGGCCAGATCACCTCGCTGGATCTGATGTACCGCGACGGCTGGACGGTCACCGGCGGCATCGGCCACAAGTTCAATGATCAGTGGAGCGCCGCCGGCCAGCTTTCCTGGGATCGCGGCACCTCGCATGGCTATGGCTCGCAGTCCGATACCTGGACGCTTGGCGGCGGCGTAGCCTTCACGCCGAAGCCGAACATCGAAGTGCGACTGGCCGGCGCGATCGGCGTGCTGACCAGCGGCCATTCAGGAACGTTGGCTGGTGAGAACGGATATGTGGCTGGCCAGGAAGTCAGCTACGACTTCGGCAACGATCTCGTCACGGCGATTTCGGGCGGTCTCAAGATCAAGTTCTAAACCTCTGAAAATTTTGACAAAAGGCCGGGCAACGCCCGGCCTTTTTCGTTTGAGATCGCATTGCTCGCGATTGTCTCATCCAAGCTGCGTTGCATATTAGCCGCACCGCTTTCGCCTTGTGCGATTGTGACGTTTTGGCAACACTTTCTGAACAACCCCTGCGCTAGAAGTCAGGCTGAGGGAATTGCCCATTTCCCGCCATAAACCCGGCGCACCTCGATCTTGTCTCGGGACACGCGCCAAAAGGCTCGGCGATGAGGCAGGCCGCACCGCCCGCGGCAAGGAAGAGTATGGACGCCAGAGTCATTTCCAAGGCTAAGCTCCCTAGCCGCCATGTGACCGTCGGTCCGGCGCGTGCGCCGCACCGTTCCTATCTCTATGCGATGGGCTTGTCGGCGGCCGAGATCGCGCAGCCGCTGGTCGGCGTCGCGTCCTGCTGGAACGAGGCGGCGCCCTGCAACATCTCGCTGATGCGCCAGGCGCAGGTGGTCAAGAAGGGCGTCGCGGCCGCCCACGGCACGCCGCGCGAATTCTGCACCATCACCGTCACCGACGGCATCGCCATGGGCCACCAGGGCATGAAGTCGTCGCTGGTGTCACGTGAGGTCATCGCCGATTCGGTCGAGCTCACCATGCGCGGCCATTGCTACGACGCGCTGGTTGGGCTGGCCGGCTGCGACAAGTCGCTGCCCGGCATGATGATGGCCATGGTGCGTCTCAACGTGCCGTCGATCTTCATCTATGGCGGTTCGATCCTGCCGGGCAGCTATCGCGGCCGCCAGATCACCGTGCAGGATGTGTTCGAGGCGGTCGGCCAACACTCGGTCGGCACGATCGATGATGCCGAACTGCTTGAAATCGAGCAGGCTGCCTGTCCGTCGGCCGGCTCCTGCGGCGCGCAGTTCACCGCCAACACCATGGCCACCGTCGCCGAGGCGATCGGCCTGGCGCTGCCCTATTCCTGCGGCGCGCCGGCACCCTACGAGATGCGCGACCGTTTCAATTTCGCCTCGGGCGAAAAGATCATGGAACTGATCGCGAAAAATATCCGGCCTCGCGACATCGTCACGCTGAAGGCGCTCGAGAATGCGGCGACCGTGGTGTCGGCAACCGGCGGCTCGACCAACGCAGCACTGCATCTGCCGGCGATCGCGCACGAGGCCGGCATCAAGTTCGACCTGTTCGACGTGGCGAAAATCTTCGAGAAGACGCCTTACATCGCCGACCTCAAGCCGGGTGGCAAATATGTCGCCAAGGACATGTTCGAGGCCGGCGGTATTCCGCTGTTGATGAAGACGTTGCTCGACCACGGCTATCTGCATGGCGACTGCCTGACCGTGACTGGCCGCACTTTGGCCGAAAACATGCAGCACGTTGCCTGGAATGAACATCAGGATGTGGTCCGCCCGGCCAATAGACCCATTACCCAAACCGGCGGTGTCGTGGGCTTGAAGGGAAACCTTGCCCCCGAAGGCGCGATCGTGAAGGTCGCGGGCATGGCGGAGTTGAAGTTCTCCGGCCCGGCGCGCTGCTTCGATTCGGAAGAGGAATGTTTCGAGGCGGTGACGCATCGCAACTACAGGGAAGGCGAGGTTCTCGTCATCCGTTATGAAGGGCCGCGCGGCGGTCCCGGCATGCGCGAGATGCTGTCGACGACGGCAGCGCTCTACGGCCAGGGCATGGGCGGCAAGGTGGCGCTGATCACCGACGGGCGCTTCTCGGGCGCGACGCGCGGTTTCTGCATCGGCCATGTCGGTCCCGAGGCAGCCGTGGGCGGCCCGATCGGGCTGCTCCGAGATGGCGATGTGATTTCGATCGACGCGGTGAACGGCACGATCGAGGTGGCGTTGTCCGATGGCGAACTGGCGGCGAGGGCAAAGACCTGGAAGGCGCGCACGACCGACTATCAGTCGGGCGCGATATGGAAATATGCACAGACGGTAGGGCCGGCGCGCGATGGCGCGGTGACCCATCCGGGCGGTGCGAAAGAAACACATTGCTATGCGGACATCTGAGTTGTTGAGGTCGTCTGTCTTTTCGGCACTGGTCGTGATCGCCACTTTTGGCGCGACCTTTGGCGCCGTGGGCCAGGCCATGGCCTTCGACGACAAGGTGTTCGACGACAAGACCGGCGTGAAGCCGCAATCCAGCCCATGGGCGGTGTTCCAGTTCGGCTTCTCCGCCTACAAGAACGGCCACAAGGAACAGGCCGCCGAGGCCTACAAATACGCCGCCGAGAACGGCCAGATCGGCGCCACCTGGAAGCTTGCCCGCATGTATGCCGAGGGCGATGGCGTGGCGCGCGACGACTATGAGGCGTTCAAGTTCTTCTCGGAGATCGTCGACCAGGATGTCGAGCCCGGCTCGCCCGAGGAAAGCTATGTCTCCGATGCGCTGGTCGCGCTCGGCGACTATCTGCGCAAGGGCATTCCCGGCAGCCCGGTCACCGAGAACGAGGTCGCGGCCCAGGAATATTACATGCGCGCCGCCGCCAACTATCGCAATCCGAACGCGCAGTTCGAAATGGGGCAGATGTTCCTGAAGGGCGAGGGCGGCGTGAAGGCCAGCGTCAAGCAAGCCGGGCGCTGGTTCCAGCTTGCCGCCGAAAAGGGTCATGCCGGCGCCCAGGCGACGCTTGGCCACTTGTTGTTCCAGAGTGGCAAGATCGTTCGCGGCCTGGCGATGATGACGGCAGCGCTCGAACGCGCTTCGCCGGCCGACCAGCCCTGGATCCGCGGCATGCAGGAGGAGGCATTCGCCACCGCCGGCGAAGCCGACCGCCGCACCGCGATCTCGTTGGCTGATGACATCCTCACCAAGGGCAACAACGCGGACCAGTAGTTTTGCTGGCGGCTGAACTGCCGATCTCCCCCTTGTGGGGGAGATGCCCGGCAGGGCAGAGGGGGGCGCTGTCCCGCCAGCCTTGCTGTTATTCTGACGTACCCGCAACACCGGCCACGATTTAGCCGGCGATCGGAAATTGCCGCCGGAAGCTAAGCCCCATCAACCGGTGCGCACGAAGCTCGTTCCAGAGCTTCAACTCGGCGTCGGTCATCACCTTGCGCATCGACCTGGCGTTTGCACGATGGTTTGGAGGCAGAGGCGTGTGAGGCATTCTCGATGCTCGGTTGCTGTTGGGGCTGGCGCTCTACGGCGCCCCCNNCACAAGGGGGGAGATTGGCTCAGTTCGCGGTCGGCTCCGTCGGCACCATACTGGGCGCCGGCGTCGAGATCGGCGTGACGTGCAGGTGCGGCGCCATCGTGTTTGCGGGGCAGCTGTCGGCGACCTTCGTCCACGAGGTGTTGTTGAGCACCAGGTCGCAGCGGGCCAGATGGCTCTGGTCGGCAACCGTCAGGCAGGCGACCTGGCCAAGGAGGTAGGATTTTTCATTGGCCAGGCATTCCTGGTCGGCAAATGCCGCTGCAGGAGCGGCCATGGCAAATGCCAGGCCGATCGGACAAAGAGAAAATCGAATGGTCATGGGAACCCCAGCCGCCATGCTGATCTCCCATCATGCGCCGGAATGTGGCTATATGAGGTCCAGCGCAGGCCTGCCCGGCGCCGGGCCAAAGTTCTCTCAGGCCGGCTGCAACGCTAGATCAATCGCCACCGGCACGTGATCGGACGGCTTTTCCCAGGCACGCACATGCTTTTCGATCGAGGCCGATGAGAATCGGTTGGCGGCTTCCGGCGACAAAAGCAGATGGTCGATGCGGATGCCGTTGTTCTTCTGCCAGGCGCCGGCCTGATAATCCCAGAATGTATAGGTGTCGGGCGCATCGGTGACCGCGCGCACCGCCTCGGTGAAGCCAAGGTTGAGCAGCCGCCGGAAGGACTGCCGTGTCTGCGGCTGGAACAGCGCATCGCCCAGCCAGTTCTCCGGAAACCGCGCGTCGATTGGCTCGGGAATGACGTTGTAGTCGCCGGCCAGCACCAGGGCCTCCTCCAGTTTGAGCCGTTCTTCGGACCAGCGTTCCAGCCGCGTCATCCAGGACAGCTTGTAGGGGAACTTCTTCTCGTCATCGATCGGATTGCCATTCGGCAGATAGAGCGAGGCGACGCGCAGCGCGCCCTTGTCGGTGGAGAAAACACCTTCGATGAAACGCGCCTGCTCGTCGGCATCGTCGCCGGGCAGGCCTCTGATGATCTCGTCGAATCGCAGTTTCGACAGGATGGCGACGCCGTTGAATCCCTTCTGGCCATGGGTTTCGACATTGTAGCCAAGCGCCTCGATCTCGGCGCGCGGGAACTGCTCGTCGACGGTCTTGATCTCCTGCAGGCAGACAATGTCGGGCGCGCTTTCGGTCAGCCAATGGGTCAGGTTGCCGATGCGGGCGCGGACACCGTTGATGTTCCAGGTGACGATTTTCATGATGGTCTCGATGCTGTTCAGTTGGGCTCTTGCGGCGGATGGCGTTCGACCAGTCCGATCGTATTGCCTGCCGGGTCCTTTAGAAAGGCCATCCATTCGCTTTCCCCCGCTGGACCGAACTGGCCCTCGGTGTCGCGATGGACAAGCGTCGGCGGCGCGGTGAAGGGCACGCCCGAGGCTTTCGCCTGTGCGTGGAAGTCGTCAAGGCCCGATATGTCGAGATAGACGGTGCCGGCTGGAATACCGTCGGTGAACAGCAGCCTGATATCGCCGGCCATGATAAAGGCGATGCCCGGCGGATCGAAGCGCGCGTGGACAGCCATACCGAGTACGTCGCGCCAGAAAGCCAGCGTCGCGTCGAGGTTGCGTCCAGCCGACAGCGCGATCTGACGGACCGCGCCGATTGCAGGCATTTCTATATGGAGAAGCTCGTGCCGCAGCCGCAGGAGGCGACGGCATTCGGGTTGCGTATCTGGAACGACTGGCCCATCAAATCGTCGACGAAATCGATCACCGAGCCGCCCATATAGACCAGCGACAGATCGTCGATCAGCACCGTGGCGCCGTCTTTCTCGATGGCGACGTCGTCGTCATTGCGTGTGTCGACCAGGTCGAACTTGTAGGAAAAGCCCGAGCAGCCACCGCCTTCGACCGACACGCGCAGCGCCGTCTTGCCGGCCTCGCCCGAGACAATCTTGGCGATCCGCCTGGCGGCGGCCTCGGTCATGTCGACTTTCATGGCAGTCTTGGCATCAGCGCCCATGGGCGTCACCTTGCATTCGGTTTCACATGATAGGTATGAAGCGCGAGGGGCCAAGTCAACTGCGGCAGCATCAGCCATGACCAATGAGTTGGGCGACATCGGATTCGGCTATCGGCCACGCGCCGCCTATGCCTGCGATCCGGCAAAGTCGCGCGGACGGCTGTTCGACGAGGTGGAAAGCCCGACCCGCACGCCGTTCCAGCGCGACCGTGACCGCATCATCCATTCGACGGCGTTCCGCCGGCTCAAGCACAAGACGCAGGTCTTCATCGCGCATGAAGGCGACCATTACCGCACCCGGCTGACCCATTCGATCGAAGTGGCGCAGATCGCGCGCGCCCTGGCACGGGCGCTGCGCGGTGACGAGGATCTGGCCGAGGCGGTGGCGCTGGTGCATGATTTCGGCCACACGCCCTTCGGCCATACTGGCGAGGACGCGCTGAACGAGAAGATGGCTGCGTGGGGCGGCTTTGACCACAACGCGCAATCGCTGCGCATCGTGACAAGGCTTGAGGCGCGCTATGCCGAATTCGACGGGCTCAATCTGACTTGGGAAACGCTGGAAGGCCTGGTCAAGCACAATGGACCGCTGACGGATGCCAGCGGCAAAGGCCTGAAAGGGCCGGTGCCGCAGGCGATCCGTGATTATTCTGAGCTGCACGACCTCGAGCTCGATCGGTTTGCCGGCATCGAGGCGCAATGCGCGGCAATCGCCGACGATATCGCCTACAATACGCATGATATCGATGACGGGTTGAGGGCAGGGCTGCTGACGCTGGGCATGCTGGAGACGGTGTCGCTGCCGGGAACCATCCTGAAAGGCGTGCGTGCACGCTACCCGGCGCTCGACGACGTGCGCACGGGCCACGAACTGATGCGGCGGCAGATCACGGCCATGGTCGAGGATGTCATTGTCTCCACCACAGCCAATCTGGAGCGCATCAGGCCGCAGAGCGCCGATGCGGTGAGGGCGGCGGGCGAGACGATAGTGGTTTTCTCGACCGAAATGGCCGCCCTGGAGAAAGAACTGAAGGCCTTTCTCTACAAGCATCTTTATCGGCATGCTGACGTCATGCGGGTGCGCGCGGGCGCCGAGCAGATCGTCAAGGATCTGTTCGACGCCTATTTCGCCGATCCGCGCGCCATGCCGGACGGCTGGCGCGAGGGGCTGGATCGGGCCGACGACCGCATCAAGGCGCGCAGCGTCGCCGACTTCCTGGCGGGTATGACCGACACCTACGCGCTCAAGGAACACCGGCGTTTGTTTGACCATACGCCTGAATTGAGCTAGGGCGGGCTCGATTTTGCCGGCCAACGAGCCGGATTCGCTGCAAAGCCGCCAGAGACAGACCCCAGAGTCACACAAATGAACATCTTCGCCGATTTCACCGCGCGAATCATAAAAGCCGTCGAAGCGCTTGATCTGAAAGACAATGATGGCGTCTCGCCGGATCTGTCGCGCATTGCCGTCGAGCCGCCGCGCGACGCCAGCCATGGCGACCTGGCGACCAATGCGGCCATGGTGCTGGCCAAGCCGACCGGCCAGAATCCGCGCGCGCTGGCCGAAAGACTGGCGCAAGCGCTGCGCGACGACAAGGATGTCGCCGCGACAGAGGTGGCCGGTCCCGGTTTCGTCAATCTCAGGCTCAAGGACGGCTTCTGGCAGACGCATCTGACCGCGCTGCTTGGCGAAGGCCGCAACTATGGCCGTTCGACGGTTGGCGGCGGCAGGAAGACCAATGTCGAGTATGTCTCGGCCAATCCGACGGGGCCGATGCATGTCGGCCATTGCCGGGGTGCCGTCGTCGGCGACGCGCTCGCCAATCTGATGGCCTTCGCCGGTTACGACGTGACCAAGGAATATGTTATCAACGATGCCGGTTCGCAGATCGACGTGCTCGGCCGTTCCGCATTCCTGCGCTACCGCGAGGCGTTGGGCGACGACATCGGCGAAATACCTGCCGGTCTCTATCCCGGCGATTACCTGGTGCCAGTCGGCCAGGCGCTGGTCACGGAATTCGGCCGCTCGCTTCTGCAGATGCAGGACGACGAGGCGCTCGCCATCGTCAAGGACCGCACCATCGATGCGATGATGGCGATGATCCGCGAGGATCTGGCGATGCTCAACGTGCATCACGACGTGTTCTTCTCCGAGCGCACGCTGCACGCCGACAATGCCAAGAAGATCCGCTCGGCGATCAACGATCTGACGCTGAAGGGCCACATCTACAAGGGCAAGCTGCCGCCGCCCAAGGGCGAAAAGCCCGACGATTGGGAGGACCGCGAGCAGACGCTGTTCCGCTCGACCGCGGTCGGCGACGACATGGACCGGGCGCTGGTCAAGTCGGATGGCTCATTCACCTATTTTGCCGCCGACGTGGCCTATCTCAAGGACAAGGTCGATCGTGGCTTCGTCGACCTGATCTATGTGCTCGGCGCCGACCATGGCGGCTATGTCAAGCGGCTGGAAGCCTTGGCGCGGGCGATTGCCGGCGAAGAGGTGAAGCTCACCGTGCTGCTTTGCCAATTGGTGAAGCTGTTTCGCGACGGCGAACCGGTGCGCATGTCGAAGCGGTCCGGCGATTTCGTGACGCTGCGCGAAGTGGTGGAGGAGGTCGGCCGCGACGCGATCCGCTTCATGATGCTCTACCGCAAGAACGATGCGCCGTTGGATTTCGATTTCGCCAAGGTGACCGAGCAGTCCAAGGACAATCCGGTGTTCTATGTGCAGTATGCCTCGGCGCGCTGCCATTCGGTGTTCCGGCAAGCGAGCGAGCAATTGGGCGAGGCCAATTTCGACCGCAACAGCCTGGCGTCCGCCGTGGCTTTGCTGACCGACGAGGGCGAGATCGGCCTGATCCGCAAGCTTGCCGAATACCCGCGTCTGATCGAGTCCGCGGCACTTGCGCTCGAGCCGCACAGGCTGGCATTCTACCTCTATGATCTGGCTTCCAGCTTCCACGGACACTGGAACCGTGGCACGGATAATCCGGACTTACGTTTTGTTAAGGTTAACGACCGACAATTGACGCATGCCAGACTAGGGCTGGTGCAGGCTGTTTCGGACGTTTTGACGTCCGGCCTGACGTTGATCGGAGCCGCCGCGCCCACCGAAATGCGTTAGGTTTGACTAAATAACCTGTCACCTTTTGCCCACATTGCGCTGGTAAGGGCCAACCCTACGCGACGTCCATGGCGTCCGAATGAGTGCGAGTTCGGGAACAATAATGGCAGACAGAACCCAGCTGAGAGTAGCCGACAATAACGACATCGCTGACGATGATCCGTTCGCGGAACTGACCAGGATCATGGGATTCGACCCGCGCCAGCCGGTCAAGCCGCAATTGCCCGCCCAGCCGAAAGCCCCAGCCGCCGATCACGTGGCGGAAGAGGGCGATTTCGATATCGATCTCGAGAAGGAAATGATGGGCGAGTTCGGCGCTGACGACAGCGACGCCGCTCCGGTTGCCGAGGCTCACGAGCCGAGATTCGAACATGAGCCGGCGTTCGCCAGTGCAATGGACGACGAGCTTTCGCTGTCGCTCGACGACGATTTCCATCTGGACTTGGACGAAGTCGACGACCACGCAGCCGGCGTCAGCCATGCGGCCGCTGCTGAAACCACGCCAGCTGTAGAGCCGGCTTTCGAGTCCGATTTCGACAATGCCGTTGCCAGTTCACTTGAGGATGTCTCGCCCTTCGAGGATGATCAGCCGATGGCGGACGAGCTTGCCGCGTCGCTCGACCAGGACTTCCGGATCGATGAGGAAGCCGAAGAGGCCCAGCACCCGGTTGCCGTCGCCGATGCGCCAGCTTCAGTCGAGACGGCTTCCGATCATGAATTCGACGATGCGGTTGCGATCTCGCTCGAAGACGAACTGATGCTCGACGACCATTCGGCGGTGGAACAGTCCTACGCCGCTGCCGATCCCGTCGAGTATCCCATGCCGGAGCAGGCGGCTGCGCGTGATGCCCAGGCAATCTCCGGTGAGTATCTTGCCGGCGACTTCGACGACGCCATGGCTGATGTCGACATGGATTTTGACGTTCGCGCTGATGAGCCGGTCGCATTCGACGAGCCGGAAGCGCATGATGTGATTGCCGATACCGCGGATGCGAAGGGCGAGACTCCCAGCCCTGAAGCTGCGTCGGATGATGCTTTCGACCTGAACTTCGACGATACGTTTGCCGAAACAGTGGAAGAGCCGGTCGCTGAAATTGCCGCCGCTTCGCTCCAGCCGGTGGCGCCGGCCGCTGATATGGCCGAGCCGGTGCAAGCCCCGATCGCGGACGAAAGAAGCCTGGAAGACGAGTTGAATGCGCTGCTGGGCGCCATGACCGCGCGTACGGCGCCGGTGGCCCGCGAGCCCGTCACGGCTCCGCCGCCTGTCGCCGCTCCGCCACCTGTTGTCGAGGCTGCAGAGACCACTCAGGAACCGGCCGATCTTGTCGGCGACCTCGAGTGGGATCTCGACGAAGCTGCGGCTGAGCAGCCTCAGCACCTTGCCGCGGCCGAGGCGGTCGATGCGGATATCGATGATCTTGTGCTTGATGAAATTGAGGACCAGGATCCGGGCTTGGATGCTGCTGGACATGTCGATGTCGATGTCGATTTCGACAATGATGCGTTCGACGCGGCTTTGGCCAAGGGTCTCGATCCGCGTGACGTTGCCGCTTCCCGGGACGATTCGGCGGATTCGCTCGATTGGGTGGCGGGGCGTTCCCCACCGACAGAGCCGACCCGTTCGTGGAGCCGCGTGACGCCGGTTCCGCAGCAGCCGTCATTCAGCGCGCAGCCTGCGTTTAGCGCTCAGCCGGCCGCTTCGATGGCATCCATGGCCGCAGCGCCGGCAGTCGCCGCGGCGACGTCGTACCGTTCGGCCGAGCCAGTCGAGACAGTCGCGCCCGCAGCCCCAGTATCGGCGCCGCAATTGCGCCAGCCCGCGCGTTACGAAGACATGCCCGATGTCGAGACAGTCGACGTGCCCGAGCGTGTCGTGGCGCTGGCGGACGATCTCGATATTCCCGAACTGCATTTCGAGGAAGATCAGCCGGCGGCGTCTGGCTATGACGATCTCGACGCCGAGTTCTCCAGCCTTCTCTCCGAGATGAACGCGGTGGAGGTCGCTGCCGCTCCCGCAGGCGGCGTAGCCGGCGCGTCTTACGACGATGACTCCTACGCCACGGGCTTCAAGCCGGGCTATGACGGCGTCAGCCCTGGCTATGACGGGGTCAAGCCGGGCTATGATAGCGTCAAGCCGGGCTATGACGGGGTCAAGCCGGGTTATGAGCCGGAAGCGCGGACCTATGCGGCGCGGCCGATGGAAGTATCTGCCCGCGCGGCGGCGCCCAAGGGTTATGCCGATGCCTCCGATGGCTTCGATTTCGACAGTCTGCCCGGCAGCCAGCCGGTTTCACAGGCGGATGATTTCACCGTCGATGAACTGGACTACGATCCCGAACTCGACGAGGCGATGGCCGTTCCGGGTCTCGGCGAGCGCGAGGCCGCGAGGCCTTCGCGGGGACGTGGCCTGTTCATCGCCGCGATTGTCGGCGCGGTGGCGGTGGCTGGCGGCCTCGGTGCCTTTGCGCTGTCTTTCGGCGGCAAGGGCGGCAGCGAAGCGCCGGTGATCGTCAAGGCCGACAACGCGCCGATCAAGGTCAAGCCGGAGAATCCGGGCGGTGCCGTGGTGCCGAACCAGGACAACAAGGTCTACGACGCGGTCAGGGGTGCGAAGCCCGCCGAGCCGGTCCAGGAAAAACTGGTCACCAACACCGAAGAGCCGGTGGACGTCCAGGCGAAGGACCCGGCCCGCGCCATCGATCTTTCACCGGACCAGAACGCAGGTGCCGTTGGCACCGATGTCGGCAACGCCGCGCCAACGGCCGGCGACGCTTCGGCCGACAACATGGCGGCCGCGCCCAAGTCCGAGGATCGCATCGCGCAGGTGCTGCAGGATGCCGACAAGGGCACCAATGCCGATGTCGTCGCCGTTGCGCCGCGCAAGGTAAGGACCATGGTGGTCAAGTCGGACGGTTCGCTGGTGCCGCGTGAAGATCCGGCGCCCGCTCCGCAAGTGGCCGCAACGGAGCCGATCGACCCGGCGCCGCAGCATGTTGCCCCGACGGCGCAGGCCGATACAGACCAGACCGGCACCGTGGCGCCTGCCGCCGCACAGGCGGACGAGCCGGCCCTCAAGCCGGCAGCCAAGCCCAAGACTGAAGCCAAGGCCCAGTCGGCCAACACGCCGGCAAAGGTTCCGCTCGCGCCGCAGCGTCCGTCCGATCAGCCGGTCGACGTCGTCGGCGAGGTCAAGCCCGATCAGGTTGCGTCCATCGATCCGGCATCGACCGCGACCGGCGGTGGTTCGTGGTCGATGCAGATCGCTTCGCAGCCGACGGTCGAAAGCGCCCAGTCCAGCTATCAGGATCTGCAGCGCCGCTACGGCAGCGTGCTTGCTGGCCGTACAGCCAACATCGTCAAGGCCGAGATCGCCGGCAAGGGCACGTTCTACCGTGTGCGGGTTCCGGCGCAGTCGCGCAACGACGCGATCAATCTGTGCACCAGCTACAAGGCTGCCGGCGGCAACTGTTTCGTCTCGCGCTAGAGCCGGAGCCACCCAATCAAAAGCCGGCGCGGTCACCGCGCCGGCTTTTTTCATGGGGAAAGCAGATCTGGCATTTGATCGCTTGTGATCCGGATGATTCCCTTTGATCGCGCGAAGCTTTAGACTCCTGAGATGACCGAATCAAAATCCATGATCCTCGGCTGTGCCGGGAAATCGCTCACCCGCGAAGAAATCAATTTCTATCGCAATGAATGCCCATGGGCCTTCATCCTGTTTGCGCGCAACATCGGCGAGACCGAACAGATCCGCGATCTGGTCGCCTCGATGCGTGACTGCATCGGACGCCCGGACCCGCTGGTGTTCATCGACCAGGAAGGCGGCCGTGTGCAGCGCCTGCGGCCGCCGCTGGCGCCGAACTATCCGGCCGGTGGCGCGCTCGGCGCGCTGTGGCGCGACGACCATGATGCCGGCGCCCGCGCGGCCTGGCTTATGGCGCGGCTGCATGCCTTCGACCTGCTGCGCTACGGCATCACCGCCGACTGCCTGCCGGTGCTCGACGTGCCGATCGAAGGCGCCAGCGATGTCATCGGCGCGCGTGCCTATGGCAAGGACCCGCGACCGGTGATCGAACTCGGCCGTGCCGCGGCGGAGGGGCTAATGGCAGGTGGTGTGCTGCCAGTCATGAAGCATATTCCGGGCCATGGCCGCGCCTTTGCCGACACGCATTTCGAATTGCCTGTGGTCAACGCCTCGCTCAGCGATCTGCAGCGGCATGATTTCGCCCCGTTTAGGGAGCTCAACCATCTGCCGATGGCAATGACGGCGCATGTCGTCTACAGCGCAATCGACCCCAACAACCCGGCAACCACCTCCGGCAAGGTTATCGACGAGATCATCCGGCGCGAAATCGGCTTCGACGGGCTGCTGATGAGCGACGACACGTCGATGAAGGCACTTTCTGGGGATTTCCCGACAAAGGCGGCCTCGATCCTTGCGGCGGGCTGCGATCTGGTCCTTCACTGCAATGGCGTTTTCGAGGAGATGGCCGGCATCGCATCGCGGACCACGGGGCTTGAGGGCACGTCGCTGGAGCGCGCAAAGCGGGCGCTGACCTATATAAAGAACCGTGACACGGTCGAAGAAACCGAAATTCGTGCCGAATTCGCCACCTACTTCGATGCGGTGGCATAGCAAAGGGAAAGTGACAGGCAGTGGCGGAAACATTGGAAAGCAAGGCCGCGAAGGCCGCACCGATGGACCGTCTGTGGGCCGAGAATGACGATTCACGCGTCACCGGCGACCCGTCGCTGGTCGTCGACGTGGCCGGCTTCGAAGGTCCACTCGATCTTCTGCTGCATCTTGCCCGCACCCAGAAGGTCGATCTGGCGCGCATTTCGATCCTGGCGCTGGTCGAGCAATATCTGACCTTTGTCGAGACGGCGAGGGCGCTCAGGCTTGAGCTTGCCGCCGACTATCTGGTGATGGCGGCGTGGTTGGCCTTCCTCAAGTCGAAGCTTCTGATCCCCAAGCAGCCGGGCGACGAGGGCGAAAGCGGCGAGGAACTGGCGGCGGTGCTGCAGTTCCGGCTGAAGCGGCTGGAAGCCATGCGTGACGCTTCGGCGCGCCTGGTCAACCGCAACCGGCTCGGCCGTGACGTGTTCGCGCGCGGCATGCCGGAAATGGTCATCGTCGAAAAGCGCAACGCCTATTCGGCCTCGCTCTACGATCTGTTGACCGCCTACGCCCAGCAGCGGCAGAAGCAGGCGATCAACAATGTCACTATCGCCAGGCGCGGTGTCTGGTCGCTCAAGGACGCGCGCGATATCCTGACCCGTCTGGTCGGGGCCGTGAGCGACTGGACGACGCTGGAAAGTTTTCTGATCGTGTACATGACCAGCCCCGAGGAGCGGCGCACGGCGATCGCCAGTTCGTTTGCGGCCACGCTGGAACTGGTGCGCGAAGGCACGATGGACATGCGGCAGGATGAAGTGTTCGCGCCGATCTATCTGCGCGGCCGCACGCAGGCAATCAAGGCAGTCGAGGTGGCATCATGAGCGAACGCGCTTCGGTTATCCCGTTCAAGGTCGACGATGAATCCGAAGAGGAGTCGCTTTCCCAGGACCCGGCCGAGCAAAAGGTACACAATCCGGCCGAGCGGCTGCATCTGGCGGAAGCCGTGCGCATGGCCGAGGCGATCGTGTTCGCCAGCGCTGAGCCTGTCAGCGAAAAGCAGCTTGCGGCACGCCTTCCGGACGGCATCAACATCGCCCTGGCCATGGCCGAGCTGCAGCAGATCTATGCGCGGCGCGGCGTCAATCTGGTGCGTATCGGCGACGCCTGGGCGTTCCGCACGGCCGGTGATCTCGCTTTCCTGATGAGCCGGGATACTGTCCAACAAAGGAAACTCTCCCGCGCGGCCCTCGAAGTGCTGGCGATCATCGCCTATCACCAGCCGGTGACGCGCGCCGAGATCGAGGACATCCGCGGCGTCGAAACCTCGAAAGGCACGCTCGACACGCTGCTGGAAACGGAATGGGTGCGCATGCGCGGCCGGCGCAAAACGCCGGGACGCCCTGTCACCTACGGCACCACCGACACCTTCCTCGACCATTTCGCGCTGGAAGAGATCCGCGATCTGCCGGGCATGGAGGAACTGAAGGGGGCGGGGCTGCTTTCGGGCCGTATGCCGTCGAATTTCGCCATTCCGGTTCCGCCGTCCGATCCCGATGCGTTGACCGACGATGAGGATGCGCTGACCGACATCGATCTCGAGGAACTCGGCCTGCTGACGCCGCGCGTCACGGAAGATTGACTGGCTTTGGCCGCCGATCTGTCGAGGATGCGCGGATTCGTAGCGGGCCATCACGCCGAAAATGCGTGACATCCGCCACCCTTTCATAAACTCTGTCGCAGTTGTGTTTGAATCCCAACGCGAAAACGCATAGATCATCGCCAGGGAAAACATTCGAGAGAGATTTGCTATGGGTTCATTTTCGATTTGGCACTGGATGATCGTGCTGGTGATCGTGCTTTTGGTGTTCGGCCGCGGCAAGATTCCCGAGCTGATGGGCGACATGGCCAAGGGCATCAAGAGCTTCAAGAAGGGCATGGCCGACGACGACGTTGCCGAAGACAAGCGCACCGTCGAACATCGCGCCGACGAGACCGTTGCGGCCGCGAAGGAAAAAGCCAGCAAGAGCTGAGCCAAAGGTTCTAGTCGGAACAGAGTGCCATGTTTGAAGTCGGCTGGACCGAAATGCTGGTCATCGCGATCGTCATGATCGTGGTCGTCGGGCCTAAGGATTTGCCCAATATGCTGCGCACCTTCGGCCGCACGACGGCGAAGCTGCGCGCCATGGCTTCCGATTTCCAGAAACAGTTCAACGAAGCGCTGAAGGAAGCCGAGCTCGACGACGTCAAGAAGTCCGTCGACGAGCTCAGGGGTCTCAGTCCGATGGCCGAGATCAGGAAGCAGCTCAATCCGTTCGAACAGGCCGCGGCCGACGTTCGCTCCGGCGTCGATGCGGCGATGAAGCCGAAGCCGGCGGCTGATCCGGCAACGCCGGCCGCTTCGACCCCGCAGGCGGCCGAGCCGTTGAAGAACGGTGCAACGACCATGCCTGGCGTCAACGGACCGGAGGCAGCACCTGCAACGCCGATTTTCCCGGCAATGACCGATGAATCGGTGGTGACGTCGTCAGTGCCGCCGGCACCTGTTTCGGCGTCGAAGGCGTCCGCGGCGAAGAAAGCAGCCAAGCCTGCGCCGGCAAAGGCGACGCCGGTTGCAAAAGCACTGGCCAAGGCTTCGGCAACCGACGCAAAGGCTGCCGCGCCGGCGAAAATGGTCACCGCGAAGGCCACGCCTGCGCCCAAGGCGCCAGTGAAGACCGTGACGGCGGCAAAGGCTGAAACGCCCAAAGCCGCGAAGCCTGCCGTGGCCAAGGTGATCGCGACCAAGACCGTGGCGAAAGCCGAACCGAAGCCTGCTGCGGCGAAGAAGCCAGCGGCCAAGAAGACGGCTGGAGCCGCCAAGTGAGCGTTTCGGACACCGAAAAGGACGAGATCGAGAAATCGTCGGCGCCGCTGATGGAGCATCTGATCGAGTTGCGCCGGCGGCTGATCTGGTCGATCGGCGGTTTCTTTGTCGCCTTCCTGGTTTGTTTCTTCTTCGCCAAGAAGCTGTTCAACCTGCTTGTGATCCCGTTCAAATGGGCGACGAAATGGGCAGGGCTCGATCCGCATAAGGTCGAGCTGATCTACACCGCGCCGCAGGAATTCTTCTTCACCCAGGTCAAGCTGGCCATGTTCGGCGGCATGGTGATCGCCTTTCCGCTGATCGCCACGCAGATCTACAAATTCATCGCGCCCGGCCTCTACAAGAACGAACGCAATGCTTTCCTGCCGTTCCTGATCGCATCGCCGATCCTGTTCCTGATGGGCGCGTCGCTGGTCTATTTCTTCTTCACGCCGATGGTGATGTGGTTCTTCCTCGCCATGCAGCAGGCCGGCACCGACGACCAGGTGCAGATCTCGCTGCTGCCGAAAGTGTCGGAATATCTCAGCCTGATCATGACGCTGATCTTCTCCTTCGGCCTGGTGTTCCAGTTGCCGGTGGTGACCAGCCTGATGACACGGGTCGGCATGCTGTCGTCCAAGGGGCTGGCCGAGAAGCGCAAATGGGCGATCGTCATCGCCTTCGTCGTCGCGGCCGTGCTGACGCCGCCCGATCCGATGAGCCAGATCGGCCTCGCCATTCCGACCATCCTTCTCTACGAGGTCTCCATCTGGGCCGCCCGGCTGATCGAGCGCGATCAGGAAAAGCAGCGGGTGGCGCGCGAGAAGCAGGACGCGGCGGAAACCGTGGCGGACAAGGCCCCGGACGAGCCTCCGGCGCCTGCGGCCTCGTAGGCAACAGAGCGGCGGCAGCGGCGGAAAAAGACAGTCGCCGCCCCGCCCATCTTGCATCGATCTCAGATGCGGTTTACGCCCTCTGGCTGAAACGCATCGCACTCAAAGCGATGCGTTTCAGTTTTGTTTTGAGCATGTCGTTGTCCCAAAACCGCTGCGCACTTTTGGGCGACATGCTACCCGAGGAGCGTTCAAACCATGCTTGACATCAAATGGATTCGCGACAACCCGAAGGCCCTTGTCGAGGCGCTGGTAAAGCGCTCGTGGTCGGCGGGTGAGGCGCAGTCCACGGTCGACGGGCTGATTGCCTCGGACGAGGCGCGGCGCGAACACGTCACCGAACTGCAGACCAAGCAGGAGCGCCGCAATGCCGCCTCGAAAGAAATCGGCAACGCCATGCGTTCGGGCGACGCGGCACTTGCGGAAAGGCTGAAAGCCGAGGTCGGCGAGATAAAGACCTTCATCCAGAACGGCGAGGCGCGCGAACGCGAGCTCGACAAGGCGCTGAACGATGCGCTTGCGGTGTTGCCCAACGTGCCCTTCGACGATGTGCCGGTCGGCAAGGATGAGCACGACAATGTCGTCAAGCACACCGTTGGCAAGGTGCCAACGCGGCCGAACTGGGTGAAGGAGCATTTCGAGATCGGCGAAGCGCTCGGCATGATGGATTTCGAGCGCGCGGCGAAACTGTCGGGCTCGCGCTTTACCGTGCTGAAAAGCGGGCTGGCGAGGATGGAACGCGCGCTCGGCCAGTTCATGCTCGACCTGCACACGACCGAGCATGGCTATGAAGAAGTCATCCCGCCGCTGATGGTCAAGGACGACGTTCTCTTCGGCACCAACCAGTTGCCGAAGTTCGAGGAAGATCTGTTCTTCACGCCGCACGGGGAGGGCCGGCTTGGCCTGATCCCGACCGCCGAAGTGCCACTCACCAACCTGGTGCGAGAGGAGATCACCGCGCATGAAAAACTGCCGCTGCGCTACACCGCGCTGACGCCGTGCTTCCGTTCGGAAGCGGGTTCGGCCGGACGTGACACGCGCGGCATGCTGCGCCAGCATCAGTTCTACAAGGTCGAGCTGGTGTCGATCACCGACCAGGAATCGTCACTTGCCGAGCATGAGCGGATGACGCAATGCGCCGAGGAAGTGCTGAAGCGGCTCGGGCTGCCGTTCCGCACCATGACGCTGTGCACCGGCGACATGGGCTTTGGCGCGCGCAAGACCTACGACATCGAGGTTTGGCTACCCGGCCAGAACGCCTATCGCGAGATCTCGTCCTGTTCGGTGTGCGGCGATTTCCAGGCGCGCCGCATGGACGCCCGCTACAAGGACAAGGATGGCAAGGGCAACCGCTTCGTCCACACGCTCAACGGTTCGGGCACTGCCGTCGGCCGCGCCCTCATCGCTGTCATCGAAAACTACCAGAACGAGGATGGCAGCGTAACCATTCCTGAAGTGCTGCGGCCTTACATGGGCGGTCTGGAAAAGATCGAAGCGAAATAATGCGCATTCTCCTGACCAATGACGACGGCATTCATGCCGAGGGCCTGGCGTCGCTCGAACGGGTCGCGCGCACACTGTCCGACGATGTCTGGGTGGTGGCGCCGGAGCAGGACCAGTCCGGCTACGCGCATTCGCTGTCGATCTCGGAGCCGCTGCGGCTGCGCAAGATCGGCGAGAAGCACTTTGCCGTGCGCGGCACGCCGACCGATTGCGTCATCATGGGCGTCAAGAAAATCCTGCCCGGCGCACCCGACCTGATCCTGTCCGGCATCAATTCCGGCGCCAACATCGCCGACGATGTCACCTATTCGGGAACCGTCGCCGGGGCCATGGAAGGCGCGCTGCTCGGCATCCGCTCGATCGCGCTGAGCCAAGGCTACAGCTATGTCGGCGAAGACCGCGTCGTCCCTTACGAGACGACCGAGGCGCTGGCGCCGGCATTGCTGAAGAAATTGGTCGCAACGCCGCTGCCTGACGGTGTTTTGCTGAACGTCAATTTTCCGAACTGCACGCCCGAAGAGGTCGCCGGTACAGTGGTCACTTCGCAAGGCAAGCTCGTGCACAGCCTGTGGGTCGACGAGCGCCGCGACGGGCGCGGCCTGCCTTACTACTGGCTGCGCTTCGGCCGCGAGCCGGTCGAAGGCAAGCAAGGCACCGACCTCTACGCTCTGCGCAACAGGCTGGTGTCGGTGACGCCCCTGCAACTCGACCTCACAGCGCATGAAATCCGTGACCAACTGAGCAAGGCGCTTGCATGAACCAGGGGCTCCCGATCGATGACCGTGAAGGCTTTGCCGCCTTTCTGCTGCGCCTGCGCGGCCGGGGGACGGTGCCGAAGGCATTGATCGCGGCCTTCGAGGCGACACCGCGGCGCGGTTTCCTCGCCGCCCAGTTCCATCAGATCGCCTGGTCGGACCGCATGCTGCCGATCGAATGCGGCGAGGCGATCGAGGGCGCCGACATGCAGGCGGCGGTGATCGCGGCGCTCGCCATCGAGCAGGGCAACCGCGTGCTCGAGGTCGGCACCGGCTCTGGCTATACCTCGGCGGTGATGTCGCGGCTGGCGGCGCGGGTTGTCACCACCGATCGCTACAAGACGCTCGTCGAGCAAGCCAGGCAGCGCTTCGAGGCACTCGGCATCGGCAATGTGATCGTGCGCCACGCCGATGGTTCCGGCGGTCTGCCGAATGAAGGGCCGTTCGATCGCATCGTCGCCTGGGCTGCCTTCGACAGCCTGCCGCGCTTCCTGCTCGACCAATTGTCGAGCGGCGGCATCGTCATTGCCCCGATCGGACCTGAAGAGGGCGAACAGGTGCTGGCCAAGCTGACCAAGGTCGGCAGCCGGTTCGAGCGCGAGGACATCGGCCTCGTCCGCCTGCAGCCGATCTTGCGCAGTGTCGCGGCCGTCATTTAGGGGCGCTGATATTCAGGTGATGCCGGCCCGCAAACGTTGGCTTCCTGCGCTTCCGGTGCTCACGTACCAAAAGTACGCTCCGCTCGTCGCAAGGGCGACCTCGGAAGCCACCTTGTTTGGTCGCTTCGTGCCTGTCTTCGACTCCGGCTCGGCCTGACCTGAATCTCAACACCTCTCAGCTCGCTCTTCTAATATTTTAAGAAAATTGCGCCGGATTCCATGAGGTTAACCGTCGAGTAACATTAACGCGCTTTAATCATGCCTAGTTTGTACCGGGTATGTGCGGGTCAGTGCGATGCAACTCAGTGTTTTGAAGGCAAATGGACGCAATCTGGCGCGAGGCTGCGCCGTCCTCATGATTGCAGGCGCCGCGGCCGGGTGCAGTTCCCAGGTTTCGCGGTTCAATGGCGTCGACGACGTCTTTACATCCTCGACCAACAATCAGCGCACCATCATCAACAAGCAGGATGCCGTACAACAGCCCTATCCGGGCGATGTCGCGGCCGCTCCGCTCGATGGCAGCCATACACAATCGGTCAGCCGCTCCAGCCTCGAGCCGGTCTCGACGCGGCCGCTGCCGCCGCCCGTTGCCCAGGCACAGCCGGCTCCCGCACTTGCGCCCGCAGCGAAGCCGATGCGCACCGCATTGGCCCCGGCACCGCATGTCGACAGGACCACGACAGGCACCGTCGCTCCGGCCGCATCGCCCTTCAAGGTTGCGCAGCCGGATGAGCCGCGAGTGGCGTCCTCTGGTAAGCCGCATGCAACCGAGATTGTCGTTCGGGACGGCGAAACGATTGGCGGCCTGGCGCAACGCTACAAGGTGCCGTCCGACGTGATCATGAAGGTCAACGGGCTGAGCGCGACCAAGGGGCTGAAGACCGGCCAGAAGCTGGTCATCCCGGCCTATGCCTATTCGAGCAAGGGCGAGCCGAAAGTCGCCGATGCCAAGCCGGCCAAAGACGGCAAGCATGACCTGCCGGCCACTGCGCCGGACAAGGTCGCCGTTCTGCCGCAGCAGCCGAAGCTCAAGGAGGGCAAGTCCGCCGCTCAGGTCGACACGTCGGCCGCGGCGAGCCAGCCCAAGGAGCCCAAGCCGCAGGTGGCAGCGGCCAAGGCGACTGGCGCTGCTGGCACCTACACGGTCCAGTCGGGCGATACGATGTCCTCGATTGCCAGGAAGACCGGCGTCGGCGTCGTTGCTCTCAAGCAGGCCAACGGGATGAAGGATGGACTGCTCAAGATCGGCCAGACCCTGAAGGTACCGGCCGGCGGAACCGCGACGGTCGCCAGCGCCAAGCCGGCCAAGATCGATCCGGTGACCACGGCCACCACGCAGCCAGCGGCAAAGACCACGCCGTCGGAAACGCTGGCGTCCTACACGCCGCCGAAGAAAGATTCGAAGGTCATCCAGCAGGCCGAGGACGACGACGCCGTCGCGCCCGACGCTACCGGCATCGGTAAGATGCGCTGGCCGGTGCGCGGCCGTGTGATCTCCGGTTTCGGCTCCGGCAAGGACGGCGTCGATATCGCTGTGCCGACGGGAACGCCGGTCAAGGCAGCCGAGAACGGCGTCGTCATCTATGCCGGCGACGGCCTCAAGGAATTCGGCAACACGGTGCTGGTGCGCCACGAGAACGGCCTGGTCACCGTCTACGGCCATGCCAGCTCGATCGAGGTGCAACGCGGCCAGAAGGTCAAGCGCGGCCAGGAAATCGCGCTGTCGGGCATGAGCGGCACGACGGACTCGCCGAAGCTGCACTTCGAAGTGCGCAAGAATTCGGCTCCGGTCGATCCGTCGGGCTATCTCGAATAGAAGAAAAAAAGCAATTTGCGGGTGCCGTCTGACCTCCAGTCCGGCCCGCCGGCTCAGCCCGTTCCGCAAGGAACGGGCTTTTTCAGTTCAGCTTCGAGACGGGTTAGTCTTTGAGCGGCTTGCCGAGGCGCCCAGCCAGGTCCTGGGTGAACTGCCAGGCGACGCGGCCCGAGCGGCTGCCGCGCGTCGTCGCCCATTCCAAGGCTTCGGCGCGCAGTTGGTCGGGATCCATGGCGAGATCGTGATGGCGGACATAGCCGTCGATCATGTCGAGATATTCGTCCTGCGAACATTTGTGAAAGCCGAGCCACAGCCCGAAGCGGTCGGACAGCGACACCTTTTCCTCCACCGCCTCGGACGGGTTGATGGCGGTCGAGCGCTCATTGTCGATCATGTCGCGCGGCAACAGATGCCGGCGGTTCGAGGTGGCATAGAAGATGACATTGACTGGCCGGCCCTCGACACCGCCTTCGAGCGCTGCCTTGAGCGACTTGTAGGAGGTGTCGTCGTGGTCGAAGGAGAGGTCGTCGCAAAACAGGATGAAGCGGAAGGGGGCTGCCTTCAGCAGGCCCATCAGCTTCGGCAGCGTGTCGATGTCCTCGCGATGGATTTCGATCAGCTTCAACGGCAGGTCGGACTTGGCCTTGGCGTTGATCTCGGCATGCACGGCCTTGACCAGCGACGATTTGCCCATGCCGCGCGCGCCCCATAACAACACGTTGTTGGCTGGATAGCCGGCCGCGAAGCGTTCGGTGTTGTCGACAAGGATGTCGCGGACGCGGTCGACGCCACGGATCAGGCCGATGTCGACGCGGTTGACCTTGCGCACCGGCTCCAGATAGCCAGGATCGGCCTGCCAGACGAAGCAATCGGCCTCGCCGAGGTCGGTTTGGGGCACCGGCGGCGGGGCGAGGCGGGTCACCGCCTCGATCAGCCGGTCAAGCTTCTGGTTCAGGGCTTCAATGCTGCTGTCGGTCATGTCTGTCTTTTTGTTTTTCGCGTTTTTGACGTGTGGGAGCGTGAACGTGGCCGATTCCGTCTGATACAAAACCGGTTGCAACCTTTTGTTCGAGCGTGATCTCTGGACAAACGGTTTCCGTTTGTCCGAGAAAACCGGCTCGCGCTTTTCGCGATCATGCTCTAACACGGCTCAACAGGCCGGAAAAGCAGCCGATTTGCCGGGCCGCGCAGTTGCATTGACAACTTTACCGACTATATTCCGGCCAAATTTCAAGGGGCCGCAAAATTGGCGGCTGTTTTCAAAATTCAGGAGTACCTCGATGTTCGTGACACCGGCATACGCCCAAGGTATCGGCGCCTCTCCCGACATGTTCATCAGCATTTTGCCGTTTGTCCTGATTTTCGTGATCATGTATTTTCTGATCATCCGGCCGCAGCGCACGCAGCTGAAGAAGCGCGGCGAGATGCTGGCGGCGGTCCGTCGCGGCGATACGGTCGTCACCGGTGGCGGTTTCGTCGGCAAGGTGACCAAGGTGATCGACGATAACGAGCTCGAGATCGACCTCGGCGGTGGTACCAAGGTGACCGCGCTGCGTTCGACGATCGCCGATGTGCGCGTCAAGGGCGAGCCGGTGGCCAACCAGAACGCCAAGAAATAATCCAATTTTAGGCGGAGCGATCCGCGGACACGCTCTGACGGACGACGCCATATGCTGTATTTTTCGCGCTTCAAGATGATCCTGATCTGGGTGGCTGTGGCCATCACAGTGATCCTCGCCGCGCCCAACCTCATCCCCGCAAGCACCTTGGCCCAACTGCCCAGCTGGGTGCCGAAGCGTCAGATGACGCTCGGCCTCGATCTGCAGGGCGGCTCGCACATCCTGCTGGAGATGAATCAGAACGATCTGATCAAGGACCGGCTGGAGACGACGCGCGACGAAATCCGCACGCTGCTGCGCGACGCCAAGGTCGGCTATACCGGCCTTGCCGGCACGGGACGGACCTTGCAGGTCCGCATCACCGATCCCGCCCAGGTCGATGCCGCCAAGACGGCACTGAAGACGCTGACCGATCCGGTCGCTGCCGGCCTGTTCACAGGCGGCTCCATCCAGGAAATGACGCTCGACGATTCCGAGCCCGGCCTGCTCAAGTTCAACGTCACCGATGCCGGCATCAAATATCGCACATCGACCGCATTGACGCAGTCGATCGAGGTGGTCGAGCGCCGCGTCAACGAACTCGGCACGACCGAACCTATCGTGCAGCGGCAGGGCGACGACCGCATCCTTGTCCAGGTGCCGGGTCTCCAGGACCCGCAAAGGCTGAAGGAAATCCTCGGCCAGACCGCCAAGCTGACCTTCCAGATGGTCGACCAGTCGATGCCGGTGCAGGACGCGCTCAATGGCCGTCCGCCTGCCGGTTCATCGGTGCTGTATTCGCAGGACGATCCGCCGGTTCCGTATCTGATCGAGAACCGCGTCATCGTCTCGGGTGAAAACCTCGTCGATGCACAGGCGACCTACAACTCGCAGAACAACGAGCCGGTGGTGTCGTTCCGCTTCGATTCGAAGGGCGCCGCGCGCTTCGGTCAGGCCACTGCGCAGAATGTCGGCAAGCTGTTCGCCATCATCCTCGACAACCAGGTGATTTCGGCGCCGCAGATCCGCGAGCCTATCCTGGGCGGCACCGGCCAGATCTCCGGCAATTTCACCGCCCAGAGCGCCAACGACCTCGCGGTGCTGCTGCGCGCCGGCGCCTTGCCCGCGACGCTGACGGTGATCGAAGAACGCACAGTGGGTCCCGGCCTCGGCCAGGATTCGATCCATGCCGGCAAGGTCGCCGGCATCATCGGTTCGATCCTCGTCGTCGCCTTCATGTTCGTCGCCTATGGCTTCCTCGGCTTCCTCGCCAACATCGCGCTGGCTGTGCACGTGGCGATGATCGTCGGGGTGCTCTCGGTGCTTGGTGCGACGCTGACCTTGCCGGGCATCGCCGGTATCGTGCTGACCATCGGCATGGCGGTCGATTCCAACGTTCTGATCTACGAGCGCATCCGCGAGGAGCGACGCGCCGGCCGCTCCGTGATCCAGGCCATCGACACCGGTTTCACCAAGGCGCTGGCGACCATCGTCGATTCCAACATCACCTCGCTGATCGCGACGGTGGTGTTGTTCTATCTCGGTACCGGGCCGGTTAAGGGCTTTGCCATCACTTATGCGATCGGCATCCTGACAACCGTCTTCACCGCCTTCACCTTCACCCGACTGCTGGTCTCGATCTGGCTGCGCCGTGCTCGCCCGAAGGAATTGCCGAAGGCGCCGGTGACCTTCGTCCCGCCCGGCACGAAAATTCCCTTCATGGGCATCCGTCGCTGGACGTTCACGCTGTCAAGCGCGCTGTCGATCCTGTCGGTGGTGCTGTTCATGACCGTCGGCATCAATTACGGCATCGATTTCAAGGGCGGTTCGCTGATCGAGGTGCAGGCCAAGAGCGGCAATGCCGATCTCGCCGACCTTCGTGCCAGATTGACGGAACTCAACATCGGTGAAGTCCAGGTGCAGCAGTTCGGTGCGCCGAACGACGTGCTGATCCGCGTCGGGACGCAGGATGGCGGCGAGAATGCCGAGCAGACCGTCATCGACAAGGTGCGCGGTGAGCTGCAGGACAATTATGACTTCCGCCGCGTCGAAGTGGTGGGACCGACGGTCTCCGGCGAACTCGCCAAGCAAGGCACGATCGCCATGCTGATCGCGCTGCTCGGCATCCTGATCTATGTCTGGTTCCGCTTCGAATGGCAGTTCGCGGTCGGCGCCATCGTGGCGACGGTGCACGATGTGGTCATGACACTTGGCTTCTTCGTCATCAGCGGACTGGAGTTTAACCAGTCATCGCTGGCGGCGATCCTGACCATTATCGGCTATTCGCTGAACGATACGATCGTGGTCTATGACCGTGTCCGAGAGGACCTGCGAAAATACAAGCGTATGCCGCTGCCGCAGCTGTTGAACAACGCCATCAACGAGACGCTGTCGAGAACGACGCTGACCTCGGTGACGACGATCCTGGCGCTGCTGGCGCTGGTGCTGTTCGGCGGCGAGGTGATCCGTTCGTTCACGATGGCCATGCTGTTCGGCGTCGTCTTCGGCACCTATTCGTCGATCTTCATCGCCGCACCGCTGCTGATCCTGTTCAAGCTGCGGCCGCAGGCTTCGACCGACGAGGAGAAGCCGGTCGGCGGTGGCAAGGCGGTCGCGACCTGACGCGCCGCCCCGAAGGGGTGACAAAACGGTGACCAGCAAAGGCATCGTCATCCGCGAGGCGCATTTCCCTGGCCGCGCGCCGATCGAGGCCTACGGCAATGGCGGGTTCCGCTTTGCCGACATGTCGCATCGCGGCTCGCTGCTCTGTCTGCCGTCCGGCATCCATGGCTGGGAACCGGCAGACCCCCTGGTGCTGACGGTGGCGGACTTCGACAAGCTGCTGGCCGAAGCCGACAAAGTCGAGATCCTGCTGGTCGGCATGGGTAGGGATCTCCGGCCATTGCCCGCCGCATTGCGGGCCGCGCTGAAGGCCGCTGGCATCGCGTCCGACCCGATGTCGACCGGTGCCGCGGTGCGGACCTACAATGTCCTTCTGGCGGAAGAGCGCGCCGTGGCCGCCGCGCTCATCGCCGTCGATTGACATGTCTCAAAGCGCCAAAATCGTCATGGACGCGGTGCGCGCCGCCGATCATGACCGCTATCTGACCACGCTTTACGCGCCGGCGGACAAGCGCGACGCGCTGTTTTCGCTCTATGCCTTCAATGCCGAGATCGCAGGCATTCGCGATCGCATCCATGAGGCGCTGCCTGGCGAGGTGCGGCTGCAATGGTGGCGCGATGTCATTGCCGCCGGCGGGGAGGCGGGCGCCGGCCATCCCACAGCCAAAGCCTTGAATGCCACGATAGCGACATTCAACCTGCCGAAGCTGGCCTTCGAGAACATGCTCGATGCGCGCATCTTCGACCTCTACGACGACCCGATGCCGTCGCGCACCGATCTGGAAGGCTATTGCGGCGAAACGGCAGCCGCGCTCATTCAGCTTGCGGCGATGGTGCTCGATCCCGTCGAGGCGCCGCGCTTTGCCGAACTGGCGGGCAGGGCGGGATGCGCCCAGGCGATGACCGGCCTGTTGCTGCTGCTGCCGCTGCACCGCAAACGCGGGCAATGTTTTGTCCCGGCCGATATCCTGGCCGCGGCCGGCTCTTCGCCGCACGAGTTCATCACTGGTGACGGCGGTCCCGGCGCCAAGCGCGCGGTGGCGGCGATGATGGCGCTGGCGCGGGAGCATCTCACCGCCTTTGAACGGGGCGCAGCGGCTCTGCCGGTCTTGCTGCGCCCGGCATTTCTGCCGCTGACCCTGTCGCGCGCCTATCTCGGTAAGATGGAGAATGGCTCGCCGCTCGATGGTGTGGCGCGGCTGTCGGCCTTGCGCCGGCATTGGCTGCTGCTGCGTCGGGCAAGCAAAGGCTGGCCCGCACTTTGACGTAAACGTCAATCATGCTAAGGAGTCTCTGCGCCAAAACTGTCGCCGCAGACGACAGGCTGGCTCGGAGGAGATACCCATTCATGAGCTTGCCGTTGCTGGTCGCCATCGTCGCTTTTGGCATTGCGCTGTCGGTTGCCGCGGTGCATTTCACCGGCGGCAGCAGGACAGCGACGCTGGCCGATCCGGATCAGGCGCAGAGCCGTTTCGCGGAGGATTTTCCCGATGAGATGGCTACGCGGGTTCGCCTGACGGCGGATGCCAGGACGGCATTTCTGGATATCGGGCGAGGGCGCATCGGCATCGTTCACAGCATCGGCGACTGCTTTTTGACCCGCATCGTCACGCCTCAAGATGTCGCGGGTTTGAACGCCGAAGATGTGAATACGGTCTCGTTCCGGCTCGCCGATTTCACCTGGAAGGGCGGCCGCTTCCGCTTTGCCAGCGCAGCGGATGCGCAAGGCTTGCTGAAAGCGCTTGAGCCGCAACATCCGAATTCCGCCAGGGAGGCCGCGTGATGGACAGCTACGATTTCCCGCAAGTCACCCAGCTGGCCATTCCGTTCTTCGTTGTCGCGATCCTGATCGAGCTTTGGCTGGTGCGCACGGGCCGCGCCAAGGGCTCGTTCGAGACGCGTGATACCTTGACCAGCCTGATGATGGGAACCGGCAATGTCGTTGCCGGGTTGCTGCTCGGCGTCGTGTCCTACTGGGCGTTGCTGTGGCTCTGGCAATTCCGCGTCTTCAATCTCGGCCTGTCGGCCTGGGTGTTCCTCGCCGCCTTCCTGCTCGATGATCTGCGCTACTATGTCTATCACCGCATCGCGCACCGGGTGCGCTGGGTGTGGGCCGAACACGTCAACCACCATTCCAGCCAGCACTACAATCTGTCGACGGCGCTCAGGCAAAGCTGGACCGGTCTGTTCACCTTCATGTTCGTGCTGCAGGCGCCGCTGGTGCTGCTCGGTTTCCACCCTGCGGTGATTGCCTTCACCTTCGGCTTCAACCTGATCTGGCAGTTCTGGATCCACACCGAGACGATCGGCAAGATGTGGGGCTGGTTCGAATTCGTCTTCAACACGCCGTCACACCACCGCGTCCACCACGCCACCAATCCGCGCTATCTCGACGCCAACTACGCTGGCACGCTGATCATCTGGGACCGCATGTTCGGCACCTTCGTCGAGGAGTTGGAGGAAGACCGGCCGCGCTATGGCATCGTCAGGAATCTGGGCACGTTCAATCCGCTGAAGGTCGCGTTCCATGAGTGGATCGGCATGTTCAAGGATGCCTTCGCGCCGGGTCTGACCTTGAGCGACCGCGTGAACTATCTGATCAAGCCGCCAGGCTGGAGCCATGACGGCTCGCGCGAAACGTCGGAGACGCTGAAGGCGGCGTATGTCAGGCGAAATCCGGGAGAGGCGGGGAAGCCAGGGCTGCCGATGGCAGGCGCCGAGCCGGCAGAGTAGCTAATCTATCACGATCCGCCGGCTCCAGAATCACCGCCAATACGTTGGCCCGTCCCGAGGTAACGTCCGGATTCGCCACCCATGGCGTCCCTGAAATTGCCCTCCAACTCGACCATTGCATCGACAACTGCCGGTGCCTCTGGGGCTGTCTCTCGTGCAAATCGCGCGTTGACATACACGCCGTGAGGATGTGACGGATTGAGGCGGGCTTGGATAGTCCAGGACGGCGACAGCGAATAGAGCGTCTTCATGAAATCAACGAGGAATCGGTCGTTGTACCGGCCCTCGAGGCGCTGCACGGCAACGATCCTTTGCAAGCTTCGATCGCGGTTCTCGTTGTAGTCTTCGTTTTCGAGCACCCAGCCCTTGCCTCCATGGGGCTGGCCGATCAGCGCTTCAAGCGCCGGTATGTGAACCTGGCGCAACTTCCGCCTGTTGTTGCAGCGGATGTAGATGCTCCAGAAGATCTCGTAGTCGCCAGCGAACGGTTCCTCACTCTCCGGCCAGCCCGGTGGCAGAAGCTGAGGGATCGTGCCGAATTCGGATCCAGGCACGCGGCTATTCCGCAGCAGCTTGCGCCGTCGGCGCCGGCAAGCCCAGCCATTCGCGACAGTCTTGCAGCGCGCGCGACGTCACTGCATGGCGCTTGGCGACAGTCTTGTCCTTGCCGCGCATGCGTTTGCCCTCGATCTTCGGGGCTTCGACGGGCGGGAACAGGCCGAAATTGACATTCATCGGCTGGAAGGAGCGCTTTCCCGGTTCGTCATCGGAGACGATGTGGCCGCCGGTGATGTGGTTGAGCAGGGCGCCGAAGGCTGTGGTGAGCGGCGGCAGGGAGGGTGCGTGGCCAAGCCTTTCGGCGGCAGCAAAGCGGCCGGCGAGCAGGCCGATCGCAGCGCTTTCGACATAGCCTTCGCAGCCGGTGATCTGGCCGGCGAAGCGCAGGCCGGGGCGCGACTTCAGCTGCAGCGAGGCATCGAGCAAGATCGGCGAGTCGATATAGGTGTTGCGGTGCAGGCCGCCAAGGCGGGCAAAATCGGCGTTTTCGAGACCCGGTATGGTGCGGAACACACGCACCTGCTCGGCATGCTTCAGCTTGGTCTGGAAACCGACCATGTTGTAGAGCGTGCCCAGCGCATTGTCCTGCCGCAACTGGACAACGGCATAGGCCTTTACCGTCGGATTGTGCGCATTGGTCAGCCCCATCGGCTTCATCGGTCCGTAGCGCAGCGTCTCGACGCCGCGCTCGGCCATGATCTCGATCGGCAGGCAGCCGTCGAAATAGGGCGTGCCTTCCCATTGCTTGAATTCGGTTTTCTGGCCGTCGACCAGCGCTTGCACGAAGGCAAGGTACTGGTCCTTGTCCAGGGGACAATTGATGTAGTCCTTGCCGGTGCCGCCGGGTCCGACCTTGTCGTAGCGCGACTGGAACCAGCAGGTATCCATGTCGATCGTGTCGAAATGGACGATCGGCGCAATGGCGTCGAAGAAGGCGAGCGCGTCGGCGCCGGTCGCCTCCGCGATCGACTGGGCAAGTGAGGGCGCGGTCAGCGGACCCGTGGCAATGATCGCCTGGTCCCAATCCACTGGCGGCAAGCCCGGCACTTCCTCGCGCTGGATGGTGATCAGCTTGTGTGCTTCGAGTTTTTTCGTCACCGCGTCGGCGAATCCGTCGCGGTCGACGGCAAGCGCACCGCCGGCAGGCACCTGGTTGGCGTCGCCTGCGCTCATGATCAACGAGCCGGCCAGCCGCATTTCGGCGTGCAGCAGGCCAACGGCGTTGTTGTCGGCGTCGTCGGAGCGGAAGGAATTGGAACAGACGAGCTCGGCCAGGTTGTCGGTCTTGTGGGCATCGGTGCCGCGAACGGGCCGCATTTCATGCAAGATGACGGGAACGCCCGCTTGCGCCGCCTGCCAGGCAGCTTCGGAGCCGGCGAGGCCGCCGCCAATGATGTGGATGGGATTTTTGCTCATGAGCGCCGGAATAATCGCTTGATGCGGCGATTGCAATTGCCGTGCGTGGTGCTGGGTAAACAGCAGCTCAGGGAATCAAACCCCGAAAACAACAACACCCGCCGGGGGAGGAGGTCCGGCGGGTGTCGTTTTTGGGGTCGCCCCTCGGGAGGAGGTGAAGGCCGACCGTATTCGTCATTGCCGGGGAGGAGGTCGGCTTTGACGAAAACTCTTTCGCTATTTTTAAACGGGGCGAAACCCGTTTCTGGGAAACAACGCCCGCCGCGGGAGGAGGTGCGGCGGGCGCCGTTTTGGTGGTCAACCCTCGGGAGGAGGTGAAGGTTGACCGGATCCGTCAGGGTCGGGGAGGAGGTCGACCCTGGCGAAATTCTGGTTAGATCGCCCGGCGGGCGATGATCTTGATTTCGTCGCGGACGATACCGAGGTCATGCAGCTGGCGGTTCGAAAGGCGACCCAGCTCGGTAACCGTCTCGCGATAAACGCGCCAGTTACGATAGTTGCGGATCAGGTTCATTGTCGTTCTCTTTTTCAAAACTGGTTCGGACCATTTGCGGTCCGAAGAATTAGACCGCCTTGCGAGCGACGTAAGGAATGTCGCTGCGGCTAATGCCGAGGTCGGTCAGTTCACGGTTGCTCAGGCGGCTCAGCTCGGACACGGTGTCCCTGTAGCGGCGCCAGTTGCGGTAGTTGCGGATCAGGTTCATGGTAGTTCTCGTTTCGTCTTTCTTGCGGATCATTCCGTTTGTGTACGAACCATAAATAGGCGGACCCATATCGATTTAAAAGCGCTATGGCTGCATGGCAGCAATGCAAATTGTGCAATGCAGCATTAACGAGCGTTCACGGACCTGACACAAAGAAACCCGAATCGGAAAATGCCTTAGCGTCAACGGTTTGACCGGGTCGGCTGAAAAAAAGACCAAACTGGGGGAGAAGCGGGATGGCGAGTTATTCGTCGCGGGTCAGGGCGGATATCGCGCGCTGGCAGCAGGCCGGGCTGATCGACGCCACCATTGCCGATTCCCTGGCGCGCGATGTCGAGGCCAACGAGCGCAAGTCGCTCAGCTTCGGTTCGATCCTGGCGATGATGGCCGCCTTGCTGTTCGGCGCCGCCATCCTGATTTTCGTCGCCGCCAACTGGGACGCGATCCCGCGGCTGGCGCGCGTTCTGGCCCTCTTTGCGGTCATCCTTGGCGGCTATGTCGGCGGTGCGCTGTTGAAGATGCGCGACCATGCGGCGATCGGCGAGGCGCTGTGGATCGTGGCGGCGGCAGCTTTCGGCGGGTCGATCGCGCTGATCGGCCAGATGTATCATCTGTCCGGCGACGAGGCGTCGGCTCTGGTCACCTGGGGCGCCGGCACGGCATTGGCGGCGGTGGCGCTGCGCTCGAACCCGCTGACCGTGGCTTCGGTCGGCATTGCCGATGCCTGGCTGTTCCTTAAAGGCTTCGACTATTACAGCCGCAGCGAATTTCCGCATGCCTTCGTCGCCATGGCGATCGTGCTGTTTGCCGTCTCGTTCTGGACCCGCAGCCAGTCGGCTCGGCACCTGATCATCCTGTCGGTGCTGTTCTATCTCGTGCTGCTGGTCACCAACCACGACACGCTGCAGGTGGCGATCCCGCTGGTCGTCGTCTCAGCGCTGCTGTTCGCGGCCTCGGTCTTCGCGCCAGGCCCGGTCGACAGGGTCGTGCAACTCGGCGGCCGCTTGCCCTTGCACGCGCTGCTCGGCTTCCTCACCGGCCTGGCCATGATCCAGTTCGAGCTGGCTGGCGAGAGCACCTACAAAAGCGGCTTCGCCATCGCCTCGGTCGTCGCGCTCGCCGGCATCGTCGCGGCAATCGTGCTGGCAGGGCGGGAGAGCCGCGGGTTGCGCTGGCTCGCCTATGCCGGCTTCGCCTTCGAACTCGCCATCATCTATGTGGTGACCTTGCAATCGATGCTCGATACTGCCGGCTTCTTCCTTGCCGCCGCCGTGCTGCTCGGCATCCTTGCGCTGGTCATCATCCGCGTGGAAAAACGCATGAAGGGCCCAGTCACCAAGGGAGCCACGGCATGATCACCGGGAAAAGGCTTGTCATCTCGGCGCTGGTGCTGGCGCTCGTCCAGATCGGCTTCCTGAGCTGGATCATCGCCGGCCGGGCGGCGATCCTGCGCAACGGCAAGGAAGTGCTGCTGAAGATCGAGCCTGTCGATCCGCGCGACCTCCTGCGCGGCGACTATATTATCCTGGGCTACGAGATTTCGCGCATACCGGTGAAAATGATCGCCAACATTCCGCCTGACAAATTTTCCAGCGACGATACGTCGATTGTCGTCCGCCTGAAGAAGGGCGCCGACGGCTATTGGCAGCCGACGACCGCCTGGTTCGGCAAGGCGCCAACGCCGGTCGCCGCTGACGAGGCCGATATATCGGGCCACGTCGCCGAGGGCTGGGACCTTCGCAGCAAAGAGGCGACCATCACGCCGGACTACGGTATCGAGCGCTTCTATCTGCCGGAAGGCGAGGGGATGGCGATCCAGAACGACATGCGGGTGCGGCCGTTCGGCATCCGGCTCGCGCTTGCCGGTGACGGCACCGCGCAGATCAAGGCGCTGGTGGACGGCGACAAGACGCTGTTCGAGGAACCACTCTATTAGTATTCGTACCTGCCGTATCAGCATCCGTACCTGCCGTGGTGTGAAGCATGCCAGTTAGCCTGTCGACGCGTGAGGACATCAACCTCGACACTGTTCTCCGCGTCGCCTGGAAGAAGGACACGGTGGCGATCGGCGAGAAGGCCCTGCAGCGCATTGCCGAATGCCGTGCCTCCTTCCTCAAGCTGATTGAATCCGATCCGCCACCGGTCATCTATGGCGTCACCACCGCCATGGGGGAACTGGCGAGCCGAAAGCTCGAACCTGACGAGCGGGACCGCCATGCGCGCATCAAGGCGTTCGCCGCCGCCACGTCCTTCGGCGATCCGCTGCCGGATCGCGTGGTTCGGGGGATCGTGCTTGCCCGCCTGACCAACTTCATCGAGGGCAATGCCGCGACCACGCCGCGCATCGCGCTGGCCGTTGCCGCGATGCTGGACGGTGGACCCATGCCGGTCGTGCCGTCGTCGGGCCAAGGCGGCGCCGGCGAGATCCTGGCGCTCTATCCGCTGTTTGCCGAGCTTTCGACGCGCTTCGATCTGGAGGTCAAGGAACGCGGCTCGCTGATCAACGGCTCACCCTGCGCTGCCGCTCTGGTGGCCGACGCGGCGCTCGCGGCGCGCCGCCGCATCCGCATGGCGCAAAAAGTGTTCGCGCTGTCGATCGAGGCGTTTCGCGCTCCACTCGAGCACTATGACGCGGCGCTCGACGCGCTTTGGGGCGATGAACATGAAGCCGCGGCCCTGCAGGGGTTGCGGGAATTTCTGGTCGGCGCCGGCGACGGGCGACGCAACTATCAGGCGCCGGTCAGCTACCGCATCGTGCCGCGCGTCCTCGGTCAGGCGCATCGTGCGCTGGCGACGGCAGAGCGGGCGGCCACCGTGTCGCTGGCCTCGATATCGGACAATCCGGTCTACATCCCACCGGACGATGCACATCCGCTCGGCCGTTGCATCAGCACGGGCGGCTACCACAACGCCATGGCGACGCCGGCGCTCGACGATCTGGCGGCGATATGGGCCGATATCTGCCTGCTCTGCGACCGCCACGCCTCAAAACTCCTCAACGGCAAGGTGTCGCTGCTACCCGATCTCCTCATGACCGGACGACACTCAGCCGACAGCGACGGCCACGGCAATGTCGGCTACGTGCCGATGGCGATCACCGGCTATCTCGAGCAGGCCAAGCTGGCGGCACAGCGCACCTTCATTCCGGGCACGGAATCAGCCGGCGCCGGGCAGGACGATGTCGCCACGACGGCGTTCTTTGCATGGACCAAGGAAGCGACCGCCGGTCGCTGCGTCGACGCGGCCATGGCAATGCTGGCGATGATCGCCTCCCAGGCGCTGCACGTCACCGAACGCACGCCGCCGCCGGCGCTGCAATCATTCGTCACTGAGGTCAGAGATATCGTGCCGCCTGTCGACGACGATCGTGTGCTGGGGCCGGAGCTTGCAAAGCTGACAGAGTGGTTCACACGCCAGGTCTTCGAGGCGTAGCCTAAAGCTCTTGGGGCAATGCTGGGATTGGTCGACGCAAAATCGTCGACCATGTCACTGCTTCATAGTGCCGTTGATAAGGGCCGGCCGACGGTCGTTTCAGCCAAGCTTTCTGCGAAGCAGGCGAAAGTCGACAAGGCGCAAAAGTCTTGTCTTGTCGCTGACAAGCTTGTCGAACGCCGCATCGAAATCATTGCCGATCGCAAGCCACTCGCCTTTCAATCCCCGAGCGCGCCGGGCGCGCAGCCAGTTCTTTATCTTCGCGCCAGTTCCCATGGGCTTCAAAATGACACCACAGCCGTAATCGGCATCGACGGTGAAATAGTCGAGATCCGGATTGCCCAGAACGAAATCGATGTATGCCTTGTAGGTCACGCCGCACCACTCGCCGTGAAAGAAAGCGGGATTGGCTGCCGCCCGGTCAGGGGGAAGGCAGTCATGTACCACCACGGCACCCCCGGGCGCGACCATGCGGAAAGCCTCCCTGATGTCTCGCGCCGAGCACTCGTATGTGTGATGCGGATCAACGAAGACGAGGTCGAACGTCTGTCCCTTCAGGCGCGTGTCTTCGAGGCATGCGGCGATATCTTCATCTGCGGAGGTGAAATCGACAGGGAGGCCATCGAGCGGCGGCTCAGTCGCCCGATAGACCAGACGCATGCAGGGCTGAAAACCCAATTGCCGTGCTTCCGCGTACCTGAAACCAGTGGTGCTCGTGTTGATCTCAAGGTAGCTCGTGAGCCCGAAACGAACCGAGAGCAGCCCACAGATGTGCGCCTTGTTCCAGTATTCAAGTGTCATTGTTGTCCCGCCATTTTCCCATAATGAGTTGATCTCATTGCCGGCTATGTCTCAAGCGATCAATCAGCAGGACTCTCGCCAGGCGCAGGGCTGCGCCAAGGAAAGACAGAGTCGAGAACAGGAGTAGGCAGGTAAAACGGCCAAGGTGTGAATGGTGCGGATGAAGGGACTCGAACCCCCACGCCTTTCGGCACTGGAACCTAAATCCAGGGCGTCTACCAGTTCCGCCACATCCGCAATGGATCGGCAATCCCATGTAGCCATCATTCTGTCAATGTCGGAGACAAGATGTCGGGTCAGGGCCAAAATGATGGTTGTTCGGCGAAATGCGAAGACTGTTGAAAATTAGCCTCGCCTGTGACAAAAGGCGTGTCAAATGTGACGGGACGCGACGATCCGCTTCTACAGAATGTGATAAGAAGTAGGAAAAACAAGAACTTATTCACATTTTGGAACGCAGTTTGGGAGAGTTTGAGCCGTATTTTCGGTCAAATCGCCAGGTTCCGTACCAAAAGCCATTCCCGGCAAGAATATACCGGCAGGCTGTAAACGGCAGAGGCCGTGGCAGTCTCATTGGTGAAAACAAAGGTTTTACGATGCAGGTCACCGAAACGCTCAACTCCGGTCTCAAGCGCGAGATCAAGATCACCGTGCCGGCCGGTGACATGGAAGCCAAGCTGATGGCGCGGCTTTCGGATGCCAGGAACAAGGTCCGCATCAACGGCTTCCGTCCCGGCAAGGTGCCGGTGCAACACCTGCGCAAGGTCTACGGCAAGTCGTTCATGGCCGAAGTGGTCAACGAGATCCTCAACGATTCGACCCGTTCGATCATCACCGGGCGTGGCGAAAAGGCTGCCATGCAGCCCGAAGTCATCATGACCGAGGACGAGAAGGAAGCCGAGAAGATCCTGGCCGGCGGCGCCGACTTCGAGTTCCGCCTCAATTACGAGATCATTCCGGCGATCGAGATCAAGGACTTTTCCGACATCAAGGTGACACGCCAGGTGTTCGATGTGCCGGACACCGAGATCGACGAACAGGTCCAGCGCGTTGCCGAATCGGCGCGCAGCTACGAGCCGAAGACCGGCAAGGCCGCCAATGGCGACCGCGTCTCCATCGACTATGTCGGCAAGATCGACGGCGAGGCCTTCAATGGCGGCGCCGGCACCGATCAGCCGCTGGTTCTGGGCTCGAAGGAGTTCATCCCCGGCTTCGAGGATCAGCTTGTCGGCGCCAAGGCCGGTGACGAAAAGCAGGTCACCGTGACCTTCCCGGAAAACTACCAGGCGGCGCATCTGGCCGGCAAGGAAGCGACCTTCGACGTCACCGTCAAGGAAGTGTCCCAGCCCGGCGCGCTGGAAATCAACGACGAGACCGCCAAGAACCTCGGCTTGGAGTCGCTGGAGCGCCTGCGCGACGTGGTGCGCGGCCAGATCGAGAACCAGTTCGGCGCCATGACGCGCCAGAAGGTCAAGCGCCAGTTGCTCGACCAACTCGACGCGTCCTACTCGTTCGAGGCGCCGTCGAAGCTCGTCGACGCCGAGTTCAACAACATCTGGGCGCAGGTCAATCGTGACCTGGAAGCAGCCGGACGCACCTTCGCCGACGAAGAGACGACGGAAGAAGAGGCGCGTGCCGAGTATCTGCGGCTTGCCGAGCGCCGCGTGCGCCTCGGTCTGGTGCTGGCTGAAATCGGCGAGAAGGCCGGCGTCACCGTGTCGGACGAGGAGTTGCAGCGCGGCCTGTTCGAGCAGGTGCGCCGCTATCCGGGCAACCAGCAGCAGGAAGTCTTCGAGTTCTACCGCAACAACCCGGAAGCGTTGAACACGCTGCGGGCGCCGATGTTCGAGGAGAAGGTGGTCGACCACCTGCTCGGCCAGATTTCGGTCACCGACGTCAAGGTCAGCAAGGAAGAGCTGATGGCCGACGACGAGGAGGACGAAACCGCCGTCAAGGTGAAGCCGGCGAAGAAAGCCGCCGCCAAGAAGGCCGACGACAAGAAGGCCGACGACGCGGAAGAGCCCAAGAAGAAGGCCGCGCCGAAGAAGAAGGCCGCCAAGGACGCCGAATAACACCAGCGCTCCGCTGAAACAGGAAAGGCCGCCCTCGAGGCGGCCTTTTTCGTTGCCAAACTGCAACAGCCGGCACGCTTCGCGAGCGACGGCCTGTGGCGACCAAGCTTTGATCATTATCTGCGCTCTTATTGAAAGCCGCTTGGCTGTTGGAGGGCGTGTTGAGACTGTTCGTCGAATTGAGACACGCTGCGGCAATCGCGCTGGTCCTTGTCTCGGTCTGCGGCATTGCCCGAGCCGATACGGTGCCTGACAATTGGCGGTTCGAAACGGGCGAAGACGGCCTCGTCAAGGCTTCCGTGTACGCCACCAACAAGCTGATCACCGGCGGCGGCGCCTTGAGCTACAGCCCGATCCTGACCATTGCCTGCCGGGCAAATGGCGAGCCGCATTGGACCGAATGGCTGCAACTGAACGACGGCGTCTCGGCCAGCCGCAAGATCACCATGTCAGTCACGCTCGACCAGGGCAGCAAGTTCGATGAAAGCTGGTCGGTCGGGCCGCGTGGCAGGATGCTGGTGCGCGATGGCGCCGATGGCATCAGGCGCCTTGTCGCCGCGAACCGGCTCCAGCTTTCGTGGCGGTTCGGGCTGCTGTCGGGACGCGGCGAGGCTGATTTCGACCTCGCCGGGTTGGGCGAAGCGGTCAACCAGGTCGCCGGCAGCTGCAACACCGATGTACCTTGAGCCACTGCGGGCCACCTAAACCTTTGTACGGTCGACCTCGTCTACCTGCCGGCCAGATTCGGTGGTATATAGGTTCCGCAATTCCATTTGGGGGGTGAAGCGGATAATCTGTTCTGCCGTGCAACGTATTGCTGGTGGGACCGGCATGCGCAGATCGTCTCGGGCACATTTGACGATCAGGGAGGAGAAGTCATGCGCTTGGTCGCGTTTTTCGCCGTCGTGTCTGTTGTAACCTTCGTCGCCAATCCATCCCAGGCTCAGGATACTGCGGCTGGCGAGAAGGTCTTCACCAAATGCAAGGTCTGCCACATCGCAGACGAGGACAAGAACAAGATCGGTCCGTCGCTGCACGGCGTCATCGGCCGCACCGCCGGTACGCATCCGGATTTCAAATATTCCGATGCCATGATTGCGGCCGGCAAATCCGGCGTCAAATGGGACGAACCAACACTGACGACCTATCTTCACGATCCCAAGGCCATGGTCAAAGGGACCAAGATGGCGTTTCCCGGCCTCAAGAACGATGCAGACGTGGCCAACGTCATTGCCTATCTGAAAACGTTCTCCAAGTGACCTGGCTCCTCCGCCATCCGTCTAACATCTTGTTTTACTGTGATCTTATCCTAACCGAAGGGCGGCGTAAGCAAAGACCGGGTTTCAGTTTTCGCGCGCACCTTCAGTTCGGGATCATGGCCTAGGCTGCCTGCTTCCATCGGTCCGAGATGTCGACTAGGGAAAACCGCCTCAAGGATACCGGCATCCGCCTCTCGGAAGCGACGGCGGGTGATTTCTTCGCGCTTTTGAAGCCGCGGGTCATGGCGCTTGCCGTATTCACCGCTTTCGTTGGCCTGATGGCGGCGCCTGGCGTGATGAATCCAGTCATCGCCGTGATTGCAATCGGTGCGATTGCGATCGGAGCAGGAGCGGCCGGGGCTCTGAACATGTGGTACGACGCGGACATCGACGCGCTGATGTCGCGCACATCAAAGCGGCCGGTTCCGTCGGGCCGCGTCACGCCGGGCGAAGCTCTCGGCTTCGGCCTGGTGCTTTCCGCACTTTCGGTCATGATGCTCGGCGTGCTTGTGGGCTGGCTTGCTGCATCGCTGCTGGCGTTCACCATCTTCTTCTACGTCGTCATCTATACGATGTGGCTGAAGCGCTCGACGCCGCAGAACATCGTTATCGGCGGCGCGGCCGGCGCCCTTCCTCCGGTCATTGGCTGGGCGGCCGCAACTGGCGCCATCGGCGTTGAAAGCCTCATCCTGTTCCTGATCATCTTTCTGTGGACGCCACCGCATTTCTGGGCGCTCGCGCTGTTCAAGGTCGGCGACTACGCCGCTGCCGGCATCCCGATGATGCCGAACGTGGCCGGCCAGGCCTCGACCAGAAAACAGATATTCGCCTATTCACTGCTCCTGGCGCCAGTCGGCGTGCTGCCCTGGGCGTTCGGATTCGCGAGCGGGTTCTATGGAATTGTTTCGGCTGCATTGGGCGCGGGCTTCATCTGGCAGGCCTGGAAGGTTCTGGTCGCTCCGGACAAGGAGACGAAGCCTGCAAAGGCGCTGTTTGCCTTCTCGATTTTCTATCTTTTCGCAATCTTTGCCATACTGCTTGCCGACACCATCGCAATGCGAGCGTTCATGTCAGCCTGAGGTTGACGGCATGACCGCAGTTGTCGGAATGCTCGCCGGGGTCGAGACGGCCGGTCTGCAATTTCTGCATTGAAGGCGTTGCAGATCAGGATTGGCTCGAACATCACGATGGTATTGCACAGAATCCCAGGATCAGCAGGGCGACTATGCCAAGGCCGAGTATGAGAAGCGTCCTTCCGTCCATGACCTTCACCTTTGACCCTAGAATATCGAAAAAAGACCACCAGAGCTAGCCAGGCCACCGGAGCTCTTCTGACAAAGGGCGACAAGGCTCTGGCAAGAGAGTATGTTGATTGCGGTGCAGGTCGCGGTTTTGCGTGGCCATCACGCAGAACGGCAGCACCGCGAAACCGCGACCTTACCGGACCAGGTCTGGAGGAACGGTCATGGCAAGCTTTCATGTGATAGCAGGCGCCAGCGAGACGCTGGAACATACCAAGATTCGAAAAATCGGTGTTTCCGACCTTTTCGACGCGCTCAAGCGGGGCGTCGACGATTTCATGGTCAAACCGTCGCACATCGTTTTTCTCTGCCTGATCTATCCGCTCGTGGGCGTCGTGCTCGCCGCCTGGACTTCGGGCGCCAATGCGTTGCCGTTGTTGTTTCCGCTGGTCTCCGGTTTTGCGTTGATTGGCCCTTTCGCGGCGCTAGGCCTCTATGAAATCAGCCGCAGACGGGAAGCCGGGCTCGACACCTCCTGGCGGCATGCTTTCGAGGTCAGGAATTCTCCGGCGCTGCCGGCCATTGCGGCGGTCGGGATCATGCTGTTTGCAATCTTCATCACCTGGCTTTTGACGGCGCAGATGTTCTACCAATATCTTTTCGGCCCGGCGCCGCCGGAATCGATATCCGGCTTCATCAATGAAATATTCGCCACCGGACGCGGCTGGACACTGATTATCCTGGGGCACGCCATCGGCTTCGTCTTCGCTGTGGTGGTGTTGTGCACAACGGTCGTCGCCTTCCCATTGTTGCTCGACCGTGACGTCGGCGCCTACGAAGCCATCCACACCTCGGTGCGTGCAGTGCTGGCGAACCCGATCACCATGGCTGTCTGGGGACTGATTGTCGCCATCGCCCTGATCATCGGCTCGCTGCCGGTGTTCGCTGGGCTGGCCGTCGTATTGCCGATCCTCGGTCACGCCACCTGGCATGTCTACCGCAAGGTCGTGGAGTCGCCCGCCAGACCGGCGAGGTGAGGACATTCAGCCTCACCGCACCGGCGAGGGCGCCGGTGCAAGTTTGATCGAAGCCGTCAGTATGCCGGGTGACTGAAGCGGGCTTGGTATGCGCCCATGGTCAGGCTGCGAAAGTCCTTGCCGCTTACATGCACCAGCGTTCTATGGTCGCCGCCTTCGAAATAGACGTCGGCGGCATCGCCAAGGCTTTCATCGACAATCACCGGCACATTATAGGCTGCGCCGATCGGCGGGATGGCGCCGGTGTCGCAATCGCCGAAGAGCAAAATCACCTCGTCTTCGGAGGCGAGCCCGAGACGCTTGTCCATGACGTCTTGCAACCTGCCAAGCTCGATCCTGTGGGTGCTCGGAACCACAGCCAGCGTATAGCCAAGCTCGTGGTGAACGACCACGGATTTCGCCATGATGCTGCCGGGCACATGCGCGGCTATTGCCGACTGCCGGCTTGTTGACGTGCGATGATGAGCGACGGTGTCGTAGGAAATTCCCTTGCCGTCGATGAAGTCCTTCAGTCTGTTTGCGATCGTCATCTTGGCCTCCCTTGTTTGAGCATGATCTTTTCCGAACCGAAGGTCAGCGCAGCAAAACCGGATCCATTTTCGGGATCATGCTCTAACAAAAATGGACCAGCTGCCGATTGCTTCAAGGCGCCGGCAACCGAACTGGACGCACGCCGCATGCGTGGGTCCTGACCGGAAATGCCACGGGCAAATCCGGCATGCGCGTCAGGGTCCGGCTCCGAAAAACGCCAGCCGGGTGAAAAGCGTGTAGTCGGCTTCGAAGACCATCATTGTCACGAACACCAGCACCAGTATCGGCGGCAGGATGATCGCATAGGCCAGCGCCAGCCGTTCCCAGGCCATGTGCATGAAGACGGCGACGATCAGCCCTGCCTTGAGGATCATGAAGATCAGGATCAGCGACCATCTGAGATAGCCGTGAAGGCCGAAATAATCGACCAGGTAGGAGCAGGTGCTGAGGATGAACAGCCACGCCCAGACCACCAGATAGAGCTTGATCGGGTGCTCCTGGTGAACCTCAGCATGGGCGATGCCGGTCGCCGGCGCTTCATGTGCACGAACAGCATCAAGTGCGTGTTGCCCCAGGCCGTTTGCGGTTACCTCAGCCATGTCTGCCTCTCACCAAAGATAGAAGAATGCGAAGATAAACACCCAGACCAGATCGACGAAGTGCCAGTACAGCCCCATGATCTCGACGTTCTCGTAGCGGCCCGTGCGGCTGGTGAAGAAGCCGCGCCGTCCGGTGTCGAAATCTCCGCGCCAGACCTTTCGCGCCACGATGATCAGGAAGATCACCCCGATCGTCACATGGGTGCCGTGGAAACCGGTGATCATGAAGAAAGACGAACCGAATTGTGCGGCGCCCCAGGGATTGCCCCAGGGCCGCACCCCCTCAGTGATCAGCTTGGTCCATTCGAAGGCCTGCATGCCGACAAAGGTCGCGCCGAGTGCCGCGGTCAGAAGCATAAGGATTGCCGTCTTGCGGCGGTCGCGGCGATAGCCGAAATTGACCGCCATGGCCATCGTCCCGCTGCTTGAGATCAGCACGAAAGTCATGATGGCAATAAGGATCAGCGGGATATCCGAGCCGCCGATACGAAGCGCAAAGACCTCGCTCGGATTGGGCCACGGCACGCGTGTCGAAATGCGCGCGGTCATGTAGGAGAGCAGGAAGCAGCCGAAGATGAAGGTGTCGCTGAGCAGGAAGATCCACATCATGGCCTTGCCCCAGGACACGTTCTTGAACGCGCGCTGATCCGAGGACCAGTCGGCGGCAATGCCTTGCCAGCCTGCGGGCCGTGGCTCCGTCTGGCCGATATGCGTCAGTGTCTCTGCCATCCGCTTGATCCTCTTAGGTCAACAACTGTCGGCAAATGTCGATGAACGTCGCGGCCCAACCGGCCAGCAGCGCGAAGATGGCGAGCCAGACGAAGAGCAGGAAATGCCAGTACATGGCGCACAGTTCGACGCTGAGACGAAGCCGCTCCGGCCGCGCTCCATTCCAGGCGCCGGCGGTCGTTCTGCCGAGGCCCACCAGCCCGCCCAATATGTGCAGGCCATGCATGCCGGTGATCAGGTAGAAAAAGCTGTTGGCTGGATTGGAGCTCAGCAGATAGCCATCTTCGGTCAGCTGCCGCCATGCGATGAGCTGTCCGATCAGGAAGGCGAGCGCCGTGAGCCCGGCCGTGGCAAGGCCGAGCCTGACCATGTCGATCTGCCGCTTGCGCGCGGCAACGACGGCGCATTGCAGCGCGACGCTGCTCAAGACCAGCACGCCTGTGTTGAGCCAGAGCAGGCGCGGCAGCGGCAGCGGCTGCCAGTCCGACACCGCCATCCGCATGAAATAGGCGCTGGTGAAGAGCGCGAACAGGCAGCCGACGACGGCAAGGAAGACACCGAGGCCGATCTTGGCGGTGGGCAGCGTCGACCGGTCGAAGCCGACAAGATCGCTGGCCAGGCCTTGTTCGAGCCATGGCTTGGTCATCAGCCTCTGGTGTGAAAGCCACCATCCGGCAAAGCCGGCGATGACGAGCAGGAAGACCAGGATGACGCTCATGCCGGCTCCCTTGAGGGGCCGAAGGAGCCCGGCATGTTCTGCGGGATGAAGTCCTCCTTGGCGCCCGGTACGCTGTAGTCATAGGCCCAGCGATAGACGATCGGCAGGTCCTTGCCGAAATTGCCGTGGGCCGGTGGTGTTTGCGGCGTCTGCCATTCGAGAGTCGTGGCCCGCCACGGATTGCCGCCGGCCTCGCGGCCATGGCGGATGCTCCAGATCAGATTGAACAGAAACACCATTTGGGCAAAGCCGACGATGAAGGCCATGATGCTGATGAACGAATTCAGATGGTGGGCCGACTCCGTCATAACAGTCATGTCGGTCAGTTCAGCATAGCGCCGCGGCACACCCATCAGGCCGAGGTAGTGCATGGGGAAGAAGATCAGGTAGGCGCCGAGGAAGGTGACCCAGAAATGGAACCGGCCCAACGTCTCGTTGAGCATCCGGCCGGTAGCCTTCGGGTACCAGTGGTAGATCGCGCCAAAAACCACGAGGATAGGGGCGACGCCCATGACCATATGGAAGTGGGCCACGACGAACATCGTGTCGGACAGCGGAACATCGACGACGACATTGCCGAGGAACAGGCCGGTCAGCCCGCCGTTGACAAAGGTGACGATGAAGGCCAGGGCAAAGAGCATAGGTATGGTGAGATGGATGTCGCCGCGCCATAGGGTCAGCACCCAATTGTAGACCTTGATGGCGGTCGGAATGGCGATGATCAGCGTCGTCGTGGCGAAGAAGAAGCCAAAATAGGGGTGCATGCCGCTGACATACATGTGGTGTGCCCAGACCACGAAGCTCAGTGCGCCAATGCCGACGATGGCCCAGACCATCATCCGGTAACCGAAGATGTTTTTGCGTGCATGGGTGCTGATCAGGTCGGATACGATGCCGAACGCCGGCAGCGCCACGATGTAGACCTCGGGATGGCCGAAGAACCAGAACAGGTGCTGGAACAGGATCGGGCTGCCGCCATTGTGCGGCAGTTGCTCGCCCATCTCGGAGATCGCCGGCATGAAGAAGCTGGTGCCGAGGACGCGGTCAAGCAGCATCATCACGCTGGCGACGAACAGCGCCGGAAAGGCGAGCAGCGCCATGACGGTTGCGGTGAAGATGCCCCAGACGGTCAGCGGCAGGCGCATCATTGTCATGCCGCGCGTGCGCCCCTGCAGCACCGTCACCACATAGTTCAGGCCGCCCATCGTGAAGCCGATGATGAACAGGATCAGCGAGGAGAGCATCAGGATGATGCCCCAGTCCTGGCCGCCTGGTGTGCCGCTCATGATGGCTTGCGGCGGGTAGAGCGTCCAGCCGGCCCCCGTCGGTCCGCCGGGCGCAAAGAAGCTCGACACCAGGACCAGCACGGCGAGCAGGTAGATCCAGTAGCTCAGCATGTTGACATAGGGAAAGACCATGTCGCGCGCGCCGACCATCAATGGGATCAGATAGTTGCCAAAGCCGCCGAGGAAGAGGGCGGTGAGCAGGTAGATCACCATGATCATGCCGTGCATGGTGATGAACTGGTAGTAGGCTTCCGGGGTGATGAAGTCGAACGTACCAGGGAATCCGAGTTGCAGCCGCATCAACCAGGATAGAACCAGGGCGACCAGGCCGATTCCCGTTGCTGTCGCCGAATACTGGATGGCGATGACCTTGGCGTCCTGCGAGAAGACGTATTTCGTCCACCAACTGTGCGGATGGTAGAGCTCCATTTCCGCGACTTCGGCCGGTGGGATGCCATCTGCAGGCGTGATGTCGACCATAGGAACACCTCCGTGTCCTTTTCAGCGAGACCCGACCGTTTCGAGCCTTGCTGCAATTTTCAAACCTGACGCCATCGTCTTGCCCGGCGCCTGGTCTGCCGAGCCCGTTTGCTGGGGTGCCGACAACTGGGCGAAAGTCTGCTGCTGGCCAAGCCAGGCCACGTAGTCTTGCTGCGTGTCGACCATGACCACACCATGCATCAAAGGATGCCCTTGGCCGCAAAGTTCGGCGCATAGAACCTGAAAGGTTCCGGTCCTGGTCGGGGTGAACCAGAAATAGGTGACCGAGCCCGGGATCATGTCCATCTTGGCGCGGAATTCCGGCACATAGAAATCATGCAGCACATCGATCGAGCGGAGCAGCATCTTGACCGGTTTGCCGACCGGCAGATGCAGATCAGCCGCTTCGACCACGACATCGTCCTGACCATTGGGATCGCTGGCAATCACGCCCAGCGGGTTGTCAGCGGTGACGTCGCGGGTGTCGGACGTGCCAAGCTTGCCGTCCTTGCCGGGCAGACGGAAACTCCACTGCCACTGCTGGCCGACGACTTCGACGTCGGTTGCGTCGCTCGGGACGTGGACAAACCGGCTCCAGACGAACAGGCCGGGAACCAGCAACGCCGTGACCCCGACCGCGGTGACGATCGTCAGCCACGATTCGAGCCGCTTGTTCTCCGGTTCGTAGGCAGCCCGGTTTCCTTCCCGATGACGGAAGCGGAAGACGCAATAGGCCATGAACAGGACCACGGCGGCGAAGACGACGCCGGTGATCCAGAAGGTGATGATGATGGTGTTGTCGATATAGGCCCAGTTCGAGGCAATCGGCGTCCACCACCATGGGCTCAGGAGGTGAAACAACACTGAGCCCACGACGATCAAAACGAGTACAAGCGCCACGGCCATGTCCCGTTCCTCCCGGCATTCCAAGGGGCGCGAAGCCGTCCCCGGAAATACCAAGCGCATCATAGCTTGATTTGGGGTCGCAATTCTAGAGCCGACTATCTGTAGGGGAAAATGCCGCCTTTTTGCCGCCGCGACCCTTCGAGAAGGGCCGTTCTTCGACCGGCAGCAGGCCCTTCATGCTGGCACGGCTGTTCTCGCCGACGATGGATGTGGTCATGTACGGCGATGCCCAGGCATTGCCCATCCGTCCCGTGTTGCCACCAGCGGGGGGCATTTTGGGCGACAGCATCAGTTGGAAAATGGCTCATGAAACCGTTTTGCCGAAAAAACCTCGAGCGCTTGCGGCTTTTCACCGCCGACAATCCAATCAGTGAGGTATTTGGTGAAGCCAAGGGCGATGGCGAAGCCATGGCCAGTCCAGGCAAATCCATAGATGGTGTTCTGCAAGGCAGCTGATGTATCGACAATCGGGATGCCGTCGATTGCACAACTCTCGACACGGGAAGCATCGACCTTCAGGAAGGAGGACTCGTCGATGAAGGGCAAGGTCGCGATGGCATCGGCCAGGCCGAGAGCTGTCGAACGGAGCGATCCCTTCCAACGCCCCGCCTGCGAATAGGCGACGCTGTGGCCGCCCGAAAGCATCAACGTTCCATCCTGGATCTGCTTCACCGATAGCTTGCGGTAGGCATGGCCTAGAAGATGATTGATCTTTTTGTCGTGTGGGTTGGTGACGTACATCATCTGCGGTATCTGCGTGATGACGGGCAGGATTTCTTGTGGCTGGAGAACCGGTTTCAGCAGGGGCAGCACGCCGCTGTTGGTCAGGAGAACGAGTTTCTCGCCAACCGGCACGACTTCTCCACTCGTCAGCCCAACCCCTGTTGCCCGCCCTTTCTTGTGGAGGATTTCAGTGACGCGCGTGCCGGTGCGCAGGCTCGCTCCAGCCTTACGCGCTTGTTTGGCGAATGCCAGCGTGGCGAAGGTGTGGTCGCATACACCGTCACCCCTGCAATAGATCGAACCGATCAGATCCCCCGACAACTCCGGCTCACGCTCCAGCGTTTCGTCGCGGTTGAGAAGCTGGGAAGAAACACCAAGCGCGTTCTGCACCATTGTCATGGCTTCCATGGTGCCGCGCACTTCATGCTCATGAGCGCCGTCGGGAATATTGAAGAGATGAAGCCCGCCGATCCGTCGATAGCCAACGCCGCCTTCGAACTGCTCCTGGTACTTCGTCCAGAGCGGAAAGCCGACAGTCGCTATCGGCAGTTCCCGCAAGTCGCGGCTGTTTGCACGCACGCCTCGTTCACCGGAGCCGCCCGACGCGCCGGCCGCGATGTCGTCGGCCTCGAGCAGTGTAACGGTCTTGCCGGCCTGCGCCAGTTGGTAGGCGAGGCTCGCACCGTAGATACCGCCTCCGACGATCACGATTTCAGACGCGGTGGTCTGTGTGGTCATTGTATCGGGTCCTTCTCAGATATTTTGTCGTGAATATTGAATGTATGGGGAACGCGGTCGGTTCACCTCAAGCCGTTGCTGCCGGACAGGAATTGCCGGAAGCAGTCGGATCGGCCAGCGGCGAACATCTCGTGTGGAGAACCTTCCACCTCGACCGCGCCCTTGTGCAGGAACACGACTTTGCTGGAGACGTCCCTGGCGAAGCCCATTTCATGGGTAACGACGAGCATCGTCCTGCCTTCCTCCGCGAGCGCGCGCATGACACGCAGGACCTCGCCGACAAGTTCCGGGTCGAGCGCGGAGGTTGGCTCGTCGAAAAGCATGACCTTCGGGTGCTGGGCCAGCGCACGGGCGATCGCCGCGCGCTGCTGCTGACCGCCGGACAGATGGGCGGGATAATGATTGCGCTTCTCGGCAATGCCGACCTTTTCCAAAAGCGCCTCAGCCTCATCCACACAATCGGCGCGGGGACGCTTCTGAACATGGATAGGCGCCTCGATCAGGTTTTCCAGGATCGTCATATGAGACCAGAGATTAAAGTTCTGAAACACCATGCCGATACTCGCGCGCATGCGCTGCAACTGGTGCCTGTCGGCCGGCCGCGTCCTGCCGCCCGCCTGCTTCAGCTGGATAGCCTCTCCACCGACCTCGATCCGCCCGCTATCGGGCGTTTCTAGCATATTGATGCAGCGCAGCATCGTAGACTTGCCGGATCCGGAGGAGCCGAGGATGGAGACGACGTCGCCTTCCATCGCCTCGAGCGAGATACCTTTGAGCACCTCAAAGGCGCCGAAGCTCTTGCGTAGCTCCGTCAGGCGTACGGCTGGCTTGAGCTGGTCAGTCATAAGGCTCCTCCTTGCTCAAGTGCCGCCGGAGGCGGCCTTAGATCGGCGCTCAGCGCGTATTCGGCCCACTGAACGAGGCGCGTGACGATAAAATTGATGAAGAGATAGATCGCGGCCGCCACGATCAGGATTTCGATGGCACGGAAGGATTCGGAAATGAGCTGTGCCGCCAGGCCGGTCACCTCCATCAGGGTGATGATGGAGGCCAGCGCCGTCGATTTTATCATCAGGATGAACTCGTTGCCGTATCCCGGCAATGCATGGCGCAAGGCAAGCGGGAAGACGACGCGGCGGTGGAGCGTGAAACTCGACATGCCGCATGCCCGCGCAGCCTCAATCTGGCCGGGAGGAACCGACAGCAATGCACCGCGAACGATTTCACAGGAATAGGCGGCCGTGTTCAAGGTCAATGCGATGAGCGCGCACCAGTAAGGTTCGCGCAGAATCGGCCAGAGAAAACTGGCCCGCACACCATGGAACTGACCAAGACCATGATAGATCAGAAAAATCTGCACAAGCAGCGGCGTGGAGCGGAAGATGAAAACGTAGCAGGACGCGGGCCAGGCCAGGAGCCGCAAACCGGACAGCCGCGCCAGGGCGAGAATGACAGCCAAGATGGCACCCAGCCCCAGCGAGGATACCGCGAGCTGCAATGTGAGCGGCACCCCCGTCAGAAGTTTCAGCAGTGTTTCGTACAGGAATGGAATATCCATCAGGCACGCCTCGAGCCAAGCGTGAGTCGCCCCTCGGTCCGCCGTAGAAGCCATGTCGAGAACGACGAAATGGCCAGATACAGAACGGCGGCGGCGAAGAAGAATGTGAATGGCTGGCCGGTCGATCCGGCGCCGATCTGCGCCTGCCGCAGGATTTCCACGAGCCCGGTGACCGAGACCAAGGCAGATTCCTTGAGCACCAATTGCCACACATTGCCGAGACCCGGCAGTGCGTACCTCAATACCAGTGGCGCGATGATCCGGCGGAACAGCGTCATGCGGGACATGCCGGCGGCGATCGCCGCTTCGATCTCTCCGGGCGAAACCGCGCGATAAGCGCCACGCATGACTTCGGCCTGATAAGCACCGGACACCAGCCCAATCGCCAGCGCGCCGGCCATGAAGCCCGGCAGGCTGACGAAACCCGAAATGCCGAACAGACCTGCCAACGGTGTCAGAACCGCGCTTGAACCGAAGTAGAAGAGATAGATGACGAGAATGTCAGGTATGCCGCGGAGCACCGTGGTGTAGGCATCTGCAATCAACCGCAGAAGTGTACCTCCCTTGATCTTTGCCCATGCGCCCAAGCTTCCAACCACGAGGCCGAACGCGTAGCCGGTCAATGCCACGGCAAGGGTCATCATCGCGGCTTGAAGCAGTGCCGCTCCCCAGCCGGCCTCGCCAAATCCCAGAACGAAATCGGAAGCTGTCATTGTGGGCTGACTTCCCTGAAACGAGCTGCATGGGAGATACGAAGTGAGCGACCCGGCTGCGGGTCGCTCATCGCGTCAGGTGGCGACAATCGCGGAGAGACCCGAAGCTGCTGGCTCTGGCTCTCTTCAGTTCTTCACGGAGATATCGACGCCGAACCATTTTTCCGTCAGCGCCTTGTTGAACCCGTCGGCGTTGACATCGTGAATCGCTGCGTTGAACCTATCCTTCAATGCTGTGTCGCTCTTACGAAAGGCCACGCTTGTTCCGCTGGCCAGGAGAAAGGTCGGTCCTACGAGTTCCGCCTCAGCCATGTCAGGCCGCTTCAGAGCCTCGGCGAGAACCGTGATATTGGCCATTGTGAGGTCGATTCGACCCGCCAGAATATCGAGATTGGCCTCGTCCTGCGTCTTGTAGGATCTGACCGTGACCACGTCCTTCAGATACTCATCGACAAATTTGCCGGCGGTGGTCGATCCCTGGATGCCCAAGACCTTGCCCTTGAGCGCCACGTCGAGCTTTTCGACAATCTCCTTTGATCCGGAGGCATTGTCGCGGAGGTCGAATTTGTCATGCCAGGGAAGGGCCGCGGCCAAACCACTGCCCTTCAGCGCCAAGAAAGCGTTGGGCGCGGTGGAATAGGGATCCGAAAATGCGGCCACCTGCGCCCGCTCGGGAGTCACACCCATGGATGCGATGATCGCATCGAATTTCCCGGCGTTCAGCGCCGGCAGCATCCCATCCCAGTTCTGTGCGACGATCTCGCATTGCGCCTTCATGCGCTTGCACAGTTCCTTGGCAAGATCGATCTCGTAGCCGGCGAGCGTGCCATCCGGGAGCGTATAGTTCCACGGCGCATAGGCGCCTTCCGTTGCGATGCGGATATGGGTCGCGTTCTGCGCCAAGGCCCCGCCACATGAATAAAGGCCAGCCAGCGATAGCGCTGCCGCCAGGATGGTATTTCTGATCATGTGAGGCTCCCTCTCTTGTTATGAAACACCCACAGCCTCACCGCAGACGATAGGAAAAACAAATATCCTCACTCAGGCAAAGCGAGGGCGTCAGTCGTCCCAGGTCGGCGAATATCTATTCAAGGCTGGCCAAAACGGCTTGTTGAGGTCGATTAAAACGGAATATTCCGAAGCATTCCAATATGAAATATTGCGCGAAGCATAGCTTTTACCTATGGTTGGCTGACGCGAACCGCTCGGGGATGGTCGATGAACTACAAGCAGCTCGAGGCATTCCGAGCCGTCATGGAGGCCGGAACGGTGACCGGCGCGAGCGACCTTTTGCATATCGCCCAGCCCTCGGTCAGCGCGCATATCTCGAACCTGGAACATGCCTTGAAAATCCCGCTTTTCATTCGGCGGGCGGGACGCCTGGTTCCGACAGCGGAAGCCATGCTTCTCAACGAAGAGGTCGGGCGCGGATCGTCAAGGGAATGGCGAGGATACGGCGCCTGGCTGGGGACATCAGGCAATTGGAAGCCGGGCGACTGATGATCGGGGTCTATCCGGCGCTTGCAAGCATCGTCTTACCCCGTTTTCTGAAGTCATTTGCCGGACACCACCCAAAGGCCCGCATGAGCATTTTTCCGGCGGCCTCACTGCGGATTGCGGAATTGACGGCAAACAAAGAGATCGACCTCGGCCTCATTCAGATGCCGGTGGTGGATTCCGCCATCGCTTGCGATCTGATTTTTCAAACGGAATGCGTTTGCGTAGCGCCGCTTGACCATGCGTTCGCCAATGACAGCGTGATTTTCGCGCCCCAGTTCGAAGGGCAGGAGTTCATTGCGCTTGGCCGCGAGGATCGCACCCGGCAGGATATTGAGCGCGTCCTGGATCACGCCGGCGTTGCCGTCGACTATCGTTTCGAAACACCGTTCGCCGATACGGCGTGTGCCTTGGTCGCACAAGGCCTGGGGGTCTCGATCGTCGACCCGTTCTCGGCGGCTCGATGGGCGGGTAAATTGACGATACGTCCCTTCAGCCCCCATCTTCTTTGCCACATCTACATGACCCGAAACAGGGCTCAAGTATCGTCCATGCTTCAACAGGCGTTCGAACGAGAATTCCGAACCGCGCTTGAGGAAAATATGAGCGGAGGCACCCGCTTATTTTAAGATACGGCAGGTTCTTTCCAAGGTCGATCTCAACCGCGGTCATCGCCGATCAGGGCGAGGCGGATTTCGACCTTGCCGGCTTAAATGACGAGTGGCAGCTTGCCGGGTCGCTGCAACACCGGTCCGCCGTGACCGGAACGCCGTACCAAGGCAGCAATACGCTGGGCTCGCTCAGCCTCGAATCTCTTCGGCGAGCTCCCCTGCCGTCAAAACGCGCCCGAAAACCTTACCGATAACGTCGAGTGTTGCGTTGTGAGAGGCATCGTCCAACCCGCCATTGGCATCACCGATGAAGGCGACTTTGTAGTCGTGCATGAAAGCGCTGCGCGCGGTCGATTCGCAGCAGATGCTGGTCACAGTGCCGATGATGATGACCGTGTCCACTTTGCCAGTGCCGCGGATGTTGCGTAGCACCGTGTCGAGACGCGTGTTGTAGAAGGCATCGAAGCGGTGCTTGTCGACGATGATGTCGCCAGGAAGCGGCGCAAGATCGGCCACGATCTCCACCCCGGCACTGCCTTCCCGCATGCCCGTGGTTCTCAGCCTGGGCTGGTAGGTCGTCTCCAGCGGCGAAATGTCGAAATTGTCGCTTAGAACATGCCTGGTATAGATGACCGGTATGCTGGCGGCGCGGCAGGCGTCGATAACTTGCCGCATGGCCGGAATGCGGTGGCCCGCAGCCGCCACCTCCATGACGGCGCCCTGATCGACGAAATCCCTTTGCATATCGATGACCAGAAGCGCCGCGCGCTCCCTGTCGAGGGGCCATGGTTGCTTGCTGTCTCGAGGCATGCCCAATGGTTCCGTTCGTGTGCTGGTGATGTTTAGCGGCACCATTTCTCGACGGCAATTGCAATTGCCTTGGTGCAATCGACGAGATCGCGCACCGAAACGCGTTCGTTCGGCTGATGCGCCTGCGCCGGGTCTCCGGGACCGAAGTTGACGGTCGGGGTGTTGCCAAGGCCGGTCGGCAGGCCGATGTCGCTGTGCGCGCCGAAACCACTCAGCACCGGCGAGAGGTTGGCTTCCTTGACCGCTTCCTGGAAGACGCCGACGAACGGGTTGTCCGACGGGATCTCGGCGCAATCGGCATCGAGGATCCATTCGACGCGGGCAGGGTGCTGACGCAGATAGGGGTCTGCCTGGCAGACATTGGCGATGTGCTCTTCGATTTCGCGTTTGACGTTGCCGCCCAGTTTGAACTCGTCATGCTCGCTTGGCAGATACTGGGCGTCGATGATGATCTCGCCGCGCCCTGCCATGGAGGAGGGATGTTCGCCGGCGCTCATCTGGGTGACGATGATCTGATTGGGCAGGTCCATCAGCGGATGGTTCTTTCTGGGATCGAACATCCAGCGCCGGTTGAGGATGTCGATGCCGTCGAGGATTTGCCGGCAAAGCTGGACGGCATCGACCGGGCCGCTCGAATACCAGGCATTGGGCGTCAGTTCCGCATGCCCGCCTATGCCGTCAATGATGATCTTCCCCCACAGAATGCCGTGACAGAGTGGTGCGATCCTGTTCGCCGTCGGTTCGGTCATGATGCCGGCGTCGGCGTGAAAGCCGCGATCGACCATGGCCAGCGATCCCATGCCGCCGATTTCCTCGTCGACGACGGTGGTGAAGACGATGTCGCCGGACAAAGCAATGTCGAGTCCCTTCAGGATTTCAACGGCCATCAACATGCAGGCGACGCCGCCTTTCATGTCGACGGTGCCGCGGCCGTGCAGAAATCCGTCCTTGAGGACGGGCTGGAACGGGTCGGTTGTCCAGTGTCCGGCAGCGCCCGGCGGGACGACATCGATATGGCCGGTCAGCATGATGGAGCGGCCACCGCCCGTGCCCTTCAAGACGCCGCCGAGGTTGGGCCTGCCTTCGAACGTCCTGCCCTTGTTGGCGCCGGCGCGCCCCTTGTATTTTTCGTAGAGTGCCGGGCCATCCGGGTCCCACAGATCGGTCGAGAAGCCGAGCGCCTCGATGCGCTTTTGCAGATACAGCTGGCAATCGCGCTCGCCGGGGCCGGCCTCCTTCGGATTGGATTTCACGATCGAGGGGAAGGCGACGAGATCGCTCAGCGTTTCGACAATACGGTCGGCGCTTGCCTCGACGCGCGCGGCAATGATCTCTTCCATGGACGGCATCATGATCTCCAACGTTGGGAAAGTCGGTCGGCGAGAAGGACGAAAACCAGAAGGGCGCCGACAATTCCCACCTGCCAAACCGTGTTGATGTTCAATTGCAGAAGGCCGGTCTTCAGCGTGACCAGCAGCAGGACGGCCGCGAACACGCCGCCAACGCCGCCACGCCCGCCGGTGATGGCGATGCCTCCAAGCATGGCGGCAGTCAGCGATTCGAGTTCGAGGTTCTGGCCGATATTGGGCCTGCCGCTGCCGAGCCAGGCGATCGAGACAAGCCCGGCGGCGCCGGCGAGCGCGCCACTCAGGGCGTAGAGGATGAAGCGTACGCGATCGACCGGAATGCCGACCAGTCTGGCTGAGCGTTCGTTGAAGCCCATGGCGTAGATCCAGCGCCCCCATGCCGTCGAGAGCAGCACCAGGCCGGCCAGCGCAAAGCAGGGGATGGCAAGGGTGAGGAAGGGCAGGGGAATGCCCATGACGACGCCGCGCCCCCACACAAGCAGCCAGGAGGGTACGCCTGCCTGGGCCGCGCCGCCTGTAACGGCAAGTGCTGCGCCGGAATAGACGAAGAAGGTGCCGAGTGTCGCAATGAACGGGAGAAGGGCGAGCCCGTTCACCAGCCATCCGTTCAAGGCACCGAGCGTCGCGCCGGCCAGAATGCAGACGACAGGCAGCAGGACCGGCGGCAATCCCAGCTTGAGGCAAAGCATCGCGACGATGGCGGACAGCGAGACCGCACCGCCGACCGACAGGTCGATGCCGGCGCCGCCGGCCATGATGACCAGCCCTTGTCCAAGGCCGACCAGGGCCAGGATCGTCGAGAACTGAAGAATGGTGGTGACGGTGCCGAGATTGAAGACCGAAGGCTTGAGCGCCAGCAGGCCAACAATCACGATCAACCAAAGCCCGCACAGCAGTGCCAAGGTGAGGGCAGGCCCCTGCAAATTCCGGAGCGTCTTCATGCGCGGGCCCGCCGGAGCTGGGCCAATGGGAAGCGGTTGGAAACGGCTTCGAAGCCGAGCACGCCGATGATGAGAACGCCGGTGACGACGGGCTGCCAGAGCGATGGGACGCCGATCAAAAGCAATCCGTTCTGGAGAATTCTAAGCAGAAGCACGCCGAGCACGGTACCGATCAGGCTGCATCTGCCGCCCAATATGCTGGTGCCGCCAAGAATGACCGCGGCGATGGCATCGAGCGCCAGCGTGCTGCCGATCGTCATTTCCACATTGCGGTAGGTGGCGACATAGAACATGGCGGCGATGCCGGTCAGGACGCCGCTGATGACGAAGGTGATGAAGCGGACCTTAATCACCGGGATACCTGACAGCCGCGCTTTTTCCTCCGAATTGCCGATCGCCAGCAAATGCAGCCCATAGGGGGTTCGCCGCAACGCCAGCCAGACGGCCAGATAGGCAACGGCAATCACTAGGGCAGGGACGGGGACGCCGAGCGCGGTGGTCGCAAGCAGATTGGTGAGGCTCGAGGGCAGGCCGGAAAGCCATTGCCCGCCGAGAAGGACAAAGACAGCGGTGCGGTAGACGCCGAGCAGGCCGAGCGTTCCGACAATCGCCGGAACGCGGCCGAGAACGACGACGGCTGCTGTGACACAGCCGAGCAGCGCGCCGACCAGCGGGCCGACAATGATCGCCAGCGCCGGATTGCCGTCGGCGCCGAGCACGCGACCGATGGCGATGGCCGCCAGGCCCATGACGATGCCGATCGAGACATCGATGCCGCCCATGGCGAGCAGCAATGTCATGCCAAGGCCGATCAGCAGCAGCTCGACGCTGTTGCGCAGGACCGTGGCCGCATTGCCTGATGTGGCGTAGTGAGGCGATGCGACAGAAAAGATGACGATCGCCAGCAAACAGGCGACAAGCAGAGACCACTCTCGCCCGTTCATGGAGAAGACACCGTTTCCAAACTGCCGCACCGCGTTCATGTCACAGCTCAGAAGTTGAACTTGTCGACATTGTCCTTGGTGAAGATGGCCGGCGGCCCGAGCAGCAGAATGCCCTTGGCGGCATCATAAGTGACGGGCTTGTCCAGGCCGGCAACCTTGTTTTCCGCCGCGAAGGTCTTGCCGTCGATCAGCTGTTTGCCGGCCCAGACGGTGAGATAGCCGAGCTGTTCGGGATCCCACAGCACGGTGAAGCCGAAGGCGCCGCTCTTCAAATAGGAGCGTGCCGTGTTCGGGCTGCAATAGCCGGCGCCGATGACCGAGCCGATCTTGCCGGCGGTTTCGATGGCCTGGGCAACGCCCGGACATGTCGAGGATGCAACGGCGATGATGGCCTTGATGTCCGGGTTGGCGGCCATCAGGTCGCCGGAGATCTGCGCGGCGCGCTCAGCCGTGCCGCCGGCGAATTGCGGCGCGAGCAGCTTCAGCTTCGGATATTTGGCGGTGGCCTCTTTCTGCATGAAGCCGATCCAGGCGTTGAGATTGGAGGCCGTTGCTTCGCCGGAGACGATGCCGATCGTTGCGTCCTCACCAACGCGCTTGACGAGTTCGTCGACGATCGTCGTGCCGAGGCCTTCGTCGGTCGCCTGCGCGACATAGACCGCGCGGCCGCTGTCGGGCGCATCGCTGTCGCTGGTGAACAGCTTGATGTCCTTCGCTTTGGCGCTCTCAACCACGGGGGCAATGCTGGAGGCATCGAGGACGCTGACCGAGATCGCCTCGACACCCTGATCGATCAGGTTCTGGACGATCTGCAACTGGTCGACCGGATTGGTGTCGACGGGACCGGAATAGATGAAGTCGACGCCCAGGTCCTTGGCGGCGCGATAGCCGCCGGCTTCCATGGCGTTGAAATAGGGGATGCCGATCAATTGCGGGACGAAGGCGACCTTGTGTTTGTCGGCGGCGTGCGCTGCCGTCGCTATGACGAGTGACAGTGCGGAGGCTGTGAGCACTTTCTTGAACTGTGAAAGCATTGTGGTTTGATCCTCTCTGGAAATGACGTGCGTTTCAGTTTGTTTTTTCGAGCGCCCGCACGTCGGGATGAGCGCCTGTTATGAGCGAAACGACTTCCTCGTGATTGGTGTCGGCCGCCAGCCGTTCGGCCACCTTGCGACCGCGCCGGAACACCACGATGCGGTCGGCAACTTCGAAGACTTCGGAAATGTTGTGACTGATGAGGACGACGGCGCAGCCGCGGGCGGCAAGCCGCCGCGTCAGTGCCAGGACCTTGCGGGTCTCGGCAACGGCAAGGGCTGCCGTCGGCTCATCCATGATGACCAGCCTGGCGTTCAGATTGAGCGCCCGGCAGATGGCGACAGCCTGGCGTTGACCGCCCGACAGGCTGCCGACAGGCGCTTCCGGATCGGAAATGTGAGCGTCGAGTTCTTTCAGCAGGCCATCGACACGCTGGCGCATTTCTTTGCGCTTGAGAAAGGGAATGCCGAAAATGGAGCGTTTCAATTCGCGGCCGAGAAAGACGTTCTCGGCGATCGACAGGTTCTCCGAAAGCGCCAGTTCTTGAAAGATCGTCGCGATCCCCGATGCTGCCGCATCCTTAGGCGAGTGAAAGGCGACCGGATGACCCTCGATGACAAGCTCTCCGTCACTGGGCGGATGAGCGCCCGCCAGGATCTTGATGAAGGTCGATTTGCCGGCGCCATTGTCGCCGAGAAGCGCCAGCACCTCGCCGGAGCGGATCTCCAGGTCGACATTTGCCAGCGCGGTCAACGCGCCAAAGCGCTTGGCGATGTTTCTGGCGACAAGAAAGGTCTCTGTCATGGCGGTTCCCCGGTGGTGCTGATCGGCTAGACAGCCCTGCTGACCCAGCGCAGCACGTTGGTCCAAAGGCTGGTGTAACCTGGCCATTCGACGAAGCTGTTCGGCAGCCAGTGCGGTCCGATGTCCGACGTCCAGACCAGCGTGCGCCCCTCGCCATGGCGCCCGGTGACCAGCAGGGGATGGCCGCCCTGGTCCTGCGGCAGCCGTGCCAGAACCTCGACATCGTCCCGATCGCGGGCGATGACCTCGTTGGCGCCCAGCAGCAGCGGCCACTCGCCTTCGATGCCGGCAAAAATCGGGTGATCCGTGGGGCCAGTGATCTCGGGGCGAAAGCCCTCGGGAATTTCGAGCCGGTCGTCATTGGGAAGGCAGGTCACCGGCAGCGCCTCCTCGACCGCCGTGCGATGCCAGCGCGCCTTGCCGTCGATGCCCTGGAAGGAGAAGTAGCCGCCGATCATGATCAGGCCGCCGCCCGCCTGCGTCCAGTCGCGCAGGAGCTTGAGCCGGTTGGGCACCGTCTTGCCGTGCAGCCAGACGTCGGGATGAAGCAGAAGCGAGTTCGCGCCAATATCGGACAGGATGATCGCCCTGTATTGCGACAGGCCCTCCATGGTGAAAGGCAGCTTCTCGACGGCCTCGTGGGCGGGCATGTAGTCGAGATCGAATTCGCTGTCTTTCAAGGCGTCGACCAGGGGCGTTGCGCCCAGATGGAAGGTGACGCTGCCGAACTGATCGAACCCCTTGTAGTGGGTTGCCGAACTCACCCAGCTTTCGCCGACCAGAAGGATTCTCGTTTTCGCCATGATCATGCTCTCCTGATTTCGCCAGATGGGACGGCTGTCTGCTGGATGTCAAAAAACCGGTAAATCATTGATTCAGCTAGCCATCATGGCGTTGTTCGCCAAGGAGGCAGCCTGCAATGTCGTAAAGTCAGCGATGTAGCCCTGCGCGCCTTCGACTGTTGTCGTCAGGCTTGCGCCAATCGCCGCATAGCGCGCGGCATCGTCCAGCGACGCGCCGTGCAGCCAGAGGCTGAGGAAGATGCCGGCAAAGCTGTCGCCGGCACCTGTTGCATCGACGCGATTGACCGGCAGTGCCGGCACCTCGATCTGCGGGCCGCCATTTGCCGGAAAGACGACCGCGCCAAATTCGCCGAGGGTGAGCACGACCGTCCCGCGCGCCTTGATGCGTGACAGCATCAGCCGCACTTCTTCGATCATAGACGCCATGCGGGTGCGGAAGTCGAAAATCTCCCGCATCATCACGTCGTTGATAAAGGTCAGGTCGATCTGTTTGACCATCTGCGTAAAGGTTTCCGGCGTGCGCGCGCTTTTGGGCAGGCCGGCCGAATGCAGGCTCACCTTCCAGCCGGCCTGATGAAAGCGCGCAATGGACGCGGTCATCGTCTCATAGTGGAAGCCTTCGATATGAAGGCAAGCCGGACGCTGCTCGGGCTGGATATCCAGATTGGCGGTCAGGTCGACTTCGCCAAGCTCAAACGGTTCGCTGATGATCGTTCGGCTGCCGTTGCGCTCGATGATCACGATCGCCTGCGAGAGGCGATTGTTGGGCGTGCTGCGGATCGGCAGGGCGTGGACGCCCAGTTTCGAAAGCGCGCCGAGCGCCCAGTCGCTCTCCGGGTCCTCGCCGACTGCCGTCGCCAGTTCGACGTCAAGAGCGTAGGGGGCGCCGACGCCGGCGGCGGCAACCGCGAGATTGGCCGCCGGCCCGCCCAACGCCTTTTCGATATGGCTGGCGGTGATCCGGTCGTCGCGATGCGGCAGCACGTCGACGCGGCACAGGAAGTCGACACTCACCCGACCGGCGACCAGAAGTCTTGGCAGATGGTCGAGATTTTTCGGCCTGCGCGGCGCGCGGCCCGGCAGTGAGCGGGCAAACGAGCTGGGCCGGTACATCAGCGCGGCAACCGCCTTCTCGATGCGGTCGCGCGTGCCTTCCTTCAGGCTGGCCGTTCCATTGATGAAGTTCGACACCGTGCCGATGGAGACACCGGCGGTTCGTGCTACGTCCGCAATGGTCGGGCGCTTGCGTTGCAATTGCAGGGTTCCAATTGAAGCGTTTCAAAACGGTAGCAGCGAAAATGCGATGCCTCAACGGAACCATCTTCCAAAAAACGGAGAACATTCTTCTCGGTTAGAAGATTGATCCGGAAGAGGCTCGATGGTGGGATTGCTCTTTCCAAGATTGAACAATTTTCAAATTCTCGGCAAAAAGATTGTGCAAACGAATTTCCTGCACTTTATTCGATCGCCCGGGCTTGGTCGGGCGTTCGTGGCATGCCCTCCGGCCCTAGATCAGCAACAAACCCTTCATGCTGGAATTGCCTTTGCGGCCGATGATGATGTGGTCGTTCACAGCGATGCCCAGTGCCGGTCTCGGCGATCTCCCTGGTCATGTCATCAGCCGCTGCATGCGGCGCCACCGGCATCAGGAGTTCATCCGCTTCCTCAACGCCGTCGAGGGCTTCTTCGCCATCCTCACCAGGCGTCGTCTCAAGCGCGGTGTTTTCAAGGGCGTCGTCGATCTACAGGCCGCCATCAACCGCTTCGTCGTCGATCACAACCAGCAGTCAAAGCCCTTGGTCTGGACCGCCGATCCCGACAAAATCATCGCCGCCGCCGCGCGCGGGCACCAGGTGCTGGGGTCAATCCGCTAACCTTTGGCCATGGCAGTGCGGCGGTCCGCGCCGAATGTCCACTCTCCAGAAAGCGACCAACGGAGAAGTTCGACCCATAGCGGGCGTTCATGTTGGGGGCTGAAAACCGAGAAAAGCGACCGATAGAATTGCCGTTCAGACGGGTAGATCACCCACGATCGACGGCGCCATCTGCAGCGCGAAATCCTTGAACATGCGAACCGGGCGGGAGATGTGACGGTTTCCGAGATGCACGATCGAGAGGTCAAGCGTCTGGAAGCGCCATTGCGGCATCACCTCCACCAGACGGCCCGTCTCGACAAGCGCGGGCGCTACGATCGGAGGCAACTCACCGATCCCGCCGCCAGCTGCGAGCAGGGTCGCCAGGCCAGCAAAGTCATTCATTGCTAGCTTCGGTTTGAAGCTGACCGTCTCGCGCGCGTCGCCGTTCTCGAAAGTCCAGCGGTGCTGTTGTGACCAATAGGCGAAGGCCACGAGCCGATGCTCTTGCAGGTCCTGTGGATGCTGCGGCGGGTTTCGCCGTTCAAGATAGTCGGGACTGGCCACGAGGCGATGGCGGTAGCGGAGCATCGGGCGTGAAACAAGGTTCGAGTCGCTCAGCGGGCCTAGGCGCATGGCGAGATCGACACCTTCGGCGATGTGATCGACATGGCGATCGGTGATCAGCACCTGCACTTCGACGGCGGGATAAGCGGCTTGGAAGGCGCCAATGAGTGGCGCCAGCAGGTTGTCCGAAATACTGGGCGGCGCCGAGAGCCGCAGCGCGCCGCGAACTTCGGAAAGCCGGTTGGAGGCGATGCTGTCGACTGCCTCGCTGACCTCGGCGCCGCGTTGCGCCTGCTCAAGAATCTCCGCGCCAACATCGGTCAGCCGCAGGCGGCGAGTCGAGCGTTCAAAGAGGCGGATGCCGAGTTGGTCCTCCAGTTCGGCGATCTTGCGGCTCACGGTCGAGATCGGCATGCCGGTACGGCGCGAGGCTTCCGAGAAGCTGGCGGTTTCAGCAACCCGGGCGAAGATCAGGAGTGCATTGAGGTCCGGCATGGCTTTCCCAAATTTGGGATAATCATTACCAAATTTTCCGACTAATTCCAAAATCGGAAATGATCCATTTTCTTTCTGGCAATCATGCCATGAACGGGAAGAACCTCCATGAAAAAGATCGTAGCTTCCGCGCTTGCCGCCAGCGCCGCATTGGCGATGTCACTCACGGCTTCTGCGGCCGAGCGTACCGGCGACGAAGCCGCAATCGAGCATGTCCTGCGCACTTATGAGCTGGCGCTCAACGCGGAGGATACCGACGTGGTGATGAAGCTCTATGCGCCCGACGGCGTATTCATGCCGCCGAACAGCCCATCAAGTGTTGGCGCCGATGCGGTGCGCTCCGCCTATGTAAACGTGTTCAAAGCGATCAAGTTGGCAGTGCGCTTCGACATCGTCGAAATCGTCCAGGTTGCGCCGGAATGGGCCTTTGCGCGAACCAATTCGGCAGGCACGGTTACGGTCAAGGCGAGCGGCCAGACAGGCCCCGAGGCCAATCAGGAACTGTTTGTCTTGCAGAAGCTCGGTTCGGGCGACTGGAAGATCGCGCGCTACAGCTTTTCCACCACCAATCCGCCGCGCCAGTAGGGGAGCAGGACGATGCCCACTACGATGAAGGCAGCCGTGATCTACCAGGCTGGAGGGCCTGAAGCCCTTAAGCTGGAAACGCGACCGACGCCCACGCCCGAAAAGGGGCAGGTGCTGATCCAAGTGAAGGCCTTCGGGCTCAATCGCTCAGAACTGTTCACCCGGCAAGGGCTTTCGCCCAACGTTCCTTTCCCGCGCGTGCTGGGGATCGAGGCGGCTGGAATCGTAGTGGAGGCCCCAGGAGGGCAGTTCGCCCCTGGCGATATCGTCGCGACAGCGATGGGCGGAATGGGGCGCCAATTCGATGGCGGTTATGCCGAATATGTCTGCGTACCCACCACACAAGTGCAAAAGCTCAAGACGACGTTGCCATGGGAAACGCTGGGCGCAATGCCCGAGATGCTGCAAACGGCATGGGGATCGCTGTTTAACGCGTTGCAGCTCAAGGCGCGTGATCGCTTGCTTATACGCGGCGGAACCACATCGGTGGGCCTAGCCGCAGCAGCGATCGCCAAGAAGCACGGCGCTTTCGTCCTCGCGACGACACGCAATCCGTCCCGTGAACGCCTGCTGCGCGATAACGGCGCCGACCAGGTGTTGATCGACAGCGGCGACATCACCGGTCAGGTCCGCGAAATCTGCCCAAATGGCGTCAACAAGGTACTTGAACTGGTCGGCACAACGACTTTGAAAGACTCATTGCGCACCGCGCGCCCGCACGGCGTTGTCTGTATGACCGGAATGGTCGGTGATCAATGGTCGTTTGATCAGTTCAGCCCGATGGAGTCCATCCCGACAGCGGTGTCGCTGACCACCTATGCAGGTGGGTCAGAGGATTTCATGCGAACCCCCTTGCAATCGCTGGCTGATCAGATCGCAGCGGGCGATCTTCGCATCAACATCGGCGGGGTGTTCAAGCTCGACGACATAGTCGAGGCGCATCGCACGATGGAAACGAACCAGGCGGGCGGGAAGATCGTTATCCTGACCTGAGAGGGTGGGTGTTCAATTATCTGTTCGGTATGCCCCGGTATCCACCCTTCCGCGACCTCCCGAACGTCTGCACACGGGCAGGGCCGCGCCGCTCTTTCCCGATCTGTGAGGACGGTCTCGAGCGGGTACCAAGCGTCCGATTCAATCCACTAGCGTCCCCGCCGAACGGCTTCTCTGCTACCTGGCGGAGGCGCCGCGCCTAACAAGATACAACGCGATGTCCAATCCGTTAGCGACAAGACGAACGCCAGAATCAGGCTACCGAAAGTTCCGACAGAGCGGGCCCCCGAATTTCGAAGGCACCACAAGCATGACATGTCACTCGACCTGCTGTTTTCTGTCCGACCGGGCGACGAGATAAAGCACCGCGATCGCGGCAAATACCAGAATGTTGATGATCGAGGAAAGCGCATAGAGTTCCGGCTTGACGCCATAGCGCAGTGCGCCCCAAGCGACCGATGGCATGGTAGGCGTGGCGCCGAGCAAATAGAACGAAATGTCCAGGCCATTGAGCGACAGCACGAAGGCTACGATCAGGCTGCCCAATATGCCCGACCAAGTCAGCGGAAGCATCACCTCATAGAAGGCGCGTGCCGGCGATGCGCCACAGACCACAGCTGCCTCGTTCATGCGCCAATCATAGCGGTAGAGCAGGGCGGCCATGATCAGGAAACAGAACGAGAAGCAATGCACCGAATTGGCGATGATGGCGGTGACCATGTTGCCCTGCAGTTCGAAGACCAGATAGTAGAGCGACATGGACGAGATGCCGAGCAGTATCTCGGATACGAACAAAGGGCCCGCAAAGAAGGCCGCGTAGAGGAGGGCGTTACGCCCCCCGAACCGCAACACCCCTACCGTTGCCAGGAATCCCAGGACTGTCGAAAGGATCGACGTACAGGTCGCGATGATCAAGCTGTTCAGGAATGCGTCCTGGTACACAGTATTGGTGTAGAGCCTGATGTAGCTCCCATAGTCGAATTCCGGAGGATAGGGAAAGTTCGGCCGACTCGACAGCGAGGCGAACAGGATGTGGACGATCGGCATGTAGAGGAACGCATAGGCTACTACCAGGATTGCGCCCATCAGCCATTTCGTCAGCCTTTCATTGCTTGCCTGTGCATACATCACTGTCGTCCCATTCCGGTGAAGCCCGTGCGGCGCAGGTCGATTCCGAGGCTGAAGACGCCGAGCACCAGCATCGAAAACAAGAAGAGCACGACACCCATGGCGGCGCCGAGCGCCCATGTGCCGGACTCGCCGAACTGCTGCGCGATCGACATGCCGTAAAGGACGCCGTTAGGACCACCGAGAAAGCGGGGCGCCAGCGCGGCCGACAGCGTCGGGATGAAGCAGAGGAGGAACCCGACGATTGTGCCCGACAGATTGAGTGGCCAGACGATCTCTGAGAATATCCGGAAACGGTTTGCACCGCAGGCGCTTGCCGCGCTCGCCAGCCGGAAGTCGAAATTCAAGAGCGACAAATAGACTGTCGTCACCACCATAGGCAGGTAGAGATAGACCAATGCGATGAAGGTGGCCGAATTCGAATACATGATAAAACGCAGCGGTGCGGCCCCTAGCTTCAAAAGCACCCCGTTGACCAGGCCGGTCGGCCCCAACATGCCTTGCAAGGCGATAAGGCGCAGCACTTCGCCAGAGAGGAACGGCACGGCAAGCAACAGCGAAAGGATCAGCTTGTAGCGACCCCCGTAGCGCACGATGAAGAAGGCGATCGGCCAGGAGACGACGACCGAGAATACTGAAACGAAGATCGCCATGAACAGCGAACGTATGAAGAAAATGAAATAAGCCGGCTCGGTCGCGAGCGTCACATAGTTCATCGCCGTCCATTCTCGGACGATTTTGTAGTTCTCGGTTTGCCAGAAGCTCAAAACGACCAGTGCGATCAAAGGCAGGACGAAGAAGATGACCAGGAAGACGGTTGGTATGTGCAGGAACAGGCGCCTGTTAAGCCTATTTTCGGCCTCGGACATCATTCACCTCCCTGCCGGAAATACGTGGCACTGTGAGGGGTTCCACGACAGCGAAAGCTTGGTTCCGAGTGCCAGAGGTTCCTCTCTCTTGGGCTGCACGGCGATAATGCGCTCGTCGGCCTCGGTTTCGAGGATGTATTCCACGAAGGGTCCTCTCAGAACCACGTCGGCGACAGTGCAGGGAATGCCGGCTCCCCCCGATCTTGATGGCAACAGTTCGAAGCGCTCGTTCTTGACGAAGACCTCGACGCGGGCGTTGCCCTTGCGCTCGGCAACCTCTTCATAGGGGAAAGAATAGTTGTAACGCTGCAGATCGACCCTCTTGGAGGCTGCATCGAACGCCCCATCAAAGCGTGTCGACTTGCCAACGAAGCGCGCGACGAAAGGCGTCGGCGGATGGTCGTAGATCAACTGCCGTTCGCCGAGGGCTTCGAGCTTGCCACCGTTGATCACGGCGACGCGGTCGCTCATCGACAGCGCTTCCTCCTGATTGTGGGTCACATAGACGAAAGGGATTCCGAGTTGCTTTTGATAGCGGCGGATTTCCACTTCCATTTCGTTGCGCAATTCACGGTCGAGATTGGCGAGCGGCTCATCGAGCAGCAAGAGGGTGGGGTGGGTGACCAATCCACGGCCGAGCGCGACGCGCTGCTGCTGGCCGCCGGAAAGTTGATTGGGGTATCTGTCCATCAGTCCGTTAAGCGACAATATGGACTCGGCCCAGTCCAGGCGCTCGAGGATCATCTTCGGCGGCTGCTTGGTCATCCGCAGCGGGAAGGCCAGATTTTCGCGAACGGTGCGATGCGGAAACAACAGGAATTCCTGAAACACCATCCCGATGCCGCGTTTGTGCGGTGGCAGGTCTGTGACGTCGGCGCCGTCGAAAAAAATGCGTCCCGCAGTGGGCCGGTCAAGTCCCGCAATCAGCCTGAGCAGCGTGCTCTTGCCCGAGCCGCTGGGACCAAGAATGGCGATGAACTCGTGCTTGTCGATATCGATGCTGAGATCGTGCAGCGCGCGGACTTGGCCATATTGACGCGAAATATTGGCAATCCGGATGTAGGGGGCGTCGGTGCCGTTTTGGCTCTGGTACATGTTGGAACACCTGACATTGAGGGCCGTGGTCCTCCGGCAGGGCAAAAGCCCCGCCGGAGGATACCGTCATCGCTTGGGAAGAGTTAGGCTGCCTGGACGTTAGACCACACTCGCTCCCATTTCTCGGGAGAGGATGGTTGGTCGAACATGAAAAGGTCCGAGATCTCGCTCGAACGGTCCATCAGATAGAGCTTGCGTTCTTCCTCAGTCGAGATCGCCCTGAGATCGATGGTGGTAGAGCAGCCGGCCACCTCGCCGATCCGCTTCATGATCTCCGACGAGATCATCCTGTCGATGAACTTGTTGCACAAGTCGAGCCTGGGGCCATCCTCGACACCGGACGTTACAAGCCACGTGTCGACCCAGCCCAGCCCGCCTTCCTTCATTTTGAGCGTATGGCGGAAATCCTGCTTCGGGTTGCCGTCCTTGGCCGTCAGAAGTTGGCGGAACACCTGTGCGAACTCGGTCGCCGCGACGACGGCGCCACTCTGCAAAAGCTGGAACAATGTCGGGTTGTCCTGATAGCGGGTCAGAAGCAGCGCCTTCTGTTCGATCAGCAATTTCTTGACACCGTCAAGTTCCTCATCGGTCAGGACATACGGGTTGAAAGGCTTTCCATCCGGGCGAGGTTTCTCGCGCGAGCCCAACCGGTGCGTCACCAACAATGCCGCCAGGGCGATGTTTTCCTCGAAACGCGCGCTGGTGGACAGCTGGCCTGACAGGGCGGGATCGAACATGCATTCAATCGTACCCGTCTTCTCCGGCGCGACGACTGCCGCGTTGTACGTGATCCCATAGGCGCCCCAGCAAAACGGATAGCCGATCTTACTGCCGGATGCCGGGTCGGTCAGCACCTTGAACTTCTCGGCATGGAATTCCGGAAGGTAGTTTGCCGCGCTCGGCACGTGTGCGTAGTCGACACTGCGGATCAGTCCGTCTCGAAAATAGAGCTGCGGCCAGAAGCCATCGGCCTGGACCAGATCGAATTCCTTGGCGCCGCCGACGCGCAGCTTGTTATAGGCTTCGGAATTGCCATCGAAGAAAGTGGCGACAAACTTGACGTTGTTCTCTTCCTCGAACTTCGAAACGACATCGGGAAGGACATAGGCCTCCCACATCAGCGCCCGCACCGTCTGCGTCTGCGCCCAGGCGGGCCGGATGAACGGCATGCAAAGTGCGGCGCCAGCACCGGCGGCCAGGACGGTCCGTCTGCTAATCTTTTTTTCCTGCATAGTGTTCCCCTTTTCGATGTTAGTATCTGCGTACTAATTTTCATGGTCTGTTGCATGCGTTGAGGCTGGTCTGATCCTCCTGATCGTTCCGGCTCGTGTTGACGGTTAAGCGATTCCGTCGGCCTCGATCGAGCCGAGCACATCGTCGAGCACGTCGAGTGCGTGCGACATGTCTTCATGCGTGCAGTCTAGCGGTGGCTTCACCTTGATCAGGTTGCCGAGGCCGGCATAGCGGCTTTCGCCAAAGAGCACGCCCTTCTCGAGACCGCGCCGGTAGACTTCCGAGGCAGCCTTTGTGGCTGGCTCTTTGCTGACCCGGTCTTTGACGAGTTCGAGCGAGACGAACAGGCCAGGGCCGCGGATATCGCCAATCAGCTTGCGGCGATCCGCCATTTCGTGGAGCCGCTGTGTTGCAAAGGCGCCGTGGTCGCGTGCCTTACCGCACAGATCGTCGGCAATGATCGCGTCGATCGTGGCGACGGCCGCCGCCATCGCGACCGGAAACTGACCGAAGGTCAGCGCATCCTCGCCCGATTCGAAACCGGTCAATCGTTCGCTCGCCAAGATGCCGGCCAACGGGAAACCTCCGCTGATGCCCTTGCCGAAGGTCATGATGTCGGGAACGATGCCGAAATAATCGGCCGCGAACATTGCACCTGTGCGGCCAAAGCAACTCTGGATCTCGTCCCAGATCAGGATGATGTCGTGCCGGTCGCAAATGTCGCGCACGCCTCTCAGGAAGGACAGCGGCAGATCGATGTGGCCGCCATTGCCAGGGATCGGCTCCATCATGATGGCGACGACACCGCCATCGACGCCCTTGTGGATCGTCTCTTCCAGCAGTCGTAGACAGAGTTTTGATTCCATCTCGACATCCATGCCCAGCCGCGGACGATAGGGATCCGGATGCGGCACACGGGTGAAGCGCGGCTGGATTGCCAGGAAAGGGTTGTTTGGGTGCGGCCAGCTCGCCGCCATCGTGGTCAGCGAACGACCATGATAGGCGTCCTGCAGCACGATGATGTTGTGGCGACCAGGCTTGTTCTTGAACGCAAGCTTCATGGCCATTTCGACGGCCAGGCTGCCGTGCAGGCAGTAGCCGATGCGATTCAAGTCGCCGGGCGAGATCTCGCGCAGCTTCGCGGTGAGCTTGAGCAGTGGGATCGTGTTGAAGTTCGGCCGGGCGTGGGTGATTTCGCGCAACTGGGCGATCGCCGCTTCCACCACACGTGGATCATTGGCGCCGAGATTGTTCGACCACGCCTGGGAGGTGCAGTCGAGATATTGGCGGCCTTGGTCGTCCCAGACATACGACCCCTTGGCGCGCACCAGCGTAATTTTTGCTTCGTCGCCTCCCAATGGATCGTGGATCAGCGACCGCTTACCCTGTTCCAAAATGTTCCTAGAATGAGACGTGTCTGTCTGGCTGATATTCATGGCTCACCTCACCTATTGGGATGTGCCGATTATCGGCGTGGACCGCTTGACAACAAGGACGAATAACTGAACGATTAATTCGTGACGCTTATGAATATCCAGGTCCGGCACATTCGCTCCTTCATCGCCGTCGCGAATGAGAGGAGCTTTGCGCGGGCTGCCGAAAAGCTGAGCGTTTCGCAGCCAGCCCTGTCACAGACCATCATCCAATTGGAGGAGACCCTTGGCTTTCCAGTGTTCGAACGCACAACCCGTAGCGTCAGCCTGACGCCATCCGGCGAAAAACTGTTGATCGGGGCGCGGACGCTGAACCAGTCGCTCGAAGCATTTTATGTCGAGGCAAGGTCGCTGCAACTCGTGCTCAAGAACGAATTGCGCGTCGGCTATATGATCGGTACCGCGGTGCAGTTCATTCCAGCGATCATTCGAGAGTTCGAACGAATTCGTCCGGGGGCCACCTTGCATCTGCAGGAGTTTGATTTCTCGGATCCGACTGCCGGTTTGAGGGACGGCAAGGTCGATTGTGGCATCATCCGGCCACCGATCGATCTCGACGGCATCGACATTGTCGAAATCGCACGCGAGAAATGCGTCGCGTGCCTGCCAACGGGGCACCGCCTCAGTCGGCAGGAAACGGTTATGCTCGACGACATACTCGACGAGCCGATCGTTGCCGCGCCGGTGGCGGGTGTATGGCGCGACTACTGGCTGGCCAATGACTACCGCATCGATAGGCCGGCGAAAGTCGTGTTCGAGGCGGCCACTGTCGAATCCGAGCTTCAAGCGGTGGCCTCCGGCCGCGGCATAAGCATCACCGCCGACAGTACCGCGCAATACTACGCACGGCCGGGCGTGGTCTTCAGGCCGATTCTCGACATGCGCGAATGCGTCATCGCCATCGGCCACAGAGGCACGCCAAACAAGCTGGTCGCGGATTTCATTTCGGTTGTAAACCGCGTTTCTAAAGGCTGAAATATTCAATTGGGGCGCAGTGGGGCAAGTTCCGTCACCGGATGCGTTCGAACGCCTTGGCCGGCGGCGAAATAGATGTCCGGAGCGTGCCTGGACTTGATCCAAAATGCCCGTGGATGCCGAGCGGGATTGTTATGCATCAAAGCACGTCGGTCCGAGAGACGACGCCCGTCAGATCAGCAGCAGGCCCTTCATGCTGGAATGGCCTTTGCGCCCGATGATGATGTGGTCGTGGACGGCAATGCCCAGGCGTTTGCCGGTCTCGATGATCTCCTTCGTCATCTCGATATCGGCTCGTGATGGTGTCGGGTCGCCTGACGGGTGATTGTGCATCAGAACACTCCGACTGTAATCGTTATATATATCAGATACTTGTGTGGCGCCCGTCGAAAGGTGGGGCCGTTAACTGGGGCGTGTCTTGAGTGACCACTTGTGATCTTTCACGCTTGGGCATGATCGCATTGACTCGATACGCTGACGTCCCGATCAACCACGGATTCCGAACGCTCATCTTTCGGGCCAGCACCCAGCGGAGGACTTGAACAGATTCTTTCTACCCAAGTGGGGACGCCTCTTCGAGCGGCAGTTTGCGTGTGGGCCTGCAGACCACGAGGATCGATTTGTCCCAGCGATCGAGCTCGCTGCTCGGGTAGAGGATTGCTTTGCCGATTTTGAGGAAGGAGGGTCCGATACGCATGCAGCGCCAGTTGCGAAGCGTCCCTTCGCTCAGGCGTCCGCGATAGCGAGCGACGACTTCTTCCGGAGTGAGGTAGTAGTTCGGGCCAGACACAGGAGCTATAGGTAGCAGGCTTGTGCAACAGCTTGTTGCACATTTGCGGCTCTCGGATCACCCCCTTGCTCAGAATACGGTTGGAGACGCTTTGCTTTGTACAAATACGCAATCATTATTGCGCAAGCGCACCGTTGGAGCCTTTCGGATCCCGACCACTGAATTTTACGTCGTGAGGCGAGGCTGGCGTTCAGAAGACTCCAGCGAAGCCTACGAGACCGCGGGTGCGGCTCTGCAAGTCCGCCTCACTGGACCATGCCGTCCCCTGCCAGTTCGTCGATGATCGGGCAGTCCGGCCGCTCGTCGCCATGACAGTGTTCGACCAGATGGTGAAGCAGGCCGCGCAACCCGACCAGTTCGGCGATCTTCCTGTCGATCTCGATGAGCCTAGCTTGCGCAATTGCCTTGACGTCGGCGCTCTCGCGCTCCTTGTCGTGGTAGAGCGACAGCAACTCGCGGCACTCGTCCACCGAGAACCCTAAGCTTCGAGAGCGCTGCAGAAACCGCAGTCGGTGAACATCGGCCATCGAATAATCGCGATAGCCATTGTCCGTCCGGGCCGGGCTCAAAAGGCCGATATCCTCGTAGTACCGAATTGTGTTGGAGGGCAGACCTGACTTTTCGGACGCAATACCGATGTTCATCGTGGGAAATCTCCGTGTCACACAGACGTTAAGGCTTCCGGTTGATGGAAGGTCAACACACCGGCCTAATTTTTACATGCCCCCGCCGCAACCGTCTGACAGGTCCCAGACGTCGACGATCTGCTTGCCGGTGAAGCCATGCTCGTGGATCAGGTATTTCGCCAACCCGCCATACGTCTTCCAGCGCCAGCATGGGCAGCAGCAGGGGCCTTTCTCCTCGGAATTGGCCATCGCATAGTCGTAGGCCGACTGCTCGTCGCCGGCGAGCTTCAGGTCGTAGTAGGGCATCATCTGCTGCGCGGTCGCCGCCGGTATGTCGTACGGGTCGCTGGGGATCATCGCGATGGCGCGGTATTTGGTAAGGCCCTTCACCTGTTCGGCGTAGCGCTTCATTTCCATTGGGCTGCAGCATGAGCCCTTGATGCGCGACATCGCCGGTATGGTGGCGATCGACTCCGTGAACTTGGCCGAGCAGGTGCTGTTGCCGTTCTGGCTGAGATCCTTGAAACGCTTGGCCAATTCCGGATCGTCGGCGGCGATTGCCAAATCCGGCTGCCTGAGAAAGCCGGTCAGCGTGGCGGCGCCGAAAACGCCGCTGAGAATAACCGTCCGTCGATTTGGGAGCATTATCCGGGTCATTTTCGAATCCCTTTCCCGGCCTTCAGCCGATGCGCGTGAATATTGGGAACTGTTCGAGTAGCCAGAACGAGAATGTCGACATCTGCCCGGTGATCATGGCGAGCCCCATGGCGATCATGATCGCGCCCGCGGCGGGCTGCAGTACCCGGCCCGCTTGGCGCATCGCCTTCAGCCGCCTGGTCAGGTGGTCGGTGAACAAGGCGGTAAGCAGGAACGGGACGCCCAGGCCGAGCGAGTAGATGGTGAGCAGTGCCGCACCCTCGGCGACCGTCGCCGTTGCTGCGCCGACGGTTAGAATGGCGCCGAGGATCGGGCCAATGCAGGGTGTCCAGCCGAAGGCGAAGGCAACGCCGAGGAGGTAGGCAGATGCCGCCTTGCCGCCGGGGATGTCGGCGTGAATCCGCGCTTCGCGCATCATCCAACCCGGGCGGACGAGCCCGATCAAGAAGACGCCGAACAGGATGACGATGGCACCGCCGATAAGGTTAAGTTCGACACGGTAGCTCAGCAGCAACCGCCCCAACGCTGTGGCGCTCGCCCCCAGCACGATGAAGACGGTCGAAAATCCGAGCACGAAACACAGGCTCAGACCGACGGTCGACAAGCGAGCTACGGTTGTGCGATCGGGCGGACCGTTCATTGGCGTCCTGCCGGCCACATACGAAACGTAGCCCGGCACCAGCGGTAGCACGCACGGCGAAAGAAACGAGACGATGCCCGCCGCAAAGGCGGCAAGAACGCTGATGTTGGATATCGCGGGCATCGCTCAGCGCCTCGACCGTCGTGTCATTTGGCAGCCCTTGCCTGCCGGATCAGTTTCTTCATCGTCTCAAGATCGGTAGCACCCGGAAAAATCTGATCGCCGACGACGAAGCCCGGCGTACCGGTGATCCTCAGCGCCTGGGCCAGCTCCGTGTTGCGGTCGATCAATGTCTGGATGTCGGGCTGCTGCATGTCGGTCTTCATGCGCTCGACGTCGAGCCCGGCCTCGCCGGCGATCCTGAGTACGGCCGCCTCGGTCACCCTGGTCCGTGCACCGATTAGCGCCTTGTGAAAAGCGCCATACCTGCCTTGAAGTTGCGCCGCCAGCGCCGCCTTGGCCGCGAACAGGGAATCCGGACCGAGAATGGGAAATTCCTTGTAGACGATTTTGAGCTGCGGATCGTCGGCTGCGGCCTGTTCCATGATCGGCGCCATCTGCCGGCAATAGGGGCAATTGTAGTCGAAGAATTCGACCAGGGTGACGTCGCCCTGCGCGTTGCCGCCGACGGGGCTTTGCTTGTCGCGGAAGATGTCGTCGGCGCGCGACGCCAGCACCTGCTTTGCCTGGGCCGCCTCTGCTTCACGCTGACGCTGGTCCAGGCTTTGCAGTGCCTGCATGAGAACCTCGGGATGCGCCAGGATATAGTCGTGTATCTTCTGGTCGAACTGGTCCTGGGACATTTCGCCAGCGGCCAGCGCCGATCGCTGTGAACCCTGAAAGCCTGGATTGAGCAGGAACCATCCTGCCAGGGCGGCAAGCAGGAGAGTGCGTGCCAGCCTGCGATATCGATGTGCGATCATATGTGTTCCTCCCTGTAAGAAGATTGGTGCATGTCCGATATTCCTAGGTTCCGCCGAGCAGTGTTCGCAGACGTTTTGCAATGTCCAACGGGCCAGCGGTTGAAAGGAGGGACGACGAGTAAGACCCATCCGGGCGGACGACATGGATGGTTGCTGTGTGGTCCATAAAGTAGTCGTCGCCAATCACGCGCTTCGCGTAATAAATGCGATAGGCTTTCGCCGCACTCGCGATCTGGTCCGTGCTGCCGGACAAACCCAGTATCCGAGGATCAAAGGCGTTGGTGTAGTCGACGAGCACCGGCATGGTGTCGCGCTCCGGGTCGACCGAGATGAAGAGCGGCTGGACACCTTTGGCGAGCGTCCCGAGTTGGCTCATCGCCTCGGCGATGCTGCTGAGTGTTGTCGGGCAGACATCCGGACAATGGGTGTAACCGAAGAAGATCAGCAGCCACTTGCCGCGGAAGTACCGATCCGAGACTTCACGCCCGGTCGCGGCATTGACCAGTTGGAACGGCCCCCCCACCATTGGGCCCTGGCGCCGATGCAGCCAAACGACTGAGGTGACGGCAACAGCCAGCAAGAGCACCGCGATGATCAGGCCCCAGGGGCCCCGCATCGAGACCGGTTGCAGACCTGCCTGAACCGAGCCGGACATTTCAGTTGCCGTTGCCGGCTTGACTGCCGGCATCGCCCGTCGCACCGATCCCCAGCACCCGGGCATCCACTTCGATTGCATCGGCTTTTTCGAACGTCAGGGTGAGCGATACGGTCTCGCCCTCCTTGAGTTGGTGCTTCAGCCCAAGCAACATCATGTGGATGCTGCCAGTCTTGAAGACGACCGGGATGCCGGGGTGCAGATCGACAGCCGAAAGTTGGGTCATCTTGGCCACACCGTTATCAATCGCCATGGCGTGAACCTGAATTTTTTCGGCAACTGGACTCGTCACATTCAGCAGTCGATCTTCACCTGGTCCGCGATTTGTGACGGTAAGATAGGCGCCTCCCGTCACCGCCATCTTGGGCGTCGCCCGTGCCCATGCCTTTTCGACCACGATCTGGTTCGGCTCGGCACCAGCGCTCCCGACGCAGAGCAGGCCAAGGGCGAGCACAAGAGCTGCGTAAATGGTTCTCACTGCTTCACTCCTAAGTTGGACGATCGGCGATCAGCTTGCCTATCTTGTCGGCCATCTGTTCGCCGGGCGCGGTGCCCTCGACCACGTCCGCAAATTTGCCGTCCGGGTCCATGAGATAGAAATATGCGCTGTGGTCGACGACGTAGTTGTCGCCCTGCTCTTTGTGCAGCTGATAAAACGCACGGTAGGCTTTGGCCGTGGCATCGATTTGTGCCCGCGTGCCCGAGAGCCCGACAATGCGGTGGTCGAAGGACTCGAGGAAGGCCGACATCACCTGGTTCGTGTCGCGGTCGGGATCGACGGTGATGAACAGCGGCTGGATTTTCCCTGCATCTTTCCCAAGCGTCCCAAGTGCCACGCTCATGTTGCTGAGGGCTGTCGGGCAGGCGTCGGGGCAAGATGTGTAGCCGAAAAAGATGGCGAGCCATTTTCCGCGATAGGTCTGGTCGGTTACAGTCCTGCCGTCCGTCGCCGTCAGGGTGAAAGGGCCGCCTATATCCGGAGTACCGGTCGACACGCCCTTCCAGGATTTCGCAGCCTCCGGAGGCGGCCGGACGATCATCAGCGTGGCCAGCGCGGCGATATCGAAGGCGACCAAAAGAGCGAAAAGCGCGAAGATCCATTTGATGCGGCGGATCATTTCGCGCTCCCATCGGCTGACAGGCGCATGTGTTTGCGAAGCAGATCCATGCTGGCCGGACTGTCCCATTCGGCTGGGCCGATCCTCCTCCCGATCTCCTGGCCCTGTTCGTTGAGAAGCACGGTCGTTGGCAGGCCCGGGGCGCCGATGAGACCCAGGGCAGCGCCCGATTGATCGGCATAGATGCCGAGCGATTTCAGCCCAAGCTCCTGGTAGAACTGCCTGACGACAGGAATGCCCCGATTGTCGATCGACAGCGTCAGCACAAGAAACCGTGACGGATCGAACTTCGCCTGCAAGCGGTCGAGAGACGGCATTTCCTTGCGGCAGGGTACGCACCAGGTCGCCCAGATGTTGAGGAGCACGGGACGGCAACGAAAATCACGTAGCGAAAGGGCGCGGCCGTCGCCGTCGACGAACTGGATGTCCGGCAGGTCGGCGGGGCGATCCCGGAATAATAACTGCAACCTTTCTGCAGACCTTATCGCATTCGCTTCAAACTCGGCACCGGCTACGTCCTGGCTCGAAAATGTCAGGTAGAGTTCATAGGATAGGGCCGCTGCAAGAATCATCGCCAGAGCGAGCGACAGGCCAAGCACCAGCCTTTGAGCATGTTTCAGATGACGAAGCTCGGTCGCCTGGCCATCGTTGGGAGCGTCCGGGATCATTTTAGCTCGTGTATCCGGGTCGGATCCGGTGCCGTCAGCAGGACCGGTGTTTGCGTACCCATGGTGGTTCTCCTTCACCGAGCCCTTTGGCAGCAGCCTTTATCGGCCGTACGAACTGGTCCGAACGAGGCGGAAGCGGGGGGATTCGCGGCTCCCGGTTCATCGGATGGAGCTGCAAGCTGGAGCGGGCCCGTCTCTTGGTCCGTGCTGCGGGTCGCTGATTGCGATCCACCCATCATCCGGTTCATGCACAGGCCAAGCGCGCACATGGCCACGCAAGGCAGGACGCCAAGCAGCACCGGCGCGATACCGGCGGCGACCAGCCACGACCACTTGAAGGCAAGGCCGGCGACAACAACGGCCGCACCGGCGGCGATCAGGCCGCGCCGCCCGCCGAGAGTGGAGCGGAGAGTGGATTGGAAGTTGCGGCCCGGTGAAGCCTGCCGGGCCTGGGTCAATTCTGTCGTCGTCATGTCATTTCCTTTCTCAGTTGGCGGCGATACGGCCGCGGATGAAGTTGATCATGTCGTGAGCGTCCCACTCGGCCGGGCCGATGAGCCGGCCGATTTCCTTGCCTTTGCGGTCGATCACCAACGTCATCGGCAGGCCCACCGCGTCGAGCGCGAACATGGCCTTGGCCGATGTGTCGATGTTAAGCGCAAGGTTTGTGACGCCGATCTCGGCGTAGAATTTCTTCACGACGTCCGGCCCCTTCCGATCCATCGACAGCGCGACGACCTCGAAATCCGGCCCGCCGAGTTTGGCCTGCAGCCGATCGAGCGTCGGCATTTCCTTGCGGCAGGGCGCGCACCATGTCGCCCAGATGTTGAGCAGCACGACCTTGCCGGAATAGTCGGCAAGCGTTTTCGGTTGGCCGGCGCCGTCCATGAAGCTGATCTCTGGCACCGTTGCGGGTGTGTCGAGAACGGCAAGATTCTGCGGCGCCTCTGTTGCCGCTGCGGGTTGCGCCACGGCGAGCAACGCGCCGAGGAGGGCGAGAGCAAGCATCTTCATGGCTGCTGCTCCTTCGCCTCGGCCCGCAGCCGCTCGACCAGCGGCAGGATCGTCTTCTGAAGCGCCTCTTGCGTCACCGCGCCGATGTGCTTGTAGGCGATGCGGCCGTCGGCGCTCACTACGAAGGTTTCCGGCACGCCATAGACGCCCCAGTCGATGGCGACGCGGCCGCTCAGGTCGGCGCCGGAGCGCGTATAGGGATCACCCATCGTGTCGAGCCATCGCTCGGCGTCATGGGGCCGGTCTTTGTAGTTGAGACCATGCAGCGGTACCGTCCCGCTTGCCGCTAATTGCATGAACACGGGATGCTCCTCGCGGCAGGCCAGGCACCAGGACGCGAACACGTTGACCAGCGAGACCTCGCCCCGGAGGTCACCACTCGACAAACCGAGCGTGCGGCCCTGGACCGGCGGCAGGCTGAATTCGGGCACCGGCTTGCCGATCAGTGCCGACGGAATATCGGACGCGTTGCGCGTGAGCCCCCAGCCGAGCAGGATGGCCATGCCGGCGAAAATTGCCGCCGGCATGAAGACCGCAAGCCGTCGCCCTGTGGCGCGCCGGATGACCGGCGCTCCCGCATCGGATCGGATGATGTCACCGCTGGTCATGATCCCCTCGTCCGATCGTGATTCCGTGGCCCGTCAGCACGTATCTCGCCAGCGCCGCGATGGTGAGCACCAGAAGCAACAGGAAGAGCATGCCGGCGGCTGACAGGAACATCATGGCGAGCCACGTCCTGGCCGGGCATTCTGGCATGTCGGCCAACATCGCCGTGCCCTTTCACTCTGTCGCGTAGACCGTGGGCGCCTTGCCGTCCTTGGTGAAGGCATAGATCGTCCAGGTTCCGTCTTTTTCGCCGCCCATTCCGGGCGCGCCCGCCGGCATGCCGGCAAGCGTGATGCCGGTGATTGCAGGGCGTTCGGTCAACAGCTTCTTGACGATATCGACCGGCACCAGGCCGTCGACGATGTAGCCGTCGACCATCAGCGTGTGGCAGCCCTCGAGGTCGGCGGGCACACCGGCATCGCTGCTGATCTGCGAGAGGTTGTTGACCGGCTTGATGTCGACCTTAAATCCATTGTGCTCCAGGTAGTTGGCGTAGGATTCACAGCAGCTGCATTGCGGATTTTTGTACATCACCGCGTTGATCGTTGCAGCAAACGCGGGCATCGGCGTCGCGACCAGCAACGAAAGGGCGGCGAGGCGGTAGGTCAGGTTCATTGAAATCTCCATTGGTTGCAGGAATTCGGGCTGTTATTCCGTCGCGTAGATGGTCGGTGCCTTGCCATCCTTGGTGAACGCGTAAATCTTCCAGCTCTCGGTTTTCTGCCCGCCCATTCCCGGCGAGCCCATCGGCATGCCGGCCATGGCGATGCCGGTAATGGCGGGGTGCTCGGCGAGCATCCTCTTGATCAGATCGACCGGCACGAAGCCGTCGACCACGTAGCCACCGACGACGACGGAATGGCAGCCTTCGAGATTGGCCGGAACGCCGAGACCGGCGCTGACCTGAGACAGATCGTTGGTCGGCTTGATGTCGACCTTGAAGCCGTTCTGCTCAAGATAGGCCGCGTAGGTCTCGCAGCAGCTGCAACTGGGGTTCTTGTACATCACCGCCTGGATCGTCGCCGCGAATGCGGGCAGCGGCGTTGCGACAAGGACGGCGATGGCGGCGAGGCGATAGGTCAGTTTCATTTCAGTCTCCTTTGGGTAAGCGGTTCAAGTTCATTTGACGCGGAACACGGTCATCAGGCCGGCCATCTGATGGTCGGCGACATGGCAGTGCAGCATCCAGTCGCCGGGATTGTCGGCGACGAAGGCGCATTCGATCACATCCTTGGGGGCCAGCAGCACGGTGTCCTGCCATTGCCGGTGTGGCACGGGCGCGCCGTTGAGCGACAGCACCAGCATGCCAAAGCCGTGGATGTGCATCGGGTGCCACCAGGCGGTCTCGTTGCGCATCGTGAGGTGGCACGTGGCGCTCCGTTCGAGCGTGAACTGCGGTGCCATGCCGGCGTGGCCGTCGCCGGTCATCGACATGCCGTTGATCGCCCAGGCGGCACCCCCGTTCATGCCGGGCATTCCCATGCCCATCATGCCGCCGACGCCCTTCAGCTTGCCGCCGCCCATCATGCCGCCCTGCAACACGATCTCCTGGTGCACGGCGTTCGCGAGGTCCGGCGCGGGTAGCGGATTGCGCGGCAGGCCGACAGGCGCATCAAGAGGATGTGCGCGCAACGGCGCCGTTTTGTCATAGGCGAGATTGGTGAGCGTATAGGCAAGGCCGTCATAGAAGTCGTCTATCACCGCGTGACGGCTGCCGGGGTCACCCAGCATGTCGAGCACGATATCGATGCGCATGGCTGGCGCCAGCACCAGGCGGCCGCCCTCCGGCTGATGTGGGTCGCAGGGCTGGCCGTCGACCGCGACGACGACCGGCCGGTGGCCTTCGAAGCGAAGCGCCATCATGCGGGCCAGCGAGGCATTGGCGAGCCGCAACCTGACGCGCTCGCCGGCCCTCACATTCTGATCGCCCGGCGCAGTGCCGTTGATGGTGACGAGGTTGCCGACTCGGCCCGACATCGACGCATCCATGCCGCTGCCGAAGCCGCCGGCGATCTGGCCGTCGGCGGCGAGTCGCCAATCTTGCAACAGCCAGAGCAGGTCGCGGTCGACGGCGACGGGCTCGGCCTCCTCGATGATGAGCGGGCCGGCAAGCCCGCGGCCGAGTTGCACCAGGCTGTCGGCATGCGGGTGGTACCAGAAGGTGCCCGCATCTGGCGGCGTGAACTCGTAGACGAAGCTCGTTCCCGGCTTGATGGGCGGTTGGGTCAGGCCGGGCACGCCGTCCATCGCGTTCGGCAAGCGAATGCCGTGCCAGTGGACCGTTGTGTCCTCGTCCAACCCGTTCTCGATGGTGATGCGGACGGGCTCACCCTGCCGCAGCCGCAGCGTCGGCCCGGGGACGGTGCCGTTGTAGGTCCAGACAGCGGTAGATTGGCCGTCGACGCCGTTGAACAGCGCCTGGCCCGGCGCAACCTTGATCTGGCGTTGGTCCACGGCCGAGGCGCGCGCGGGACGCAGCGAAGCGGACACGGCAGCGCCCGCCACTGCCGCGAGAAACCCGCGGCGGGATATGCAATAGTGGAAATCGTAGTTCACCCTTCTAGCCCTTTGCGATCTCGATCGATGGCGGGCATGCCGACATCGACTGGATTGCCATGCGTGCCCGCGGCGCTTCTTGCGCGCGCAGGCGATCAGGCGCCGGGAATCAGCCGTAAGACGGCTGAATCGGCGTCAGGCGCTGGGTCTGGGAGGGTATGGGTCGGGCAGGGAACTTCGCCCGTACCGGAACGGTGTGGGCAGCGCTGACGGCTGCCGCAAGCGGGGAGCTGTCGTCATGGCAAGGCCCTGCGGCAGCACCGCAAGCACGGGCGCGATGCAGGTCGGCGAACAGTGTATCGGATTGCCGTTGTCACCGAAGTCCTTGAGGCAGGCCTTGCAGTCGCCCTTCATGCCGACATCGGCCATCTTGCCCATGCCTGCAATGTCGGGCATCGCCATGCCGTCGTCGGCCGTCATTGTCATCGTTGCAGACATGGCGCTGGCTTGAGCGGCGGGCAGGCTGAACCCGGCGGTCAGAAAGACCGCGAGCAGCATGACGAGCAGATGTTTTGGCGAAAGCCGGGCCACCATCCCTTTAGGCTGACCGCAAAGCGCGGCTTTTGCAAGTCCCAAGCCCGTGATCGCCAGCTGTTGCGACATCACGACCGCTCGGCATGGCTTGGCGCGAACTCGTCAACCCTGACAATCCTCGCCGCCGCAGGACGCCGGCCGTGCTCCCGCACGTGCCGCCTGGACCGGCGGACACGGCACATCTCCGTACGAGCAGAAAACGCAACAGTCTCCCGCCTTCGGCCGAAGCAGTGTCCCGCAACCCTTGCACTCGTAGAAAAACTGGCAGGCGTCAGCAGGCATCGTTTCGGAGGCCCGATATCCGCAATGGGGACAGGCAAGTGTGGATGTGAGTTGTATCATCATGCGGATCGCACCAACCTATCAGTGGCGGGGTTGTTCGCATTGATCGTGATCCGCCAGCACCTCGATAACCCGGCATTCGCAGACCTTCCCGTGCCTGCAGCCCTCGACCATATGCTCGAGCTCGGCTTTCAGGGCGGTGAGGCTGCGTATCCGCTGGTCCACTTCGACCAGCCGTGCCTGGGCGATGGCGTCAGCGGTGGCGCAAGGCTGGCCGGGATCGTCCTGCAAGGTTAGCAGCGTCCTGATGGCTTCGATTTCGAATCCCAACTCCCGAGCATGGCGGATGAAGGACAGCCGGCGCAGATCCTCCTCACCATAGAGACGCCGGTTGCCCTCGGTGCGTGGAGGCAGTGGCAACAGGCCTATCTGTTCGTAATAGCGGATCGTCGGAACCTTCACACTGCTGCGATCGGCGGCTTCGCCGATCGACATGGTCCTTGAGGCCACATTGCGCTGTCGAATGAGATTCATTTTTCGCTTGCTCCTCTAGTCGCTAGAGATTGTAGCGTGCCTTCCATAGTTCAAGGAGTAGCGAAGTTGATCTCAATTGGCACCCAGACCCGTTACCGTGTTGAAGGCATGGATTGCGCCAGTTGCGCCAGCAAGATCGATACCGCTGTACGGCGGATGCCCGGGGTCGAGGATGTGAACGTATCGGTCGCCGCCGGCACAATGACGGTACATCACGCTCTCGAAAGCGATCTTGCCGCGATCGAAAAGAAAGTCGCTGGCCTTGGCTATGGCGTGGCTCGGCTCAGGGGCAAAAAGGACAATCATGAACATACCAGCGCGGACCATCAGGACCAGGACGAGGGACTGGAAGGTCTGCATGGTCACGATCACGCGCCGGCCGCGGGACCGTGGTGGGAGAGCACCAAGGGTCGCCTGACCATCGCCAGCGGCGCTGCGTTGGCAGCCGCATTTGCGGTCCACTATGCATTGCCGGCCACCGGTGTCTGGATTTTCATAGCTGCCATGCTGATCGGCCTGGTGCCTATCTCTCGCAGGGCGGTGATGGCCGCGCTCGCCGGCAGTCCGTTTTCAATCGAAATGCTGATGACCGTGGCGGCGGTCGGCGCAGTCATCATCGGCGCTGGCGAGGAAGCGGCGACGGTGGTCTTCCTGTTCCTCGTCGGCGAGTTGCTGGAGGGCGTGGCCGCCGGCAAGGCGCGGTCGAGCATCCAGGCGCTCACCGCGCTGGTCCCCAAGACCGCCCTGCTCGAAGAAAACGACTCTACTCGCGAGGTGCCGGCCGAAAGTCTAGCCGTTGGCGCGATGATCCTGGTTCGCCCGGGCGACCGTATCCCGGCTGATGGCGAGATTGGCGAGGGCGGCAGCGCCATCGATGAATCGCCAGTTTCGGGCGAAAGCATCCCGGTTCGCAAGGGCGTAGGCGATACGGTCTTCGCCGGCACCATCAATGGCGACGGCCTGCTGCGGGTGAAGGTGACGGCCGCTGCCGCCGACAATACGATCGCGCGGGTGGTCAAGTTGGTCGAGGAAGCGCAGGAAAGCAAGGCGCCGACCGAGCGCTTCATCGACCGGTTCTCACGCTGGTATATGCCCGTCGTGGTCGCCATCGCGGTCTTGGTGGCCGTCGTTCCACCGCTGTTCCTCGGCGGCGGTTGGAGCGAATGGATCTACAAGGGGCTGGCCCTGCTGCTGATTGGTTGTCCCTGCGCGCTGGTCATTTCAGTACCAGCGGCAATCGCGGCCTCGCTTTCGGCCGGAGCAAGACGGGGCCTGCTCATGAAAGGCGGCGCGGTGCTGGAAGGACTCGGAAAGATCACCGCCGTGGCGCTCGACAAGACCGGCACGCTGACCGAAGGCAAGCCCCAGGTGACCGACGTCGTGGCGATTGGAGTCAGCGAAAGGGAGGTGATGTCGCTGGCCGCGGCGCTGGAAACCGGGTCGAGCCATCCGTTGGCCCTTGCTATCCTGCAAAGAGCAAAGGCCGATCGTGTGCCGGTGCCGCCGGCATCGGAGGCCAAGGCGCTTGGCGGCAAGGGCGTCGTCGGTCGCGTCGGCGGCAAGAGCGTGTTTCTGGGCTCGCCGAGCGCTGCTAGCGATAGGGGCCTGCTGCCGGCTGACCAGGTGGCAAGAATCGCCGCATTGAACGACGAAGGCAAGTCGGTGTCGATCCTGCTGGTCAACGATGCGCTGGCCGGTTTCATCGCCATGCGCGACGAGCCTCGGCCGGACGCGCAGGCCGGTCTCAAGGCGCTGACCGATGCTGGTATCAGGATTATCATGCTGACCGGTGACAACAAGCGCACGGCTGCGGCGATCGGCAAGCAGTTTGACATTGAGGTGCGTGCGGAGCTGATGCCAGAAGACAAACAGCGTATCGTCGGCGAACTGAAAGGGCAGGGGCTGACTGTCGCCAAGGTCGGTGACGGCATCAACGATGCGCCGGCCCTTGCGGTAGCCGATATCGGCATCGCGATGGGTGGAGGCACCGATGTCGCCCTGGAAACCGCCGACGCGGCGATGCTGCATGGCCGTGTCGGGGATGTCGCGGCGATGATCAGGCTTTCTCAAGCCACCATGGGCAACATCAAGCAGAACATAACCCTCGCGCTCGGGCTGAAGGCGGTATTCCTGGTGACGACCGTGGTCGGAATCACCGGCCTGTGGCCCGCTATCCTTGCCGATACCGGCGCGACTGTCCTGGTGACGGCCAACGCCATGCGACTGTTGCGCTGGAAGGGTAGCGCGTAAGGGTCGGCCGCCCTCAGCAACGTCCGGCAGCTAGGCCGTGCTGGCGGCGCAAGTCCCAGGCGGCTGGCCATCACCTGACGGAAACGTGAGCGTTTGAGGACCTTTTCTTGCACTGCACCATATGCCATAGAGCCTGTGTGAAATTCTGGACCGCATTCCCCCGGCTGCTTTCGATTCTAGCCGTCGTGAGCCTTCTGACCGTGCCGATGGTGACACCGTCCGCTGCGATGATGATGGTTGTCGGCCCTACGGCGACAATGGCGGATATGGCATCCATGTCGGACGGCATGCCGTGCCCTTCGGACCAGAGGCAGCAGCCTTTGCCCGATTGCCAGAAGTCCTGTCCCCTCGCGACCCTGTGTGTCGCCAAGTGCTTTCCGAGCGCGTCGACGACCGCAGCAATCATGCTGACCCGGCTGTCTGCGGCTAACGTGATCGCGCCTGGCAATAGCGTCGGACGGGATCTCCTGCCTAACCCGCCGCCTCCAAGACCTCCACGAACCTGAATTCATCAACGGCTCATCGGGGCCGTTTGTCGCCGCGCGGCTGAACGCCTCGCGGCGAGAGACCGTGGTTTTGGCGTGAGCCTGGCCACGAACCTGCCGTGCATCTCCGCGCGGCCAAATGATGAACTTTGGGAAAATCTGACAATGAACTTTTGCAGTGTGAAGCACGTCGCAGCAGCGGCGCTGATCGGGCTTGCTCTCGGTGGTGCCAATTCGAAGGCCTGGGCTGGGATCGACGACTATGAGTTTCAACTCGTTCAAAACGCGATCAAGAAAGGCGATGCCGCGATTGTCGCGGTCCGCCTCGTCGACAAGCGCTCCGGCAAGGTGGTGCCCGACGCGGTGATTTTTGCCAAGCGCGTCGACATGGCGCCGGACGGTATGGAGATGATGACGGCGCCAATCGAGTCGTTGCCCTCGACGGAGCCCGGCATCTATCGGTTCAAGGCCAATCTGATGATGCCAGGTGGCTGGCGCCTGTCGCTCGGCGCCAAGGTGCAGGGCGAAACCGGCTCTCTCGAAAACAAGCTCGAATTCAAGGCCATCCCATGAGTCGCGGAGGCCGTACTGTCCTCACCCTCGCCGCCATTTTGGCGGCGGGGGTCGGAGGCTATTGGGTGGGGCACCGCGATCTTACGCTGCCTGCCACTCCCTGGCTGCAAGCTGTCGCCTGGCTCGAAGGCAGTGCGACGCCCCCGGCGAGCGCCAACCCTGCGCTCACCGGACCCGTGATCTATTACCGCGATCCCGACGGCTCCCCGGCCTATGCGGCAGCTCCGAAGAAGACCGCCGATGGGCGGGACTTCCTGCCCGTGTCGGCGGGGGAGGAACTGAGCTTCGAGGACAAGCCGCCGGCCGCCGCTGCGACCGTTGCCGCGACTCCCGCGAACGGCGAACCGAAGCGGGTCTTGTACTACCGCAATCCGATGGGCCTTCCGGACACCTCGCCGGCGCCGAAGAAGGATTCGATGGGGATGGATTACATCCCCGTGTATGCGGGCGAGGATGAAGACGGTTCGACCGTCAAGGTCGCGACAGGCAAACTGCAGCGCACCGGCGTTAGGTCAGAGATCGCCGCCGAGCAGGTGATAGTTCGTCCGGTGCGAGCTCCCGGCACCGTGCAGCTTGATGAACGGCGCATCACCGTGGTCGCGACGCGCTCCGATGCCTTCATCGACAAGGTAGCGGACGTTACTACCGGTGATCGGGTCAAAAAAGGCGAGCCGCTGATGCGACTGTATTCGGCCGAGATCGCCGCGGCGAGCGCCCAATACCTTACCGATCTGAACGGAAGTGGCCGTGCCTCCGCCGGGGCTCGCCAGCGCCTCGAGAATCTTGCGCTCCCACCCGACGTGATCGCCGCAATCGACCGCACCCGCCAGGTTCTGACTTCCATCACCTGGACCGCGCCGCGCGATGGCGTCATCCTCGAGCGCAATGTGGTCGAAGGCATGAAGGCGTCGCCCGGTGATGTGCTCTTCCGCCTCGCCGATGTCTCGACCGTCTGGATCCTCGCCGACGTACCCGAATATCAGCTGGCAGCCGTGAAGGTCGGCGCCGTCGCCACGATCCGGGTGCGAAGTCTGCCTGGCCAGAGCTTCAGCGGCCATGTCGCCCTGATCTATCCGCAGGTCACCAGGGAAACGCGCACGACCAAGGTGCGGATCGAGATCCCCAATCCGGATGGTCTGTTGCTGCCGGACATGTATGCCGATGTCGAGATCGGCAGCGGCAGCAATGCCCCGGTCGTCGCTGTCCCCGACAGCGCGGTGATCGACACTGGCACGCGGCAGATCGTGATTCTGGACAAGGGCGAAGGCCGGTTCGAGCCGCGAGAGGTCAAGATCGGCCTTCAGGGCGGCGGCTTGACCGAAATCCGCAATGGCGTTGCCGCTGGCGACCGGGTCGTGGTCGCGGCGAACTTCCTGATCGACGCCGAGAGTAATCTGAAGGCTGCGCTGAGCGGCATGACGAACCCGGAGACTGCGCCATGATCGCCCGGCTCATCGCGTGGTCCGCACGCAATCTCGTCCTCATCTTCGTCGCCACGGCCTTCGCGGTGGCCGCCGGAGCCTACGCGCTGAAGACGCTTCCGCTCGACGCCATTCCGGACCTCTCGGACGTCCAGGTCATCGTCTACACCGAATATCCCGGCCAGGCGCCGCAGGTGGTCGAGGACCAGGTCACCTATCCCCTGACCACGGCAATGCTGACCGTGCCGAAGTCCAAGGTTGTGCGCGGGTTCTCCTTCTTCGGCGTGTCCTTCGTCTATGTCATCTTCGAAGACGGTACGGATCCCTATTGGGCACGGTCGCGCGTGCTCGAATATCTCAACGCCGCCGCGCAGCGCCTGCCGGCTGGCGTCACGCCGGGTCTCGGCCCCGATGCGACTGGCGTCGGTTGGGTTTACCAGTACGCCGTCGTCGCAAAAGACATGACCCTCGCCGAACTGCGGTCGCTGCAGGACTGGGTGGTGCGATACGCTGCCTCCAAGGCGGAGGGGGTCGCCGAGGTCGCGAGCGTCGGCGGTTTCGTCAAGCAATACAACATCGTCGTCGATCCGTTGCGGCTGCGCGCCCAGGGCGTCTCGCTGTCGATGGTCCGTGACGCCGTGCGCGCCAGCAACCGGGATGTCGGCGGACGCACGCTGGAGCTTTCCGAATTCGAGTTCATGGTGCGCGGCCGCGGCTACATCAAGTCGACTGCCGATATCGAAGACATCGTCCTGAAAACGGACCAGGGCGTGCCTCTGCGCCTCAAGGACGTCGCCAAGGTCGAGATCGGTCCCGACGAACGGCGCGGCATCACCGAACTCAATGGAGAAGGCGAGGTCGCCAGCGGCATCGTCCTGCAGAGGTTCGGGGCCAATGCCCTGACCGTGATCGAGAACGTCAAGCAGCGTTTGAGCGACATCGCCGGCAGCCTTCCTGGGGGCGCCGAGATCGTGCCGGTCTACGACCGCTCGCATCTTATCGAAGCGGCGATCGAGACGTTGAAGCACACGCTGGCCGAGGAAAGCGTCATCGTCGCCCTGGTCTGCGTCGTGTTCCTTCTTCACCTGCGCAGCGCGCTGGTCGCCATCCTGATGCTGCCAGTCGGCATCCTGATGGCGTTCGGCGCCATGAAGGCGATCGGGCTCGGCTCCAACATCATGAGCCTCGGCGGTATCGCCATCGCCGTTGGCGCCATGATCGACGCCGCTATCGTCATGATCGAGAATGCCCACAAGCACCTGGAGCGTGCTCCGCCCGGCAAGCCGCGAGTCCAGATACTGATCGACGCCGCGAGCGAGGTCGGCCCGGC
>NZ_SMYZ01000033.1 GCF_004919685.1 Mesorhizobium norvegicum | reverse complement strand
AGCTCCCGGGTGCGGCTCTGAGTCGCGATGTCATCGGTGCTCGCGTCGGGATGGTTTGACGACGGCTCCAGCCCCACTACCGCCTTGCGGAATCGCTTGCGATGACCGAGGAGCATACCGAGCTTCTCGAGGTCGGCGTCGGTCAGCTCCGGCAGGACTTCCGCGTCGATCGCGTTGTCGCGAAATGCCTGCTCGTATCGCTGGAGGCCGAGGCCTCGCAACCAAGCGGCAACGTCCACACAGCTCTCCCTAGGCTGAATTCGGGTCCCTCAGCCGCAATATTAACTCAGATGCCAGGGAAATGCTGTAGGCCCGGATTTCTGTCGAAGCTGGAAGGTCCCTCTCGAAGAATTGGGGGCTCGGAGACCGACAGGTTACCGCGGCGGTGACAGCTTTTGGCAGCAGCGGACGATACGCTCCTAGTGATCAAGCGTCCGCATCGGGTCACGGAGCGACGCTTGTGAATGCGCCGCTCCGCATACTTCAGAGTTCAACCTGTTCAGAGATCGCCAATGCGTCATCGACTTCGATGCCGAGGTAACGGACGGTGCTCTCCAGCTTCGTGTGACCGAGAAGCAGTTGCACAGCTCGGATGTTGCCGGTCTTCTTGTAGATCTGCGACGCCTTTGTCCGCCTCATTGAGTGCGTACCGTATCGTTTCGGGTCGAGGCCGATGCTGGCCACCCATCTGCCTACGATCCTCCCATACTGCCTCGTAGACATGTGCGGCTTAGCGCGAACCCGGCTGGGGAAAAGGAAATCCCTTTCGGTCAGGCCTCGGCGTGCTATCCATGTACCGACGGCCGCGCGTGTCTGCTCCGTGATCTCGAACTGCACTGGCCGCCCTGTCTTCTTCTGTACGATAACCGCCCGATCACGCACGCTACCCGAAAGGGCGACGTCTCCGACGGTGATCGTGACCAAGTCGCAACCGCGCAGCTTGCTGTCGATCGCGAGATTGAACAGCGCAAGATCGCGTTCTGCGCCTGATACCTGCAGTCGCGTCCGGATGCTCCAGACTTCTCGTGGCTTGAGCGGAGGCTTCTGGCCAACAATGTGGCCTCGGTTCCAACTAGGCATGGCCCTTCTCCCATGCCGCCCTCCACAGCCGCAGCGCCCGATCCGAGCCCGCAAATTGTACGTCTCGCCTGGAGCCGCCTCCGAGGATTCTGTTCGAAAGGTTACCGACTTGCGACTTGCGGCGTGTCCGATTAAGTGGACCACGGTAATGGGCGCACTCGCGCCAATTGTCGACGTTTGCAGTTATGCCAACAACGTCGCGTCTACTCGGCAAGCAGACTTACGGCCTTGCGGCATTTGGGAGTTCACTTGACGACCGAAAACTCGAACTGGTCCCCGCGGTAAACGGCCTTGTATTCGTCGTCGCGCCCCGGCGTCCTGAACACATTGCGAAAAATCGCCCCACAGCTTGTCAGTTCTCTGGGAAAGGCGTTGCACAAGAAATCGCCTTGCACCCACGAGGTTCCTACGCGGCTCCTCTGGCCAACGGTCTCGCTGACGGCGCCGTCGACCGAGGTTGTGCGCTGCATCGGCAGGAACGTGGGCATTACCAATTTTCCGCGCGTTTCGTGCCCGAACATGAGAGACTTTATTTCCGCCCCTGTGAGCCGGTCCTTCGGATTCATGCCTGCCTTTGCCAATGCCGGCAGCTCTGGCACACCTGCCTTGGTCAGCCCGGCCAAAAGGCGTTCGATATCGGCCGTATTCTTGAACACCATGTAATCCTGGGTCATCAACTGGCTCGGCCCCCTGTCCACCCGCCCAACAACCTTCCTAAGCGTTTCCAAAGCCGCCGCGGCCTGGTCTGTGCGCCCAAGATGCCCATAAGCCGAAATAAGGACCTGCAGGGCATAAAATTTCGCCCGTGGATCGGCCGATATAAGGTCCATCTTCTCGATAGAGCGAACCGCGTCCTCAAACTTCTCCTGGCCGAACTCGGCCAGTCCGGCTTGGTAGCGCCTGTAGTCCATCCACGAGTTTGGGTCGACGCGCGCAGCCGCATCGAGATAGCTAAGCACTTCCTTCGGCCTGCCGTTGAAATTCAGAGCATTGGCCAGCGAGAGATAATTCCAAGTATCGCTGGGATCGAGCGCCACCGACTTCAGAAGAACGGTAACTGCGTCGTCCGAGTCGTGCTCGCGGACCATCAACTCGGCGACGAGCTGATAGTAGCCCGGCGAAGGATCCCTGGCCGCCGCTTCCAGGGTTTCATAGATCTTGCCCTGGGCCACGTCGGTCGTAAGCCCCATTACTACGACCCGACCGACATCCGCGTCCCAGTAGGCCCAGGCGAGCTGGGCGTACGCCGCGCCGAAATCGGGGTCGAGTTGCACGGCTTGCTGGAAATACTTCACAGCCTGCGCAAACTCCTCGGGCGTGTTGATACGGTTGTAGATGTCCATCCCCTTGAGATAGGCCTCATAGGCCTCGGGATTACTGGTGCCTCCGGCCCGGGTAGCCGGCGCGCCGCTCACCAGGCGGAGCTGGAGCGCACCCGCGATGCTGCTGACAACGCCGTCCTGCAGCGCGAATACGTCTGCCCACCGGCCGTCGAAACGCTGCGCCCAGAGATGTCTGGAAGTCGAGCCATCGATCAGCTGCGCATTGATGCGCATGTCGTCGCCGACGCGGCGAATCGAGCCTTTCAGCAGGTATCGGACGCCCAATGCCGCCGCAATCTCCTTCGGGTCCTTGTCCTTGTAAGCGGAGGCCGCGTTGGGGGAGAAGACGAAAAGACCCGGCACACGCGCCAGTGCGGTCGTCAGATCCTCGGTGAAGCCGTTGGCGAGATATTCTTGTTCCTTGTCGTCGCTGAGATTGTCGAAGGGCAGGACGACTAGCGAGGGCCGGGTGTCGGCTGCCTCGCTGACGGTCGGAACGGCAAGCTGTGCAGGCCTCTCCCACGGCTGCCACCATGCTACTGCAAGGCCGAGAGCCAGGACGAGAACACCCGCCGCGACTGGAAGACGCCAGGCGCGCGGCTGGCGGCGAGCATGGAGGGTCTTGCCCGCTGCCGCTGGATCAAGCAGTACGCGATACGCCCGAACTGGTTCGGTGATGTTCTTAACCCTCTGTTCGCCCATTGACTCAAATGTGAACGCTAGCTTCCTCTCGACCTCCTTGGCCACTTTTCCCGAGACGCAGATGCCGCCCGGTTTCGCTAACTGCTGAAGTCTGGCCGCGATGTTGACCCCATCGCCATACCGGTCGTCGCCGTCAACGATCACCTCGCCGAGGTTGATACCGATCCGCACCAGGATCTGTTCCGACTCGGGAAGCGAGGCGTTGCGCTCGGACAGGCCGCGCTGCAGCGACACTGCACATTCGACGGCATCGACGACACTGCCGAATTCGGCCAGCATCCCATCGCCCATCAGCTTGAAGATATGGCCGTGGTGGCGAGCAATTTCGGGTTCGAACAGTTCTTTGCGCCCGGCACGAAGGCGTTCGAATGTACCGGCCTCATCGCGCTCCATCAGAGCCGAATAGCCCACTACATCTGCGGCTAAAATCGCGGAAAGCTTGCGATCCATTGTCGGCCTCGCCCCAGCGGATCATAGTATTGGTTGTTCTGAAAGGAAACCGACCTCACCAGCAATTCCCTTCTTCCGCACGTTTGATGGACCGCTGATACGGCGAGGTGTAACCAATGTCGTAGTCACCACATTCGAGACATTAGAGCTTGCCTGCCGGAATGGCTCGTTTGGGTCACAACTTCCGGTCCGCGAACGCGCAGGTCGAGAAGATCGCTGTCACCTTCGTCGAATGGTCGAGCTTCGGCTCCTTGGAAACTCGGTTGGACTGGAGCATTCTCGCTGACGCAAATGATGCGTCCGTTATCGCGGAAGCAATCCGGAAAAAGTCGGAACGCCAAGGCCCTGGTCCGCATGGTGCGAAAACATCGATCTCATACGCCATCGACGCATCTGTTGATGCCTTTGACAAACTCCTTGCTCCAACGTCGCGCAGGGTCATCGATATCTCAGGCGACGGAACAAACAATGACGGATCTTCACTTGAGGACAGCCGCCAGAGAGCGCTTCAGAAGGCAATCGTAATCAATGGTCTGCCGATAGGCACTGAAGTTGAAAATGGCGAGACGACCACGGAATATTATGAGCGGCACGTTATCGGAGGGCCCGGCTCGTTTGTTATTCCTGCTGACAGCTTCGCTGAATTTCAGTGGGCCATAGTAAACAAACTGATTCGAGAAGTTGGTTCCATTCCCGGCGAGACACGTTCTTAGAGTGGCCTACGTCTCGTTGTGTCGAGCGTTTGTGACGCAAGGGCACAGAAGACTGAAAGAAGACAGCCGCATGGGCCTTCTTTGCCGCCTGTGGTTCGCGCCCCCGGCTCGTGCTATCGTAATTCTGGGAGACGGCGGACGCGCCGTGAGCGCCCGCACGCTCTCCATTGTGGGAGGAACCAATGGCTTACTACGTATTGCTGTCGAGTTTCACAGATCAAGGCATCAAGAGCATCAAGGACACGCAGAAGCGTGCTGACGCTTTCAAGGCGATGGCCAGCAAGAGCGGCATCAAGGTTCACACGCTGTTGTGGACGCTTGGTCAATATGATGTCGTGGCGATTGCAGAAGCCGACGACGACATTGCTGCGACCGCACTAGCCTTATCGATCGCATCGCTAGGCAACATCAGAACCCAGACATTGAGGGCGTTCGACACGGCAGATATGGCCAAGATCTTGGCAAAGATGGCCTGACCGCCACTGTGCAGCCATGCGCAGGCGATCGAAGCCGGCAGCCGAGCCGAATGGCGGTAGGGTTGACTGTCTTCCCAGAGCGAAAACCCCCGGCGCGAGCAGGCTGTGTGAGAACTGATTGAGCAAATCAGACATAATGGCCGCATCGGGAACGGTGCGGCCATTATCATGAGATACATTGCTGGAGAACCGGACACTCAACCGGAGGCAGGCGAGCTAGCGGCCGGCCCAGAATGCCGGGTCGCCTTTCCCAACGTGTCGATCGGATCGTGCGCCATGAGAACAGAAAAAAGAACATCCTGAAACGTCAAGGGCGGCTGTGGCGCTACCGCGCGGCGGTTCCGATCATGGAGCAGTCGAATACCGGGCCGCCTGCTGGGTTATAGGACGCGAGCCTGGGTCGTGAGGGCATGCCCGCTATCTCGAGAAGCAGCTTTCGGCGGATCGCGACTTCGAACAAAGTGAGATCATCGATCCCGATCACGAATGCATCCGGTCCACCGATGACGCAATGCTCGTAATAGAGATCGAGATAGTGCGCACCAAAGGATTGAAGGCCGTTGGAACGACCATGCGGCAAGGACAGTGGCAGGCCATTGATGGTGATGCCGGAGCCTGTCAGCCGGTCCCGTATCGGCGCGACCGGCAGGCCGGCATTGTTGGGACCATCGCCCGATACATCGATCACGCGGCGCGCGCCTGCAGTGCGGCTCTGCGCAAACAGGTCAGCTGCCGACAGAAGGGCGCCGGAAATGGAAGTGCCAGGCTGCGCGGTGATAGGCTCGATCGCCAGGGCGTCGGCGAACCGTCTTGCGTCGTCGTAGCTACCGACGATCGTCCAGGGCAGGACGACGCGCTGATAGTTCGGCCCAGCCCATTCGAGATACGAAACCGCGACCATGCCGCGTGCGCCCGATCCTATGGCTCTTGCGAGGTCCGGGTGCCGGAATGCGTTGACGTAACCGTCACGCTGAACCCGTTGCTCGGACAAGCTCATCGACGATGAGACGTCCACGGCAAGGATCAATTGCAGATCGACTTCGGCCAGGTCGTCCACGGGACGGTCGGTCGAGTGAGCCTGTGACGCCATCGCGAAGAACAAAGTGAGCAGGTAGACGCCCGTGAGCCGTAGCACCGGTCTTGCACCCGCACATCGAGCAATCTGCACCAAGTAGTCCATGGCAAGCCTCTCGCTGACAATGCAATTGTCGGTCCGAGGCGTCTCCTGGGTCACGAACGGCTTCCGATCATTCGCCGAAATCCGCGCTCCCCGCCGGTCTGGATGATGATGGCTCTTCGCAGCGCGAAACCGTGCTAGGATCGAAGCATTGGACTGCGGCTTCGTGCGTGAGGAAACCGGCTTGAATAGCTCGCCGCACACGACGTTCGTACTCAACGGCGTTACCGCCGATCTGAGCAGCGAGACCTTGCGCGACAAGTCCAACATGACAATCGCACTTCGCCACCAGACCTTCGCGGTGCTTCGTCACCTTCTGGAGAACGCTGATCGCGTCGTCACCAAGGACAACCTGATGAGGGCGGTCTGGAACGGGATAGCCGTCACCGACGACAGCCTTGTGCAATGCATTCACGAGATCCGTGCGGCGCTCAACGACAGTCGGCAGGCCGTCGTGCAGACAGTGCCGAGGCGCGGTTACAGGCTGGTCCTTGCCTCAAATGCCGGACCGAGAATGGCCACCATCCTGGCCGCCGAAGTGGCCGCTGAGGGCCGGCCGACAGGCAAGGATGAGCGGAACTCTGCTGCAACTTTCCGGGCGTACAGGCAGATCATCGATCGGCTGCTGGTGCAACATGCGTGTCGCGTGTTCTGGAGCGCCGAAGAGAGCGTGGTCGCCGAGTTCGCCGGCCCCGTCGAGGCGATGCGGTGTGCGAGCGAGATCCAGCATGACGTCGATAGGCGGAACTGCGAAGTTCCCGAGACAAAGCGCCTGCGCTTCCGCATCGGCGTTCATCTGGGCTATGTCGTCGCCGAGGGCGACCACCTCGCGGGCGAGGCCGTCGAGGTCGCGGCTCATCTGCAAACGTTGTCACGACCGGGCGGGATTTGCGTCACGGAAGCGGTCCACGCCCAGGCTCAAGACCGACTCTCGCTGGAATTCATCGATCTCGGCGAGCACAAGCTGAAGGACGTCGCACGTGCCTTGCGCATCTACCGCGTACCCCTTGCTGCGGAGGAACCGGTCAGGTCGCCATTTCGCGGTCTCGATGCCTTCGAATTCGAAGATGCCGACCTCTTCTTCGGCCGAGCGCGGGCAATTGCTGCCTGCACTGCAAGACTGGAGCAGCAGGCAGCCAGCGGCACGGCATTCCTGCTCATCTACGGAATGAGCGGTTGCGGCAAGTCTTCCCTCCTGCGCGCTGGCCTGCTGCCGTCATTGACACTGCCTGGAGCCGTGGCAGGCATATCCTTGTGGCGCCGCTGCCTGATCCGCCTCTCCGAAGGACCGGATGCATTCGCTGTGCTTGCTGCGGCACTGCTTCGCGAAGCTGCTGTGCCGGAGCTGGCCTGCGAAGTAACAGCCGCGGAGTTTGCTCGGCTCTGCATGAGCACGCCGGATCGGGCAGTGGCGATGGTCCGACAGGCACTTCGCAAGGCCGCCGGGCCTGCTCGCTCGCAGATCAGATTGCTTGTCGCCATCGATCAGCTGGAGGACCTGTTCACGACGGAGAGGGAGCCGGGGACGCGCGAGGCCCTTGTGCGGCTCATGGCGGTGCTGGCCGCGAGCGGACTGGTCTGGGTGATAGCGGCGATCCGTTCGGACTTTTTTCACCGCTGCGGTGAGGTCCCGGGTTTCTCGGCGCTCAAGGACGGCCTCGCCAGCTACGAACTCCTGCCGCCGACTGGCCCAGAGATCGCGCAGATCATCCGCGAACCGGCGGGCGCTGCCGGGCTCCGCTTCGAGGAGAGTGCCGAGTTGGGGCGGCTCGATGATGTGCTGCAGGAGGCAGCAGCTGCCGATCCCGGATCATTGCCGCTTCTCGAGTTTGTGCTCGACGCGTTGTACGAGGCCGGCCGCGAGCGCCGAGTTCTCACCTTTGCGCACTATCGCGCGCTCGGCGGGCTCGAAGGCGCAATCGCGCGCCGCGCCGATGAAGTCGTAGACTTGCTCGCGCCCGAGATCCAGGAGGCCTTACCCGCGGTGCTGCGCGCACTCACCACGGCAAGTCCGGGCGATGAAACGGTCACGGCACGTCCGGCCCTGCTCACCGAAGTTGCAGGCACCCCCGCGCGATCGACCCTAGTCAGGGCCCTGATCGACGCACGGCTCCTCGTCAGCGATGAGGACGCCGGAGGGCATGTCTTCGTCCGCGTTGCACATGAAGCACTGTTGAGCCGTTGGCCGCGCGCCGGTGACATTGTGAATGCAAACCGGAACTTCCTCGAGACGCGCGACCGCCTCGGGGCCGACGCTCACCGTTGGCACCTAGAGAGCAGGAATCGAGAGCTTCTTCTTCCGTCCGGCAAACGTCTCGCGGAGGGCGAAGAACTGCTGCTGTCAAGACGGGAGGAGGTCGACGATGACGTCCTTGAATACATCGCGGCGTCCTTGCGTGCCCATCAGCAGAAAGAGGAGAAGGACCGGCACGCAGAGCTGGCGCTGATCGAGGCCGCCGAAGAGGCAAAACGCGAGCGCCTGGAGCGCGAGGCCGAGCGCCGGAACCTCGCGGCTGCCGCGGCAAACCGGCTTGCCCGACGTACGCGCAGTGCCGCGATTGTGGCGATAATGCTCGCTCTCATGGCGGGCGTAGGCGCACTGGTCGCCTTCAAGGCGCAGGAGGAAGCAAGGTGGCAACGCGACCAGGCGCTGCGTAACCAGTCTCTTTCGCTCTCGTTTCTGTCGCAGCAGTCCACGGCGACGGGCAACACCGAGGCTGCGATCCTCTTGGCGCTCGAAGCACTTTCCTCGAAAGACCAGTCCGAGCGGCCATATCTCTTTGAAGCGGAGGCAGCCCTCTACAAGGCCCTGCTGGCGCACCACCAGATCAAAATCTTCCGGCATGGCGCCGGCGTTGCGGATGCGGCGTTCAATCCGACCGGCGATCACATCGTCACTGCATCCTACGACAAAACTGCAGGCGTCTGGGATATCTCCAGCGGTGCCGAAACTGCAGTTCTAAAGGGTCATGAAGGGGCCGTGGAGAGGGCTGAATTCAGCCCGGACGGGAGCCGCATCGTGACGGCCGCGAGGGATGGCACTGCGCGCCTCTGGAACGCCATCTCGGGAGAACAGCTCTTCATCCTGCGGCCGGTAGGTAATTATCCAACGGCAATCTTCAGCCCGAATGGCAACCAGGTGCTGACGGCGGGGGAGAACAGCGATGCAGCGCTCTGGGACGCTCGGACCGGAAAGAAAGTCCTGAGTGTAAGCAGCGACGGATATGCACGGGCTGGCTTCAGTCCCGACGGTCGCAGCTTCGCGACGGCACGCAAGCACCTTGTTTCGATCTGGAATACCGCGAATGGCGCACTGACGCGGTCAATCCGGGTGAACTTCCGGCCCTACAGCCTGGCATTCAGCCCGGACGGAAGCCGACTGCTGGCTGGCGCGTGGGGCCCGTTTTCATACGACGGCGCTTCCAGCCTTTGCGAAGTGTCGAAAGGAACGGAGATCGCAAAGCTGGCCGGGCAGAAGAGCGACACGCAATTGAACGGTGTGATTTTCAGCCACGGGGGTCAGCGAATCGCCACGGTATCAATCGATGGAGCTGCCCGGATTTGGGATGGAGCGTTGGGAAAGCTGGATCACGTGCTCGGCCAGGAGGTTTCGGGTTTGAAGCTGGCTGATATCGGTGCGGATGAACGCGATGAGGAGATGAACGGTGCTTTCACCCCGGACGACCGCTTCCTGGCGACCGCTTCGGTCAATGGGCCGATCCGCATCTGGGACGTTGAACGCGCCTCGTTGGTCACGACGATCGCCGGTCATGAATCTTTAGTCGAGCATCTGGAATTCAGCCCGGTTGACAGCAACATTCTTCTCACTGCTTCACACGATGGCACCGCTCGGCTGTGGGATGTCGACGGCGCCCTGACGACGACGCTCTCTCATGAATATCGGCCGACTTTCGCAGTCTTCAGTCCCGACAATGTCCACCTGCTGACCGGTGGCGGCGACAGCGCGGCGCATCTGTGGGATGTTGTGAGCGGGCGCGAGATAAGCCGGCTTGATACCCGTGAGATCGTTCAACGTGCGACGTTCAGTCCCGATGGAAGGCGCGTCGCGACGGCATCTCTTGGGGGCCAGGTCCGAATTTGGGAGGTGGCCAGGGGATTCGAGACCGCCCAGTTCCGATCACATGGCGGACTGATCCAGATCCAGTTTGGTCGCGATGGCAAATCGCTAGTTTCCGCATCGATCGACGGTACCGCCCAGCTGTGGGACGCGGCGACCGGTACCGAGCTGGCCGTCATTAATACGAGCAGCAAGCTGCCGCAGGCCATTCTTAGCCCCGACGGACGTCTGATCCTCGCGGCCAGGGAAGACAATGCGGGCCACCTTCTGAAGGCGGGCGGGGCTGAGCTTAAGGCTCTTGTGGGGCATCAGGATCGCATCACGGCAGCGGCCTTCAACCCGAACGGTCAACTGGTCGCCACGGGCTCACTCGACCACACGGCCCGAATTTGGTCGATCACGGACGGAGCAAACGTCGTAACGCTAGAGGGACATACCGACGAGGTGACGGTGGTCGCCTTCAGCCCGGACGGTCAGTCGCTGCTGACTGCCTCCCGCGATGGAACCGTCCGGATCTGGAGCGTCTCTGGTGGACTGGAAAGGGCCGTTCTTAGGGGCCACGGCGGCGCGGTGGACAGCGCCCAGTTCAGTCCCAGTGGTTTGTATGTCGTGACCGCGTCGTCCGAAGATCGCACGGTCAGGCTATGGGCGACGCAATCGGGGCGCCAGATTGCCGTCCTTGCCAGCCAGGACGAAGCGACCGTTCAACCGAGCCTTACACGCGCAGCTTTCAGTTCCGACGGCACCCAGGTCGCGATTATTTCCGGCGAAGAAAGGGTCCGTATCGTTCGCGTCTTCCAGACACCCAACGACCTCATTGACTTCGCCCGGCGCACCGTGCCTCGCGAACTCACCCCTTGCGAGCGGCGAAGCTTCTTCCTTCCTGAAGACCCAGCAGCTGGTACTTGTCCGGGCTGATGTCGGCAACGGGGTCAGATCTTGCCGCTTGAGCCGGCGCCGGAACGGGCAACTTAGCGCCATCTCAGGACCTACGGAATCGCCATCGGGACTGTCGCGTATCGACCCTTCCCTGCTCTTCGTTCGGAGAACCTCTACGCAAGCTCGGACCCTCAGCGAAACATCAGATTGCTCTGAATGCGAACGCGGCAGCCAATTTCTCAGCCGCCGCCTCGCACCGTGAAAATTAAGCTGCGTCATACCGCCATCGACGACCAGTTCCGATCTGGTTATGAAGGAGGAATCGTCGCTCGCGAGGAACACGGCTGCTTGGGCGACGTCCTTCACCTCGCCGAATCGATGAAGCGGGAACTGGGCCTCGATTCCCGAGCCGGCTTCGAACTGGCGGATCGAACGGCAGCTTTCCACCTGATCCGGACCTCTATGGTCGTTCCGTGGACAGACAGCATCGGGTCAATTTCAGACAAACGTTTTGGAATTCAGATGCCTCGCTTAGAGACAAACCCGTCAACTTCATGCGGCGCTTAGCGGACCTTTTGGTCGGTCGCAATGGCGCGTCGTTTAATTAGCCACAATGTCAGCCCAATGAAGCCGCCGGCGGCGATGATGGCCTTTCGGCGCTGGAAGCGCAGCGAAAGCAGCGCCTTCTCTTCCACCTCGGGAAAAACCGGCAGCTCGCCGTCTACCATGAGATCAGCGAGGTCGAGTTCTATCACAGCTCTCGAATCCACGCTGTAGACGGTCTTGCGTCAACGGTGGAGACCTTCTGCGCCGCTACCACAACCCTACACTACGCATTGGCGGGCGCCTGGGCTACCTCCTGTGGAGGGGCCTCGGCAGGAGTGACTGCGTTGATGCATTTCTGCCAGACTCCCTCAACGACCTTCTGCGTCTCCGGATCGAAGCGGAAGCGCTTCCTAACGGCGAAGTCGAGTTGGGTGTCCCAAAGACGCTGAGGATTGCCAGCGGGCGGATTGGGCGCCGCTTGCCGCTGATCAGAAAAATCCCGCAAACACGATCCGCGGCTGCTCAGGCCTGCGCTAGGTTTCCGTCGAGGGGAAATCGTTGTCGGTCCGGTCCAAAATCGGCGTCGGGGCTGGGAAAGGCACGATATCGCGGCTCTTGATGAAGATCGCACGGTGAGATCGGGCGGCATCCTGAAGTCGAACTCCCTTCCTTCGGGGGTTTGATGTAGTCTGGGCGGGTAGTCGCCGACAGCCATGGAGTTGGATACGATGACGTATTTCGATCTAGGCACCTTCTCCCGCCGGCTGGACAACACGCCTTCCGAGGCGCAGATGTGGTTCGACCGGGGGCTGATCTGGCAATACGGATTTAACCACGAAGAGGCCATTGCCTGTTACGAGCGCGTGCTCGAAGTGGCGCCTTCAAACGTCATGGCGCGATGGGGAATTGCCCACTGTCTAGGCCCAAACTACAACAAGCTATGGGACTTCTTCGGGCCAGAAGAGCGTATTGCCGCTTTGACGCGGGCGCATGTATTGCTGGCGGAGGCGCGCGATCTGTCCGCAATCCAAGTCGAGCGCGCATTGCTTGATGCGCTGACGTCGCGGTTCCCTACTGATCCTGAGATTACGGATTACGGCCCTTGGAATGACGATTTCGCTGCAGCGATGCGCCGAGTATACGAGAGATTCCCTGACGATCTGGATGTGACCGCGATCTTTGTCGAGGCACTGATCAACCGCACGCCTTGGGCGCTGTGGGATACTCGGACCGGGCAGCCTGCCGCTGCCACCTCGACGGAGGAAGCGCGCGCGGCATTGGACGGCGCCTTCACGACCCAGCCAGCAGCCTGGGGACATCCGGGGTTGTTGCATTTCTACATTCATCTGATGGAGATGTCGTCGACGCCAGAAAAAGCCTTGCCGCATGGTGATCGGCTGGTGCGCCTCGTGCCAGACTCTGGGCATCTTGTGCATATGGCGACGCATATCGACGTGCTTTGCGGCGACTACCACAATGTCGTGGCGCGCAACCGGCAGGCGGCTCAGGTGGATCGTTCATATTTCGCTCATGCAGGCGGTGAGAACTTTTACACGGTCTACCGGATCCACAACCTTCACTTTCAAATCTACGGGGCCATGTTCCTTGGTCGCCCTTCGGATGCCTTCGAGGCCGCGAGGGCATTGGCGGAAAACCTGCCAGAGCCGGTGGTGCGTTACATGCCAGAGATGTTTGAAGCCTTCGCGCCGATGAAGTTGCACGTACTTATCCGCTTTGGCCGCTGGTCCTGCATCCTGAAAGAGGCCTTCCCCGAAGATGCCGAGCTTTACTCCTTCAGCACCGTCCTGTTGCATTATGCCCGGACCGTGGCTCTGTCCAACCTCGGTAGAATTCCCCAGGCAGAGGAAAGCGCTAGCCTTTTCGCGGCGGCGCGCGATGCAGTGCAACCCGAGCGCATGCTGTTCAACAACCCATGCGCCGATATCCTGAAGGTTGCCGAAGCGATGATGCTGGGGGAGTTGCACTACAAGTCCGGCCGCGTCCATGAAGGTCTGGACTTCCTGCGGCGTGCGGTCGATCTCGACGACAATTTGCTCTATGACGAGCCATGGGGTTGGATGCAGCCGACGCGACACGCGCTTGGCGCATTGCTGATGGATGCCGAACGATATGCCGAAGCTGAGGCTGTCTATCGCGCCGACCTTGGGCTTGATGCGACGTTGCCGCGGCCTTGCCAACACCCACGCAACGTCTGGAGCCTTCACGGCCTGCTTGAATGCCTTAGCCGACGTGGTGACGCGGTAGAAGTCAGCCAGGTCCGACAGCAGTTGGATCAGGCGCTGGCGCATGCAGAGGTGCCGATCATGGCATCATGTGCCTGTCGGAGCGCACCGCGATAAGTGGCAAGCATCCCCTCGCCACGTTGCACCTCAGCGCCATAAAAGCCAGCATCGAGCAGCGTCTCGCACGCGTCCATTGCGCGCGCGAAGCCGGCCGTCACTCTGCTGCAGGGCAATGATGCCCTGCACGAAGTCCTTGTCGAACCGTGGCAGTGCAGGTCCGCGATCTCGCGCATCCGCTAGGCCAGATGCTGCTCCAGTGCCTCCATGCTGGTAAAGCTCTGCCTCGCCACCACCCCTTCACTGAGAACCCCTCGTCAGGGCCCCGGGGGCATCCGTATGCATGCAACCCGCCTCAACGTCCGCTCAGAGGTCGTCTGCCGAATGGCAGCTATCCGCCGAGTTCGCCCCGATAGCGGACCGACGGGTTCCGGCCCATTGCCGTCATTTCTGCGGTAGCGTCCGATGTTGGCGGATATTCGCTTCTGGCGCGATCGGGGCGGCTCGACAACCACACAGAAGGCTTTCTCATCTCGGGCCTTCCGAGCAACAAGATCGCCGGATCACCGGATGTAGTCGGGCAACCGCGCAAGCAATCAGAACGCTCCGTGCCCCCCTGGTCTTCCTTCAGGCACTACTGCGTCGACTATTTTGGGGGCGGAAGGCTACGAAGAGTAAGTTTTGAGGGGCAGGGGCCTATCTCCGCGCCTCATCCGCAGCCAACGTTGGCCCCGACAAAGACAGCGAAATGCGCCGCGAGACCGGCAAGAAGGGTTGGCTGGCGCAAAAGCTTTCCCATGGCGGACTTGAGTTGATTGCGCTCGCTAAGAAGCTGCTTCACTATCCCGTCAGTGGCCGGCAGCGCAGCTTTGGCCGGACGCTGCGAAGACGTTGGCGGACGCTGGGTATCTGTCGAGTGCTGGAAGCAGTACACACAGCTTGCAGTCTCGCGAATGCTGGCATGAAGCAGAAACGTGCACGCGCGGCACGAAAGGTTGAGACCAATCATCGCCTTCGGCGCCCGAACCAGCCATTGCAGTTTTGCAACAAGAGGTCGCCCCTATAGGGCGCCCGACCGACACCTCGATTAAGGTCCGGGACCGGGGCGGCCGTACCCGCCCCCAAAGCCAAATCACTCTTAATGACCCATTTTATCGCATTTGCAGTATCTGCGGTTCCCATTTCTTCCAGGCGCCCGTTGTTGCTATTCTGGTACTAAGTCATCCGTCGTCCAGCGGTGTCGAAGAGGCAGACGCGATCGGCCTGGAGCTGCAGCCAGATGATTTCGTCAGGCTGCATGCTGATCCGCTCGTGAAACATCGCCACCACGGTCTGGCCGCCGACGGTCGCGGTCACTTGCGTTTCGGGGCCGAGGGGTTCGACGACCACGATCCGGGCCGGGATACCGGAACCTGCCGGGGCGATGGTGAAATATTCCGGCCTGATGCCGTAGATCGCTTCGGTGCCGGATGGCTTGGAGACGCTGCCGGGCAGCGGCAGCACGATGCCGTCATTGGTCTTGAAGACAGGCCGGCCGACGGCGCTGTCGAAGCGGCCTTTCAGCAGGTTCATCGACGGCGAGCCGATGAATTCGGCAACGAACATGCTCTGCGGGTCGTCATAGAGGTCGAGCGGCCGGCCGACCTGCTCGACATGTCCGCCATTCATCACCACAATCCGGTCGGCCATGGTCATGGCCTCGACCTGGTCATGCGTGACATAGATCGTGGTCGTGGCAAGACGACGATGCAGGCTCTTGATCTCGGCGCGCATGGCGACGCGCAGTTTGGCATCTAGATTGGACAGGGGCTCGTCGAACAGGAAGACCTGCGGTTTGCGCACGATCGATCGACCCATGGCCACGCGCTGGCGCTGGCCGCCCGACAGCTGGCGCGGATAGCGCTCGAGAAGCGGCGTCAGCCCCAGTATCTCAGCGGCTTCCGCAACCCGCTTCTGCTTCTCCGCTTTGGGCGCGCCGGCCAGCGTCAGTGAAAACGCCATGTTCTCGGCCACCGTCATATGCGGATAGAGAGCATAGTTCTGGAACACCATCGAGATGTCGCGCTGCTTGGGAGCCAGGTCGTTGACGACCCGCCCGCCGATGCCGATCGTCCCGCCAGTGATGTTTTCCAGCCCCGCGATCATCCGCAACAGTGTCGATTTTCCGCAGCCGGATGGGCCGACGAGCACCACGAACTCGCCGTCGCGGATGTCGACGGAGACGCCATGAAGCACCTCGACCGGACCATATGCCTTGCGAGCTTTGTCGATCGTGACGTTCGCCATCAGACCGCTCCGACCCTGATTTCGTTGGATGACAGGGCGCCTTCATGCACCAGCAGGCCGATGCCGCCGTCGTGGAAAGCCTCGGGGCTGCTGTCTTGCGCAAAAAGCGAGATGCCGTCGGCCTCGAAGGTGATGCGGTCGCCCTTGGCCGCCACTTTCATCGATATCGATTTCTCGAATTCGGTATTGAAGGCGGTCTCGGCGAGCACCTCGGTGTTCTCGTCGCGGACGCGAACAATCTGCATCCTGCCGTCGCGGGTGACGCGGGCGCCATAATAGCGGCGCAGGCCCTGCGCCCGGATGGCGAGACCACCATAATTGCCGAGATGTATCATCACATCGCCGGACGCCTGGTAATCGGCCCACTGGCGCGTGCCATGGATGATGATGCCTTCGCCGCTGTTCTGCGAGATACGGAACGCGGCCGGATAGCGCTTGGAGAAGAAGTCTGCGCCGTTGACCCAGGACAAGCGCCAGAAATCGCCATCGCCAGCCGGGCGCTTCAGCGTCAGCTCGGGCGTGCCATCCCACCTGACATAGTCGACAAGCAAGCGGCCATCGGCGCGCTTGCCGGTGCCGGAAAGCGCCAGGCCGAGCTCGGCGATCGGCTGGCCGCCGGTGTCCGGCAAAGTCCATTCGAGAACGGCCTCCTTGCCCGGCTCGACGATCATTGGGGAGCCGTCGACATTGCGCAATTCGTCATGCTCGTCGTAAACGCGCGCCCGCAGTCTTACCTCGACGGCGCCGCGGTTCTTTTGATCGGCAACGACGCGAGCGCGCATGACCTGACCGGGATAGACAAGCGGCGTCGCCATGAGGTCGTAAGTACGCATGTTGAGCATTTCGCGCGGCGAGAAGGTTGGACTGGTCACAACTGCGACCTGCGTAGGCCCCAATGCCTCATAGTCGATTGCAAGAGCACGGCTGCCCTCGAACTCGGCATTGCCGATGCGCACCGCGCGACTGACATCAAGGCCGGTCTGCGGCCTGAAGCCCTGCTGGCTGCCGGGCAGCGAGAAATGGAACTGCGCGCCGGTCTTGGGAGCATCAAGCTTTTGCCTGCCGGCCAATTGCAGGCCGAGGTTGGCGAGGAAATAGGCTTGGCGAACCGCGTCGTTGATCGAGTTGCCGCCATCAGCGGACGAAATCAGCATGCGGTCGGCGATCGGCCCGCGCCAGTCCGGGCCCTCGTCCAGCCCTTCGAGCCCGTTCATGATGCCGAGCAGGCAGCCGACGTTGCCGGCATTGCAATCCGTATCCCAGCCCGACGTGTTGACGATCATCTGGGACTTCTGGAAATCCTGCGGTGCGTAGAGCACGGCCATGATCATCAGCGCATGGTTTGGTACGACGTGGCAGTTGCCGGGATACTTGTCGTAGCCGTAGTGATGCTCGATCTTCTGACGGGTGTCGCGCCAGTCGGGATGCGCCTTGTGCCAAGCCCTGATATCGGCGATCAGACTGGCGATCAGGCAGTCCTGAGGTATTTGCCTCAAGCCGGTGTCGATCAGATGGTCGATGTCCGAGGAGCCGAAAGCTTCAGCCTCCATCGCCGCCCAGAGCATCGCAGCGTAGACGGATTCACCATCATGGCTGACCTTGCCAGCCTGTTCGGCGAGCTTTGCGGCAAGTTCCGGCTGGCGCGGCGCGACCATGGCCCAGCCGTCGATGAAGATCTGTGCGCCGATCTGTTCGGCGACAGCCTGTCCGTTGGTTGCGATCGAACCGGAATGCGGCGCCGAAACACCCTTCTTGAGGTTCAGCCATGCGGTATGTTCGGTGGAATTGCCGTTGCCGCCCCACCACAGGATCGCACGCTCCTCGACGATGTAGTTGAGCCAGGCCTTGCCGATTTCCTCGGCCGACAGGCTTGCCTTGATGCCGTAGTCTTCCAGCGCGCGAACGAAGGTGAAGGTGCCGGCGACATCGTCGTCGGTGACGACGAGCGGCTGGTTCAGGCGCTCATGCACGTAGTATTCGATCGGCCCGAGCTCATCCATGATCTTCTGGTACGTCCAGCCCTCGAAAGGACGGCCGAGATAGACCCCCACCAGCTTGCCGAGGACACCGGCATAGACGCGTTCGAGATAGTCGTTGGGAAACTGCATCGTTCACTCCACAATTCGAAAGGGGATCAGCCCTTCACCGAGCCGCCGGCCATGCCCTCGATGAAACGCTTCTGCATGAAGACGAAGAGCAGGACGACGGGCACGACGATGATGAGGGCAGCGGCCATGATCTCACCCCAGTCGGAACTGTACTGGCCGGAGAGCAGATAGAAGGCGATGACGGCGGTGACGTTCTCCTGCTTCTGCAGGAAGGTCGTCGCTATCAGGAACTCGTTCCACGAATTGAGGCCGATGATAAGCGCCACTGTGAGGATGCCGGGCGAGACGATGGGCAGCATGACCCGCCAGAAGACCTGCCAGGAGGTGGCGCCATCGACGATCGCCGCTTCCTCGAGTTCCTTCGGAACGGCGATGAAGTAGGTTCTGAGCAGCATCACCGCAAAGGGGCTGTAGAGTGCCGTGTAGATCAGCGCGACGCCGAAAATATTGTTGATCAGGCCAAGCTTGGCGAAGCCGAAATAGAGCGGGAAGATGTAGAGCTGGATCGGCGCCGTCGTCGTCGCGAGCAGGTAGAAGGTGAAGATCTTCCACGATTTGATCTTCTTGCGAGCCAGCACATAGGCGGTCAGCGATGAGGTTGAGCAGACCAGCACGATCGTCGTGCCGCTGACGACCAGGGAGTTCACGAAGGTCTTCGAAAACTTCGCATGGTTCCAAGCATTGACGAAATTCTGCCAGCGGATCGGTCCTGGCAGGCCCAGCGGATTTTGCACGATCTCGGCAGCCGGCTTCAGGGAATTGAGCACCAGAAGCGCGATCGGAAACAGAGCGATGAAGGCGAACAGGCCGAGAAGCACATAGGAAACCGTCAGCGTCAGGCGGCTTTCGACAAGGCTCATTGCTCCCCCTCCCGCGTCTGGATACGGACATAGAAGAAGGTGCCGACCAGCCCGAACAGGCTGATGACGAGCGCCGCCGCCGCCGCCTGCCCGACGTTCAGGTCATAGAATGCTTTCCGATAGGCGAGGGTGGACAGGAGTTCGCTCGAAAATGCCGGACCGCCCTGGGTCATGATGTAGACGAAGTCGAAGGCGAGGAACGACCAGATCACCGTCATGATCATCATGAGTGTTATCGTCGGCCGAATGCCGGGCAACAGCACGTAGCGCATCATCTGGAAATAGGTGGCGCCCTCGAGCCGCGCGGCCTCGATCTGCTCCTGCGGCACCTGGCGCAGCGCCGCGAAAAAGATGACGCAAAGAAAACCCCACCAGTGCCAAAGATCGACCGTCGCGACACCGAACAGCGCAAGCGGCGGCTGCGTCAGCGGGTTGGGGATTGGCATGCCGTACTTCTTGAGGATGCCGAAGATCCCGGTCACCGGGCTGTAGATCATGCCCTGCCAGACGCGAGCGGTGATGGCGGTGGCAATGACGACGGGGAGGAAATAGACGATCTGGAAGAAGTTGCTGCCGCGGCGCACGATCAGCAGCATCGATGCGGCGGCGAGGCCCATGAGGATCGGCACGGTCAGGAAAACCAGCGTCCAGACCATGTTGTTGCCGAGCGCCGACCAGAAGACGCGATCGGCTGCCAACGCCCGGAAATTGTCGAGGCCGGCAAAGGTCGGCGCTGAGATGCCGTCCCAATTGCAGAAGGCGAGAGCGGCCGTCAGCAGTGCCGGAACGAGCACGATGACGACGTTGATGATCATCGTCGGGACGATGTAGAGCCGATGCATGGAATTCCTCCGGGGGAGGGCGACGCATACCGCGCCGCCCTCAGCGGTGTGTCAGGCGCGGGGCGGAATTGCAGGCACCTTGCCCGCGTCCTTTTCCTGCTTGAAGGTCTCGTCGAGCTTCTTGAGGAAGTCGGCGGACGAGGTCTTCTTGAGCCAAACCTCTTCCATGCCGCTGACCAGATAGGTGTCGGTCGCAGGTGGCAGGAAAGTCCACGTCGTATAGCCATACTTGCCGGCACCGACGGAGGCGGACAGCTCCTTCATGGCTTCGGTGTAGAGCGGCAGCACATTGTCCGACAGCTTCACCTTGGAGAGATCCGCAAGCGGCAGGTTCCATTCGCCTTGCCAGACCGAGTTCATCTTGCTGTAGAAATCGTCCTGGAACATGTAGTCGAGCACGGCAGCAGCACCGTCCGGGTTTTCCGACTTGGCATTTACCGAAAGTGTCGAGCCGATGCCGAGCGGAAAGATCGGATCGCCGGATACGCTGGGAAAGCCGACAAAGCCCGGCTCGGCATTGTTGTCGGGGAAATAGGGCTTGACGTTGGTGAAGCTCCAGGTGCCCGTAGGCGCCATACCCGCCTGGCCGGTGGCAATTTGCGCGAAGGACTGCTCGAGGGTGAGCGAGAAGTAATTTTCGCCGAAATAGCTCTTGTCCCACCACTCGGCCAGCTTGTCGATTGCCGCGACGAAAGCCGGATCGGTCCATTGAATGGCTCCGGTCAATGCCTTGTGGACGTTTTCCGGTCCAGCGACCGAGTTGATGGCAATCGAGACATGCCACTCGTTCGCCGGACGCCAATCGGCATTGCCGGCGCCGAACGGCACCATGCCCTTGCCCTTCATTTCGTCGGCAAGCGCTTCGAGTTCCGCTATCGTCGTCGGTGCTTTCCAATTGTTCTTTGCAAACAGCGTCTTGTTGTAGAAAAGGCCGAGCGTCTCATAGGTCTTGGCGAGCGCATAGAGCTTGCCCTCGTAGCGGCCGAGATCGAGGAACAGCGGCAGCAGCCGCTCGTTCCAGCCGTATTTCTTGGCATAGTCGTCGAGTGGCAGGAGTTGTCCGGCCTGCGCCATGGCGGCGACATAGCTCGGGCCTGCGGTGAAGACGACGTCGGGTCCGGTGCTCGAAAGCATGGCGACACGAAGCTGCTTGTCGAGGTCCGAGCCGCGGAAGTCGATGCTCAGGAGCTCTTCCGGATGGGCTGCGTTGAATGCATCCACCAGCAGGTTCTTGAGATTGTCCTGGTTCTCCGGTGACGCCGATTCATACCAGAACGTCACCGGCTTCTGGTCAGCAGCGAAAGCGAAGCGCGGCAGGAGCGGCAGGCTTGCCAGACCAAGTCCGGCTTTCAGAATTGTACGGCGTTGCATGGTTTCTTCCTCCCAGGTTTCATCAATCGGCCCGTATCTAGATGGCTCGTGTCGAGCCTCGTTGGATAAGTTCAAAGGGCATTTCTAGCGCTGTCCCCGCACCGGTCTTTGTGCCGCGCAGCCGCTCCATCAGCGTCTGTGCCGCGCGCGCTCCCATTTGCCATTGAAACTGTGCGACCGTGGTCAGCGGCGGCGTGACCAGCTTCGCCGCAGGAATGTCATCGAAGCCGACGACGGCGATTCCCTTGGGTATCTCGATGTCGCGCTCGCGCAGCGCCTGCATGACGCCGACGGCCATCAGGTCATTGGCGGCGAATATTGCCGTCGGCTGAAACGTGCTTGCGAGTATGGCTTCGGCGGCGCGCGTGCCGCCGATCTCCGAGAATTCTTCGTCGATGATCACATGCTCCGGATATCCCGCCTTGGCGAGGGCCGAGCGATAGCCGTCGATGCGCGTGGCCTGGGGGCCGCCGCGGCCGGCTACCATGGCGATGCGTTTGTGGCCCTGGCCGATCAGGTGGTCGGTGACCGCAAGCGCCGCGGCCCGGCTGTCGACATAGATGTCGTCGACGACGATTTCGCCGCCGCGCTTCTTGGAAGACTCGATCCGTACTACTGGAACCCCTGCTTCGACCAGGGGACTGAAATCGTTGGCACGCAAGGTGAAGAAAACGCCGATCACGCCGTCGACGCGACCCTGCCGCGCCCAGTCGAGGAAGTGCCGCTCGCGTTCCGGTGTGCCATCGGTGTTGACTGCGATGACGTCGTAACTCAAGCCGTCCGTCACCGATTGGATGCCGCGGATCAGCGATGGATAGAAAGGATTGGTGATGTCGGGCACGATACAGGCGATGGTCATCGAACGGCTGGTCTTCAACGCCTGCGCAAAGCGATTGGGAACGTAGCCGAGGTCCTTGGCGGCCTTGGTGATGCGGGCCCAGGTATCCGCCGGGATCGAAGGAGCGCTGCCGCCGCCCAGCACCATGGAAACGGTGGCCTGCGAGACCCCCGCCGCCCTTGCCACATCCTTTTGGGTCGCTCTGCCGTTTGCCATCGAAAAACTCAGTGATACGTATTACTGATACGTATCACTATGGAATTTTGATTTCGCTGTCAAGCGCTCAGTGCGGTCAGGCCTCACCTCCGGTTTAATTGGCCAAGGCGCCGGCGAAGCGCTTGAGCCTCTTCGTTTAGTCTCTTCAGCTGATTGGCTGGCTCATGCATCGGACCATTTATTTAGTGCTCGTATGGGCAGTAATATGCTCGTAGCGTGGTCGGAGTTCGATGCTGGTATTTCTGTTGGTATAGCCGCGTGTTGGTATTATCTAAGTATTTGAATTATAATTTATTTTTCAGTAAAATGTGAACGCCTCCGGGCCCACCATATTATTATATATAAATACCTTACGCTTAATTCTTAGAGTTTGAATTGAGCGTTATCGGGTAAGTCCTGAATTTTTGAGTGAAATGGTTTCGGGCCCGTTCGTCAATTTTCTCCGTCTTGTGATGGCACCCTTCCCACGTAGCTCAGCACTCCCGGCTTCGAAAGACCTTGCAACGACGCGTGCGGTAGTCGGCGGCAACGACGTGCAATTGGGTGGGTTTTGACTTCGGCCACAGGCTCGTTGCTTCGTAAGTATGTCGTTCACCGATCCCAATCGGCTGGAGAAGCGTCCAGGCGTTTGGAGATCGAAACGATCCAGGCACGAAGTTCTGGCGCAAATGGTTTTTCTAACGCTGCACGGTCCCAGGCAAGGAAATAAGCGTCGGACAACCTCATACGCTGATTGAACGGCACGATGAGCCGGCCCGCGGCGATATCGTCAGCGGCCATGGACAATTGGGCAAGCACAAACCCCTTTCCATTGATCGCTGCGTCGATCGCGGCGCTCGACAAGGAAAAGGCAACTTCGCCTGACGTCTTTCGATGTGACGCGCCGATCGTGCTCGCCCATTCAGCCCAACTTGGCGGCGATTGATGATCTCGTGCCCATTCTATGCCAAGGAGCGGAAAATCAAGGATATCCGCTGGCTTGCGGACAGGCCGAGTGGCCAGCAATCCCGGTGCGCAAGCAGGCACCACCCAATCCGTGAACAGTGCGGTGTAGTGATCGTAGTCGTGAACCTTGGTGCCATATGAGATCCTGAAATCAACCTGATCCTTGTCGAAACGCGGCTCCTGCTCGGCGCCGACGAGACGCACCGTCGCGCCGGCGTGGCCTATTTGCCAATCCAGAAGCTTTGGCGCGATCCATTTGCTGGCGAGCGAGGGAAGGCAGGAGATGGTCAGCGCACTTTCCGACCGCGCCCGCTCGACGATATGCTGGGCGTCGCGGATCTGGTCGAAACCTGACGAAATGGCCGCATGGTAGGTTCGTCCCCAAGACGTGAGGGCAACGTTCCTGCCACGGCGCTCGAGCAAACTAAGCCCGAGTACATCCTCCGCCTTGCGAATTTGCTGGCTGACCGCGCCGACGGAAACGCCAAGCTCGTTGGCCGCGGCCGTCACGCTGCCGCATCGACCGAAAGCCTCGAAGGCCTGTATCGCGCGCAAGGGGGGCGTTTTCTTCACCTGGGTATGATCCTGGGGTCGGCTTGCTTTAGCATTTCTAAAATAGAACGCAGATGCAAGCCCTATGTCGTCTGCCGCCCGAGAGCTATTCGTTTTGGCGTTCACAAGCTCGGGAGGACGCCATGTTTCTTCGAAACTGTTGGTACGTTGCCGCATGGGACCATGAGGTCACGGACCAGCTGAAGCCCGTTCGAATCCTTGGCGAAGATATTGTCCTCTATCGCCGCACGGATGGTGCTGTGGCCGCGCTTGAAGATGCATGCCCTCACCGCAAGCTGCCGCTGTCCATGGGCCGCATCAAGGGCGACACGGTCGAATGCGGCTATCACGGCCTGACTTTTGACAGCACTGGAACCTGCACGCGTGTGCCCGGTGCTGAAAAGATACCGCATGTTGCATGCGTTCGTTCCTATCCGATTGCCGAACGCTATGGACTGCTCTGGATATGGATGGGTGAAGCGGAAAAGGCGGATCCTGCTCTCATTTTCGAGGTCGATCACTGGGGCGATCCGGCCTGGGGCGTCAATCGCGGCGAGTCCATGTTGCTCGATTGCAATTATCTCTACATGACCGACAACCTGCTCGATCCTTCCCATGTGTCGTGGGTACACCAATCGTCTTTTGGTGGTGTCCAGGCAATGGAGGATGCGCCGCTGGAGACCACCGTGGGTACAGACGGCGTGACCGTGTGGCGCTGGGTGGTCGATGCCGCGCCGGCGCCCTTCTATGCGCCTTTCCTCAAATTCTCCGGCAATTGCGACCGCAAGCAGCACTACGAGGTGCGCTACCCCTCCAACGCCATCATCAAGGCGATCTTCGTGCCGGCACGCACCGGCGGCGAGGGCAAGCCGCTGCACGCGGACGTGTTCCTCATGGACAGCTACAACTTCATGACGCCGGTCGATGAGAACCAGACGAAATATTACTGGTTCCAGATGCGCAATTTCGCCCCCGACGACCAGGAGGTTTCGCGTCAGTTCGCCACCTCCGTGCGCGGCGCCTTTGACGAGGACCGCACCGTGCTCAATGCCGTGCACAAAGGCATGGCCAACAAGCGCACGCCCAATCTCGATCTCAAGATCGATGTCGGACCGCTGCGCTTTCGCCGCAACCTGGCCAAGCTGATCGCCAGCGAGAGCCAGCAATTGGCGGCTGCCGAATGAACGCATTCACCGCCCGCGACACCATCGCAAGAAGCGGGTTTCGCGACCTGAAAGTGGTCGCGAAGGTGCGCGAAAGCGCCATCATCACGTCGTTCCATGTCGAGCCGGTCAATCCACGGGACTGGCGGGGCTTCCAGCCGGGCCAGTTCCTGGTGTTCCGGATTCCGGTAGCGCGGGAGGCAGCCGGCGAAAGCGGATATGTGCTGCGCAACTACAGCGTCTCCTGTTCCCCAGACAGCACTTGCTATCGGATCAGCGTGAAGCGTGAAGCAGCACCCGCGCCGGGGCTGCCCGACGGGGTAAGCTCATGCTTCCTGCATGACCGGATCGAGGTCGGCGATGTGCTTCAGGCGGAAGGGCCGCGCGGCGATTTCGTGCTCGACAAGGGCAGCAACCGTCCAGTCGTGCTGCTCAGCGGCGGTGTCGGGCTGACGCCGATGGTGTCGATGCTGCATGCGCTGGCTTCGATGCCGGATCGCCGAGCCGTCTTCATCCACGCTTGTGAGAACGGGGGTGTGCATGCCTTGCGCGACGAGGTGACCGGCCTGGTCACGACCCGGCCCGGCCTGACCGCGCACTACTGCTACCGGTTCCCGTCCGAGCGCGACAAAGCCGACCAGCGCTTCCACAGCGAAGGCATGATTTCGCGCGAGGTGCTGCAGCGCCTGCTGCCGATCGATGACTATGATTTCTACCTCTGTGGCCCACCGCCGTTCATGCAGGCGATCTACGCCCTGCTTCGCGGGCTTGGCGTACCGAAGCATCGCATTGCCCACGAATTCTTCGGCCCGGCGACGGTGCTTGAGCCCGATGCCGTGCGAGCTCCCGCGGTGCCGGCGCAGCCGGCAAGGATCGAGCCGGCCGGGGAGGCGACAACCGTGGAATTCCGGAAGTCGGGCCTGACGGCCGTCTGGGATGGCTCGGCCGCATCGTTGCTCGACTTCGCCGAGAACCAGGGTCTGTTGCCAGAGTTCAGTTGCCGGGCCGGCATCTGTGGCACATGCAAGTCGCGGCTGATCTTGGGCGAGGTCGCCTATTTCGAGGAACCGCTGGATGAGCTTGGGGCAGGCGAAGTGCTGCTGTGCTGTTCCAAGCCGCGAGGATCAGTCGTCCTGGATATTTGACAAGATTGTGATGCCGCGCATGGGCGCGGGGAAACGGAAGTCGAGATTTGGAACAGTCGGTCAAACCAGCGTCGAGCCTGCCGCTCAATCCGCATATCGCCGCCTTGCCGCCCTACAATGCCGGCATGAACATAGCGATGGCACGGGCGCTGAGTGGCCGCCACGACATCGCGCGGCTGGCCAGCAACGAGAACCCCGATGGGTGTTCTCCTGCCGTCATGGCCGCATTGGCCTCCTCATCCTTCGAGCCATGGCGCTATGCCGATCCGGCCTGCACGGCGCTGCGGGCAGCACTTGGCGAAAAACTGGCGGTCGATCCCCACCTGATCGTTGCCGGCAATGGTTCCGAGGAGATGATCGCCGCCATCTCGCGTGCCGTCCTGGTGCCGGGCGCATCGGTCGTCACGACGGTGCCGAGCTTCGGCCTGCATGAGATAGAGCCGCTCGCGGCCGGTGCCGATGTCGTCAAGATTGCGATGACACCCGAAATGGGGTTCGATATTGCCGCGCTCAAGACGGCGATCGCCGCCCGGCCCCGGATCGTTTTCATATCCTCGCCATGGAACCCGGTCGGGCCGGGTCTCGACCATCCCGGCCTGCAACGGCTGATCGCCGCCGTGCGGCCCGGCACGCTTTTTGTCCTGGACGAGGCCTATTTCGAATTCGCCGATCCCGGCGCGCCCGACGGCATCGAAGTCCTGCGCGACAGCGGTATCGACCATGTGGTGCTGCGGACATTCTCGAAGGCCTATGGCCTGGCGGGACTGCGCGTTGGCTATGCCGTCTGTTCCGGCCTCGAACTGGCAAGGGTGATCGCGGCCGCCAAGACGCCGTTCAACGTCAATGCGGCGGCGCAGACCGCCGCCATCGCGGCACTCGCTGACGAAAGCTGGATGAAGGCGTCGGCGGGCCGCATCAGAGCCGAGCGCGAGCGGACGGCGGCCGCACTTGCCGGCCTCGGCTTCGCGGTTGCCCAATCGCAAACAAACTTTCTGTTCTTCGACTGCAAGGGCGACAGCTCCAGCCTTGCCGCCGGTCTCCTGAAGCAGGGGATCATCGTCAAGGCGTGGCGCGAAGCCGGCTACGAGCACTATCTGCGCGCCACCATCGGCTTGCCGGCTGACAACGATCGGCTGATCGCAGCGCTTCGGGGATTGACGGGGCGATGAGCGGCCTCGCGTCTCCCAGGCAAACGAACTGGATCGAGCAAGCGGTGCCGTTGCCGGTTGTCGACGCGATCCGCGATGTCGTTGGCGCCCCGAATGTCCGCACAGGTGATGATGCCGGGGCGATCGACCTTGGTTCGAACGGGACGGCTCGCGGCGCCGGCATCGTCGTTGCGCCTTCATCGACCGACGAGGTCGCGGCGGTGGTGCGCATCTGCCGCCAGAACGAGATTCCCATCGTGCCGCAAGGCGGGAAGACCGGTCTGGTTGGCGGCAGCGTTTCGCGGCCGGGCGAGATCGTTCTTTCCCTGGTACGCATGAATCGCATCGAGCGGCTCGATCCGCTCGAACGCGTGGCCGTGGTCGGCGCCGGCGTCACCCTCGAAGCGCTGCGGATGGCCGCGCTCGAACACCGGCTGGAACCTGGCATCGACCTTGCCGCGCGCGGCTCGGCGACGATCGGTGGCATGGTGTCCACCAATGCCGGGGGCGTGATGGCCTTTCGCCACGGCGTCATGCGCCACCGCGTGCTTGGCCTCGAGGCCGTGCTGGCCGACGGATCGGTCTATTGCGATCTCACCCGGGTGGTGAAGAATTCCGCCGGCTACGATCTGAAGCATCTCTTCATCGGCGCCGAGGGCACGCTTGGCATCGTCACCCGCGTGGTCGTCAAGCTCGACCCTTCGCCGCGAGCCACGGCCACCGCGCTTTTCGGGCTGCCGTCTGTCGAAGCGGCTCTACAAACCATTCGCCTGGCACTTGAATCGGATGCCGGGCATCTGCGCGCGGCGGAGGCGATGTGGACCTCGTATTTCAGCCTGGCCGCCGCCGCGCATGAATGGTCCGAACCCGGCGTGCCGCTGGACCAGCCGCTGTTCCTGCTGCTGTCGCTTGGCGGCGCGCGCGAAGAGGCGCTGCGCGAGGATTTCGAGCGGATCTATTCGGAAGTGATCGAGCGCTATCCCGAAGCCACCGGCATCATCGCCGGCTCGCAGCGGCAAGAGGACGAGTTGTGGCGGTTGCGCGAGGACACCGGTGTGCTCTATCGCGCCCATCCCAATGCACCTTCCTTCGACGTTTCGGTGCCTCTGTCGGAAATTCCGGCCTATCTCGACAGAATCCTGCCCGGGCTCGCCACGATCGAACCGGGTCTGGCGCCCTATGTCTTCGGGCACCTGGCCGATGGGAACCTGCATATCATCCTCAACCGTCAGGGTCCGCTGGCGCCTGACATGGAAGAGGCTGTCGAGGGCGTCCTGTATCACCAACTGCGGGAGATCGGCGGTTCCTTTTCCGCCGAGCACGGTGTTGGCTCCAAGCGCATCCATTCGCTGCTGGCGACGGCCGACCCGACGAAGCTCGCCGTGATGGAGCGGGTGAAACTCGCGCTGGACGATCAGTCGATCATGAACCCCGACAAGGTGCTTCCCTCTGACGCCTGGTTCGTCCGGTCCTCAAGGCCGCTCCTTTCCGGCAATGAGCGTCGATTGCCACCTCAGAACGCGAGCGATCACAACGATGAATAGCCCCACGGTGGAACGACAGGGAATGAATGGATTGACAGCAACCGCCAGCGGTTCAGTGGGATCGACCATGCGCCATGATGAGCCAGCACCAGCCTACGCCTGTGATTTCGCCATCCTGCGCCAGGGATTTCGCGACGCCGCTGAGCGGGCGGGCGCGGAACTGTCTGAATATGTTCATCCGCTGAACGGTCCGGATGGCGAGACGCTGGCGACCGATGTGGCGCTGCTTGGCCGCCGCGATGCGCGCAAGCTGATCGTGCTCATCTCCGGCACGCATGGTGTCGAGGGCCCGTTCGGCTCGACCTGCCAGACCGCCTGGCTCGGCCAGAAGAACCTGCGGCGCCTGCCCGGCGACACGGCGATCCTTGCCATTCACCTCATCAATCCCTGGGGCACGGCATGGTCGCGGCGCGTCAACGAGGACAATGTCGACCTCAACCGCAACTTCATCGACTGGTCTTCGAGCACTCCGGTCAACAATGGCTATGCGGGCCTGCACGACGCCGTGGCCTATCGAGAATGGGAAGGGCCGGACCGCGTAGCGGCCGACGAGAAGCTCGCGATTGCGCGCAAGCGGCTTGGGCATGCCGGGCTGGCGGCGATCGTCGAGGCCGGCCAGTATGAGTTCGCCGACGGCATGTTCTACGGCGGTGGCGGCCCGGTCTGGTCGAACCGCACATTGAACGAAATCCTGAAGACCTTTGCTGGCGCGGCACGCCAGGTCATCGTCTTCGACCTGCACACCGGAGCAGGGCCATACGGATATCCGGCTCTGCTTTCGGTAGCGAGTTCCGAGCATGCCGGCCTTGCCTGGGGCAAATCCATCTTCGGGCCGGCGCTGGCAACAGTGCTGACCGGCCCGGGCGCCCGGACCGGCACCGGCATCGCGGCGACGGCGACCGGCTACGTCTCCGACGCTGTACGCAAGGCAATGCCGAATGCGCGCGTGCTGCCGCTTGTCGTCGAATGTGGCACGCTGGACGGGCCTGCCGTCATGGAGGCTGTGCAGGCAGACAACTGGCTGCACCTTTTCGGCAAGATCGAATCGCCGCTGGGCAAGCGGATCCGGGACACGCTGCGCGCTGCCTTCCTTCCGGATGACCCGGACTGGCAACGCACCTGCCTGTCCAGCAGCCTGCGCTATTTCGACCGTGCGCTGGCGGATCTAGCGACTGTCGAGGTAGCCCAGGACGCGGCCATCGGCAGCGAACAGACGCGGCCAACCGATCCCGCCGTGGTGGCGAATCCGGCGCCCGCTGAAGAGGCGAAGATCGCCACGCCAGCCGTGCAGATCGACGAGCTTCACAAGAGCTTCGCCTCGCTGCCGGTGTTGAAGGGCGTCAACCTCACCGCCCATGCCGGCGAAGTCATTTCCATGATCGGCTCGTCGGGCTCGGGCAAGAGCACGTTCCTGCGCTGCATCAATCTTCTGGAACAGCCGGATGGCGGCAAGGTCGCCATCGACGGTGAGGTCATCAAGATGAAGCCGCTGTCGAACGGCCGGCTTGGGCCAGCCGATATGGCGCAGGTCGAACGCATCCGTGCCCGCGTCGGCATGGTTTTCCAGAACTTCAATCTGTGGCCGCACATGACGGTGGTGGAGAACATCGTCGAGGCGCCCCGGCATGTGTTGAAGGAGCCTCGCGACAAGGCCGTCGAACATGCGCACGCCTTGTTGAAGAAGGTCGGGCTCGCCGACAAGCACGCCCACTATCCGGGCCAGTTGTCAGGCGGCCAACAGCAACGCGCCGCGATCGCCCGCACGCTGGCGATGCGTCCCAAAGTCATCCTCTTCGACGAACCGACATCAGCGCTCGATCCCGAACTGGTCGGCGAGGTGCTGCGGGTGATCCGTCAACTGGCGGAGGAAGGCAACACCATGATCCTCGTGACGCATGAGATGCAGTTCGCGCGCGAGGTCTCCCACAAGGTTCTGTTTCTCCACCAGGGAAAGGTGGAGGAAGAGGGTGCGCCAGCGGAGCTGTTCGGCAGCCCGCGCTCGGAGCGTCTGCGCCAATTCCTGGCACGGACACTGTGAGGGAAGCTCGCATTCTCGAAGCGTCCGGTTCGTACCGGACATCAACAATGAAGACCAACAACAAGGGGAACTGATATGAAATTGAAAGTCTTGACGCTGCTCGCATGTCTCGCGGGAAGCATGGGAAGCGCATTGGCGGCCGAAGGCGAGTTGTCCATCGGAACGGAAGGCGCCTACCCGCCATGGAGCATGTCCGACGCCAATGGCAACGTCACCGGTTTCGACGCCGATGTCGGTGCGTTGCTCTGCACCAAACTCGCAGTGACGTGCCATTTCGTCGTGCAGGCCTTCGATGGCCTCATTCCGGCACTTAAGGCAAAGCGCTTCGACGTCATCATCTCGGGCATGTCGATCACCGCTGACCGCAAGAAGGAGATCAATTTCAGCGTCGGATACGCCGAACTGGCCAACATGTTCATCGCTGCGAAGGGGTCGGATCTCGCCGGCATCACCGACGTCGACACGCTGCTGAAATCGCTCGACGGCAAGAAGATCGGCGTGCAGGCCGGCACCACCCACGCGCATTTCCTCGAGAAGCGTGCGCCGAATGCCGACCTGAAAACCTACGACACGCTCGACCAAATGCAGATCGACCTTGCGAGCGGCCGCATCGACACTGCTTTCGCGGATCAATCCGCATTGCAGGACTTCCTGGACAAGCCGGATGGCAAGAACTTCCAGCTGGTCGGCGTCAAGATCCAGAGCACGTTCGATCCGACGCTTGGCGAGGGAATCGGCGTTGGCATCGCGCAGGAGAACACTGAGCTCAAGGCCAAGATCGACAAGGCGCTTTGCGAGCTGATCGCTGACGGCTCGATCGGCAAGGCCAGCCAGAAATGGTTCAAATCGGACATTTCCCGGCCCTGCAACTAACGGCGTTCAAAACCACATCGCATGCGCCTGGCCAAGCCAGGCGCATGCGAAAGTCGGGTTTTCCGCTTGTCTGACAACACCGGCTTCAGGGGCTGCAATCGCAGCCGGTTGTCTCGTTGGCGCACCAGATCTAGGGCAACTCAGATGGAATTCGGCCTCTGGCAGGTTTGGGAAGGTGGTTGGGTGACCGCTATTCTGCGGGGCGCTGCCGTGACGATCGCGGTAGGCTTGTCCAGTATGGTTGCCGGGCTGCTGATTGGCGTCGTCTGTGGTCTGATCAAATGGGCCAGGATATTCCCGCTCTCGCTCCTGGTGGACGGATATACTTCCGTGGTTCGGGGTGTGCCCGAACTGCTCGTTATCTACCTTCTGTTTTTCAGTTCGGTTGAATTCGTGACGAAGGTCATCACTGCTTTCGGCTATGCCGGGCTGGCGGAGAGCGGTTATGCGTTCGTCATAGCCGTGATCGCCATTGGCGCGATCTCGGGCGCCTACTCGACCGAGGTGATCCGGGGGGCATTGGCGTCGATCCCCAATGGGCACATCGAGGCCGCGCGAGCCCTTGGCCTGCCAGCCAGTAGGATATTTCGCCGCATCATAGCTCCGCAGATGCTGCGCATCGCGGTTCCGGGCTTAAACAATGTCTGGCAGACCACGATCAAGGACACGGCCCTGGTTTCAGTGGTTGGGCTGCAGGAGCTGATGCGTATTTCCTACATCGGTGCGAACTCCACCCGCCACCCGTTTATCTTTTATCTGATTGCGGCGGTTGTCTATCTGGTCATCACGCTTGTCAGTCAGGCCGGTTTCGATGGGATCGAACGCCTGCTACGGATCCGGGCGAGAAGGTAAGACCATGGAACTCATCCAGCTTGCGGTTCCGGTCCTGCTCAAAGGCCTGTGGGTCACAGCCGCGCTGACACTGGTTTCGGTGCTCATAGGCTTCAATCTCGGCCTGGGATTGGCGCTGATGAGGCTATCGTCAAATGGCTTGTTGGCCGGCTTTGCCAAATATTACAGCAACGTCTTCCGCGGCACCCCGCTCCTGGTACAGATATTCATCTTCTACTACGGCCTCGGCGAGGTCAGCCTCGTCAGGGACAACGCCGTCTTGTGGTGGGTCATCAGAGATGGCTCGCGCTGCGCTGTACTGGCGCTTGCGCTCAACACCGCAGCTTATACGTCCGAGATTTTGCGCGGAGGGTTGATGTCGGTGCCAGTCGGCCTTGTCGAAGCTGCCCAGGCTTGCGGTATGTCGCGCGTTCTGCGCTTTCGCCGCATCGAGTTCCCGCTCGCGATCCGCCAAGCCCTCCCAGCCTATGGAAACGAGCTCATCCTTGTGGTCAAGGGCACGAGCTTGGCCTCCACGATCACCGTGCTGGAAATCACCGGATACGCCAAGCGGCTCATGAGCCAGACCTTCGCGATTTTCGAAATCTTCGCCATTGCCGGATTGCTCTATCTGGTGGTCAATCTGTCGTTGATTGCGATCATCCGCTTGTTGGAGCGTTTTCTCATGCGGCATGAGTCGCAATCCCGCCAGGGATTGAGCGCACCGCGCTCGGACGAATCTGCAGCAGTTTCGTGACGCCGCTCCTCGCGCCGGGCGCCGGCGGTTCTGGTGAACCGCGGACGCGGGACCATGCGAAACGATACGGGAAACTTTTTGATTTCGGCCCACGAAAAGGCTAATGAAATCAACGTTCGCGCCACATCCTCCGGGCTCACCAAATTATTATATATCAGTAGGTTACGCTTAGTTCTTCGAGATTGAATTGAGCGTTATCGAATAAGTTCGCGAATTTTGTACGAATGATTTTGGGCCTCTTGGTCAATTTTCTCCGTCTTGGTGATGGCACCTGTCACACGTAGCTCAAGCTTCCGGATTTCGAAAGGCTCCCCGAAGATGCGTGCGGTGATCGGCGGCAACGACGTGCGAAAAGGCGGGTCTTGACCCGATGCGGACGCTTGATCACTAGGAGCGTATCGTCCGATAAGCTGCCAAAAGCTGTCACCGCCGCGGTAACGATGTCGGACTCCAAGCCCCCAATTCTTCGAGAGGGACCTCCAGCTCGACAGAAATCCGAGTCTACAGCATTTCCCTGGCATCTGAGTTAATATTGCGGCTGAGGGACCCGAATTCAGCCTTGGGAGGGCTGTGTGGACGTTGCCGCTTGGTTGCGAGGCCTCGGCCTCCAGCAATACGAGCAGGCATTTCGCGACAACGCGATCGACGCGGAAGTCCTGCCGGAGCTGACCGACGCCGACCTCGAGAAGCTCGGTATGCTCCTCGGTCATCGCAAGCGATTCCGCAAGGCGGTAGTGGGGCTGGGGCCGTCGTCAAACCATCCCGACGCGAGCACCGATGACATCGCGGCCCAGAGCCGCACCCGGGAGCT
>NZ_SMYZ01000032.1 GCF_004919685.1 Mesorhizobium norvegicum | reverse complement strand
CGGTGCCGCCGGCGGCACCGTGGTGGCGCTTGTCATGGCGCTGCTTTGCGTGCGCATCGGGCTGAACCAGATCGTCATCGGCATCGCGCTGACGCTCGGACTGGAAGGTCTGACGGCACTGCTCCACCATTTCCAGTTCTCACGCAGCTACCCCCGCCTGCCGGCAGCGGATGCGACCGTCATTCCGCTGCTTTCGGACATTCCGGTCATCGGTCCTGCATTCTTCAAACATCATCTGATCGTCTATCTGGCGGTCGCGCTGGTTTTCGGCATGGGCTACATCTATCGGCGCACCCAACTGGGCCTCAACCTGCAGGCAGCAGGCGACAAGCCGGCCGCGCTCGATGTCGCCGGCATCGATGTCGTGCGAACCCGCACCATCGCCGTGTTGACGACCGGAGCGCTGGCCGGGCTCGGCGGCGCCTATCTCGCCAATGTCGGGGCCGGGCTGTTCATTCCGTTCATCACCAATGGCGCGGGCTTTCTCGGCATCGTGCTGGCCATGCTGGCGCGCGGTCGCCCGATCTGGGTGCTGTTCGGCGCGTTGCTGTTCGGCGTCTGCCTGTCGCTGACGACGGCCATGCAGGTGGCAGGCATCAACATACCGACCGACATCATCCAGATGCTGCCGTTCCTGGCGGTGATGATCATGCTGGTGCTGTTCGGCCGGCGCGCCAGCCTGCCGGCGGCGCTCGGCATTCCATACGAGCGCGGCGCGCGCTGAGCACAATTCATGCGCGGTCGGGACCCGCGCCAATAAAGGAGGCAAGAATGTCGGATACCAAGGTCTACCTGCTCGACGGCGGCTCGCTCGTTCTCGACGGATATCATGTGTTCTGGAATCGTGGCCCTGGCGGCGAAGTGCGCTTCCCCGTCTATTCGATCCTGATCGAACATGCCGAGGGCCGGTTCCTCATCGACACCGGCTACGACTACGATCATGTGATGAAGGTGCTGCCGTTCGAAAAGCCGATCCAGGAAAAGCACCAGACCATCCCCGGCGCCCTGGCGCTGCTCGGTCTCGAACCGAAGGACATCGACGTCGTCGTCAACTCGCATTTCCATTTCGACCATTGCGGCGGCAACAAGTATTTTCCGCATGCCAAGAAGATCTGTCACCGGACCGAGGTGCCGCAGGCCTGCAATCCGCAGCCTTTCGAGCATCTCGGCTATTCCGATCTGAGCTTTTCGGCGGAGGCTGCCGAAGCGCGTGGCGCGACCGGACAATTGCTTGCGGGAACGACACGGGCGAATTCGACCTTCGAAGGCATCGATGGCGACGTCGAGCTGGCCAGGGGCGTCCGGCTGATCGCGACGCCCGGTCATTCGATCGGCCACTACAGCCTGCTGGTCGAGTTTCCCAAGCGCAAGCCGATCATGTTCACGATCGACGCCGCCTATACGCAGAAGAGCCTCGAGACACTGTGCCAGGCGGCCTTCCACATCGATCCGGTGGCGGGCGTCAATTCGATGCGCAAGGTGAAGAAACTCGCCGAGGACCATGGCGCCGAGCTGATGTACTCGCACGACATGGACAACTTCAAGACCTACAGGACCGGCACGCAATTCTACGGCTAGATCAGGATGACGTTTGGTTGAACCATCATCCTGATCTATCTCTTTGTTGGAGCATGATCTTTTCCGAAAACCGGTTCCCACTTTTCGGGATCATACTCTGATCCCCGCCAATCCGGAGACAAGACGATGCGCTATCTCGAACACGCCGATCCGGTCATCACCCTGACCGCGGGGCCGGTGAACGCCTATCCCGAAGTGCTGCGCGGCCTCGGGCGCACGGTGCTCTACGACTACGACCCGGCGTTCCAGCTCTTCTACGAGGGTGTGGTCGACAAGGCGCAGAAGGCGATGCGGCTGTCGAACAAGCCGGTCATCCTGCATGGCGAGCCGGTGCTTGGCCTGGAGGCCGCCGCGGCCTCCCTGATTACATCGGACGATGTCGTGCTCAACCTTGCCTCCGGAGTTTACGGCAAGGGCTTTGGCTATTGGGCGAAGCGCTATTCGCCACATCTGCTCGAGATCGAAGTGCCCTACAACGAGGCGATCGACCCGCAGGCGGTTGCGGCAATGCTGAAGGCGCATCCGGAAATCACCGTCGTTTCCGTCTGCCACCACGACACGCCGTCCGGCACCATCAATCCGATCGACGCCATCGGTGCGCTGGTTTCTGCGCATGGCGGCTATCTCATCGTCGACGCCGTCTCGTCCTTTGGCGGCATGAAGACGCATCCTGAGGATTGCAAGGCCGATATCTATGTCACCGGCCCGAACAAATGCCTGGGCGCGCCTCCCGGCCTCACGATGATGGGCGTCAGCGAGCGGGCCTGGGTCAAGATGAAGGGCAACGAGGCAGCCCCCCGCGCGTCGATGCTGAGCATCGTCGACTGGGAGAATGCGTGGTCGCGGGACAAGCCGTTTCCGTTCACGCCGTCGGTCTCGGAGATCAACGGCCTCGACGTCGCGCTCGACCTCTATCTCAATGAGGGACCGGAGGCGGTGTGGGCGCGCCATGCGCTCACCGCCAAGGCCATGCGCGCGGGTGTCGCCGCGATGGGCCTGTCGATCTGGGCCGCCAGCGACAGAATAGCGTCGCCGACCACGACCGCCGTGCGCACGCCCGAAGGTGTCGACGAGAAGGCGCTTCGCCAGGCCGCGCGCGCCCGCTACGGCGTGGTGTTTTCGTCGGGGCGCGGCGAGACCTTGGGGAAGCTGACGCGCATCGGCCATATGGGACCGACCGCCCAGCCGATCTACGCAATCGCGGCGCTGACGGCGCTTGGCGGCGCGATGAACGCGGCCGGCCAGAAACTAGCGATCGGCAAAGGCATCGACGCGGCGCTGGCCGTGATCGACGCCGACGCCTGAACAGACATCACCAGATCACGGATTGAGGGAGCATTTTCATGACTGAACGGCTTGCGGGAAAGACGGCCCTGGTTACGGGCGCCGCGCAGGGTATCGGCAAGGCGATCGCCGTGCGGCTTGCCGCCGACGGGGCAACCGTCATCGTCAGCGACATCAATGCCGAAGGCGCCAGGGCTGCGGCCGCGGCGATAGGCGCAAAGGCGAGGGCGATCGCCGCCGACATTTCCGATCCGGCATCGGTCAAGGCACTCTTCGCCGAAATCCAGGCGCTGACCGGGGGCATCGATATCCTGGTCAACAATGCCAGCATCGTGCCGTTCGTCGCCTGGGACGATGTCGATCTCGACCATTGGCGCAAGATCATCGACGTCAATCTGACGGGTACCTTCATCGTCAGCCGCGCCGGCACGGACCAGATGCGTGCGGCGGGCAAGGCCGGACGGGTGATCAGCATCGCGTCCAACACCTTCTTTGCCGGCACGCCGAACATGGCGGCCTATGTCGCGGCCAAGGGCGGCGTCATCGGCTTCACCAGGGCGCTCGCCACAGAACTCGGCAAATACAACATCACCGCCAACGCGGTAACGCCTGGCCTGATCGAGAGCGACGGCGTCAAGGCGAGCCCGCACAATGAGGCGTTCGGCTTCGTCGAGATGCTTCAGGCGATGAAAGGCAAAGGGCAGCCGGAACATATCGCCGATGTGGTTTCGTTCCTGGCGTCTGACGATGCGCGCTGGATCACCGGCCAGACGCTCAATGTCGATGCAGGGATGGTGCGCCACTAGCCAAAAGCGCATCCCAAAAACACTACAGACTTCTGGGCGACCTGCATTGGGTCGCAACAGCGGATGAGCGCGGCCAAAATGTACCCGCAAGGCCGTGTCGCAAATGGCCAATCAAAGGGAAATCATAGTGGACTTCGGATTCGACACGTCGATGTTCGACGGGCTGACGATTGCAATGCTGGTCGCCGGTCTGGCGATGACCGGCGTGGCGTCCGGTGTGCTGGCCGGCTTGCTGGGGGTCGGTGGCGGCATCGTCATCGTCCCGGTGCTGTTCTGGGTGCTTAGCCTGTTTCACTTTTCGCCTGCTGTGACCAGCCATCTGGCGGTCGCGACATCGCTTGCGGTCATCATTCCCACCTCGATCTCATCGATGCGGTCACACAACAAGCGCGGCAACGTCGATCGGCCTCTGCTCGATCTGTGGGGACCGGCGATCTTCGTCAGTGCCCTCATCGGCGGCATCATGTCGAAATTCATCCCGGGCGCCGGCTTGCGGCTGGTCTTCGGCGTCGTCGGCCTGCTGGTGGCCGTCAACATGGCGCTGCCGAAGCACCTCGTGATCTCCGATCACCTGCCGCAAAGCGGCTGGATCAACCGTGCGATCGCCTCTGTCATCGGCTTTGTCTCTTCGCTCATGGGAATCGGCGGCGGCACGCTCTCGGTGCCGACGCTTTCCAGCTTTTCCTTTCCGGTCCACCGGGCCGTCGGCACATCGTCGGCGCTTGGCCTGCTTATCGCGCTTCCAGCGGTGGCCGGCTTCATCTGGTCGGGTCTCGAGATTGCCGGCAGGCCTCCGCTCAGCCTGGGTTACGTCAGCCTGCCGGCTGTTGCCATCATAGCGCCCGTGAGCTTTCTGTTCGCACCCTTGGGCGCAAGGCTCGCCCACGCGCTCAACCCGCGCTATCTGAAACTTGCCTTTGCGTTTTTCTTGGCGATCACGGCCGGGCGAATGTTGCTTTCCTGAATCCCAACCTTGATGCATTCGAGGCAATGGCGGCGGCCCGGACGGCCTGCGTGTTAAGTTCTTGGTAACTCTCACACGTCGAACACAACTCGAAGGCCAAGAAAGGCATTGGCTTCTCGTGCCCTCCATAGATGCTAGGGCTGACATCGAGGCGAGTCCAAGGAGCAGAGACCAGCATGGCCACCGTCCTGAACGCCAAGGGCGTTCCACTCCCCTACAGCGGCTCCTCGACCAGGTGGTATTCGGCGACGAATTCCGGCCCGGCACTTTATGGCAGCATCTACAACGACTCGCTCTACGGCGACAGTAGCGTCAGCGTCACGATGTATGGCGGCAAGGGCGATGACATCTACTATCTGTATTCCACGAAGAACAAGGCGGTCGAGCTGGCCAACGAGGGTGTCGACACCATCTCGACCTGGATGAGCTACAGGCTCCCGGCGCATTTCGAGAACCTGACAGTCACGAACGACAAACACTATGCTTTCGGAAACGAACTGAACAACATCATCACCGGCGGCTCCGGCCAACAGACGCTCGACGGCTTGAAGGGCGACGACGTTCTCAAGGGCGGATCCGGGGCGGACATTTTCGTCGTGGCCCCCGGCAACGGCAGTGACCTGATCCTGGACTTTAGCGCCGAGGATACAGTGCGCGTCGGGAGCTACGGCTTCACCTCCTTCGAGCAGGTGCACGCCAACATGGTCCAGTCGGGAGCGAACGTCCGACTTGATCTATCCGGCACCGAGTTTCTCGTCTTCGCCAACAAGACAATCGACCAGTTCACCGCAAGCCAGTTCGATCTGGCCCTGGACAGGTCGCATCTGACACTCACCTTCTCGGATGAGTTCAACACACTGAACCTGTGGAATGGCTCGAGCGGCACCTGGGACACGAACTTCTGGTGGGGAGGCGCGAACGGCAGCTCGCTCACGAGCAATGGCGAGCTTCAATGGTATATCGATACCAGCTACGCCCCGACGAGTTCCGTGAACCCGTTCAGCGTCGAGGACGGTGTTCTCACGATTACCGCCGCCCGAGCCGCTGAGGCTATCAAGCCCTACATAAACAACTACCAATACACGTCAGGTTTGCTGACGACTTACGAATCCTTCTCACAAACCTATGGCTATTTCGAAATTCGGGCCGACATGCCCGAAAAACAAGGCGCATGGCCGGCCTTCTGGCTTCTGCCGGCGGACGGTTCCTGGCCACCGGAACTGGACGTCATAGAAATGACCGGTCAGGATCCAAACAAGCTTCTTCTGACCAGCCACTCGAACGAGACCGGAACACATACGACTGCGGCCTCGACGCCCTTTGTCTCGGATACCGGAGGGTTCCACACCTACGGGGTGCTGTGGACGGAAGACGAACTCGTCTGGTATTTCGACGACGTCGAAGTTGCCCGTGCCGCAACACCTGCCGACATGCACGAGCCGATGTATATGCTGGTCGATCTGGCCGTGGGCGGCATCGCGGGAGCGCCCGCCGACGGGCTTGCGACGCCGGCGGAAATGCAGATCGACTACATCCATGCCTATTCGTTGAACGATTGGGTTATCTAGGCGCAACACCTGACGCTGGGGTCGGCACGGACACATTCGTCATCAACCCATGTCGGCTACCTCCCGTAGGACGTCCAATTGTTCGACGGAACCATTGCCGAAAACATGGCGCTTCAAACCTCAGGTGGCCCCGGACGAGATATTGACGGGGCGGGCGCTGCCCGGCGGGCACGATCTCATCGTCCATCTGCCGGAAGGCTACGACGCGCGGATCGGGCCGCGCTCGGGACCGCCGGGAGCACTGCTCAGCCCACCCATGGCTATCGCGAAATCACCCCATCTGCTACGGTCCACGCCATTCCAGACTTCATCTGGGAGTATCGGCTCAGACAGCCTAGGAGGGGCACCAGACGATGACCCGCGACCAGATGCTCGCCCACCTCCGCGCCGCCGATGCGGTAGCGCGCGAGACCGCCGCGCACGGGCATCATCCTTTCGGCTGTGTGCTCGTCGGCCCCGACGATCGCATCCTCATGCGGCAAGGCAACATCAACACCGTGCGCCACGCCGAAACCGAACTCAGCCGGCGTGCTGCGGACGCCTATCCGCCGGATTTCCTCTGGTCTTGCACGCTGGTCTCAACCGGCGAGCCCTGTGCGATGTGCACCGGGACGCTCTACTGGGCGAATATCGGCCGGCTGGTCTACGGCTTCGAGGAGACCAAGCTTCTGGCGCTGACTGGCGACCACGCCCAGAATCCGACGATGGACCTTTCCTCGCGCACGGTGCTCGGCTCCGGGCAGAAGCAGATCGCGGTCCACGGCCCCTTCCCCGAGATGGAGGAGGAGCTCCTCGCCCCGCATCTCAGTTTTTGGCGGCGCTAGGGGCGGCAGAACTTTTGCCCGGGAGGCCAACTGCCACTCTGTCGGTGGGAACGATGGTAGCGGGAGACGGCCGCGTTCGAAACGCATGCGGCACCAGCTAACCGCCGGTCGTTTTTTGTGGCCGGCTCTTTAAGGGGCTGACCGTGGCTAAGGGCATCCGCCCTGAAATTGAAGCGGTGCCTTGGACATGTCACCAGACGTGCGGCGGCTTCGGGATCACCCGGTATGCGGATGAAAAGATTTCATCGGTCGGTGGATTGCCGAGCGTACGCTCTGGGTACTTCGTCATCAGCTTGGTGAACTGGCGCTGCGCACGCGCGGCCTCGGCGGCGTAGTCCATGGCCGGGATCTCGCGGTCGCGCATGACCGTCCGGCCGTCGATGACCACCGTTCGCGCATCACGTCCGGAGCCCGAAATCATCAGGGTCTGGATGGGATCGATAACCTGGCCGAGATCGGGGTTGGATAGGTCCCAGACCACCATGTCAGCGCAGCAGCCGGGTGCAAGCCGGCCGAGATCGGCGCGCCCGAGCGCGTCCGCACCGCCCAGTGTGGCGGCATCGAAATAATCCTCGGACCGGCAGGCATCCGCCTGGCCTTCGACGAAGCGGCAGATCATCAGGCCTGTCTGCATATTGAGCAGCATGTCCGGCGGGGATGTGTCGGTGCCCAGTCCGATGCGAAGGCCGCGCTGGCGGTATGACTTGAAGCTTTCAAGGCCGTCGCCGAAGCGCGCGGCGACCAGCGGGCAATGCACGACGATCGAGCCTTTCTCCGCGATGATATCGAGATCGCGGCCCGGCTCCCGCACGAAACGCGATGGACTGACGAACGTGCCATGCGGCAGCAGTGTCTTCTCGGTCAGGAAATCGAGGCTTTGCAGCCATTCGATCGAAGTCATGCCGTGCAGGCGGCGCACGGTCTCGCGCTCGAAGCCGCCCTGGCAGCAATGCAGCCGGACAGGCACGCCCAGATCGCGACCGGCGGCCGCGGTGCGCCGCAGAAGCTCGGCGGTACAGGTCTCGATGCGGTCGGGCGCAAGCATGGTGCGGACAAGGCCTCCGTGCCGGCCCTCGAGCCGCTCGCAGAAGGCGACCGCGTCATCCAGGCCCGCAAGGCCGCGCGGCTCGTCGAAGAAAAGCTCGATCTTGCCTTTCTCGACGATGAAGGGATTGCCAGTGCGATAGGCGGGGCCGAGATAGACGCGCAGTCCAAGGTCGGCCGCGGCGTCGGCCGCGCCTTCGAACTCCTCCACGGTCTCGCCCCATTGGCGATAGTAAAGCGAAGCGATCGGCAACGCGGTCGTGACGCCGTTTCGGATAAGCCGCGCAAAGGCGTGGCGTTTCTGGAAAACCAGTTCCTCAGGCGAGTACATCTCGTAAGGGCCGGCATCCATGTAGGTTTTCGGCCAGACGCGGCCCTTGGCCCAGGCCGGATGGTTGTCGAATGACAGGATCGTCGTATCGAGGTCCGACAGCGCGTCGAGATCGATGAAACCCGGTGCGATCAGCGCCTGCCCGCAGTCCAGGCGCTCGTCGATCTCGCCGGGAAAATCATGGCCAACGAACAGGATCGTTCCGCCCTCGTAGACAACTTGCCCTCCCGGCAGCAGTATGTGTCGGCCCTCTTCATGGGCAACCACCCAGTCAGCGGTCATCAGCGTACGCTTGCTGGGCGAAGTCATGGCTGCGCTCTCCTCATCCGTCTCATTCCGCGGCCCCGGGCATGCGTTTGCGCTCCTCCCATTGCGCGACGCTCATGGTTGGAAGATCGAAGGTTTCCCGCGACAGGGAATAGCCGTGTCCTCCCATGCGGCCGATGGCATCGAGGCCCGCCGGATCGATATGCAGACGCTGGTTGATGATGTCGGAGCGGATGTGAGCCGCAACGACTTCACCGAGTATGATTTCGCGTGAGTTCCCAAGGCCTAGTGTCATGTGCCGCCGACACTCGAACGCGGCCGGAGATTCAGCGATGCGGGGTGCTGCGATTTTCGTTCCGGCGATGGCCGTCAGTCCTGCCTCAGCGAGTTCGTCGACATTGGGGGCGAACGGCACGGCACAGACATTCATGGCGTCCAGCATGGCGCTCGATACGATGTTGACCGTGAAGACGCCGGTCGCCCTGACGTTCCACGCCGTGTCCTTGAAGGACATGTCGTCGTGGTTTTCAACGCCGAGTGCGAGGATTGCCGGTTCTGCGGAAAGGCAATTGAAGAAACTGACGGGCGCGGCATTGATGCGCCCTTCGGCATCGACGGTGGTTACCAGCGCGATCGGCCGCGGCACCACGGCACCGATGAGGATCTTGTATTTCTCGCGCTCCGTGAGGCTCGTGAAATCGAACGTCGTCTCAGCTGTCATGGCGATTCTCACGGCACGGTAAGGGGATGGCGGCAGGGTCGAAGGCCGGCCGTCCGGCGTGGATTCGCAACATGCCGGCAAGCGCGCCCGGCTCTTTGTCTATTTCGCCGCCGCCCGGTAGTCGGAAAGGAGGTCCTTCAGGTCGCGCTCGCGCACCGGCTTGAGGTCGAGCAGACCGCGGGTTGCCACCGCCATCAGGTGTTCGTCCATGATGCTCACGGCAGTCGCTTCGTCGCCGCGTACCAATGCGTCGATGATCATCTGGTGTTCGTTGACCGCGCACTCCGACGAATGCGGCCGACCATAAAGCGCCAGTATCAGCGAGCAGCGCGAGGCCACTTCCGCCACGTAGCGGATGAGGAGTTCGTTGCCGGTCATGTCCGCCAGCAAGGTGTGGAACTCGCCGGCCAAGCGGATCGATTCCGGCCCGTCGCGGCCCTGCGCCCGCTCCTCGGCTGCGACATGGGCACGCAATGCCTCCGTCTGCGCCGATGTCAGGCGACCCGCAAGCGTTTCGATCACCGTCCGCTCCAGGCCACGCCTGACCTGAAAGACCCCGCGCCCCTCGCTGATGCTCGGCGAGGCCACGGTCGCGCGCTTGTTCGGCTGCTGCGAAACAAGGCCTTCGACGGTCAGTCGACCAAGAACGCTGCGCACCACCGTGCGGCTGACCCCAAAACTCTCGCCGACCGAATCCTCGGGAAGCTTCGTTCCGGGCGCCAATGCCTGCTCGATGATCGCGCGCCGCAGCGCCTGATAGACGCCGTCCGCGAGATTGCCTGCACGGCTGGCGCGCTTGGTTGGCAGAGAATTCTGATTGGTCATGGCGGGCCGATTTATCAGCTTGGCGTGAGTGGGTGTCAATCATGGTTTTCTCGAAGTCGGGACCGAAGCGGGGCAAAAATGTTTTCTCTTGCGTCACTAAACAGTATACACTATCGTAAATCAAGTGGATACAGATTGCATAACAAACAATCACAAGCTGCCTAAAGCGAGTGCAATCGAGGGAACCGCCAAGCTGGTTGGCAATGGAATTCGCGAACGGAAAAGTTCTGGATCAAAATGGAGAGGCCCGCATGAAATCGCTTTTGAGGACGTCGGTCGCCGCGGTCGTGGCGCTGACGCTGACAACCTTCTCGGCAGCCGCCGAGAACGTGCTGAAATGGGGGGCGCAGCGCGACGTGGTTTCGCTCGACCCCTATTCGTATGGTGACACGTTCACCATTGCCGTGCTGAACCACGTCTATGAAGGGCTGGTGCGCTATGATGAAAAGCTGCAGATTGCACCGGCGCTCGCCACGTCCTGGGAGGTCGTGTCACCGACCGTCTGGCGCTTCCACCTGCGCAAGGGCGTGAAATTCCACAACGGCGCGCCGTTCACGGCCGACGATGTGATCGCCTCGCTGATCCGGGTCAGCGATCCGGCCTCGCCGTTGCGGGGCAATCTGCCCGCCTACAAGGGCGCGACCAAGGTCGACGATTATACGGTCGAGATCAACACGACGCCGAACTATCCACTGCTGCTGAACGATCTCACCAACATCGTCATCTTCGACAAGGAGTGGCTGGTTGCCAACCACGCCGAGGCGCCGACGGATGTCGGCAAGGGTGTCGAGGGTTATGCGACATCTCATGCAAACGGCACCGGTCCCTTCAAGATCTTATCGCGCAAGCCGGACGCCGAGACCGTGTTCGAGGTCAACAAGGACTGGTGGGACAAGCCGAAGCACAACATCGACAAGATCATCTTCACCCCGATCACGTCTTCGGCGACACGGGTGGCTGCCCTTCTGTCGGGCGAAATCGACTTCACCAACTCCGCGCCGCTGCAGGATATTCCTCGTCTGCAAGCATCGCCTGACATCAAGGTGCTGGCGAGCAATGAACTGCGTACCGTGTTCTTTCTCTTCAATCGAACCGACAAGACGATCGCCTCGGATATCACGGACAAGAATCCGATGAACGACATCAAGGTCCGGCAGGCCATGTACCAGTCGATCGACATCGATGCCTTGCAGAAGAAAGTGATGCGCGGACTGTCCCGCAACACCGGCTCGCTGATCGCTCCGGCCATCCCGGGTTATGTCGACGCGCTGGACTCGCGTCTGCCCTACGATCCGGATGCCGCCAAGAAACTGCTGGCTGAGGCCGGTTATCCGAACGGCTTCTCCTTCTCGTTCGTCTGCGAGAATGACGGTTACGTCAACGAGGAGGAAATCTGCCAGGCGGTCTCGTCGATGTGGGCTCGCGTCGGCCTGAAGGCCAATCTCGACGTCGCGCCGACCAGCCTGCAGACGGCAAAATTCGAGAGCGGCAAGTTCGATGTCGGCATTCTCGGCTGGGCCAACGAGCCGATGATCGACAGTTTCTCGATCTTGGTGCAGGTCGTCCACTCCAAAATCGACACCTCGGGCGTGTTCAATTGGGGTGGGTGGAAATATCCCGAGGTCGATGCGCTGATCGACAGCGCCGGCAAGGAACTGGATCGCGAAAAGCGCCTCGGATTCCAGACGCAAGCCTTGACGAAGGTCAAAGACGACATCGCCTTCCTGCCGCTGCACCAGCAGCCAATGGCATGGGCGATGGGTCCCAAGATCGAGAGCATCGTCCAACTCACCGACAACAAGCCGCGCTTCTGGCTGACCATGATGAAGTGATCCGAAGCTCCTCGCCGGGAATCCGGCATGGATCGTGCGTAGAGAAACTCCGGGCTTGGCCCGGAGTTTGCCCAAACCACGTCAGGAGACGGCAGTCATGCTCGCCATCATCGTCAAGCGCATCGGCAATGCGGCCTTGGTCATGCTCGTGGTCGCTTTCATCGCCTTCATGATCTTCCAGTTCCTGGGCGATCCGGTGCAGCTCATGCTGAACTCCCAGGCGACACAGGGCGATCGCGATGCGCTGCGCATCCGGCTTGGGCTCGACCAGCCGGTCATCATACAGTTCTTCACCTTTGTCGTTCGCGCCTTGCACGGTGACTTCGGCGTCTCTTTTCGCAACCAGCGAGAGGTGATGTCGCTGATCGCCGAGCGCTTCCCGGCAACATTCGAGCTGGTCATGGTGTCGACCGTGCTGGCATTGCTTATCGGCATTCCGCTTGGCGTATTTGCGGCGATCAATCCGAAGAACCTGGCAGCCCGCGCGGCGCGCATGGTCTCGATGATCGGCATCTCGGTACCGGCCTTTGTCATCGGCATCGTGCTCATCCTGGTCTTTTCGGTCCAACTCGGCTGGTTGCCCGCCTTCGGCCGGGGCGAGGTGGTGCAGTTCGGCACCTGGTCGACCGGATTGCTGACGCCGTCGGGACGGCTCGCGCTGATCATGCCGAGCATTTCGCTGGCGCTGTTCCAGATCTCCTTCATCATGCGGCTTGTCACCGCCGAAATGCTTGAAGTGCTGCGAACCGATTATATCAAGTTCGCCCGGGCACGCGGCCTGCCTGACCGTAGTGTGCATTTCCGCCACGCGTTGAAGAACTGCATGATGCCGGTGGTCACGATGACCGGCATGATGATCGGCGATCTGATCGCCTTCGCGCTGGTGACGGAAACCGTTTTTCAGTGGCCGGGCATGGGGCTGCTGTTCGTACAGGCCGTCATGTTCATCGATATTCCGGTGATGGCGGCCTATCTGATGATCGTCTCCGTCATCTTCATCACGCTGAACACGATTGTCGATTTCGTCTATCTAGCCGTCGATCCGCGCTTGCGGCAGGCGGGAAGCGGAGGGGGTGGCCATGTCCGTTGAAACGCAGGCCACGAAAACGCCTGACGCGCCACGATTTGCGCGGTTGAGGGCCTTTCTCGATGGCGACCTCGCCCACGGCTTTTTCCACACGCCATCGGCGGTCATCTCGGCGTTGGTGCTTCTGCTCATTGCGCTGACGGCGATTGCCGCACCGCTGCTGTCGCCGCAAAACCCTTACGACCTGACACAGCTCTTTCTCGACAAGGCTGAACTGCCGCCGATCTGGTCGGCCGGCGGTGAAGCGCCCTATCTGCTCGGCACCGACGTGCAAGGGCGCGACATCTTTTCCGCCATCCTCTATGGTTCGCGAATCTCGCTGATGATCGGCTTTGCCAGCGTCATCGTCTCGGTGCTCATCGGCATCGCCGTCGGGCTCACTTCCGGCTATATCGGCGGCCGCATCGACAATTTCCTGATGCGCGTCGGCGACCTGGTCCTGTCGATCCCGACGCTGCTCGTTGCCATCCTGGTCAGCGCGATCTTTCGCCAGCTGCTGCCCGTTTCGCTGCGCGATGCCTTCACGCCGGTCATCCTGACCACCTCGATCGCAATCACATCGTGGGTGCAATACGCCCGCATCGTGCGTGCCTCGACAATGGTGGAAGCGCGAAAGGAATACGTGCTTGCCGCCCGTATCCTCCAGTTGCCTTCCAGCAAGATCATGGTCTCGCACATCTTGCCAAACGTCATGACGGCCGTGCTGGTGACGGCGACGCTCAATCTCGGCCTTGCCATCCTCGCCGAGGCGACCCTGTCCTTTCTGGGCGTCGGCATGCCAGTCACGCAGCCCTCTCTCGGCACGCTTATCCGCATCGGCAACCAGTACTTCTTCTCGGGAAGCTGGTGGGTGGTGCTTTTCCCGGCGCTGCAGCTCAGCCTGATCATTCTCGCCGTCAATTTGCTTGGCGACTGGCTGCGCGACGCCCTCAATCCGAAACTTCGCTGAAAGGCCCGATCATGACCGAAACCACCATCCTGAAGAATGTGCGGCCGTGGGGCGGGTCCGCTACAGACGTGACGATCACCGCCGGCCGTATCACGGACGTTGGGCCGGCAACGGTTTCGAACGGCGCAATGCCGATCGATGGCGCCGGCGCGATCCTGCTGCCGGGCTTCGTCGAGGCGCATACCCACCTCGACAAGACGCTTTACGGCATGGCGTGGAATCCGAACAATGTCGGCTCCACGCTGGTCGAGAAGATCACCAACGAGCGCGATTCGAAGAGCCGGCTCGGCCTCGACCCGGCGCGTCAGTCGGCAAGGCAGGTGGCGCTGTCGGTCGCACATGGCACGACCCATATCCGCAGCCATGTCGACATCGACACCGAACATGGCCTGAAGGGCGTGCTCGGCGTGATGGCAACGCGCGAAAAATACGCCGATGTCATCGACCTCGAGATCGTTGCCTTCCCACAGTCTGGCATGCTGATCCGGCAAGGCACCAAGGAACTGATGGACGAGGCGCTGTCGCTCGGCGCCGAAGTCGTTGGCGGTCTCGATCCCTGCTCGATGGACCTCGACCCGACGGGCCATCTAGACGTGATTTTCGGCCTTGCGGAAAAGCACGGCAAGCCGATCGACATCCATCTGCACGAGCTTGGCGAACTCGGCGCATTCTCGATGCGGCTCATCATCGACCGGACGCACGCCCACGCCATGAGCGGCAAGGTGACCGTCAGCCACGCCTTCTGCCTCGGCCACAATGATTACCTTGGCGTTGGCAGGCTGCTTGAACAACTGGCCGAAGCCGGCATCGCCATCATGACCACCGGGCCGGCCGGCTATCCATGCCCGCCGCTGATCCGCACGCTCGACGCCGGCATAACGGTCTGTTCCGGCTCGGACGGCATCCGCGACTGCTGGAGTCCCTACGGCAATGCCGACATGCTGGAGCGCGCTATTTTCCTTGGCATGCGCAACGATCTCGACCGCGATGCGGATCTTCGCCGCGCCGTTGAAGTGGTCACGACCGGCGGCGCCACGGTGATGGGTCTGGAAGGCTACGGCCTCGGCATCGGAGACGCGGCCGACCTGGTTCTGGTCGAAGGCGAGACACTCGCCGAAGCCGTGGTTTCGCGGCGGATCCGGCCGCTGGTCATGAAGCGCGGCAAGGTCGTTGCGCGCGCCGGCGCGCCCTTGTTCGAAACGGAGTGAAACGATGAATGGTGCGCACGCTTCCAAGGATATGCCGGCCGCAAACGAACCGGTGCTCGACATTCGCGATCTCGTCGTGGAGTTTCCGACCCGACGCGGCGTGCTGACAGCGATCCGCGGCGTGTCCATCACCGTCGGGCGCGGCGAAATCCTCGGCATCGTCGGCGAATCCGGGGCGGGAAAGTCGCTGACCGGTGCTGCTGTCATCGGCCTGCTGGAGCCGCCTGGTCGTATCGCCGGCGGCGAAATCCGCATCCGCGGCCGCCGCATCGACAATCTGCCGAAACGCGACATGATGGCGCTGCGCGGCAGCACCATCGGTGCGATCTTCCAGGACCCGCTAACCTCGCTCAACCCGCTGCTCACCGTCGGCGATCAGTTGATCGAGACGATACGCTGCCATCTGCCGTTGTCACGAGCCGAGGCGGCGATGCGCGCAATCGATCTGCTGAACGAGGTCGGCATCCCTTCAGCGGAATTGCGGCTCCAGCAATATCCGCACCAGTTTTCGGGCGGCATGCGGCAGCGCGTGGTGATCGCACTGGCGCTCGCCGGCGAGCCGGACCTTGTCGTCGCCGATGAGCCGACGACGGCGCTGGATGTCTCGATCCAGGCACAGATCACCGCGCTCCTGAAACGCATCTGCCGCGACAGGGGGACGGCGGTGATGCTGGTCACCCACGACATGGGCGTGATCGCCGAAACCGCCGACCGGGTGGCGGTGATGTATGCCGGCCGTATCGTCGAAATCGGGCCAGTCGACGACATCATTCACCGGCCGCAACATCCCTATACGCGCGGATTGATTGGCTCGATCCCGAGCCTGGTGACGCGCCACGAGCGTCTCGTGCAAATTGACGGCGCGATGCCAAGGCTGAATTCCATGCCGTCTGGTTGTGCTTTCCATCCGCGCTGCATCCTGGCGGATACGCGCTGCCGCAGCACTTTGCCGCCCTTGCTAACGAATGGTTCGGGCTTGGCAGCCTGTTGGAACCTCGCCGCCGGCAATGCCGTGGAGGCAGCATGACAAACGCGCACGCCAAGCCGACGCTGCGCGTCGACGACGTCGCCTGCTTCTTCGACGTTTCGCCGTCGTGGTTCGACCGCACTGTGATGCGCAAGCCGCAACGAACGCTGAAGGCAGTCGACGGCCTGAGTTTCGTCATCCCGCGCGGCACGACGTTTTCGATCGTCGGCGAATCCGGCTGTGGGAAGTCGACGCTGGCGCGCATGGTGGTCGGGCTGTACCAGCCAACGCGCGGCACGCTTTCTTTTGCCGACGGCAGCGGGCGCGATGGTTTCGTGCGCACCCAGATGATCTTCCAGGATCCCTTCGCCAGCCTCAATCCGCGTTGGCGCGTCGGCGCCATCATCGCCGAGCCAATCAAACAAATGGCGTTGCGCCCCTCGGGCGTGGAGACGCAGGCACGCGTCAGGCAATTGCTGGAGACGGTCGGTCTCTCCGGGCAGGATTCCAACCGGTATCCGCACGAATTCTCCGGCGGCCAACGCCAGCGCATCTCGATCGCCCGGGCATTGGCGGCCGAACCGGAGTTTCTGGTCTGTGACGAGCCGACCTCGGCTCTCGATGTGTCGGTGCAGGCGCAGATCCTCAATCTGCTCAAAGACCTACAGCGCGAACTTGGCCTCACCTACTTGTTCATCAGCCACAATCTGGCGGCCGTGCGCCACGTGTCGGACCGTGTCGCCGTCATGTATCTCGGCCGGATCGTGGAGGAAGCCGCAACCGATGAAGTCTTCGAACGACCGCAACATCCTTAAACGCGCTTCCTGCTCGATACCGTGCCCAATCTCGATCGCCCGAACCGCGATCGCGTGCCGGCGACAGTCGACCTGCCAAGCCCGATCGATCCGCCGCCCGGCTGCGCCTACAATCCGCGCTGTCCGCTGGCTACCGATATCTGCCGGACTGGCGCACCTGAATCTCGCCCTGTCGGCAAGGCTTTGGTGCGCTGCCATCATGCAATCGCTCATCGCGCAGTCGCATAGCATGATGCGCACTCAGCAGGATCAAAGGCGCCTGGACCGTCGCTGCATGGAAGTGGGGTAACGCCTTGCGCATTCTCATCGTCAATCCCAACACCACCGCCAGCATGACCGCGACGATCGCCAGAGCTGCATCCGCCGTCGCAGCCGGTTCGACGGAGATACTGGCCGCCACATCCAGCATGGGACCGGCTTCGATCGAGGGGTATTACGACGAGGCGCTGGCTGTACCGGGTCTGCTTCATGAAATCGCACTCGGCGAGCGCAATGGGGCTGACGCCGCGGTGATTGCCTGTTTCGACGATACCGGCCTTGATGCTGCACGAGCACTCGCCACCATTCCCGTTATCGGCATCTGCGAAGCCGCCTTGGTGACCGCGGCTTTCATCGCCCAGCGTTTTACGGTGGTGACAACCATGGATCGCTCTCGTGTACCGCTGGAAGGGTTGGTGCAGCGCTACGGCTTGCATGGCAAGGCAAAGGTGCGCGCGGCCGACATTCCGGTGCTGTCGCTCGCGGATCCCGCATCGGGTGCAGCATCGAAGCTCAGGAGCGAGATTGCTCGCGCACTCTCCGAGGACCGCGCAGAGGCGATCGTGCTCGGCTGCGCCGGCATGGCCGACCTTGTATCAGAACTTAGCCATGAATTCGGCGTGCCTGTGATCGATGGCGTGGCGGCGGCTGTGAAACAAGCCGAGGCATTGGTGGCATTAGGATTGAGCACGTCAAAACGAGGGGCATATGCTTATCCCGCAGGGAAACCCTATAGTGGCGCACTCGCATCCTTCGCTCCGACAGCTTTGGGTAACTGCGTCGAAAAGTGCGAACCAGTTTGCTAAGTGTTGGAAAATATCGTGAATCAGTGGGAATCGAGCCTGTAGTAACCTACAGATTAGGAAGCAGTGGGGGTGCTCATTTGGAGCTCTGGCGGGGAAAGTTTCGCCTTTCAACTCATGCGCGATGCCTGCGTAGTAGTTCAGGCTTTCGACGGCCATGCGCGCGTCGCCGCGCATGGGTGTAATCGTATTGCCGGTGTCGGCTACCTCGACGCGTAGATCACCCGCCGGTGAGCGCTTCGATGTCGCGGCGCAGTTTCAGGATCGCCGCTGTGAGGCTGGCCTCGCTTTGTTGAAGCGTCACGCGACGGCGGGATTCTTGCGCGAGGCCAGGCATAAGCAGGAAGAAGGGCAGCCGGCCGATCCGCGTGCTCTACGACGTCACTGACGAAGGGCGGACCGCGCCTCCAACCATTCAACGGCCTGAGTGTCACGAATCTGGTTCTTGAAGCGTCGACGATTATCTTCGATGCGCTGGGTGCGTCCTCAACCAGGAAGCCGATCGGCCTCGATCGCCATTGGCGCAACGCTCGCACCCTGTCTTCGCACAACCCACGCATCTATAAGGATCGCATCGTAGGCGACTACGCAGTCAACGGCACACCACCACCCTATCAGTGGCGGATCGGGCGCAGCCCGTTGCCGGCTCCGGTCGCTCCGGTGATCGGGGCTGCATGCACAAAAAGAAAATCAACATCTCAACCGTGCTTGCCGGCCAGAGGCTCGGATTGAAGGAGGTCGACGACGGCATTTGGCTCGTCTCCTTCATGCACTATGATCTGGGATACATCGATCTGGAACAGAGGACCTTGCAGACCATCGACAACCCGTTCGGCACGAGGTTGTCACCCATGTCTTAGGTACACCCTGTTACCCATGTCTCCGGGTCGGACAGGGGAATGGTGGTAGCGGGAGACCGCTACATCGCAAGACCCACTATTGAGGGGGCGCTCTTTTGCTATCGTCGGCAAGCGTGACAGCAAGTCGGGATCGAGCGTCACGAGGTCGAAAGCCACGACTCGTCGCAATGATGGATGGGGCAAACAGCTTAGCAAAATCAATTATTGGATTTTGTGTGCAAAAACTGCGCACGATAGTTATGCTTCTCTTCTGTTTTCGTTCGTACGAAGGGGTGGCCCTTCGGCGCCGCTAGGCGCATTTTTGCCAACGGATACCGCCTCCCGTTTCCTCGACCTGTCAGAATTGATTGTTCGAACGAGCCGAACGGATTGTCGTCACCCTCCATAAGTCCCGCCTCGTTCAACCATTATTGAACCTCGCCGCCATCGGGCGCCGAGAACGAAGATCTGTCAGCCCGATGAAGCGGCCGCATCGGCCTTGAGCCAGCGGATCAGTTCCGCACGGCGCTTGGATTTGAGCTCCTGTCCTTTTCCGTTGCCCCACTCGCGAACACCAAGCCCTGTCGGCACGCCACGGTGCCCGGCGTTCACAAGTGCCCCTATCGCGTCCGGCGGTCCGGAAGAAACGTCAAGGTGCGGCTGCAGGAAGCTGGCGAAGTGATACATCGTGTCCAGTCCGCCCAAGTCGGCAGACTCGATGGGACCGGTCACCGCCAGCCGGCGACCGATCGAGTTCCGAACGATCGCGTCGATGGCTTCCGCCGTTGCAAAGCCCGCGGCCCATAATGACCAGGCTTCGCGAAGCGCGGCGAACTGAATCCGGTTGCCGATAAACCCGGGGAGTTCGTGGTCAATGACCACCGGTTCCTTGCCTGCTGCCTTCAACTCCCGGCAAATCCGTTCGATGACCTCGGGACTGGTCCGTGGGCTTCCGCATACCTCCACCAGCGGCAACAACTGCGGCGGATACCAGAAATGCGCCGCGACGATACGCTCCTTCTTGGTGGCAAGCGTGTCGAGCGCGCTGACCGGATGACCGCTCGATGACGCAAGGATCGCTTCGGGCGCGCAAATTTTGTCGAGTTCTCCGAAGATATTGCGCTTGAGCTCCATGTCTTCCGGAACCGCCTCGAAGACCAATTCGGCGGACGCCGCCTGAGCGATCTCGGTATGAGGCTCGACGCGCGCGAGCGCGGCCTTGGCGTCCTCCGGCTTCAACAGGCGGGCATCGACGAACTCCGCCAGGCTTAGGCCGATCAGATCCTGCGACCTGGCCAGACTGTCCTTGCTCCTGCCGATCAAGCGCACGGACCAGCCTGCTTTTGCGAGCACCTCGGCAATTCCGTGGCCAATGACACCATTGCCGATCACTGCGGCGATACGGCTGTCTACACCCATCATCATCTCCCTGCATCGGCGTGACGGCCCAGGACGCTGCGCGCCCCGGGCCTATGAAAGTCGACGATCAATCCCGTGTCATTGGATAACACGAGCCTCGCCCACATCAGCAGCCGATGCGGGCAGGCCATGAGTTTCAAGCGCCTTCACGACCGTGCCGTCGCCATGATAGGTCGTCAGCGTCGTGTCCATCGCCTTGATCAAGTCCTTGTTGTTCAGGGGCAGCAGGAAGGCTGTCTGCGAGGCAAGCGTGGTGGCGGCGATCCGCGGATCTGCCTGCAGTAGTTTCACCTGGACGTCCGAACCCTGGGTCAACATCAACGCCGCGCCGAACCCTTCGAGGCCCGCGTCGAGGCGCCCGGCCTTCACATCCTGCGCGAGATTGAGCGACGACGGATAGGTGCGCGATCCTTCGAACAGCGTTTCCATGTCGTTGACCCAGGCATAGCCTTCGATCGTGCCGACGGCATGGCCGTGCAACTGATCCACGGACTCGAAGCCCTTCTTGGATTCCACAGCGATCTGATCGAGATAGACCGGCACGCTGAGCGCCACGACCTTGGCGCGAGCAGCTGTGCGATAGAAGCCGCCGATCGCGACATCCGCCCTGCCCGACTGGATCGCCGAAACGGCTGCCGGGTAGGTGTAGATCTGATATTCCACCGTCAGGCAGTTTGCAGCCGCGAAGCTGTTGACAAGGTCGCCGTCGATGCCGGCGACTGCACTTTTGTCCTCGAACGAGTAGGGCGGTGTGTTGGTCAGGGCCACTGTCAGCACTCCCGCCTTGACTGGATCGAGCTTGAACTTTGGTTTGCAGTCCTTGGCACTCGCGATATGCGTCCCGAGTACGATGACGGCAGCTGCTGCGACGGCGACTTTGTTTACGATAGTCATTGTTCATTCTCCTGCATGGTTGTTTTGAGTGAGTTTCGAGATCTGCATTGCGGGATGTCCTTGCACCTCCCTCCACATGTGCAAGGAGTTACTTGGTTAGATGTCGACTCATGCGTTGTTCGATATGACTGACCAACCAGCCGAAGGGTAAGATTACGGCCAGATAAAACACGCCCGCTGCGGTCAGGACGTCGAGGTATCGGAAGTTCGACGCGCCGATCCTATAAGCTCGGCTAAGCAATTCCGGGATTGCTATTGTGAATGCCAGTGATGTTACTTGAAACATCAGAACGGCGAAGCCAAGCAGCGCCGGAATGGCCACCATGATACCTTGCGGGATAACGACATAGCGGAGCGTGTCGCGACGGCGCATGCCGAGCGCCATTGCGGCTTCCACTTCGCCGTATGGAACCGACTGCAGCCCTGCCCGCAAGATCTCGCTGGTGTAGGCAGCAGTGGTCAGCGATAGGGCAATCGCACCCGACAGGAACGGCGCGAATGTGAGCCCGACCGTAGGCAGCCCGAAATACACCATCTGGAGGACAACCAGAGCCGGGGCGCCACGGCCGATCTCCACCAGGACGATGCTGGACCACCTGACGGCTCGCATCGCGCTGGACGAGGTGAGCGCCAGCACCAGTCCGGCCGGAAGCCCGAACAGCAGACACCAGAAGAGCAACTGGGTGCTGACCCAGAGGCCGGCGGCCAGTTGGGGAACCCAGCCCCACCAAGTGGTCAGGGTTTCCATCATCGCGACACCCGCTTGCGAAGCCGGGCGTCGACGGAGCGCGACAGCCAGACGACGGGAATGGACAGCAGGATGTAGAGCACCGCGGCAAGCATGAACGGCGTCAGACCACCGCCGCTGCTTTGCGCGTGCTGGAACGCTCGAAACGAAATGTCGGAGACGCCGATGGTGGATGCGACCGCCGAGTCCTTGAGCAGACTGATCAGGTAAGTGGTGGCCGGCGGAATGGCCACGCGCATCACTTGCGGAGCTAGGATGAGCGCCAGGGCATCAGGCTTCGACATGCCCAGCGCCGTTGCCGCTTCCGCCTGGCCGAAATGGACCGCCAGGAATCCGCTGCGGTAGATTTCAGCCAGGTATGCGGCGGAAACCAGCCCAAGGCCGATGACGGATGCCTCGAACGGGTTCAGTTCGACGGCTGACGTGCCGATGCCGAAAAAAAGAATGAACAGCCAGACGATCGGTGGAATGCCGCGCAGCACATCGATCACGGTCCTGCTGAGCAGGCGGAGCAGGAAAGACTTCGATCGCCGCATGAGAACCAGGGGAATCCCGAGCACGGCGCCGATCGCAAAGGCCAATGACGTCACCGCGATGGTCCAGGGAACACCAGTCAACAATGTTTGCAGGGTTTCGGTCATTGGCGGTCCAGGATCGCTCGGAAGAATTCACGGGAGCGCGGTGAGGTCGGGTTCTTCAGCACTGACGAGGGCGGGCCGTCCTCAATCACGGCGCCGTCAGCCATGACCAGGATGCGATGGGCCACATCGGCGGCGAAGGTGATCTCGTGGGTCACGACAATCATCGTCATGCCCTCCGCGGCCAGTTCCCGCATGACAGCGAGCACCTCCAGCCCAAGTTCGGGATCAAGTGCCGATGTCGGCTCGTCGAAGAGCATCACCTCGGGCCCAATCGCGAGCGCGCGTGCTATGGCGACGCGCTGTTGCTGTCCGCCCGACAGTTGCGATGGAAAGGAGCCCGCCTTGGCGCTCAGCTTCACGCGGGCCAGAAGCTGATCGGTTCTGGCGTCGGCGTCCGCGCGGCTGAGGCCCAGCACGCGCTGCTGGGGCAGCGAGATGTTCCTGCGCGCGGTCATATGCGGGAACAGGTTGAACGACTGGAACACCATGCCGGTGCTCCGTCGCAGATCCATAAGCGTGCGCTCCGCGATTGGAGCACCGGCGTCGAACCGGCGGCCGCACACTTCGATCGAGCCGGATACGGGTCGTTCCAGGAGGTTGATCGAGCGCAGCAGCGTGCTCTTGCCGGCCCCGCTCGGTCCGACGATGGCGACCACGTTGCCGCGCTGGATATCAAGCGAGACGTTGTTGACCGCCCGGTGTCTCCCGTATTCGACAACAATGTTGCTCAGTTTGACGATTGGCTTTTCCTGATCGGCGAATGGCTGCTTCGACCCATCGACTGCAGCGGTCGCCGTCAGGGGTTTTTCCAGCTTGGCCCGGCTGCGCTTGGTCCGCTGTACATCCATCTGTCTCATCCTTGCGACGCCCTGCGGCGTGGCTTTGTTTTGGGCGCAGCTCCGCCTCCGTCACAAACCGGGGTTTATGACGTACAGAGACTGATAGTTCCGTTTATCGGTACTTTGTTCCTATTTTCGGAAAAAGCAACAAAGTTTTGCAGATTGTCAAGCGGCCACTTCGGCCAGCGCCTCATCGATTGCTTTGATGATCTCGGTGACGTCACTGTCGGTCATGGGCGTCGAGAGCGCGAACAAGCCGTAGCCAGCCGCGAGGATGCCGCGATTGAGCAGTGCCATGTGAAAATTGCCCAGTTTCCGACGCGCTTCGGCGTTCGGATAGACCGATCGGTAGTCGGTCACCGGCTGGTCGGTGAAATGAACCTTGAACAGAGAACCCAGGCCCACGCAGACGCCGGCCAGACCGTGCCGGGCAAACGACGCGTTGACGCCCTGGCGCGCTGTCTCGCCGATGCTGTTGAGCCGCTCGAAAACAGCCGGCGTCAACGCTTGCATGGACGCCAGCCCGGCACGCATGGTGACAGGATTGGCCGAGAACGTGCCGCCATGTGGCAGCGCCGGTTTGCCACGCGTTGGATCGAAGACGCTCATCACATCCGCGCGCCCGCCAACGGCGCCGACAGGAAATCCGCCGCCGATGATCTTTCCCAGAACGGTGAGGTCGGGCGCAATCTCCCACTGGCCCTGCGCACCGGAATAGCCGAGCCGAAACGAGATGACTTCGTCGAGGATCAGCAACACGCCAGCGGCTCGCGCCGCCTTGGACAGCGCTGTGAGATAGTCCCGCCGTGCTGGGATAAGTCCAGCGCGGTTGGGTAGCGGATCGATCAGGATCGCCGCCAATTGCGGACCATGTTCGGCGATCACTGCCTGCGCCGTCGCGACGTCGTTCAAGGGCAGGACGACGACGTCATCCAGCACACCTTGCGGCGTTCCCTCGGCATAGGCGATCGAGGCGGGTGTATTGCTCCAGTTGTCGGGCCGTGAATCGAGGCTGACCTCGGCGTAGTCATAGGATCCGTGGTAAGCGCCTTCGATCTTGGCGATCTTTGGTCGGCCGGTGAAGGCACGCGCTGCCTTGATCGCCATCATAACCGCCTCGGTCCCGGAGTTGGTGAACCGAACCTGATCGACCGCCGGCAGGCGCGCTACAAGCAGTTCGGCAAGATCGATCTCGCTCGATGTGGGCGCGCCGAACGCGGTCCCCAACGCCAGCTGGGCGCTGACGACCGCGTTGATCGAGGGCGCCGCATAGCCGTGGATCATCGACGTGAAATTGTTGATGCAGTCGATGTAGACATGACCGTCCGCATCCCACATCCGGCAACCTTCGCCGCGCACCGCGTAGATCGGGAAAGGGTCGAAATAGACCGTCGTGCGCGTGTTGCCACCCGGCATCACCACTTTAGCCCGTTCGTAGAGCCTGGCGGATTCGGGAGACGTCTCAGGATAGTTCATCTTGTCGCTTTCGGTTCGAAATCATACCCATGGACCTGGCTTCAGTGCGCCTTCAGCCTGTCCAGCGGCGTGCGTGCGGTTTTCCTGTCTTTCCAGTCGAAATATTTCATCGCGGCTGGCATGAACCATGGCTTGCCGCGGTAGAACGGCATGGTCGGAAACGGATCTTGTGAGAAGACGGTTCGGCCCTCCGGGTCGCCCAGTATCTGCTGAGCGATTTTGTGCCCGAGATAGCTGCCCATGGTCACGCCGGCGAAATTGTAGCCCATGGCATGCCAGAGGCCGCCCCTCCCACCGGCATGAGGCATGAGGTCGAACGTGCCCGCGCAAAACCCAGTCCAGACATGGCTGAGCTTGACCCGCCTCAGGTCCGGCAGCGCCCGCGCCATGATGGCATGCATCTTGATGGCGATTTCGTCAGCCGACTGCATGCCGCCGGCCGTTGCGCCGCCGAGCAATATACGATTGCTGTCAGGCGCCGGCCGGAAAAAGTCGATGTTTGTATCGGTATCGATGACCACGCGCCGATGCGGGATGATCTTGCGGATGAGTTCGGGTGTAAGTTCCTCAGTCGCAGCCATATAACCTTGGAAGGGAATGACGCGTCGCGACCACCAGCCCAATCGCGCCGTTGTGTACCCATTGGTGGCCACGATCACGTCGCGCGCCGCCAAATTGCCTGCGGTGGTTGTGACCAGGAAGCGGTAAGGATCATTTTTGCGCACGATCCCGGTGACGTCGGTCCGCCCGCGGATCGTGACACCGGCGGCGGCGGTTCTCTCCAGCAAGCCCTGGTGATAAAGCCCAGGATGCAGCGAGCCGAGATCGGGAATGGTGGCGCCGCCATGGTAGATATCGGTGGCCAGCTCCTTGCGAACCTCGTGCCGTCCCACCATCGCATAGGGCAGGCCGAGGTGCTTGTTGACGGCCTCCAGCTCCCGCGCCAACAATTCATAGTGCGCTGGCGAGGTCGCTCCGATGAAGCGACCATCACGCGCGGCAAAGCAATCGATCTCCTCCTCCGCGATGAAAGCCATCAGGGTCTGGTACGCCTGATCGAGTTCCCTGTAGACGTGGTTTGCGTGTTCCAGGCCACGACTGTTCCGCAGCCCGAGGAACGACTTCTTGAGAACGCGGCCGAGAAAGCCAGCGTTTCGGCGGGCTGCCCCCGAACCGGGATCCTCGCGATCGACCACCACGACCTGCCGTCCCGCTCGCGCCAAGAGAAGCGCTGCGCGCAGTCCCGTATAGCCAGATCCTACGACAACGACGTCCGCCACCGGCGGGAGCGGGCCGGTCTCGCTGGCGACAGGGTATGCGGCATCCCACCAATAGGGGGCGAACCGCATGTCTTCGGTCGTGATTGAATGATCTGCCGATATCATCTTTCCGTCCCGATCAGGGCTTGTACATCACGGTGTGGCTCTGCTCGCGCGTAAACTGGGGCAGATAGTGCGGCCCCAGGCCGCCCTTGCCGGTCGCCCCCGATCCTTTCCAGCCGCAGAAAGGCTGGGAACCCGGCCAGGCCCCCGTCGTCGCGCCGCTCGACCGGTTGGCATAGAGGACCCCGGCTTCCGCGTGGGCCATGAAGTAGTCGATTTCGGCCTGATCCCGGGAATAAACACCCGCCGACAAGCCGTAGTTCACGGCATTGCCCTCTTCGAGGCCGGCCTGCAGGTCGTCCACTGGTCGGACGACCAGGAAAGGCATGAAGAGTTCGTCCTTGGTCAGCCGATCCTGGGCGCCGAGTTCGACAATGGCTGGAGTAAAGTAATTGCCTGGCAGGCCATCAACGCGGTTGCCGCCGAAATGGACTTTGCCTCTCGAACGTGCCTCCTCGACGGCGGAGACAAAGCGTGCGGCGCTCTGGTCATCGTAAAGCGGCCCCATGAACTGCTCGCGTGCTCGGGGGTCGCCGACGCGTAAGGTATCCGCAAATGCTTTGATCGCAGAAACGAACGCGTCCTTGACGACCCGGTCCACATAGACGACCGAACAGGCACTGCACTTCTGCCCCTGAAGACCGAACGCCGAGCGGGCGACGCCTTCGGCGGCGACCGCAATCTCCGCGTTCCGCGTCACATAGGCCGGGTTCTTGCCGCCCATGTCGGCGATCAGTGGCTTGGCATGATCCTGCGCCACCAATTGACGAAGAATGCCCATGCCGGTCTCATAGGAACCGGTGAAGGCAATGCCATCAATGCCGGCGGAGTTTACGATGGTTTCGCCAACCACACGTCCGCCGATCACGACGTTGAACACGCCGCGAGGCAGGCCGGCCGCCTTGAGTGTCTCGGAGAGCATCAGGCCGGTGAGCGCACAGCCGCGCGACGGCTTGTATACGACCGTATTTCCCGTCAGCAGGGCACCACAGATCATATTGATCGAGAGCGCTAGGGGGAAATTGAAAGGCGAAATCACGCCGAAGACGCCATAGGGACGCAGAACGCTCCTGGTGGTCTCGTTTTGGACCAGCTGGTTCATTGGTTGGGTATAGCCGTTGCGTAGCTCGATCTCGCGTCGGTAGTAGGCCACGATGTCGATGCACTCTTCGGCCTCGCCGACGGCCTCGAGGCGCGATTTCCCAATCTCGTAGAGTGCCGCCAGCGCCAGATTGTACTTTCCGGCCTCCAGCGCCTGCGCCCAGCGCGATGCAAAATCCAGCCGCTCAGCCAGCGAACGCGCGGACCAGTCCCGCCCCGCTGCACTGGCTGTGGCAATCGCTGCCTGAACATCCGAAACAGTTGAAGTAGGAAACTCGCCCAACACCAGAGCACGGTCGATGGGGCTCACAACCGAATAGGATGGTCCGCTGGCGAATTCGGTTGTCCAGATCCGGCTAAGCCCCTTGGCTTCGAAGTCTGGAACCATCTGGTCGAGCCGGTCATGAACGCCGGAGAAGTCCGTTCCGGTGTTTGAATAGGTCACTCTCGGCAAAGAACCCAGCATCGCCAACTACCGATTATTGGAACTTAGTTCCGTTTATCGGAACTCAATGTCTGCTGTCAAGCCTGGGCCCACTTATTGGTCGGATGGCCTAGAAAGTGGAACCGTCCTGCGCTAACCCTGTCTTGACGACAACGGGGCAACGCTGGTGCTGCTATGGACGATCTGACAAACACGGACGGGCCGCTGGAGCGATATATATCCGTCCTTGAAGTGCTGGCACCATTCCCGGAAGGACTGGCGGCGAGCGATGTCGAGTCCATGCTTGGCCTGCCCAAGACCACCGTGAACCGGCTGCTGAAGACGTTGAACGAGGCGGGCCTTGTCGCGGCGAGCGGGATCAAAAGCCGCAATGTCGTGCTTGGGCGACGGCTCCTGCGCTTGCTGCACACGGCGTCCGACAGCAGCTGGATCGAAATTGTGACCAAGCGGCCGCTTCAGGCACTGGCTGACAAGACCGGCGAGTCCTGCTTCATCGTCAAACTCTCGGGATTGCAGATCCGCTCGGTCAACAGCGAAGCGCCGGACACGCCCGTGCGGACATATGTGGTTCCCGGCAGCATCATGCCCATCAATGCGGCTGCCTCGGCCAAGGCAATCCTGGCATGGCAGGACGAACAGGTCGTCGCGGCGCTGCTCGAACAACCCCTGGCAGCGCTCACTGCGAATTCGACAACCAACAAGGCCAAGCTCAGGCAGGAGCTAGAGGTCGTCCGCGCAAAGGGCTACGCGACCGACTTGGCGGAACATGTAGAGGGTCTAGCCTCGATCGCCTGCCCCATTCATACCAAGGCAATGGGTGTGATCTATGCCATCGGCCTTACCGGACCCTATCATCGTATCGTCGGCGACGCGTTTGAGCGACACGTCGCCGACCTGAAGAACACAGCCGAGCAATTGGCTAAGTCGCTGGCCTTTGGGCCCGACTAGAGCTGGTCGACACTATGGTTGGGAGCAACGCATAGTCAGCTGGATAAGGGCACGCAATGCATGCAAGGGTGAGTCCATCCTCGACGCACCAGAGGATCGATGCTGACGGTGCCGGCAGCTCGCGCCCGTCGACGGAATCCTGAGGAGAACCCGATAGAGGTCGCGCTCTGTTAGGTCATCGAGCAGGGGTCTCGTCCAGTCCCAGGATTCGCGACTGCGCTTCTTGTTCTCTTGTTCCCGCTCTTTCTGTTCTCGCTTGTGCTGGGCAAGCCATGCCTTCACCCTCGGGTGAAGATTGTCGAGCGTCTCTGGAACGACAATCCCGCTGACGGCAGCAGTTGCTACCTTGAGCGATGCCTGGATTGGGGGAAGAGGCTCGGCCTTGCGTGGTGTTGGAAGAATATCGACCCATTCTGGAATACCGGCCGAGTGGGCCGGAAGCTTGAAGGTCACAACCGGCTTCCCAGCCTCCTTCTTCGCCCAATAAGCGCGAGGCTGCATTGTGACTTCTCTGACATCTGACATTCCTCATGGCGCAACTCGCCCGCGCGGTGCGGTCGATACCGGGTATGATTCTGAAGGGTTTCAGCGTCACTATGAGGAACAGGACGATCTGCGCCGCAAGCAGGCGCCAACTTCAGTCGCTTATTGGGGAGCCTTTGAATCCCGCGTCGGCGTTTATGTCGATCTCAGTCAGATATTCGCGAATACTGGCCGCGGTGTCATCCATGCCTTTGACCAGGTCGTTAATCTGTTTCCGTGCGTCGGCGGCAGTTTGGCTCGGAGCGGAAGTCTTGATGCCATCGGACATGACCGAGACGCTTTTGATTATACGATCCCGGTCAGGATGCCTGGCAATGAGCTGCGCCACAAGCGCTTGCAGCACAAGGATCGATCCAGTCGATTCGCCAGGTGCATCGCTTGAAATGAACTGAGTAGCCATTCTGCAATCCTCCCTCATTCACGGCATCATCAAACCACGGTATCTGCGTTCCTCCAAGGGGCGGGCTAGGCCACTTAGCAACCAACCCCTCAGCCGCCCGTTGACCCTATGCTGGTTGATCCCAGCACTCTGCGTGACCTAGCCCGCTGCCGAAAGGTGGCGGGCTTTTTTGTGCCAGTTGGAACGGCTTGTTCTTCGGCTCGTTTTGGCTACGCATCTGTGTGACGCGGGTGCACGAAAGTTGTTTCGACATCTTTCGGGGGCCCGTCACTGCTTCCTCAGTGGCGGGCTTCCCTTTTTGCCAGTTCCATGAAGACGCCACACCAGAAGCGGTAGTCCACTCTGCGGCCCGCAAAATGTGCTTCCAGCGCACAGCACGCGACAGCAGTTGCCGCGTCCGGTCCATAGAACTCGATAGCGGCTCGGACGGCGCGGCTTGAACGGCAAGTATGTGGGCAAGGCCGTCATCGCCACAAACAGCGCGATCAAGGATCGGTTGTGGAAGCGGCTGCAGCAGGCCAAGGGCGGGCCGCCGGAGGGCTTGCCGAAGGCGGTGGTCACCCCGGATGTCGAATGGGTCAGCCCCGGCATCACGGCGCGCGTGAAGACTCTCCGCGGCGAGCCAAAGCTGCGCCACGCGTCTGTGCAGGATTTCGGGGAAGAATGAGCAAAACGCACGCGAGGAAAGGAACGTTAGATACCGCTAATAGTTCTTTAGTCAGCAGGGGCAAACCAACACCCCAAGTCGCACAGCGCTCAAACCGGGAGAAATATCATGCAACGGCTTATGTTCACATCAGTTGTAATCGCTTTGTCGGCTGGCCTGTCGTGGTCACAAGCCGCCACGCCCGTTCAACATAAACACGGTATCAGAACGAATTATGGTGCGGCCGGCGGCATGAAGCTTGACCCCACCATAACGGGCGGCACGTCGAAACCGAATGCGGCAAAAGATTGTGCCACCGGCCAGCAGACCGGCAGTGCACAGTCTTCGGCGCCTGGTCAGGCGACAGTCGACGCGAAGGGCGCCGCCCCTGGCCAGATGGAAAAGACAGCTGCGCGCTGCTGAACCATCGCCGCGCGCTTCAAGGAGATCGGTGCGGATCGAGGAGGAGAAGCCGGGTCTGATCGGCCGTGTGAAGCACCTGCGCGGCGAGGACGATTTACGCCATGCCTCGCTGCAGGATTTTAGGGAAGAGTAAGGGCCAACGCCTGCTCCCGCCGTCGCTGGTACATCCGCAGTCGACGGCGGGTGCCGGATTTAAAGCTTGCACCGGCCACTGCGGGAGGTCCCGCGCCAGTGAATTTACATCCACATCAGCAGTCGCTCAATTAAGGCTAAGTGCGGGTGGCCATCATCCTTTCAGGGGCTTTACCGGTCCCGTGCCATCGAATGAACAGCGCTTGCCAATGCGGTCTAGGCGAGGAATATATTCCTCCTGTTGCGGCCCATGCCGCACTCCATGATCGCGCGTCGGTAGCACGACGGGAGACCCCCAGTCAGCAGGGTGAGGTCAGCGCCCGCGACGGTCAGGGGGTATACGACACCGCGGGTGACCGTCGAACGCGCGTCACACCACGCCGTGCGGCCGGCACGCACCCGTTGAACGCGCAAGGGGTCCCCGTCGCTGCATATGAGGCATTGGTAGGCCGGCACGGATGGTGAAACCTTCGGGGTGACTCGAGCCGTGCCGGCCAGGGCGGGACGACTAGAGGGACGAGTACCACGCTGTGATCGAGTACCATAATCTTTACGAAGAGGTACTGCCGTTCACGTTCGATCTGGATGAGGACGGCAACGACATGCCGCCAACTAACTAGCGCCCAGGTAAGCGGACTTGACGGAACATTAGCGATCTCTAATTGTGCGATGGCGGCCGGCGATGCTCACCCCATCCCTGCCGAAGATCGGCCCTCCGATCGGCCCGCGTTCTCCGCCAGAGGCGCGGGCTTTCAGTGGCCGCCGGTCCCGCCTCATACAAGAGGTTCTGACGTGGTGGCCCGCTCATCAAGAAGTGCTAATATTCTAAGAGCGCGACAGCCATTCGACTTCGCGGCCAATCAGAGTGAACCGTTCACAGGGGCAACAGGTGAGGCACGAGCCAACGAAAGTCACCGGAGGATGTCTTTGTGGCAGCGTTCGATATGAGACAGAGGTCTATCTCCACAACGGCTATATCTGCCACTGCACCATTTGCCAGCGCAGCACAGGCCAACCGGCCGAGATTACGGTCCTAATTAAGGCCGGCACTCTCAAATATCTGAAGGACGAACCGAAATACTATGTTTCGTCGGATGACGGGAAACGTGGGTTTTGTGGGCATTGCGGGTCTCGGATCGTATGGCAGGCATCTAGGCGGGAGGATGAATGGTTGACGAATATCACGGTGGGCACATTGGATAGACCGGCCGAGGCCAGGGTCACCAGGCATATCTACGCGGACACTCAGTTGCCTTGGTATCGTGTGTGTGAGGAGTTGCCGAAGCTAACTGAGAAAGATGCTGGGAGGCTAATCGAACTTCTCAGAGATGAGTTGCGGCCGGAACTGTAAAGTAAGCCTGGCAACGACGGAGAACTCTACGGATGTCGATCCGCGATGAATTGCAGGGACTTTGGGACATCTACGTCGCCGCCTACCGCGCGGGGGATGCAGCCGGTTGCGCAGCGATGTTCACAGGTGATGGCGAGGTGCATTCTCCCTACGCACCTCCGGCTCGAGGTCGCGCGGCTATTGAGGCACTCCACAGCATCTGGACACAAGGCGAGGTCGGGGACAAAACGCTTGCCCTCGTGGAAGCGAACTCGTCCGGCGACCTGGCTTGGTGCCTTGCTGCCTATTCAGAAGGTGAGGCGACGGGAAACGGAACATCACTCAGCGTTTTGGAGCGGCAAGCCGGAGGAGGCTGGTTGATACGCATGTGCAGCCTCAACAGCAGCGACGCTGGCGAGTGAGCGACAAACCGGTGACCACCTACATCGCGAGCGTTTTCGAGAAGCCGCATTGGCGGACCGTGCTGACCACCAAGGACAAGGCCAAGGCGATGGCCACGGCAAAAGAGATCGGCGACAAGGTGCGCGTCGAAGAGATTACGCCGAAGCTGAAGAAACAGGTCGTTACTTCTTCGGCATCTGAGGTGGCTCTAGTGTGACGTAAGGTGTCCTCGGCTCCTTGCCAATGGTCCGATAACGCGGCGCCGCATCACCGGGCGCGCCGAGCGATTTGATGTAAAGATACAGCGAACGCATGTCGCTCTCGGCCATAGCTTGGACTTGGTACCAAGGCATTGGCGGCATTGTGAACCTGTTCTTGAGGTAGTCTACCCATTTGTCCTCCGTATACACTCTTGCCGATTCCCTTAGATTTGATGCATAGGTCGTGTAAAGCAATCTGCGTTCATGCCTGACCGACCCCGCTCGCCGGCGCCAGCCCATGACTCTTTTCGCTGAAAGGAACAAATGAGGAACGTTCAACCAGCATTTTTGCGAGAACAGATGAGTGCATCGACGCCGACTGCTGCCATTTCCGACCTTCGCGATCGCATTGCGCGTTTCCAAGGCGGAAGTACGCGCGAGCGGGCGGTGGTCCCGTTCGGCGTCGCTGCTATCGACAGCCATCTGCCTGGGGGCGGTGTTGCGCTTGGCGCCCTGCATGAGGTTGCCGGTGGCGGCAATGGTGCGATTGATGGCGCTGCCGCATCGCTTTTTGCAGCAGGAATTGCAGCCAGGACGCCGGGCAAGGTGCTGTGGTGTGTCACGCGTCAGGATCTGTTTGCGCCGGCAATCGCCCAGGTCGGGCTTCACCCTGATCGGGTGATCTACGTCGAAGCAAAGGTGGTCCCATCTTCAACTTCCGCTCTGAAGGCAGGAGTTTCAAAATATCCGAAAGCCAAGCACCGGTTCCGCCGCTGGGCCAAAATGTGACCCGTTACGGGTCAATGCGCTTGGCACAGCAATTGCATTGATAGGTGTGTGGGCTGGGGCGAGGGTCCGTCGCCTCGCAAATGGAGCGGCGGGCCTTCAGTCAATAAGGGGGTTGGATGGAGCGGCCCGGCACCCCTTGTTGGGATGGGGCTAGGACACCGGGCCTAACCTACGGGCAGTTGTGAGAACCGGCGCCGTGGGCTGGGGACTATATGCGCTCATGCTAAATACGCGCAAAGCATACGAACGAAGTATGAGAGCAACAATTCGGGGGGCAACCGATGGCCGATAAGCCGGTGACGAAGGACGTCGTGAGCATATTTTGAGAAGTGGGAGCAGGGGCAGCGGCGGTGACAGCGTAACCCTCTCGCTTTCCGTTCTCGGCTGTCGGGCCGCTGTTAGCGCGGTTGCGGAAGAGCTCTACCTCTCAGGGACGCCAGCAAGGCACCGGCGCGCTGTAGGTGGCGAATAGGCTAGCGTCTGCCAAAGGCCGCCAGGGGGTCGATACTTGCGCGATCGCTAAAATAATGAAACTCTCGCCTGTAGCCCTTTGCGGAATGTGAAGCGGATTGGGGCGATGTATTTTCCGCAGTTCTTAGTCGGAATGCTGACGACGTCGGGTGTTGTCGGGGCTTGGGCCTATGTTGCCACGGGGTCTGTCTGGACGAGTGTTGCCTGGGCCTTCATCGCCGCGGCTCTGTTGCAGGTCGGGTATTTCGCGCTTGTGTTCAAGCTTGTCTATCGGCAGCAAGACACCAAGCAGGAGGCGGAGGCGACTACCCCGGACGCCACCAAACAACCAGTCGTTCCGCATCAGCCACTACATCGAGACGGTCGCTAACGAAGCGGTGTGATAGCGCAGTGGCCCTTCAACTCGTGGCTGGAAACAAAGACCTTCACCATCGACGAGCACGAACCGCTCGCCATTGAGTGCGAAGTTGGCAGGCCAGCCTTCCCGCTCAGAAATTTCTTTCAAACATCTCCGACAATAGTTAATTTTCCCTAATGTCTCTCCTGTGGTTCACCCCCAAAGTCCCCGTGAAGACCCGCGCCGGCCACCGACGTTTGATTAGCAACGTGCAGGCTGCCTCCAAGGAACTTCTGACGTGGGCCCTTCGTGGCCCGCAATGGAATCGAGCGGCACGCGTTTGCATTTCCACCTGGGCAAGGGAAGCGACACCGCAGGAAGCCAGGAGGTGCCTCAGGCTAGCTGCCGTGGAGGAGGGTCGGCTCCTTCCACGCGTTGAGGAGGATAGCTGACCCCCCATTGGCCAACCCTGTGACCGACTGCGGGACCTATTCGACGCGTCACTCTACACTACAATTCGATCAGATAAGCGCGGATGCACGAACCGCCTGTAACTGCAAGCCGACGAATCTACTCGTTTGCTGGTCAGGCCTAGCGGTCGAACCAGTCCCCAGCTCCGGCGGTTGGCCGTTGGAGGCTGCTTCGTCCGGCCGTTAAGGCCCGGTGCCGTCGAGCGGCTGAGGCAGGATCGCCTAAAAAGCCGTGCATCTGTTAGTTGCTCAGCGCCACTCTCATTTGAACTGTTACGGAATACGCAACAAGTCCTGCAAGCGAAGTGGCAGTTGCGGCGAGGCATGCAATTCGGTGCAGCTGTGTTTCCATCGCCGGAGGTATTCGGCGATGGGAATGCCGGTTCGGCCGGGCCACCGGTTGAGTGCGCCCAGCGCCTCGATGCAATCCGGCGCGTGGTCATATTCGGCGAGGATGGTCACGGCTATCGCCCGAGCGAACGGATTGAGGCCGGGTATTTCGATCTCGCTGCGATGATCAGTGAACCACGCCGCGGCGTCGCGGGTGAGCCCCTGGCTGTCGGCGAGTGCGGTACAGCCTCGGATGATGCTCTCGCGATAGTCGGCAATGGCATCGCCGAAAGCGTTGTCGCCGGCGAATGGCGGGTTCTCCTTCCAGTCCTTCGCCAGGCGCCCCAGGCCCCGCAGCGAGAACGCTTCGACCATCGCTTCCTCGAGCCACTGGCAGGGCGGCGCCGGCTTGGCGTCGGCCTGCCAACTGTTGGCCATGACGTGGCCGAGTTCGTGCCCGAACTGGTAGGCAAGCTTCGACCAGTCGCGCTCGCCGATATCCACGATGATCCACGCCATGCTGCTGCCGTCAGGATGCAGCCAGATGGCCGGCGTGCCGGAAGTGTGCTCGTCGACACGCAGCCGCTTCGGCTGGCGGTCGGAGAGCAGGCGGACGCCGTCAAGGCATGCATGCCGCATCCGCTCGAGCACGAGATCTGCCGAGCGAGGAAGCATGTGCCCCCAATCGCCTGTGAGCTCGATCGGCGCGGAGAGGAGGGTTGGTTGTAGGCCCGGCTGGGAAGGTGCAGAAGACATGGCTGCGCAGACTATACTCGTGGTGCCCGGCCGCGCTAGCGCGGCGAGTGTGAAACCTGTGGCGGCTGCGCCAACAACCACCCTGATGCAATCCCGGCGCTTCAGGTTACACCCTCGTTCTCTCTATCGCCTAGGTCCGCAGGTCGATCGGATCGGGACGAATGAACCTACTCGCCTTAGCCGGTTATGATCATCCGGCTTGGCTGATAGCCCTTTAACAAAAACGCATGCATTCCGTTATGAAATCGATGAAGCATGTTTAGCCCACGAAAATCCTCCACGCTCCACACTGAGATATGTGCTTCGGAGGCGTGGCCCTCCCAGTCATCTTGAACCAATGCTTCCGGGGTGATGATACATATGTAACCCGTACGGTAGATCAGAAAATTGACTAGATCTATTCCATCTGACTTCCTCATATGCTCGATGCAGTCCCCCATAATAACCAAGTCAAATCTGCAACGAGGATTATTTATAAGTGTAACTGCATCTGCGACTATGACATCGTCATAAAGGTTGTGAAGATCGTAAGTATCAACGTAAGATTGGTCTATCTCAACGGCAGTCAGGTGGCACGCAAAGCCATGTTCTTTTGCTTTGCGTCTTGCGATTCCCGAATATTTGCCCTCCCCTGGCCCAATGTCGCAGACGCGGCCGGGTTGGAGCAAATCGAATAACGTTCCTACATAGTGTTCAAACGCGTTTGATGAGAAGGGCATGAACTCTCCCTACGCTTAAGACCTGAAGGTCCCATTGCAGCGAGTCCCCCAGCCAATGACTGGTTACAACCAGCCGATAAATCATTTACTATCTGGAACGAAGGGTCCATGGAAATAATCTAGGACTCCGCAAACCCGTTTGGGTGAGTTGGTGGATGGTGTGAGCGATGCAATTTTGGTCAAACGCGAGTCCTCGCCCTCCCTATTTCAGATGCCGGTTTAGCGAACAAGTGCACCGATCGACGAAAATGCTGTGGAACGGCTTGTCCCCCTTTAGCCACTCGGAGACGAACGCATGACCGGCGCAGTTCGAAACGTGCAGAATTGCTACTACCTGATTAGCCACCATAACACAGTCCTGTACGAAGATCCCGAATCTGGTCAGCTCCGGCACGCTGCCTTTGAGATAGCTCCTCTGAATTTGCTTTTGGAATTCGAAGGCTCTCGGGGTCGGCTCTGTTCGAGAGGACACCTAAGCAGTGAGCCAAGCTCAACAGCTCAGTCGGTTGGCCAACTAGAGCTGCGGAATGGGGGCGTCGATTTTGACTGCCAGATCGAGAGCTTCGCGGACGACACGGTGGGGATACGAGTTGCAGGGCAATATATTTCCGCAGATTCGGACGGTTTGGTTCGTAATAACCGAGATTGGTGCAAAGATTGGGAGCGATACCATCTCATCAGGCCTGATACGATCGATGGCATAGGGCTGCTCCGCCGACATTTATGGCTGAGCCACGACACCCGAGACATCTTATCACTCGCGCCTAGCGCTGGTGAGGGGAAGCAAACACGGAATGGGGAAGTAATCGATCTAAGGCGCGAAATCGATTTCGGTCCCGCGCGTTTCCGGCCTGCAGGAAGTTGTGCGTCGCTCCTGTGTGAAAGCTCCGGAAGCGCCTACGGAAACCTGCCGCAACGCCTGCATATTGTTGGTGGGCAAGGTGCCATTCATTGCTTCTCCCGTTTCCAGCCGATGGTGTATTTCTGCGTATACGGAAGCGACTCCTACTTCGAGTGCCTTCGGCTTTCGCTGCTCTCACTGGAGACGCACGGCCGATACGATGGCACTGTAGGCGTCGCGTGCGATCGGCCAGCCAGCGATGTAATGAAGTATGTGCCGAAGGCTTTTCAAGATCGCCTGATTGTTTCTCCTGCGCCGAAAGAGAGAGGTTATTTCAATCGTTACTACATCGATCACGGCTTGTATGATGATTATCAACCGATACTGTATGTCGATATTGATATTATTTTTGATTGCCCCGTCAAAGATCTGTTGATCGAGATTTTGCTCCAGAGGCAGGTTTGCTGCGCAACCGAAACTCGCGGACTCGAGGACCTTGCTGGTCGGTCCCCTCGGGATTGGCCCGACTACCCCGGCAATTATTTCGGCAGATATCTCTACGCTGCAGATTCAGAATTTCCAGCGACGGCCGTGCTCGGAAACTCCGGTGAAATCGGATTTGATAGCATCGCTCGGGTGCAGACGGTGAATGAACTGGTCAGAGCGATCGCGCGCCGCCAGACGCCCGAGCTTCTCAAAATTTTTGGAGACCAGCCGATTCTCAACTATGTGCTGCATAGGACAGGACTGGGCAACCACGAACTACTTGATCGCTATCGGCGCCTTGCGCGCCGGCTCGAAGATGCCCCGCCAGAGGAACGTCGTGGCCTTGTGCACTTTTATCTGGCGTCGGGCGCCGAGGACGTCTCCGCCAAATCGTCAATGATGGCCACATACCTTGAAAGTCTCGACCGATCGTCGGGGACCTCAAAAAACGGTTCAATAGCACCAAACGCCCGAGGGCCAAGCTAGCGCGCGCAGTTCCTGTCGCAGGACACAGTGCATATGCCTGCGTCTGAGTGCTGCAATCGGTTGCACCTAGCGCGACCACTTCCTTGTTGGACGAAGCCGCATTAGCTCGCGTCGAATTGAAATGCGGACGAGAACTGAGCGGTAGGCTGCAGCAACGCCTGTACCTCGGCCGCTTCGACTGTCGCGAGGCACGAGCTACTGTCGGCGACACTATAGGAAATCAGCAGCCGCTTGCCGTCCGGATGCCAGGCTAGACCGGCCGCGAATTCAATGCCTTTCTTCTCAAAGAAGAACTGTCGGCTCACGCTTCGTATGACGTCTGCTTCGTCGAACCAAACGAACCGGTGTAGGTAGTAACGTCGATTTTCGGATGGCCGCCATTGTACCTCGTGGATCAGGGCGAGCCAGCCGCCGGCGAATGCAATTAGCTGGCTGCCGCCCCTAAAGTGCCGAGCATCGATCGTCGGAGAACTCTCGCTCAGCGTCGACCCCCGGTCGTCCACGATGCGGGTTGGATCGCAGAGATAGACGAAACGCAGCTGCTGTTGAGCCCTCTCGCCGAGTGCCGGGGTCACCTGCGGCATCCAGTTTTTCTGATGTTGCCGCTCCGCGGAAGGATGCAGCACGCGCCAGTCTGTTAGATGGTGGAGGCCATGACCTCGTTCGTCGATGCGGGCGACGATCTGCTCACACCATCCGTCTGCATTCAACTCGCGTACGTTGGCTACGATCCACAACTCATTGCGCCACGCGAACAGGCGCATATCCTCGAATCCGCGAATGCGGTCGAAGGCGGGTGCTGGCCAATCGGCTGGCGGCAGGATTTCGGTTGCAGATTGGGTTTGCAAATTTTTGTCAAGGCGCAGCAAGAAATTCCGGGTTGTTATCGGCGCACCATCGGGGGTGAGGTATTGGAGCCCGTCCTCGGTTACCGCATAGTTGACGGTCCGCTGCGCAACGACAATCTCGTCACCCAACCGGCTTATTGACGGGTTCATCGCCCGGTATCCGTCCGGCGGCGTGAAATCGACCGGACGTGCCTGGAACGAGGGCATGATCGTCTTTGCCTCCTGGACGTAGAAAAGCAGGTTGGTCCACGCCAAGTTCCGGGAGGCCTCGCCAATCGTCCGGTTCAGTGCCAGCCAGTTGCACGCTCCGAAGCCGCGATCCTTGCGCACAGGATCGCGCGCATAGTTTGCCGCGATCGCAAATTCCTCCTGCAGACCTGTCGTGTAGATGAAATCCTCGAGAAACAGGATGTCCTGCTCGGATCTCTTGATCGCCAGACCGGCTTCCGAAAACAGCACGCTGACATCGTTCATCCCGTTCTCACGGTAGAACCGTGCCAAGTCATAGAGCGGTTCGGCGCGTTGGGGGCGTTGATTGAAAGCGGCAAGCGCTTGGCGAATGAAGCCTGCATCGTCGCCGAGCTTTTGCAAACAACGCGCCTCCTGCAGGCGGGCGTTCCATGCCTCTTCGTCCCAGCCGCCCATCTGGGCGCGTTTGGCGTAGGCCACCGCTGCCTCCGCCGTCCGTCCGGCGTCGCGGTAGGATTGCGCCAGGTAAAACCAGTATCTGTGGTTCTCCGGATCCTCCTCAAGTGCTGCCAGCAACAGCGTGATGTCGCGTTCGAACTTGTCGACGCGGTTCGATCCGCTGGCATGGTCCTTGTACCAAACGCTTGGCAGCCCGTGCACTTCACCGCGAACGTCAAGATATTCATGGGTCACGCCGTGGTAGCGCGCGCCTGCATCGCGCCTGACAAGACGGGTGTTCCAATAGATGAGACCGGAATCGGCGCGCTGCAGCAGCCGGTAGCCCGGGCCGTCTAACTGCGCTCGAAAGCCCGCATCCTCGACCACGAGTTCCATGTCGGCGTCGTCAAAAAGCAGATAGTCATAAGCGAGCGACGATGCATAGGCGTGATCGAGCGCGGCGTTGCGGGCCTGCTCGAAATTCTGAAACGGGAACTCATGCAGCTCGCCAGGCAAATTGCGATCGGCGAAGAACGCCTTGATGAAGTCCTGCGTGCCATCGGTCGAGCCGGTATCGCCGATGACCCAGCAGTCGATGTGGCCGACAACCGCCCCGAGACAACGCTGCAAGTTCGCTATCTCGTTCTTGACGATCATGTTGAGGCAAAGGCGCCTGCCGCTTGTCATTTGTGAACTGTCAGCTCGCGGTGTGAGGGTGGGCGACACTCAAGCAGCGCATCCACCACGCACTGGGACCAGTTCGGTGCGCCGTACCAAAGCTCCCTTTGTCCATAATCCACTGCCGCTCCCGATCATCTTGCCGGTCCCGTCACTGGAGTAGCCAAAATGCCGGACCAGCTACTTCACCGCCATTTGTGTGGCGCCGTCAAGATCGAGGGAGCGGCTGCTGCGTCGGTCCTTGGCAATCCCGCAGAGGGCTGCGAAGCTGGTGTCGATCACATTTTGCAGCTGACGAAAATTAATGCGGATGCGTTAAGACTAAGATTCTCAAAGGATTTTTTGGCGTTGCGTTGCAGCAATCGCTATTCTCAACCCAGCCGTCCGTTACTTTATAGTTTACAAATTACTAATTTTCGTCCTTACTAATATATCGCTATAGAGGGAGCCCGCAGGTCGCGGGTATAGCCGGCAGTTCTGCGAAAGTCGTAGGGAGTTGAGCCGGAGGTTCTGGAGTAGCAAGGCCATTTCGCGGATGATGAAGCAGGTGCGTTAGAGGGGCGCGCCGCCGCGGTTACGTTTGTCCTTCTGCACGGAAGGGTTTCCATTCCGGAGTTCTCTTCGCGAGTTTTCGCCGAGACATTGGCGTCAGCCGTGACGGGAGTGGGTCGTGTACCGTGTGATATCACGTGCGTACCGCGGGTACCTCAGGGAACTGGAAGCGCCCCGCTTCGACCAGCCCCAAAAACCCCTGAGGCTGAGCGCCAGAACCGATCCAGATGCACAGATCGGCGAGTACCGGCGTGTTGCCGCGGCCGAGTGCGGGCAACCCCCTTGTTCCATAGAGACGTCATGCCAAGCCCTTCGAACCGTCTCTCGCCGTCCGGCGCACGGCTTCTACGTCTTGGTCCCGGCCGACAGGACTGCGCGGGTATCGCCGCGGCTGCGGGCATCTGGCTGTGGAGCTGTGACGTGGACGCGGGCGCCGGCGGTCAGGGCTGCGCCGATAAGCCATCGTGAGCGGGCAGCCGTGCGATCGCGGCTTCTCCGGGCCCCATCGGAGCGCCGGCGCTCCGCAATGATTTTATTCCGAGGATGCGAACAGGAGAGGCAGCGGCGCAGCCGCCGCCCACCGAGGAGGACATGATGAGCTTCACAGCAGGGTTTGCGGTCATGGAAGTCACTGTTCGGGGCGTTTTGCCGATCGGCGACGCGACCGAAAATGTAACTTATTTTATTTTGGACACGGCCAAGAGCGCGATCGTCGGCCAGGTCGTCCTTCCCAAGGCCGTCAAGCGAAGCCTCGCCGTCGCTCTCACCGTCAAGGTTCCAAGCACCGCCGGCTCATTTGCGATCGGGGCGTTTGACGATGGCGGGAATTTCCAGGCCGCCAGCTTCCTGCGGGTAGAGAGCCCCTCTGTTAATCGCCCCGGCGGCGCCGTCGGGCCATCCGGAAGATGACCGCTCCTTGCCCTTACCGCTCGCCGGCCAAGCCGTCGGGCGGTTTCCCCTTGAATTGAATTCAAAGCCAACAGGAGCCAGTCATGGCCCGCGCCTCTGAAATTCTCTTTGTGGATCCTTCAATTTCCGATCTCAACACGGTTCTCGGCAACGTGCGACCGGAAGTCCGGGCTGTCATTTTGGATGGCCGCCTGCCGGCGGCACGGCAGATCGCTGCCGCGCTCGCATCGTACGAAGGGCTCGACGCGGTCCACGTCATCGCGCATGGCGCACCGGGCCGGGTTAGCTTCGCCGCAGGAGAATGGTCAGTCGGGACGTTGAAAGAAGCGGCTGACGATTTCGCCGCAATCGGCAGGGCGCTTGCCGCGGACGGCGAGCTGCGGCTATGGAGCTGCGAGACGGCATCAGGGGATGCGGGCGAAGCTTTTATAGAGGCGCTGGAAGAGGCAGTGGGCACGGACGTCTGCGCGTCTCGGTCGCTGATTGGTGCAGCGGCCCTGGGCGGCGCCTGGGAGATATCCGCACACGTAAGCTCGTCCACGCCTTTGCCTCCGATGACTTCAGCTGGCGTGGCCAGTTACTCGGGGGTGCTTGCGACGACAGGTGATCTGACGCTTAAGGGCGTAATTACCGGCCCTGGCAACAGCAGTAATGTCAATACGTATTATCTGGTGGATACACATAGCGATTTGGACCCAGACGGCGCCGGGCCGTTAACAAAATTTTCAGACGATGAAGTTGTTGGAAGCTTTCAGCTTCCAAATGCAACTAACGGTTTGGTTTTTTCGTTTGCTGTAACAATAACAATTCCGGATACTACTGATAATTATGTCATTTACAACGCCAACTTCGGCGTAGTAGCTACACTTTCTCCTATTATTGGTTCCAATCCTCCGCAGTATCATCTTGAGCCCGGTGCTGCTAATCCTAGTGGCAACAACAATTTTAATGGAGGTAATCTCACCCTCGCGTCTGAAGGGCAAGTAGGGCCCACGGGTCCCACTGGCCCGACGGGTGCGACCGGAGCAACAGGCGCCACGGGCGCAACCGGGGCGACTGGCTCTACCGGTGCGAGCGGCGGAACCGGCGCCACAGGTGCGACCGGCGCCACGGGTGCAACCGGCGCGACCGGTTCTACTGGCGCCACGGGTTCGACCGGAGCAACTGGCTCGACGGGTGCAACAGGCTCGACCGGAGCGACAGGTTCTACTGGCGCGACCGGTTCTACTGGCGCCACGGGTTCGACCGGAGCAACTGGCTCGACAGGTGCGACTGGCTCGACCGGCGCGAGTGGCTCGACGGGCGCGACAGGCTCTACTGGCGCGACAGGCTCTACCGGAGCGACAGGCTCTACTGGCGCGACAGGCTCTACCGGAGCGACTGGCTCTACCGGTGCGACAGGCTCGACTGGTGCAACCGGCTCTACTGGCGCCACCGGCGCGACTGGCGCCACCGGCTCGACTGGCGCCACCGGCTCGACCGGAGCAACAGGTTCGACTGGTGCGACAGGCTCGACCGGAGCGACTGGCTCGACCGGAGCCACTGGAGCGACTGGTGCGACAGGCTCGACCGGAGCGACCGGCTCGACCGGAGCGACTGGCTCGACAGGTGCAACTGGTTCGACCGGAGCCACCGGAGCGACCGGCTCGACAGGTGCGACCGGAGCCACCGGAGCCACCGGCTCGACTGGAGCCACCGGAGCGACCGGCTCGACAGGTGCAACTGGTTCGACCGGAGCGACTGGCTCGACCGGTGCGACCGGTTCGACTGGAGCAACCGGCTCTACCGGCGCAACGGGTTCGACCGGCGCGACAGGCTCTACCGGTGCGACTGGTTCGACCGGAGCCACCGGAGCCACCGGCTCGACTGGAGCCACCGGAGCGACTGGCTCGACCGGAGCGACTGGCTCGACCGGAGCGACAGGTTCGACCGGTGCGACTGGCTCGACCGGAGCGACAGGTTCGACCGGTGCGACTGGCTCGACTGGAGCAACCGGCTCGACTGGAGCGACAGGTTCGACCGGTGCGACTGGCTCCACCGGAGCAACCGGCTCGACCGGTGCGACTGGCTCCACCGGAGCAACCGGCTCGACCGGAGCAACTGGTTCGACCGGAGCGACTGGCGCAACCGGCTCGACCGGCGCGACGGGCTCGACCGGAGCAACGGGTTCGACCGGTGCGACCGGCTCGACTGGAGCGACCGGCTCGACCGGAGCAACCGGCTCGACTGGTGCAACCGGCTCTACCGGCGCAACGGGTTCGACCGGAGCGACCGGCTCGACCGGTGCGACTGGCTCGACCGGAGCAACCGGCTCGACTGGTGCAACCGGCTCGACCGGCGCAACGGGTTCGACCGGAGCGACCGGCTCGACCGGAGCGACCGGCTCGACCGGAGCAACCGGCTCGACTGGTGCAACCGGCTCTACCGGCGCAACGGGTTCGACCGGAGCGACCGGAGCGACCGGCTCGACCGGTGCGACTGGCTCGACCGGAGCAACCGGCTCTACCGGAGCAACGGGTTCGACCGGTGCGACCGGCTCGACCGGAGCAACCGGCTCGACCGGAGCAACGGGTTCGACCGGTGCGACTGGCGCAACCGGAGCAACCGGCTCGACCGGAGCGACTGGCTCGACCGGAGCAACAGGTTCGACCGGAGCAACCGGTGCGACTGGCTCGACTGGTGCGACTGGTGCGACTGGTTCGACCGGAGCAACCGGCTCGACCGGTGCGACTGGCTCGACTGGAGCAACCGGCTCGACCGGAGCGACTGGCTCGACCGGAGCAACCGGCTCCACTGGAGCAACCGGTTCGACGGGCTCGACTGGTGCAACGGGTTCGACCGGAGCGACGGGCTCGACTGGTTCGACCGGCGCGACTGGCTCAGCCGGAGTGACGGGCGCGACTGGAGCGACCGGCCCAGGCGGTGAGACCGGTGATCATGACCACGATCACGATCACGATCATGACCACCACCATGGCAACAACGGTGGCGGCAACGATCCCGACGGAAGCGACAGCAGCAACCCGGGCAAGGGTCATCCCAATGACGGCTCCGATAACGACGGCACGCCCAATGATCCCAATGCCACGGTCACGGCCAGTACCCTCGGGCTCAAGGACACGACGCAGTTCCTGCAATCCGGCTCGACAGACAGTGATCCTGTCAGCCATGCGTCGTTCCGCCAACTCATCGGCCTGGCGGCCAGTACGGTGACGACCGACCTCCTGAATGTCCTCAACACGATCAAGGGAGGTCACAACCAGAACAAGCCGGTGGGTGCGAGCACCGACCTGACCTCGGACCACACCAAGCATGGTGCCGGCTACGCCAACAGCGACGACACAGTGAAGAAAGCTCTGAAGGATATTCTGAAGCCGCATGAGTGAGCAGTAGTGGTGACCGGACAGACCACGATAGAAACCGGTCCAAGGCTGAGAAACGGGCGCGCGGGCTTTGCGGGAAAGCAAGGCCTGCGCGTCCGCCATTTCCGAATGGGCAAGGGGCTCGCGCCGCCGACCATCCCGGCGTATGATCAGCGCCGCCGGAAATCCCGGCGGGGACGGTCCGCCCGGGGCATTGTTGAACTCACGCCTGCGTGCCGGAAGGGAAGTCCATGGCGAACATCCCTCTGAATGCCGAAATCCAGCCGGTCCCTATCCGCGCCGGCATTGAAGCCGAAGCGATCGGCCAGGCCGGCGGCGAGAGCGAAGCAGGGCGTATTCCCGGTGGTCCCGCCGAGTTTGACCAGGCCGGGCCGCGCCTCAAGGCGATGCTCGCGGTCGCCCGCTATCACGGTGTCGAACTCGACCCGAACGAATTCAGGGCGGCGAGTGCAAGCCCGTTTCCAACCGCTGCCGACTTGTCCGAATGGGCGCGGAACGGCGGGATGTGGTCTCGCGCCGTCCGCGTTCGCTGGTCTCACCTCTTGCGCTTTCAAGACACCGGACCGGTGGCTCTGTTGTTCAGCGATGGCGGCGCGGGACTCCTCACCGGGGCGAGTGCCGAGCGCAACGTCGTCTTCCTCAAAAGCGCGGACACGCCCGACGACGGTGAATCCACCGCGATCGACGAACTGCGGCTGTCGCAGGTGTGGACGGGCGAGGCGGTGCTGCTGCGAAACGCGCGATCCTATGTTGCGGCGGACGCGCCTTTCACTCTCAGCTGGCTCGTCGAACTGGTGCGGCTCGAAAGCCGGCCCCTGCGCGACGTTGCCATCGCCTCGTTCACGCTCAGCATCCTTACCATCCTGCCGCCGCTCATCGTCATGACGGTGGTCAACAAGGTGTTGCAGTTCAACAGTGTCTCGACGCTGTTGCTCTTGTCGGCCATTATCGCCGTCGTCTTCGCCTACGAGACGCTCCTGGGCCACGCGCGGCGATCGATCATCAACGTCGTCGGGGCCCGTTTGGACACCAAGCTGCAGCTGCACGTTTTCAGCCGGCTCCTGCGCCTGCCGCTTGATTATTTCGAGCGCCATCCGGCCGGCGAGACGATGTACCACCTCGCCCAGGTCTACCGCATCCGCGAGTTCCTGACCGGCAAACTCCTCAGTACGTTCCTCGATCTGATCACGCTCTGCGTGCTGGTGCCGGTGATGTTCTATGTCAACGCCAAGCTCGCCTGGATCGTGGTAACCTGCGCAGCCGTGATCATGCTGATCATCCTCGCCTTCCTCAGACCAATGCGCCGGAGGTACCAGCGGGTGATCGAGGCCGAGACATGGAAGTCGGCGGCGCTCGGCGAAACCGTTGTCGGCATAAAGACCGTGAAAGCTCTCGGTCTCGAGCCGCAACGCAAGGCGCTTTGGGACGAGCGGGTGGCGGAATCGGGAAGGGCGCGTCTATCCTTCGGGCAGTTCGCCAGCTGGCCGCAGACCCTGGTTACGCCAATCGAACGTGTGATGGTGCTCGGTACCATGCTGATTGGCGCCTATCTCGCGATGAACGACAGTTCTGGCTATATGGTCGGCGGCCTGTTCGCCTTCATGATGATCTCCCAGCGCGTCGCGCAACCGCTGGTCGGACTGGCTCGACTGATCGAGGATTACGAAGAGGTCGGCGCGGCGATCGGCGAGGCGGCGTCGGTCCTTAACCGGCCGTTGGAAAGCAGTTCGAATTCCCTCGGCTTGAGGCCAAGGCTCGTCGGCGAGGTCACGTTCAGCGATCTGACCTTCAGCTATATCGGCACCAAGACGCCGGCGCTCGACCGGGTCAGCTTCAACATTCCGGCGGGGAGCATGTTCGGCATTGTCGGGCGGAGCGGGTCGGGAAAATCGACGATCGCGCGTCTCCTGCAGGGGATCAACCGCGATTATAGCGGTTTCCTCAAGCTGGACGGCGTCGACCTCAAGGAAATCAACCTGCGTCACCTTCGCCAGGGGCTCGGCGTGGTCCTCCAGGACAATTTCCTGTTCCGCGGGTCGATCCGCGACAACATCATCGCCGGGCGCGCGGGCCTGACGCTTTCCGACGCCATGCGTGCCGCGCATCTGGCCGGCGCCGAAGAATTTATCGAACGAATGCCGAATGGCTACGACACATACATCGAGGAAGGATCGCCCAATCTGTCGGGCGGTCAAAAGCAGCGGCTGGCGATCGCGCGCGCCCTCATCCACAATCCGACCGTCCTCATCCTCGACGAAGCGACCAGCGCACTCGACCCGGAGAGCGAGGCGGTTGTCAGCGCCAACCTCATGCGCATCGCCAGCGGGCGCACGATGATCATCGTTTCGCATCGGCTTTCCTCGCTTACCGAGTGCGACCAGATCCTGGTCATGGAGCAGGGCAAGGTTCTGGACGTTGCCTCCCACCCGATTCTGCTCGAACGATGCGCGCTCTATCGTCAGCTGTGGGCGCAGCAGAACCGGCATCTCGACGGCCACCACGGCCGCCCGGTGGCCGTACCACCGCGGTTGGTTTGACGATGTTGCGCGGCGATCGATTTGTGCTTTCGGCGACGGGCGCCGGCAAATCGGTGATCCGTTCCTTCAGCTCTAAAGCGCTTGGGCGCATGTCCGAGGCTGGAATGGATGGGACAGAATGGTCCGGTTCACCAAAGACAGCATGCACTTCAGGTTTGATAAGCCATGAGTAGCACCTCCCTCACCATCCGCCCCGCCCGCTGGCGTCGGACGAAGACGAGCGATCCGACGACACCGGCCATCCTCGAATTCCAGTGGCCGTCGACGGCGATCGCCAATGCGCCCATTCCGCGAGCGGCGCGCGGCATCGTCTGGATTATTTCGAGCTTGGTGATCGCGTTGATCGCCTTGGCAGGAGTGATACCGGTCGACCAGGTGGTGACGACCAGAGGGCTCGTGGTCTCACAATCGCCCAACATCGTCGTGCAGCCACTGGAGACGGCGATCGTCCGCTCGATCGACGTGCGCGAAGGACAGCATGTGCAAGCCGGTCAATTGCTTGCCCGCCTCGATGCGACCTTTGCCTCAGCCGACCTCCAGTCGCTGGCGATGCAGGTCTCGACGCTTGAGGCCGAAGTGGCACGGTTGAAGGCGGAGGCCGACGGCAAGGCCTTCAACTATGACGGTCTCGATCCGACCTGGACCCTGCAGGCCTCCATCTTCGAGCGCCGCAAGGCGGTCTACGACGCCAAGCTGGAGAATTTCGACCGGCAAGGCGATGAACTCAGTTCGGCGATCTCGCGTGCTCAATCGGATGCCGTCGGGTACCGGCAGCGGCTCTCCGTCGCGGCCTCGATAGAACAGATGCGCAAGCAGCTGGAAGAAAGACAGGTCGGGAGCCGCCTCAATACGCTTCTCGCTGAGGACAATTCGGCGGAAATGTCCCGGGCGCTCGGCAATGCGGAGCAGACAGCAGAAGCTGCCAAGCGCCAGCAGGCGGCGGTGGCTGCCGATCGCGACGGCTACATCCAAGGCTGGCGAGCGGAAGTCTCACAGGGGCTGTCGGAGGCGAGTTCGCGGATGTCCGATGCCCGCGAACTCCTCAACAAGGCAAAGCTGCGCAAGCAGTTGGTGGAGCTGAAAAGTGAAGCAGACGCCATCGTCCAGTCGGTGGCGAAAGTCTCGGTCGGCTCGGTCCTGCAGTCCGGCGAGCGCTTGATTGTATTAGTGCCAGCCGACGCGCCGCTCGAGATCGAGACAAACATTGTGGGCCGCAGCAGCGGCTTCGTGCACGTCGGCGATCCCGTGGTCATCAAGTTCGACACTTTCCCCTATTCGCAATATGGCCTCGCCCACGGCACTGTGCGGACGCTCAGCCCCGATTCCTTTTCGGCGCAGGAGCAAGCCCGCGACCCAAACAGTTCCCTGGCCATGTTGCCCTCGGACTCCGGGCCGTACTATCGCACGCGCATTTCCATCGATCAGGTCGCGCTGCACGGGGTACCCGCCGGTTTCAACGTCAGCCCTGGAATGCCCGTGACCGCCGACGTGAAAGTCGGCCAGCGCACAGTGCTCAAATACATCCTCGGGGCTATGCTTCCGATCGGCCAGGAAGCAATGCGCGAGCCGTAGGCTGTAGCGCGGTAGGCGACCGAGGTGGAGGAATCGAGGGCTCGGACCAAAATGACAATTCTGAATCGGCTAACTGGTTTCGCCAACCCGGCGGCAGCATTGCGGCGGGCGATCGAGTTCTCTGACAGCGGCAAGCCCGCGGAAGCCTTTCCGCTCATGGCGATCGCCGCACGCGCGGGGATCGCCGATGCGGAGTATCGGGTCGCACGTTGCTATCTCGAGGGATCGGGTGTGCCGCCGAGTCGCGTGGAGGGGACGCGCTGGCTGAGGCGCGCCGCGAATCACGGCAGCGCCGATGCGCAGGCACTCCTCGCCGCACTTTACGTGACCGGCCTCGCGACAGCGGAAAGTGACGGCAAGGGCTCAGAATCGGAACGCTTGTTCGAGCAAGACTTTTCGGGTGAGCCGGACTTCGTGACAGCACTCGGCCTTGCCACGAAAGCTGCCGAGGCAGGCTGCGCGACCGGCCAGGCAGTTCTCGGCTACATCCTTACCAGCGGTCCTGAACCTATGCGCGACCCGGATGCGGCGCACCGCTGGTACGAGCGGTCGGCCGCGGCCGGCTGTGCCGAAGGATGCCTCGGTTTTGCGCTTTCGCTGGCACGGCGGAGTGGGCTGGCGGAACGGGCCAGGGTTGCCGACGAGGTGCGGCGCGCGGCCGACGCTGGGTTGCCGACCGCAACCTATCTTCTCGCTGTCCTTACCGAGCACGGCCTCGGTGTCACAGCCGACTTAGCTGCCGCCGCGCGGCTGTACCAGGCAGCTGCGGAGAAAGGCCTTCCCTCTGCGCAGTTCCGGATGGGGTTGGCGCTGATTGACGGTAGCCTCGTAGACCATGATCCCACGGCCGGGGAGGCGTGGATGCGGCGCTCCGCGCTGGGCGGCAACATCGAGGCAGCGTATCTCCTTGGCGATCGTCACGTAAAGAGCCGGCCGCCGGATTTTGCAGAGGCCGCAAACTGGTATCGGCGGGCGGCGGAGGCGGGTCACCAGCCCGCCGCTCGCGCTATTGCCTCTCTGTACCTGACAGGTAACGGCGTTGCCAAGGATGACAAAGAGGGGATGCGCTGGCTTCGCGTTGCCGCAAACAGCGGGAACCAGGAAGCACAAGTCGACCTCGCCAATCGCGTTCTCGGAGGAGCCGGCGAGCCGGACGATACTACACGCGTAGCCGGATGGTTCGAGGCAGCCGCGTCATCGGGCGATCTCATCGCCGCGTTCAATCTCGGGCTCTGTTTCACCAAGGGCGTTGGCGTCCGGCAAGACGAACGTCAGGCGGCGCAATGGCTGAGGCGCGCTGCTGAAGGCGTCGCCGAGGCCCAATACATGTATGCGCGCATCCTCCAGGATGGGCGCGGCGTGGCGGCCGACGCGCAGCAGTCCCGCGCCTGGTTTGCCGAGGCAGCCGACGGCGGCGTCCTCGACGCACAAGTGGCACTTGCGGAGATGTTGCTCAACGGGCACGGAGGCGCGCGGTCGCCAAAAGCTGCAATCCAGCTGTTCGAGCGGGCCGCCGCCGACGGTCATGCCGGGGCAATGTTCGCGCTCGGCGCGCTCCACAGCTCCGGCGAGGGCCTGCCGATCGACCAGACGGCAGCGCAGAAATGGTTCGCCGCCGCCGCCGAATGTGGGCATGGACAGGCCCAGCTGATGCTTGGCCGATTTCTCTTGAAGGGCCTCGCCGGGGAAAGCAATCCGGTGGCAGGCCGCCTTTGGCTTGAGCGGGCGGCTGCACATGGTATCCAGGAAGCCGCCGACGAGCTCGCTGAGTTTGGGTAGTAGCCTGCCGCGTGCGCCGTCGATGCGATTGGTGAAAAGACGACGGTGTTTTTTCTTGCTGCGATAAAGGTTCTGGATGGGTCTCGAAGAAAGTCATCGAATCCTAGAAAGAGGCCGCGGGAACCAGGCTGCACAAATGCCGCTTCACACAGGGTTGAGACGCTTCGTACACCTTATTAGTGTTGCGTATAGCTATGCAACTCTAGAGTGTTGCACACCCGGATATATTAGTTAGCTAATATATAATTACAAATTGTTAACCAGGATCAACGCGTCTTTTCCACAGTATCGTAGTATGCCCTTCAGCTTGGGTTACCTCTAAAGAGCGGGGAAGCCATACGTCCGTGCGTTGGGGCGGCGTATGCCCTACTCCTTGAATCCATTCCTCAGTTAACATCTAGTCAGCCTGACACACGATGAACGAGCGTATCAGTTCACGCTCTGACAAGCTTTGGAGCCAAACCAAGAGGGAGAAAAGCAAAGTCAGCGGCGGAGAGGAGTAGGTAAGCGATGGGACACCTCCAAACTTCCGATTTTTCGAATGACGCGACAAGACCGCTACACAACGGGCATATGCCGGACGCGAATGGCCTTAGCAGGTCCGATCTCGAAGAAGGACATCGAAGCGAAGGCCTTGTCATGATTGTCGACAAGCGAGCACTTGA
>NZ_SMYZ01000031.1 GCF_004919685.1 Mesorhizobium norvegicum | reverse complement strand
CTCAAATCATCCCGCTCTAATTGATCCTGCGGTAATAGACCTTGCCGTCAGGCTGCTGGATGCGCTGGTAGTTGGAGCTTGGGGGAGGGGGCGACGCCGATGCAATCCTCTTCCTTGGCGCACGCGGCGCTTCGATGACGCTGGGTTCGCCCGCGCTCGCGCCGTCGAGGGCTTCGGGCGCTTGCGCCAGCGTGCTGGTGGTGAGCTCGGACGGTTCGGCCGCACTCGACATGGCCTCGCCGCCGGCAACCGGCAAGTTCTGCCCCAACCGGGCAATGTTGCCGTCGATCTCGTTGAAGCTGCCTTGCAACTGGCTGTCCAGTTTCTCGAACCGGCTCTGGAAGCCGTTGTTGACCGTGTCGAGCCGAGCCGTGATCCGCTGCTCGAACGCTCCGAGCTGCTCCAGTCGCGCTTCGACAAAACGCAGGTCGCTTATACCCCGATAGAGATAGACCGCAGCCGCCATGTTGATCGCAGTGATCAGCAAGGCGCCGCTGGCGAGGACGATGCCGATCGTCCTTGGGTTGCTGGGTTTCTCGATGGCGCGCTGTTCGCGCTGTTCCTGGTTTCCGATGTCGATCGCCGGCATGTCAGGTTCGCTGATCGTCGTCATTGGACCACCACCTTTGCGCCGACCGCGACGCGCTTGAAAAGATCGATCACATCCGTGTTGGTAAGACGAAAACAGCCTGACGTTCCGTCGAAGCCGACACCCGACGGATCGTTGGTGCCGTGAATGCGGTAGAGCGTGTCGCGCCCGTCCCGAGACAGATAGAGCGCCCTTGCGCCGAGCGGATTGTAGGGGCCGGCGGGCACCATTTTCGGCAGCTCCGGCTGGCGGGCCCGCATTTCCTGTGGCGGGCGCCATTCCGGCCATTCGGTCTTGGCTCCCACCTTGACGACGCCGGACCAGCCAAACCCGTCGCGTCCGACGCTGATCTGGTAGCGCAGCGCCTGGCCCTGGCGGGTCACCAGGTAAAGCGCTTTCTCGTCCTTGCGGATGATGATCGTTCCGGGTTGCTCGGTGGTTGCGAAGGCAACGGCCTTGCGCAGGCTAGGCCCCATCGCCGGCAGCGGCGGCCGTTCCGAAAGCGCCGATCGCGCCTCGGCGAAGTCCTGGACGGACAGCGCCAGCGCCACGCCGAGCACGCAGGCGCCGGCCAGCCTCGGGGCGATCCGATATTTATCGGGCAGCGTCATCGAGCCGTTCTTTGAACATCCGCTTCAGATCCTTGTTGAAGCGCGCCCGCCCATCCACTTCGGAAGGTGGGATGGCCCTGTTCAGCGCATCGGTCAGAAGCGCGTTGTCCAGCGCGACCGACTTGATGTGCGGCGCCTTGAATATCTTTTCGAGTTCACTGCGCGAAAAATGGTTCCCGAACCATTTGCGCTTGTGCTTGTTGGCGACCAGCGTGATGTTGACCGCGTTGCCGCGCAGCTCGCGGATCTTCTTGTAGAGCCGCTTGCCTTGCCGCAGTGAAGCGACGTTGAGTTCGAAGACGATGAAGATCTCGTCGCTCGTCGACAGCACGGAATTGTGCCAGGGCGTTTCGAGATTGGGCAGGTCGATGACGATGTCGTCGAAGCGGTAGGCGACGAGGTCCAGCAGCCGGAAGACGAAATCGCTGCCGTGCGGTTCGAAGGGCAGCTGCGGCCGCTCGAACGCGTAGAGGGTGAGGCCGGACGGGCGCGACAGCTTGATCACATCCATCAGCTCGACATCGAGCCGTTCCGGCTGGCCGATGATGCCGGCAAGATCGAACTGGTTGAACAAATTGAGATAGGCGCCGCAATTGGCGCTCTGGAAATCGAGATCGACCAGGCAGGTGGACGCCGCGCGCTCGGCCGATTTCGAAGCCAGGAATTCGGCCGCCGACAGCGCCAGCGTCGTGGCGCCGGCGCCGCCGCTGGCGCCGATGAAGGTGATGATCCGGCTTTTCGTGCCCTGGTTGCCGGTGTCGTGGAAGGTCACCGCGTTGAGCAGCTCCTTGCCGTCGAGCGGCTTGTGCAGCCAGTCCGAGGCGTTCATGCGCACCAGCACGCGCGTCTGTTCCGACGTCAGCTCGTCGGAAACCGCGATCAGCGGCACGTTGGCCCAGAGCGCGCGCGCCTCGACGATACCGGGCCTGCCGAGCAACTCGCCATTGCCGAGATCGAGAATGACGATGCCCGGGCGCGTATCGGCGGGCGGCCCCTTGAGAAAGTCGTTCGTCTCGGAAACCCGCACATCATAAATCGCCAGCGCATCGAGCCGCGTCGCCACGTCGCGCTTGAAATTCGGATCCGACGAAAACAGCGCAACCTGCTTTCGCTTGGTCGGCGTAACCTTGGTGTTGATGGCATTCATGGATAGGTGCTCTTCATGTCTTCGCCCGTGACCGTGCTCAGCATGGAGGGCATGGTGATGGTTCCGAATCCGAGAAAACCGGCCAGAAAGAAGAACTGGAAGGGATGTTTTTCAATGCTGACGGTGATCGTTGGTACCGGCCCACTGGGGCGCGTCCAATAGCCGAGGCCCGAAGCCTGATACTGAATCTGGACCTCGGATTTCAGAAGGGTTGGCAGGAATGTCAGCATTCCTGGCCGGTTGCTGCTGCCGCTAAAGATGAAGTCGAAAGCGGCTTGGTTCACAGTGAGGTTTTGGCATGTGGCGCCTGTTCCACAGGTGCAAGACACAACTCCGGCGGCACTGGCAGTACAGATATAGCTGTAAGTGTTGATTGGAACCGCCTTTCCCACGTCCAGTGAGTCGCTGGGTGTTATTGCCTCGAGCAGAAGTCCGCTGGCGATCGGAGCGGAAATCTGCGCCAGCCTGGCGCCAGCCTGCACCGCTTTGTTACCAGCATTCCATTGGTAGAAGGCGTAGCCGAAGTCGACGAAACCAAGCAGCAAAGTCAGCAGCATGGGCATTGCAATGGCCGCCTCCACCATTGTCGCGCCGGATTGGTTTCTCCAGAACGTGCCTTGCGAGATCACCATCCCAAGACACGCTCCTGATGGAACACAGTGAGCTTAACGTTACCAAAGCCGAGATAAGACCAGAGGCCCAGAGTAGGATACGGATATGAGGCGCTGACCTCCACGACAACGACGGTGCCAGTGCTGCTGAGATAGAGCTGGGTGCCGGTAGCGGTATCGATCGCCGGGGTCGATAATACTGGCTTGATGGTGACTTGACCCGTGGTCCACCCGGTAACCCTCGCACTACCGCCCTGGACGGCCCCGTTCACTGCGAGGTTTGTTGCCAACACTGAACAAGTATTCCAGTCACTGCTGCAGCGCGCCATATAGCGAGAGGCATCCTCGACGCCAGCTTCGAGAAGCAGACGCGTGTTGAAGATGTTCGAGAACTCGAAGACACCCGCTGCCAGCAGCAACACGAGTGGCGTGACGATCGCTATCTCGACCAAGGCAGCGCCTTGGTCGTCGTGGTGGAACCGAAAGAGGAACTGTCTCAGTTTGATGAACATGGCGCTACCGGTACAATTGCGCTTCGTTTCGAAAAGCCTTGTCGACAAGGGTGTTATTGGCGAAGCCGCCATCGACGTCGACTATCTCCAGACTAATCGGCTTCTCCCCGGCAGATGGGTCTTCTGGATCCTTTGTGTTGTCCTGCTTCTGGACCGGGGTGTTGATGAACACGCTCGCGTAGCCATCCGGCTTGAGTTGAACATGGCCATTGATCTTTGCCTGATTGGCGATGCAGTTGATAATTGCCATATTCATGAGCCGGCGTTCGGGATCTGCCGTCGGCGTATCTCCCTTGAAGCATGACGGCGTACCGGATTCTTTGGTGGGCGCTATTGACTTGTCGCCAACCAGACCGTGAGAAATCTCGTATTTGTAGACGTCATATCTGGAAGCTGGGGCGGAAGTGGTGCCGGTCGGGTTGGTGGCGCTCGGGATATTTGGATATGCCACCCCGTGGTTGATCGACCAGTAATTTGTCCAGAAGCTTTGGGATGATATCTGGTCTGACATTCCCTTTGCGTCGACATAGTTGGTTCCGGTCGGGAGGGGCAGCGCCGTATTATCCGTAACGGGGTCGTATTTGCTGCAGCCGGTCTTCTGGCCCTTGCGAACGTTGCTCGACGGTCGGTACGCCCAGTCCTTATTATCCTTGTTCAGGGACCCGCTGTAGAGATCGAAGCGGACGTTCAGGCCCGTATTGACCTGGCCCAGGGTGACGCCGGTTTTCGTGGTGAGTTTATCGCGGCTATAGCAAGTGCCGGATGTGCCGATGGCAATGGCATCGCGCAGTGAACTCAGGTTGTTGTCGATCAGCCCAAAATTGCCGGGGCCAGGGTTGGAATCAACCTTGAGGATGCGGAATTCGCGGCTGTAAGTATCCCCCGATGCGAACGCCTGCTGGATCGTCTTGCTGGTGGACGGGTCGGTTGTCTCGAACGGATTGCACATGAAGATCGGCACGGTTTCACAGATCGACTGAACAAACCCAGCGACAGCCTGGGCCCGGATGTCCATCGTATCCTTGCTGCCGACGAAGCTTGCTGGAAAGATGGTAGCGAATGCCCCGGCACCCTTCGCCAATCCGGACGCGTTTATCGTCACTTCCGCTAAAGACACCACTTTAGGATCGGTGCTGGCCCAGTTCACGCCGTTTGCATCGACGCCAGCGCTGGTCAATGTGGTCTCGTCGCTGGCTGGTATCCCGGTCAAGAAGGTGATGGTCACGTCTGCCAGAGCGAGAGTGTGACCGGCGCCTTGCTCTGAATACAGGGTCTGGTTGGCGAGCAGGGTCGTCACGGCCCGGTTGGCTCGAGTGATCGAATCCGACCTCCCGTCAAGTTCGGCGGCAGCCGCCAATGCAAGACCGTCAATACCCTTTTGCAACTGATGGTGAAGCCCGGTCGCCCGGCTCATGTCGAAGGCCAGCAGCGAAAAGCCAATAAGCACGGGCAGCATGATCGCCACGAGGATCATCGCTACGCCGCGTTGATCGTTCCAGAAGGCACGAATGGTCCCCAACATGACCTTACTCTCTTTCACCTCGCGCCAGGGCTCCTCGCATGCCCGGCGCCCTCCGCATCCTTCCGTTCAGTTCACTGCGTCACACCCGACCCGCCGACATTGACCGTGATCGCCGGCGGCGGCGGCGGTGGCGGCGGAAATTTGTAGCTGTGGGCAATAGCGGCGGCGCGCGTGCCGTCGCCTTCGATGTGGGTGTTCCGGGAGGCCGGATTGAGCGGGTCGACCGTCTGCAGCATCGAATTGAATTTTTGCGTGTCGCCGGCGGCCAAGGTCACCGAGTCGTAGTGGTTCAGATAGTCCGCGGCGCAGCCCGACAGAGCACCGGCGCACAGAATGAGGATCAAGGCGCTATTTCTTGACATAGAGCATCTTGTCCTTCGATTTGAAGTCGAGCATGTGGCCATAGGGGCCGGTGACGCCATCGCCCGTTTCATACTTTCGGATCATGTCCTTGTTCACCTCGAGCTGACCAAGCACGAAGAATTCCGGATCGTTGGCCGGCCGCGTCTTGTCGAAGGGCGTGGCCAACTGCTCGCCGGGCTTCACCGGCCGCACGATGTGCGGCGTGACGATGACGACCAGCTCGGTCTCTTCCTTCTGGTTGCTCGAATTGCGAAACAGTGTCCCGATAATCGGCACCTGGCCGAGCCACGGCACCTGGTTCTGCAGCTTGGTTGTCTTGCTCGACAGAAGCCCGCCGACGGCGAAGCTCTGGCCGTCGCGCAGTTCGACGACGGTTTCCAACTTGCGGTTGGTGAAGATTGGGTCACCGGCGGTGGTGAAGCCGGTCAGATCGCTGACCTCCGGCGCCAACTGGATGTGGATCTTGTCGTCGGCGAGCACGATAGGCGTGAACAGAAGATTGACGCCGAACTGCTTGTACTCGATCTGGACTTCGCCATCCTTATTGACGCTGCGGATCGGCACCTGGCCACCAGCATTGAAGCTGGCCGGCTCGCCGGAAAGCGTGGTCAGATTGGGCTCGGCCAGCGTGCGCACCACGCCCTTGGCCTCAAGTGCCTCGATGACCAAATCGACTTTGATGTTGCTGTCAATGACGCGGGTGATCAGCGCCGCGAAGGGATTGCTGTTCGACAACAGGCCGACGAGAACATTGCCCGGTCCGGCCACCACATTGTCCTCGTCGAGGGCGGCACTGCCCGTTCCGACGCGGGTCGTGCCATCGCCGTTCCTGCTCCGGATCGACACGCCGAGATCGCGGCCGGCGTTTCGCTTGGCTTCCAGCACACGCACTTCGAGATTGACCTGCTGGCTGTCGTCAACGGTGACGGCATTGATGATGGCGTCGGGGCCATATTGCTGCGCGACTTCCATGATCGCCGCCAGCGTCGCGCCGTCCTTGACATGACCGCCAAGCCGGACCCTGCCATTGACCGAGCCAATTTCGATGCGCGACCTTGGCGACACCTGGCGGATCGCCTGCGCCATGTCGCTGACGTCGACGCCGACCTCGATCTGGATGACGCCAAGCGAGCGCTTGTCTGTTGAAAACAGATTGACCGTGGTGGTGCCGGCGCCCTTGCCGATGACATAGAGTGTGCGGTCAGTCATCGGCTGGGCATCGGCGATCTTCTCGTCGCCAACGACGATGTCGCCCAGATTGGCATTCACCTGGATCGTTACCGATTGCGACATCGGCAGGAAGATCCGATGGACGCTGGGGTTCGACACGTCGATGAAACGGTCGGCTGCATCGGCCGCCAGGCTCGAAAGCAACAGCGCTGCCAGACACGACAACGCGGCCGCCACCATCCTCAACCAAGTCCCCTGCATCCCCAACTCCCCACTCGCTGCCGGTGCTGGCAGCCTCATTTTATTAGTCGCACCTTATCATGGTTGTCGCGGCACATCATATGTCTCGAGCTTCACGCCCCGAAAAACGCCCACGGTAGCACGCGACGGTGGCTCGGGTGTGACATATTTGACGACTTCCTTAACGACTTCCCGTACTTCAGGAGCCGACACCACGGCCGGAGCCGGCTTGACCTTGCTCAACTGGTCGAGACGGCTTCCCACTTTTTCAACGGCCTGCGTCAAACCAGCTATCTTGTCTTCGGCGCGTTTGCGCTCCTCCGCGGCCGCGGCTTCCGCTGCTGCCTTCCTGTCGAGTTCCGCCTGCCTAGCGGCGACGTCGGCCGGCGTTTCACCGGTCAGGTCGGAAAGCGTCACACGTTCGGTCGTCTCGCCCTTGCTGGCCGCAGCCTGGCGAAGCGCCAGCGACAATTGGCCGGCGCCGGCTGCCAGGGTCAGCTTCTGCGCATCCTTGGTGCTGGCCTCGAGCGTCACCGATTTGACGACGGTCGGGCTATCCTTGCTCACATCGGCAACCTGGTCGACGGCAAGCACCTTCATGCTCTGCAGCAGCACGTCGACGAAACTCTTGTCGTCGCCGTCGCCGCGCTCGGTTCGCGTCAGCAGGACATCGACCCGGTCGCCCGGGAAGACGAAGCCGGCCACGCCGAGCACGTCGTTGACCCGGATGGATACTGCCTTCATGCCTTCGCCGAGCACCGCCGAAAGCGTGGCGCGCTGGCCGGGGCCGGTGATCTTGGTGGCCAGCACAGGTTCGTTGACGCCGATCGCCTGAAGCGCCTGCTTGCTGCCTCCGCCCGCCGGAAGGTCTTTCGTCAAGAGCTCTTCCGTCGTCTTGAAAGCGCCGTCCGGAATCGCGCCCGCCGGCCATGCGACCTCACGCAGTTTGTCAGCGGACAGCGTGTCGCCGAACTTCAACGCGACGGCAGCCACCACGACCGTATCGCGCGGGACGTCGTCCGTCCGCGCCATGGCATTGCGCTGGCTGGCCAGCCAGATATTGGCGAGCACCACCGCCAGCACGCCGAACACGCCGGCGAGAACGATCATGATAAGTGTATTGACACGCATCTTCCCACCCCACTATCGCCCAGCGGGCGAATGTCAGCCCCTTCAAAGCGCAAAATCCTGGGCCGAAATCGAGCGATTCCGGCCCAGAAAGTTCTTAGCAAGTGCCGCCGGCACCGCCAGTGCTGGATAAACCCTTAGTGTTCAGGTTCGCGCAAAGGCCGGTGAACTGACTGCCGACCCATCCGCCGATGGCAATAACCGCAACGATCGATGCCGCGGCAATGATGCCGATCAGGATTGAGTATTCCACCATCGCAGCGCCGTTTTCATCGTCGTGGAACTGCCTGGCTACGTCGGTAAGACGGTTCATGGCTATCTCTTCTTGATCAACTAGGCGTGGCGCAAGTGCCAGTGCCAGTGCCAGCAGCGTCGAGACCCTTGCCGGAGATCTTCGCGCAAAGGCCGGTGAACTGGCTGCCGACCCATCCGCCGATAGCAATAACCGCAACAATCGATGCCGCGGCAATGATGCCGATCAGGATTGAGTATTCGACCATGGCAGCGCCGTTTTCATCGTCGCGGAACTGCCGGGTCATCGTCATGAGCTTCTTCATGTCAATTTCTCCCTTTGGAGGTTTGAACCCGACGAGACAGAGCAAAGGATGAAATCCATACCCAAGCATCCCCCGTCATCTCGATCCTAGGTCCCGAGAAAACGCGGAGTCAAACGACATTAACGGTTCCTTAACTTTCCAATACATGAACTTTCGAGTTGAGAGCGGCCCTAAATTTCAGCAAGACCTTGATTCGTTTAATTTTTCAAGCGCTCTTAACCATTCGTTCACAATTATGACGCCCCGCTAATTAAGCCCTACCTACTTTAGCGATACCGCATATCCCTTTATATCTAAGGGGTTATAGCCAATTATGGAATGGATACCGATGTCGGATTACGCAATGGGCACGGGGCGCTCCAAATCTTAGTGAACCATGTTTGGCGGCGTGGAGACCAGAAATAAAAACGATATTTTTCTTGGCGCACTCCTTAACTATGTTGAAAGTATTGGCCGCGTGTGAGGCGCTCCTGCGCTTGTGCGTCGCGTGGTTAACGTTTAGTTTCCGCTAATATGCGCTGGTGGGGAGTATAGGGGATTATGCTGGGGCGGTTCATCAAGGGTGGCGAGGCGCGGATCGAGCCAAGGGTGGAGTCGACCACGGTTGTCTCTGCCGTCCCGGCACTATCGCCTGTTGCTGACGTCGAATCGCACGGCGACGATTTCCTGACGCTCAAGGTCGAGCTTCACCGCCATTTGATTGACCGATTCAATCTCTCCGCGCTCGAGACGTCATCCAAGGACGAGATCCTGAACGAAATCAGGCCGATCGTGCGCGAGTTTGTGCGCAGCCGGAGCGTGCCGCTGAATGCACGTGAACTCGACCAATTGACCAGTGAGACAGCCGACGAGATGCTCGGGCTCGGGCCGATTGAGCCGCTGCTCAAGGACGATACGATCACCGACATAATGATCAACACCCACAAGCGCGTCTTTATCGAGCGGCGTGGCATCGTCGAAGAGACGGCAATCCGCTTTCGCGACGAGGCGCATCTGCTGAGGGTCATCAACAAGATCGTCTCAAACATCGGCAGGCGCGTCGATGAATCGTCGCCGATGGTCGATGCCCGGCTGGATGACGGCTCACGCGTCAACATCGCGGTGCGGCCGGTCTCGGTCGACGGCCCGCTGGTGTCGATCCGCAAATTCTCGAAAAATCCCTATTCGCTCGAGCGTTTGATGGCATTCAATTCGATCCGTCCGCCCATGATCGAATTGCTGCGGATCGCCGTGCAGGCTCGCAAGTCGATCCTGGTTTCCGGCGGCACCGGCAGCGGCAAGACGACCTTGCTCAACGCGCTATCGAGTTACATTCCGTCGAGGGAGCGTCTGATCACCATCGAGGATGCGGCGGAGCTGCAATTGCAGCAGCCACATGTCGGGCGGCTGGAAACGCGTCCGCCCAATGTCGAGGGCAAGGGCGAGGTGCGCCAGCGCGAATTGCTGAAAAACGCCTTGCGCATGCGGCCGGACCGCATCATCGTCGGCGAGGTGCGCGGCGAGGAGGCCTTCGACATGCTGCAAGCGATGAACACGGGCCATGAAGGCTCGATGACCACCATCCACGCCAACACGCCGCGTGATGCGATCTCGCGGCTGGAACAGATGGTCGGCATGGCGGGCATGCCGATGACGCATGATTCAATCCGGGCGCAGATCGCATCCGCCATCGACATCATCGTCCAGACACAGCGTCTTTCGGACGGAGGCCGGCGTGTGACCTCCATATCGGAACTGACGGGCATGGAAGGCAATGTCGTCCAGCTCCAGGAAATCTATCATTTCGTCCGCCGAGAGGTCACAGCCGAAGGCAAAGTCATCGGAGACTTTCGCGCAACCGGTGTCCGTCCGCGCTTTGCTCCGGAGGCGGCGACGCTCGGGCATCATTTTGCCAAGGATGCCTTCAATCCGCAGGTTGCCCTCTGATGCCGACGGGTCAAGCTCTGCTGTACTTCATCTACGTGCTCGCGGCGGCCTCGGTCATTCTCGCCGGAGAGGCACTATATCTTTCGTTTGCCGGTCGCCGGTCGCGGATGGGCGTGATCAACCACCGGCTGAGGCGGTTGGCTGACGAAGCGCCAGCTGAACAGACCCTGCAAGGATTGCTGCGCGAACGTGGGCTGACGGAGTCGGGTGATTTTCTGTTTGGCATGATCTGGCTGAACAGGCTCTATACTCAGTCCGGTATTACCGGAAACCCGATATTTTTCGCTGCGACGTTTCTCAGCGCGGGACTGGCACTTGCGTTGCTGATGTCGATCTTGTTGCACTTCTCTGCCTTGGTGTCGCTCATCGTTTTTCTGGTAGTCGGATTCGGCCTGCCGCTTTTCGTTCTCCGCCGCGCCCGCAACAAACGAATTCTGAAATTTGCTAGACAGCTCCCGGATGCGCTCGACATGATCGTCCGTTCGCTGCGAGCTGGACATCCGGCTTCGGTGGCGGTCGGGCTCGTAGCGCGGGAGATGCCGGATCCGCTCGGCACCGAGTTCGGCATTGTCTCCGATGAAATCACCTTTGGTCTGAGCATAGAGCAGGCCGTGCGAAAGCTTTCGCAGCGTGTCGGCTTCGAGGGCCTTCATCTGTTGTCGGTGTCGCTGTCGATCCAGTCCAAGACGGGCGGCAATCTTACCGGGATCCTGGCCAATCTCTCCGTGGTGCTGCGCGATAGGCAGAAACTCAGGATGAAGATTCGCGCGCTTTCGGGCGAGGGTCGTGTGTCCGCGTGGATCATTTCACTGTTTCCGGTGGTTATGTTCCTGATCCTTCTGCTGCTTGCCCCGTCCTACTACGGCTCCGTCTGGGGCAGTCCGCTTATCTTGCCAGTGTTCACGATTTTCGGGCTGTGGGCGCTATTGGGCGACTTTATCATGTACCGTATGGTCAATTTCGATTTCTGACGGGAGCGAATCATAAACTTGTTTTCGAATATCCAGGATCTGAGCTTTTTGATCTCCGTTGCCGTCTTCGTGGCGGCGGTTGCGTTGTTCCTGTTCGGCGCGCTTGTCTTCTTGCCGGCGTTGCAGACGCGGACGCTGGTCGCGCAAAGCCTGATGGCCGAAGGGATTGCCGATCGCCGTTCGCTCGCTGGACAAGAACTGCTTGCAAAGATTTCCGCGCAACGGCCGGTCGACGCCTATTTCCGGTCGATGGAGAAGGAGCGGGACGAACCAAATGCGCTTGAGGCGAAGCTGTTTCGAGCCGGCTTCTATCAGGCCAGCGCTCCGCTCATTTACACCTTGTCGCGGCTTGGTGCTGTCTGTGCCGGCTTTCTGGCTGCCTATGCGCTCTTGTCGCGAGTGCTCCCACCTCAGTTGCCCAGTTTCATAGGTTTTGCCGGCTCGGCTCTGTTCGGGCTAGCGTGCATCGTGATGCCCGCCATCCTGCTCGATCGCTTCGAGAATGGGCAGAAGGAGATCTATCGCCGCGCCTTTCCCGATTTCATGGATATGATGATCACTTGCGCGGACGCGGGCATGAGCCTGGAGGCAGCGGTGGAGCGCGTCAGCAGCGAACTGGCTGGCACGCATAAATGGCTCGGCATCCAGCTCGCGATCATGAATCTGCAGTTGCGTGCCGGCAAGCCGCTGCGCGAGGCGTTGCGCGACCTCGCCGACCGAATCGGTCTTGACGAGGCGCGGGCTTTGGCCGTGCTTTTTCGGCAGTCGGAAGAACTCGGCACCAGCCTGACCGACGCTTTGCGGGTCTACAGCGAAGAGATGCGCAGCCAGAGAATTCTTCATGCTGAAGAACGTGCCAACGCCTTGCCTGTCAAAATGATGATTCCGTTGGGGCTGTGTATCTTCCCGGTGGTGATGATGGTGATCATGTTGCCGGTGATCATCCGCATGAAGGGCATTTTCTTCTAGTTACGTATATGATTTGGTCCTAACGTGAGTCGGGACCCTTTTTGGGGACACAATATGAAGAAGGCTATCGCGGCCGCAGCCTGCCTGTTGACGGTAGTGCTTGCCGGTTGCCAGACAAACGGGGCGGACACAACCGACGGTGTCGTTCGCACCAACGAGCCGTCGAAAGGCGACGTAACGTCCTTTGGCGATGCCTTCGATGGGCTGAAGACGGTCAGCGACGTCGAATATTACGCCTCGGACCAGGCTGTTGCCGAAGCCAAGAACCAGTTCCGTGCCGAGAATTACGGCAATGCCGGTGCGCTGTTCTTCAAGGCGACGCAACTGGCGCCCAACGATGGTGGCGCCTGGATGGGCCTGGCTGCCTGCAGCGACCGCATCCATCGCTTCGATCTTGCCGACCGGGCCTATGCCCGTGCCTTCAAGCTGGTCGGCGCTACGCCTGAATATTACAACAATGTCGGCTATTCCTACCTGCTGCGGGGCAAGCTGCAGGATGCACGCAGCAATTTCCTCAAGGCTTATGAACTGGCGCCCAACGATCCGACAGTAGCCAACAATCTGAAGCTTCTGTCGTCCAGCGTGCAGAATATCGAGCGCTAGCATGTTGCTCGTCGAATCTCTGCTGCTGAAGGCGCTCGCGATCCCTCTGCTGGCAAGGATTGCCTGGCTCGATTTCACTACCCAGAAGATTGCCAATCGCGACGTGCTGCTGCTGCTCTGCCTGGGCGCGGGGGGCATGCTGCTGCTGTCGTTGCAGTCCGGATCGTGGTGGGACATGGGCTTGAGCGCGGTTGCTGGCCTCGTGCTGTTTCTTGCGTTGTTCCCGTTCTGGATCTTGCGCAAGATCGGCGCCGGCGACGTCAAGCTGATGGCGGTCGTCCCTTTCCTGACCGGCGGAACCGATCTCGTCGTGTTTTCTATGCTGCTGCTGGTTTTCGCCCTCGTCACTGCAGCGGCCATGAAAAATCCGTTCCTGCTGCCCGCAGGCGCCTTTCGCCTCTATGTTCAGCATCTCGACCGCAAAGGCGTTGTGCCGTTCGGCGTGCCAATCTCGGTCGCGGCGATCTGTACGATAGCGTTCCTGATCTACAAAAGTCTGGTGTTGGCGAGCAGCTCAGGAATTCTGGATCAGCTGAACTGAACCTCGGCAGTCCGCTCTGCTATGCGAAAATGCGGGACATCCAGCCGCATTCATAGGCAACGCCAACCAAAACGCAAATGTTGCGCTGTGAGGATCGAGCGCGATCATCGCAGTGGCTGAAATCACAATTGAGATCGGCGCCAGGACACGAAGCACGGGAAGAAGGTTTGGCATTTGGCCAAGATAGGCCGGACAGATTAATCAAAAATTGAGACGGCATAGCCGTTAACTCTTTGGAAATCATCTTCTTGTCGGGGCGCGGAAGTGATGTTTCAATGACTGCTTAGGTAGGGGATGAAAATGTTGAACGAGGATTTTTTTGGTCGTATTGCCATCATCTTTGTCGTGACGGTTTTGGCGACGTCCAGTGCGATACCTCTGTTCCTCTATTTCCGTCAGGATACCTCGGCAATTTCGCTCGCAGTTGTCACTCAACTGGCGTCAACCGTGTTTCTGTTGCTGCAGCTTGTGATGACCATCACCCGCCTTCCGCCGAAGGGAACTGCGCAAGGAATTGAACCGAGAGTAACCGCGGTAGCTGGAACATTTATCGTCCTGCTCACATTGACCCTGACGCCGGCATTGCAAAATGAGGCGGCGCAAGTCACGGCCCTCTGCTTGGTCTTCATAGGTACGGCCAGTTCGATTTTCTGTCTTTATTGGCTGGGCCGTTCCTTCTCTCTCATGGCGACAGCTCGTCGCCTGGTTACCACTGGCCCGTACTCGATTGTCCGGCATCCGCTTTACATCTGTGAGGCGGTATTCGTTCTCGGGATGATCCTTTCGCATTTTTCAATGCTGATGGTAGCACTGGGTGCGCTTCAATTTATTTTGCAGTATAGGCGCGCGAGAAATGAAGAGGCTATCCTTAAGCAAACCTTCCCAGATTACGACGATTACGCTCGGCGCGTTCCCATGCTCTTGCCACGGTTCCTTGGTGGGGCCATACCAAACTCTGGCGGCCAATAATCAGGACTCGCCCTGTTGATCTGGTCTTTGCAAGTACTTCGCTTCGTTGCCGCGCTGATGGTCGTATATGTCCACGCAGCCCAGACTGCCGTTAAGGTCACTGGATCTAATGGCCTGTTACCTCACGATTTTCAGGTGGTCGGCTTCGCAGGCGTAGACATCTTCTTTGTCATATCAGGGGTGATTATTGCCAAGACGGCACCTGGTCTGACTTGGCGATCTTTCGCTTGGAGACGGTTCCGACGCATTGTTCCGCTCTACCTGCTGATCAGCATCCCGTATGCGATCGTCGCCTACAAAACCGGCTTCGGCTGGCGGGACGCGCTGGCGACGCTCCTGCTATGGCCGGCTACCGATCAAATGACCGCGCCCGCACTGCCAGCCGCCTGGACGCTATGCTTCGAAATGCTGTTCTACGCCGCCGCCACCATCGTTCTCATCGACCGGCGACTGCTGTCGGGACTCGTTGGTATCTTCGGCCTCGCAATGATATTTCGCTCGGCGGGTCCGGTGCTGCAGTTCCTTGGCAACCCGCTGATCATCGAGTTCGGCTTTGGCGTCGTTCTCGCCTATGCACCTAGGTGGAAATCGGCGGTGTGGTGCCTGCCGGTCGGCGCCGCGGCGATGATAGCTGTCGGGTTCATTGGGATAGCGCCGCAAGGGGGCACGATGGAGTTCCTCGCGGGCGATAACGGCTTTCAGCGTGTGCTGGTCTATGGTCTCCCGGCGGCGATGATCGTCTTCGGCACGATGCAGATCGACGCGCAGCCGAGCGTCTGGACGGTTCTCGGTGATGCCTCCTATATGCTGTATCTGATCCACACTCTGCCGATAACACTGCTTCTGATGGTGTGGACGGCTTTTCCGATTTCTCCGGACCTTATCATCGTGATCGGCACAGCTACGTCAGTTCTTTTCGCTTGGCGGATGTACATTCGGTTCGAGTTGCCTCTGCGCAAATTCCTGCGCCGGCATGATCCCCATCAGAAGATTGGCTGCCGTCAACCTGGCTTGGGATTGCGGGATTGACGGATATGCTTCGATACTGGCTACCCGATTATATGGGCCGTTGCCGGACGCATAGCGAGACCTTGGTCACGGAGCTCGATGCCAATCGATGTTTCATTCTATCTCAGTAGCTGTGTAAAGATCTTGTCCAGAGATAAACAACCACAGGGGAAGACAATATGACACTTCACCTTTCGGCGGATGCCCCGGCTTCAGTCGCCCCGCAGAAATATCTCTTCGGTCCGTTCATCGACTTTTTCATGCTTGGTGGGAGCGCGTTCCTGCTCCTGCCAATCCTTTTCCTCGTGCCTCTTAAACACGAAGGTCTTGTGGCGGGGGTAACGCTCTTGCTCGCCAATCTGATAAACCATCCACATTTTGCCCATTCCTATCAGATTTTCTATCGCAATTTTGCGCGCAAGGTGCGCGCAGACGGATACGACAGGAATCTCCAGATCCGTTACATTTTCGCGGGCATTGTCGTTCCGCTGATCATGGGCGCTTTCTTTGCCTATGGCTCCGTAACCGGGAACGCTCGCTTGCTGGGATATGCAACCAATGCGATGGGCTTTTTCGTGGGCTGGCACTACGTCAAGCAAGGCTACGGCATGCTGATGGTGGACGCCGTGTTGAAGCGCAAGTTCTTCAAGGAACAAGACAAGAAAGTGTTGCTGATCAACGGCTATGCCGTGTGGCTGTTCGCATGGCTTCAGACAAACGTGGTGATCACCGAAAGGCAGTTCTGGGGCCTGGATTACTACACATTCGCTGTCCCGCCATGGCTCCTCAACATCGCGCTTGCGGTCGCCGCTGCCTCCTCGGCGGCTACCGTCGTGATGTTTGTCAATCGTTGGCGCAAGCATGGCGGCACGCTGCCGTATAACGGCGTCGTCGCTTACGTCGTGTCGCTTTATGCCTGGATTCTGTTCGTGACGATAAATCCGCTATGGCTGCTTGTGGTGCCGGCGCTCCATTCGCTGCAGTATTTGGCGGTGGTCTGGCGTTATCAGACCAATGTCGAACGCGACCGTGCGGATGCCGTCAAGGATCCGGAATTCAAGGTCCTGTCCATTCTCGGACCGCTATACAGGCTGCGGGTGCTGGCATTCATCATCGCCGGCACAATTCTGGGCGCTCTTGGTTTCTGGCTCGTGCCGATGGCGCTGACGGCCTTGGTTCCTTACAACAAAGAGGTGCTCGGCTCGTCGCTTTTCCTCTTCATAGCGTGGATATTCATCAACGTGCACCACTACTTCCTGGACAACGTGATGTGGCGCCGCGGCAACCCGGAAGTATCGAAATATCTGTTTCGCTAGCCACGTAACCCTCTGCTCGCGAGACGTTCAGTCCCGCAGCAGATCGAACATCAGCTTGAAGAAGCGGTCCGCATCGACCTCATATGCGATGCGGGCATTGTCCTTTTCACCGCGCTCGCTCCAGAAATCGGCGATGGTCGCGCCGAAGGCGTAGGTGCCGGACAGATCGACGCCGATATGGGCAGGGCGCGTGCGCACCAATGTCGGGTCGATGGCCAGCGCCAATGCCAAGGGATCGTGCATGGCGCCGCCGACGCCCATCGAGTTGCGGTGCAGCTTCTCGTAGAACAGCAGCCAGTCGTTGACGAGCCGGCCGAGCGGCGTGTCGATCGTCGCGAGTTCGGCATATTGCGGCGCCTCGATCAGCACCTGCATGGTGACGTCGAGGCCGACCATCAGGATCGGCACGCCGCTGTCCAGAACGATCTTCAGCGCTTCGGGGTCGCAGAACGCATTGAACTCGGTCGGCGTGATGATCTCGCTCTTGCGATAGAACACGCCGCCCATCCAGATCAGTTCCTTGATCTTGGGCAGAACGTCGCGATGCTTGAGGATCATCAGGCCGATATTGCTGAGCGGGCCGGTGGCGACGACCAGGATCGGTTCGGCCGCGGCGCGCAGTCTGTCGGCCAGGAAATCGACCGCATGCCGGTCGACCGGCTTGATCGTCGCCTGCGGCAGGTAGGGCGAGCCCTCGAGGCCGCTTGGACCATCGGCGGTGCCGAGCACCAGCGGGCGCGCCAGCGGTCGGTGACAGCCCTGCGCGACAGGCACGTCGCCCGCGCCGATATACTCCAGGATGCGCAAGGCATTGGCCGTTGTCTTCTCGACCTCCGCGTTGCCGCAGGTCGTGGTGACGCCAAGCAGTTCGATGGCAGGCGAGCGATGCGCCATGACCAACGCAATGGCGTCGTCGTGGCCAGGGTCGCAGTCGAACAGGATGGGAGTTGGCTTGATCATCATGTCGTCTTTCACGCCGCCCGCTCGTAGCGCGCTATGGTTTTCTTGAAGCTGTCGAGGAAACGCCGGCCGTCGAGGCCCGTGCAGATGCGGGTCGTCCTGGGTCCGCCGCCGGGCAACAATTGCCGGCCGCGATAGGCGACGGTCTGGCCGCGCGCCAGCCTGCCGTCGAGCACGACGTCGGCGAACAGCGGCTCGGTCATCGTCGCCAGGTCGGGATCGAAAGCCAGCGCTACGGTGATCACGTCGTCCATCGGGAAGCCGACGAGGTCGAAGAATTCGCGCCAGATGTCGATGTAGATCGGAAAGCTGTCGGCGATCATCTCAAGGACGGGATTGTCCCTGGCCACGGCCTGCATGTCGGCGATGTCGTCGCGTGTCAGCATCGAATCGGCGACGCGGTTGTCCTCACAGATGTCGAGCGGGACGAGAATCTTCTCGACATCGGCGTTCAGCACGATGCGCGAGGCTTCCGGGTCGGCCCAGATGTTGTATTCCGACAAGGGCGTGATGTTGCCCGGGGTCTGGAAATTACCGCCCAGTACGATCAGTCGCTTCAGTGCGCCGGTCAATCCTGGTTCCTGCAACAGGGCCATCGCCGCATTGGTCAGCGGGCCGGTCGTCACCAGCGTGATCTCGCCCGGGTTGGCCATGACCGTGCCGATGATGAAATCGACCGCATGTCCCGATGTCGCTTGCCGCACCGGCGTCGGCGCCGGCGGGTTGAACTTCTTCAGGCGATCGCCGAAACGGGCAACAAGCCGTTTTTCGAAATGGACCGGCGCCTCCATGTCGGCCTTGGCGTTGCCGACGATCGGCCGCCACGCGCCGGCGTGAACGGGGATGTCGTCACGCCCGGCGAGCGTCAGCGTGTTGAGGACGACGTTGGTGACCTGCTCGATCGGGCCGGCCGCGCCCGTCACGGTGGTCACGCCTTCGAGCCGGACATTCGGGTTCACGGCTGCAAACAGCACGGCGAGAATATCGTCGCCGGCCGAATCCACGTCGAGGATTATGCGTTCCATAGAGGGTTCCTTCATGAGGGACTTTTGCCGCCGGGCTCGGCGTTCTTGTCTACCGACAGCAGTTTCCGCATCGACTCCAGCGTCTCGGCGATGACCCTTGGACGCGCCCTGTAGGACAGCGCGAACAGGGCGACCAGCGCGACGACATAGGGAACGGTGAGGACCAGATAGGACGGATAGCCGAACGTCTGCAGGCGCAACGAAAAGGCGTCGGCGAAACCGAAGAGCAGGCAGCCGGCAAGTACTTTCAGCGGATCGCCATTGGAAAAGATCAGGATGGCGACCGCCATGAAACCACGGCCCGATGACATGTTCTCGGTGAACATGGTGATGTAGCCGAGCGACAGATGCGCGCCGGCGAGGCCCGCCAGCAAACCGCACAGCAGGGACGCGATATAGCGGACGCGGGTGATCGAGATGCCGAGCGCCTCGGCGGCTTCCGGCTTCTCGCCGACGACGCGGATATAGAGGCCGAGCCGGGTCCGGTTGTAGCACAGAACCAGCAGCGGCACGGCGATGAAGGCGACATAGACGAGCGGCGTGAAGCCGGAGATCAGCGGTGCCCACGAGCCGAGAAGGTCGCGGGCACCGGGCAGCTGGACTTTCGGCAGGCCGACGATACCGTGCCCGACGATCGATCCGCGCGTGCCGAAGATCGCTTTCATCAGCGAGATCGTCATACCGCCGGCCAGGATGTTGAGCGCCAGCCCGACGACCACTTCATTGGCTTTGAAACTCACCACCAGGACAGCAAAAACCAGGGCGAAGACGAGCGCCGCCGCGACGCCGCAGGCGACGCCCGCGAGCGCGGAACCCGTCCAGATCGACCCGAGGACGGCGAAGAAGGCGCCGACCAGCATCTGCCCTTCGAGGCCGATGTTGAAGATGCCGGCCTTGGTGGTGAACGAGCCGCCAAGCGCGACCAGAAGGATGGGCGCGGTGGTGCGAAGCGTCGCTGCGATCAGCGCGACGTTGACCAGTCTGTCTAGAATTTCCATCGCCGTTCCCCCGCCCGGCTGTCGCCGCGCTTTCTTACAAGCACCTGGGCCGACACGCTGAGGATGATCAGCGCCTGGATCACGGTGATGATTTCGCGCGACGCGCTGGTGTCGACTTCGAGCAGCAGCGATCCGTTGCGCAGGGCGCCGAAGAACAGCGCGGTGAAGATGGTGGCGACCGGCGAGCCATTGGCGAGCAGGGCGGCGATCAGCCCATCGAAGCCGAAACCGGGAGCAAATCCTTCCATGAAGCGGTGATGGACGCCGAGCGTCTCGACGCCACCGGCCAGCCCGCCGACGGCCCCCGAAAGGAGCAGGACCATGAAACCCTGCCGTTTCACGTTGACGCCGCCATATTCGGCGAATTTCGGTGCCGAACCGACCATCGTGACGCTGTAACCCCATTTGGTGTAGCGGAAGACGAGTGCCGCGCCGACCGCCAGCATCAGGCCAATGACCAGGCCCCAGTTCAACCGCGAGAAGGTGAAGATCTCCGGCAGATAGGATGTGGGCAGGATCGGTGGCGTCTCCGACCAGCCACCCGGCCGCTTGAACAGGAAGATGGTGAAATAGGACGTGAGCAGCACCGCCACGTAGTTCGACAGGATCGTCGAGACGACCTCGTTGGTGTTGTAGCGGGCGCGGAAGTAGGCGGGGATTGCGACCCAGGCCGCGCCTGCCACGACCGCGAGCGCCAGTGCAGCCAGCGTGTGAATGCCCGCGGGCAGGGGCATGGCAAAGCCGACCCAGGCGGCAGCGAAGCCGCCGAGGAAAAGCTGGCCCTCGATGCCGACGTTGAACATGCCGCCGCGCAGGCCGATGCAGGCAGCGACACCGCAGATCAGGATCGGCGTCGTCTGCAGCAAGGTCCCGGCAATCTTCTCCTGATCGCCGAAGGCGCCCCGCAACAGTGTCATGAAGACACGCACTGGGCTTTCGCCAACCATGAGGATGATGATCGCGCCCATCAGCAGCGCCACGCCGATGGCGATGATCTGGCCGGAAACGGCACGCAACTGGTCTTTCATCATGCGGTCTCCGCGGCTAACTCCGGCGCGGCCACGCCCGCCATCATCATGCCGATGCGCTCCTCGTCGGCGTCATCGCCGGCGACCTCGCCCATGATCCGCCCGTTGAACATCACCAGGATGCGGTCGGCAAGGGCGGCCAGCTCATCGAGCTGCACGGAAATCAGCAAGATCGCGCGGCCGGCGGCGCGCTGGCGCATGATCTCGTCATGAATGGCCTCCTGGGCGCCGATGTCGACGCCACGCGTTGGCTGATCGATCAGCAGGAAGTCGGCGCCGTTGGTGAATTCACGTGCCAGAACGACCTTCTGGATGTTTCCGCCCGAAAGCCGCTTGACGGCATCGCCCGGTCCGCGCGCGCGAATATCGAAGTCCTTGATCAGCGTTTCGGCATTTTGACCGATGGCGTTCCAGTTGAGCACGCCGCCGCGGCTCCACGGTGCGCGATGCTGGCGGCCCATCAGGATGTTGGCCGATATCGAAGCGTTGCGATCGACGCCGCGCACCATCCGATCGCCTGGAACATGGGCGAGGCCTGCCTCGCGGATTGCGGCGGGGGAGAGAGCGGTGAGGTTTTGGCCCTTCAGCCACGCCATGCCATGACTTGCCGGCCGCAGGCCCGAAAGCACTTCTGCAAGCTCCGTCTGACCATTGCCGGCCACACCCGCGATCCCCACCACCTCGCCGGAGCGGACCGTGAAACTGGCGTCGCGAAGGGCCGGCAGCAGGCGATCGTCGCGCGCCCACAAATCTTTCACTTCGAGGACCACGTCGCCGTGCAGCGACGCGCGCGGCCGGCGGTCGAAGCTGACCTCGCGGCCGACCATCATGTGCACCAACTCGTCCTTGCTGAGTTCGGCCGTCGGTCGGGTCGCCACCTTCTTGCCATTGCGCAGCACCGTCACCGTGTCGGACACTTCCATCACCTCTTCCAGGTGGTGCGAAATGAAGATCACCGTCATGCCCTCCGCTACGAAGCTGCGCAGCGTCTGGAACAGTTCACGGCTCTCTTGCGGCGTCAGCACCGCGGTCGGTTCGTCGAGGATGATGGTGCGCGCGCCGCGCACCAGAACCTTCAGGATTTCGATGCGTTGCTCTATGCCGACCGAGAGCAGCCCGACGCGCTCGGTCGGATCGACCTGCAAGCCGAAGCGCTTCGACAGTTCGCGCGTGCGCGCAACCTGTGCAGCGTGGTCGATCAACCCATGGCGACGGATTTCCATGCCGAGAAAGACGTTGTCGGCAACCGAGAGCGAGGGAACCAGCTTGAAATGCTGGTGAACCATGCCAAGGCCGGCCTTTATCGCCACGGATGGGTCGGCGATCACGATCTCTTCGCCGTTCAGCTGGATTGAGCCTTCGTCTGGCTGCAAGAGGCCGAACAGGATGTTCATCAGCGTCGTCTTGCCGGCACCGTTCTCGCCGATGATGGCGTGGATTTCGCCGCGGCGGACCGCAAGGTCGATGCCGTCATTGGCGACGAACACGCCAAAACGCTTGGTAATGCCAGTCAACTCGACGGCCATTGCGGCAGTGCTGTGGAGGGTCGGCGACCCCGGCGTGTTCGACAACATGGCTCTCGCAGATTGGACGCTGATCCGCCGCGGCAAGCCGCGGCGGATCAGCGTAGCGCTTTCTTGGGAGGGAGGCGCTTTTGTTGGCTTACTTCGCCTTGGCGATCACGATCTTGCCGTCGAGGATGCCCTTCTTGATCTCATCCAGCTTGGCTGTCACGTCAGCCGGGATCTTGGGTGCGATGTCATCGCAGACCTTGACTTCGACGCCGCCAGAGGCGAGGTCGAACGTGCGGGTGCCGGCGGTGATCTTGCGGCCCTCGACCTCGTCCTTGATCAGCGTATAGACGGCGATGTCGCCGCGTTTCAGCATGCTGGCCAGCACATTTCCGGGGGCCGAGCCGCACATGTCGATGTCGACGCCGATCGAATATTTGTCGACCGCGGCACTTGCCTGCATGACGCCTTCGCCCGTCGGGCCGGCAACGTTGTAGACAATGTCGGAGCCTTGGCCGTAAAGCGCCTGGGCAAGCTCGCTGCCCTTGGCGGGATCGTCAAAGGTTCCGGCGAAGACGGAGTTCACCTTCACATCTGGCGCGGCGTATTTGGCGCCTTGCTCGTAACCACCGAGGAAGTTGCGGATCACCGGGATATCGCGGCCGCCGACGAAGCCGATGGCCTTGCCGTCACCGATCTTGTCGAAGGCGGTGCCCTTGGCCTCGATCATGCCGGCAAGCGCGCCGGCGACGAAGGATCCCTGTTCCTCTGCAAAGTTGGCGTAGATCATCTTGGGGTTGTCGAGCACCCCATCGATGAACACGAAGCGCTGGTCGGGATATTCCGCGCTGACCTTCTGCAGCGAGTCCACCAGCTCCCAGCCCATCACGAAGATGAGGTCGTATTGTTTGCCCTTGGCAAGGTTCTCGAACTGCTGCTGGTAGTCGAGCGCGCGATTGCCGGTGTCGACCAGCTTGAGGTCGATGCCGAAATCGGTCTTGGCCTTGTTGAGGCCGTTGACGATCGAAACGCCGAAGCCCTGTGCAAAATATCCCGAGATGGCGGCCACGGAAACCTTGGCCTGTGCGGCGGCCGACCCGAACGAAACGGCAAGCATCGTGCCGGCCAGAAATAAACTCTTGAGCGCCCTTTTCATGTCATTCCCCTTCAGCTTTTTTCAGCTTTTGAAGCCACGCTTTGACCATCCCCAAATGTCGCCAAGACAGCGGCGAGTTCGTTGATGGTCATATGAGTTTAGGAGCGGCTCAACAGGCTGTCAATCGCCATCCGATGCAGTTTTCTTGGCCCTTCGTTCGCCTCCTCGACGTCGGTGCTTGACAAATATCGACGATGCATAATTGTTGATACTCTAACGAGTTTTCATGAACGACGGGACGAAGGAAGCGAACAATGCCGGCTGTGTTGGTCAGGAAATTTCTGGTTCAGGTCGAAGAGATCTTCCATGAGGGCGGGCCCCAGGCGGCACGCCCGCTGAAGCGAGGCGCGGTCGTCGCCGTCATCGCCAATCCCTTCGCCGGACGCTATGTCGAAGAGATCACCGGCTTCATGGAGGACCTGAAGCCGCTTGGTCTCGATATGGCCCGGCGCCTGATCGACGCCATTGGTGACGGCGGCCAGGCCATCGAAGGCTATGGCAAGGGGGCCATCGTCGGCGCTGCCGGCGAGCTCGAACATGGAGCACTCTGGCACAATCCGGGCGGCTACGCGATGCGCGAACTTCTCGGCAACGCCAAGGCCATCGTGCCCTCGACCAAGAAGGTCGGCGGCCCCGGAACGCGCATCGACATCCCGATAACGCACATCAACGCCTCCTACGTGCGCAGCCATTTCGATGCGATCGAGATCGGCATTGCCGACGCGCCGCGCGGCGATGAAATGGCGGTCATCCTGGCGATGACGACCGGCGCACGTATTCATGCACGGGTCGGCGGCCTTGCCGCAGCTGACATCAAGGGCGAGGACGGATTGCGATGAACCCGGAAATCCGCCGCATCATCACCATCGTCGAGGAAACCCGGATCGAAGGCGGTCGCCCCGTCGATCCGCCGACGCGGCGTGCCGCTTCCATTGCGGTGATCCGCAACCCCTATGCGGGCACCTATGTCGAGGACCTGTCGGCGCTGAGCGCTGTCGGCGAAGCGTTGGGAGACATCTTGCCCAAGCGCGCTGTCGCTGCTCTCGGCATTGCCGGCGACCGGGTCGAGAGCTTCGGCAAGGCGGCCGCCGTCGGTGCTGACGGCGAACTCGAACATGCCGCTGCCATCCTTCACCCAAAACTCGGTGCCCCGTTCCGCGATGTGCTCGGCAAGGGTGCCGCGCTCATTCCCTCATCGAAGAAGCGCGGCGGCCTCGGCGTGCCGCTCGACATTCCGCTCGGCCACAAGGATGCGGCGCGGGTGCGCAGCCATTTCGACGGCATGGAGGTTCGCGTTCCGGATGCACCGCGTGCCGACGAGATCGTCGTCGCTATCGCCGTCACCGATTCCGGCCGGCCGCACCCGCGCGTCGGCGGGCTGACCAAGGACAAGATCGTCGGCGAGGATGGCGTCAGCTAGAGCAATTCCAGGAAAAGTGCGCAGCGGTTTTCCCGGGAAAAGCGCATGGCGCTTTCCCTTGGGAACCGCGTAAAAACAAAGTGCGCGTGAAGGTCGTCGCCACTACGCAACTCTGATTTCCGGCACCCGCATCGCCGGCGGAGTGTTGCGGCTTCGGCCGGTTCGCACCACGCCGTCGATGACGACCATTCCAATGCCTGGGAGATTGCCGAGCGCCACGCTGTCGAGCAGCCCGTCGCCGGCGCCGCCGATCGCCTGATCCATGAAGATCAGGTCGGCGGCGCGCCCGACCTCGATGATGCCGCGATCATCCAGTCCGCGCACACGCGCCGTGTTGCCGCTGGCAAAACAGAACGCCACTTCCGGCGCGATATCGCCAAGCGAAGCCAGCATGGTGAGGATCCGCAGGATGCCGAGCGGCTGCACGCCGGATCCGGCCGGGCTGTCCGTGCCGAGGATAACGCGCGCAAGTTCGCCGCGCTGCCTTGCCAGGTCGAGCACGAACAGTCCGGTGCGCAAATTGCCGTTGTGGACGATTTCCAGCGCCCTCGAACCCTTCTCGCAGATCTGCCGTATTTCCGCCTCGGGCAGGGCGGTTGGCCCGCCATTGACGTGGGCGACGATGTCGGCGTCGACCTCCAGCACGACATCCGCGCCGATGCGGCCGGAGCCGGGCAGGGACGGACCGCCCGTGTGGGTCATCGAGGTCATGCCGTATTTGCGCGCCCAGGCGATCATCTGCCGGCCGGTCGGGCCGTCCTTGACGCCGCCAAGTCCGACCTCGCCGACAAGTGTCACGCCGGCTTCGGCGAGGTAGCGGAAATCCTCCTCGGTGAGGCCGGGCTCCAGGATCGGTGCGCCGGCCAGGATCTTCATGCCGTTCGGATGGAAATTGGAGAAGGTGCGCTGGGCGGCGATCGCCAGCGCCTTCAGTCCGACCAGGTCGCGCGGGCGGCCCGGCGTGTGGACTTCGCCCGCCGAGATGATGGTGGTGACGCCGCCATGCACGGTCGAATCCATCCAGCCGATCTGGTTCTGCCGCGGCGTCCAGTCGCCGGCCACCGGATGGGCGTGGTTGTCGATAAGCCCCGGCGCAACCGCGCAGCCCATCGCATCGATGATCGTCGCCGCGCTGCCGCTGTCAATGTCGCCTGCCTTGCCAATGCCGGTGATGCGCCCATCGGCCACGACGATGGTGTCGGCATCGATGATCGGTTGTGCGAGATCGCCGCTCAGCATGAGACCGATGTTGCGGACGACGAGCGTGTTGGCAGACGACTGGGGGTCGGACGACATCGGTTCTCACTTCTGCTGTTATGGAAAAAAGGTCTGGACTCGGCCTATTTGCCGCCGTCGCCATTCGATGGATCGTCGTCGTTGATACGCTGGAGCAGGCGAAGCAGCGTCGCCTGCTCGGCCGGTGAGAGCGGCGACAGGAACCGCCGTCCGACTTCGACGCTGCGTTCGAGCCGCTTGAGCGTGTAGTCGGTTCCCTTGCCGGTCAGCGCGATCATCGACAAACGTTGGTCAGTGTCGGAAGCGCTGCGCGTGATCAGCCCGTGTTTGAGCAGTTTGCGCATGACGATGCTGATGGTCGACGGGTCCATCGCCGTCAGCCGGCCGAGATGGTTCTGCGAGACCTCGCCATGCTTGAGGATCGTGGCGAGTGCCGCGAACTGGGTCGGCGAAAGGTCTTCGCCGGCCATGACCTGCTGGAAGCGCAGCGTCGCGCGCTGATGCGCCCGGCGGATGACGTGCGCCGGGTGGCGGTCCAGTTCGTAGCCGGTCTCGGCGTATTGCTGCAGCACCTGCTCACGGCTCAACGGCGCCGCCTTGCCACCTGGCTCTTTCGGTGCAGCGCCTTTTTTGGGTTGCGATTTCTTTTCAGTCGTCACACCGGACTCCTATCGCCGCTGTCTCGGATGCCGCCGGCCCGAAAGAGTTCAAGCTGCAACACTCGCCGGTTGAAGCGACGTTCCGTCGCGAAGGGCGGCGACGACATCAGCGGAATCGCTGACCACGCCGAAATGCGTCGCTATGTCGTAGAGCGAACTTTCCTGCTCGCGCGGCCCCGTCGCCGCGCAGCAATCGCTAGGCACCACCACCTCATAACCCTCGAAAAAGGCGTCATGGACGGTCGAGCGTACACAAATGTTGGTGACCACGCCGAAGATGACCAACTGGTCGACCTGCATGTCTTTCAGCGTCAGGTCGAGGTCGGTTTGAAAGAAGGCCGAGTAGCGCCGCTTGATCACGTGGATCTCATCATCGCGGGCGCCGAGGTCCTCGATGATTTCCGGCCCCCAGCTTCCGTCCAGGCAATGCGGCGTGCGCTTCAGCCATTCGCGCTCGCGTCGCATACCGGGCCGATGGCTGTCGTGAACCCAGATCACCGGCACGCCGGCGGCGCGCGCCGCCTCGATGACCGCCAACTGCGGTGCGACCAGTGTCTCGTATCCAGGCAGGACCATGGCCCCACCGGGCTTGCAGAATTCATTGACCATATCGATGACGACAATTGCGGCACGGCGTGGATCGAGGCGCACCGCGTCATCGTGCCGATGTGAGGAAAAACTGTCCACGGGCATGGCGAGCTCCTTTGGTCGATCGTTGATGCTCATACAAAAAACCTTGGCGGATGCCAAGTCAATCCCGTTCGACACAAAGCAGGCTCATCGGCCTTGCGCGCCGGGCTCCGACAAGGGTATTCGCTATTTGTCCAGCGCGAAATGGCCTTGACAACGCTCGTCAAGCATGTGCTCGATTTGTATGACCATCAATGATATTCAAGCCGCTGAATTGCGGATCCGAGGTCGAGATATGAAGACGATCGTCACCGGAGCCAGTGGCCTGCTTGGCCGCCATGTAGCCGAGGCTCTGGTTGCGGCCGGCCACGATGTGCTGGGTCTCGATGCCGTGGCGCCGGACGGGGCGACCTGGCAGCATGCAACCGCGGATTTGACCGATCTGGGGTCGACGCTGCAGCTGGTGCGCGATTGCGACGCCGTGGTGCATGTCGCGGCTATTCCGCGACCGACCGGCCGGGCTGGCGGTGAGGTGTTCAAGACCAATGTCGCGACCGCCTACAATGTGGTCGAGGCAGCTGCCATGGCCGGCGCCAGGCGCTTTATCTATGCCTCGTCCTTCAGCGTTTTCGGCTATCCTTTTTTCGAGAAACCGGTGCGGCCGCCCTATCTGCCGGTCGACCTCAGCCACCCGGTCGGCGCGCAGGATCCGTACGGCCTGTCGAAATGGCTGGGCGAGGAAATCGTCGACGCGGCGGTGCGCCGCGGCGCCTTTTCGGCGGTCAGTATCCGCATGCCGTGGATCCAGACGCCGGGTTCTTTTTTCGACGGCGTCGGTCCGCGCCGCGCCACTGCCGACGGTGCCCGCGACCTGTGGGCCTATCTCGACGCGCGCGACGCCGGGCAGGGCTTCCTGCGGGCGCTTGAATGGCAAGGCGAAGGCCATCTGCGCGTCCTCCTGAGCGCCGCCGACACATTCATGGAAGAGGAAACCAAAGCGCTCGTGCGCCGGGTCTACCCTGATGTCGCGCTGTCGCGGCCGATCGCCGGCTTCGGTACCGTACTCGACACGGTCCATGCGCGCGAAACGATCGGCTTCGAGGCAAGCCATTCGTGGCGTTCCTATCCGAAGCCGGAGGCCGGACAATGAAACGGTTCGACAAACAGAATGTTCTCGTCACCGGCGGCGCCGGCGCGATCGGCGGCGCCGCGGTGCGACGTTTCCGCGACGAAGGCGCACGGGTCGCCATTGTCGACCGCAATGGCGCGGCGGCGCAGCAACTGGCCCGCTCTCTCGGCGAGGACGTCCTGGCGATCGAGGCCGACGTCACCGACGAAGCGGATGTGCGGCGCGCCGTCGAGGCGACCGTCGCGACGTTCGGCGGCCTCGACGTGGTGTTCAACAATGCCGGCATTTCCGGCGCCATCGCTCCCGTTCACGACCTGCCGGTCGAGGACTGGGATACGATCATCCGCATCAATCTGCGTGGCATCTTCCTCGTTCTGCAGGCCTCTCTTCGGGCGATGATCAGGGCCGGGACCGGTGGCTCGATTGTCAACATGGGCTCGTCCATGGCCGGTTGGGACGTCCTTTCGGGCGGTGCCGGCTATGTTGCTTCCAAACACGGCGTGGTCGGCCTGACACGGGTCGCAGCACTCGATGCCGCGCCCTACGGCATACGCGTCAATGCCATCTGCCCCGGCGTGATCGAGACGACGCTTGGCGTGCCGGCTTCCGGCGACGGCGAATTCAAGAGCAGCGTCCAGCATTTCGCCGACCGCATTCCGTTGCGCCGCATCGGCCAGCCGGACGATGTCGCCGCTGCCGTGGCCTTCCTGGCCTCCGACGAGGCGAGGCACGTCACCGGCGTGGATTGGCTGATCGACGGCGGCCAGACCTTGCAGAGCTGGGCCAACGCCCCTGATGGCGGTGCGTTTCCGAAATTTCGCTAAAGTCTCAATTTCGCTAAAGTCTCTTGGGCGGCATTGCCTGGATGATCCGGACGGCAAGATCGAGATCGGCGAGCCCGCCCGAAAGCGGCGTGCGTGGCTTCGCGCCGGCATGGATGCAATCGGCGAAATGCAGCCATTCGCGGCGAAACGACGTATCCGGAACGCCGGCTATCACACGTTCGGACGCGGTTTCGCCCGCCGCTTCGCGCAGCCGGACGGTCGCCGAGGCATTGCGGTAGTAGGGGTTCTGGAATTCGATCCGCACCTCGTCGCGCTCGCCATGCACATGGATCCACTCGTCCCACCATTCATACTGGGCAAGGGCCATGTCGAAGAGGCAAGGAACGCCGCCATAGTCGAGCACAGCCAGCAACTGGTTCGGACCGGTCTGTTGCGCATGGACGACGCGGTCCGGCGTGCCGAAAGCGCCACGCATGACGGCAAGATCGTGGCTGCTGAGGCCCAGCAGCAAGAGATAGAGGTCGCGATAACCGGCATGATCGGCACCGAGTGCCGCTTCGACGCGCTGGGCGACGGCATCGCGTCCCGCCGCGAGCATGTCGGCCGGCACGTCGGTGATGCGGGTCTGGGTGTAGAGCTGGCCATAGCGGTCGAAGCGGCCGGCGAAATCATGGACGTGGATCGACTTCGGCCGGCCGATCGCGGCAATGCGCCCCAGCCCGATCTCATAGCCGGGATCATAGAATTTCATGTAGCCGACAAGGGCGACGAGCCCGCTCCGCTCGGCCTGCTCGACCAGCGGGCGCGCCTCTTCGGGTGTGAAGGCAAGCGGCTTCTCGACGATCAGATGCTTGCCGGCGCGGATCGCGTCGGCGACCATCTCGCCATGGTCGTAGGTGCAGATCACCACCGCATCGACATTCGGATCGGCGAGCAGCGCGCGGTGGTCCGTATACCGCGCGGCGACACCGTAGTGCTCCGCCACTTTGTCGACCGTGCCGGGCGAGATGTCGCACAAGGCGGCGATGCGAAACGCCGGCAATTCCATGAGATAGGGCAAGTGCATCAGCTGGGCGATCTCGCCGCAACCGATGACGCCAACGCCAATGACGCGATCCTGCATGTCAACCCTTCACGGCGCCGGCGGTCAGGCCGGCGATGAACTGCCGTTGCATGGCGACAAAGACGACGATCACCGGCAGTGTCGTGATCGTCAACGCGGCGAAGTAAAGGCTCCACAGCGAGTCGTACTGCTGGAAGAAGCTGACCAGCCCAAGCGGGATGGTCTGCACCGACGGGTCGCGCAGCAGCAGGAAAGCCAGGAAGAAATCGTTCCAGATCTCGATGAAGCCGAAAATGAGGATCAGCGCGACACCCGGCCGGACCAAAGGCAGCATGATGTGGATCAGGATCTCCAGCCGGCTTGCGCCATCGACGCGCGCGGCGTCTTCGAGATCGGCCGGCAGCGTGACGAAGAAGCTGCGCAGGATGAAGACCGAAAGCGGCAGCGATGTCGCGGCATAGATGAAGGCAATGCCGAGCCGGTTGTTGATCAGGCCGAGATCGCGCGCCACCAGGAACAGCGGAATGGCCATCACCTGCGGCGGCACCAGCATGGCCGCCACCGCGACTGCAACCACAAGACCGCGTCCGGGGAAACGAAGACGCGCGACGGCATAGGCGCAAGGCGTCGCGACGGCGACCAGGATGATCAATGCCGAACCGGTGACGAAGACGCTGTTGACGATGCGCGATCCCATGCCGGCGATACGCCAGGCATCGGCATAGTTCTGCAACACTAGGCTCGATGGCGGACCCCAGACATTGCTCAGCATTTCCTGCTTGGTCTTGAGCGAGCCGAACAGCACCCAAAGCAGCGGGTAAAGTGTCTCGAAGAGCACGAGGACGAGCGCGGCATAGATGCCGGCAAGTTCGAGGATGCCGCGCATGCCGAGGCGCTGCATGAGCCCGCGACGGCGATGGCCGGCGGCGCCGTCGTCCAGCGAAATTGGAGGGTTGGCGGCGGCTCTCATCAGACGTCAAGCCTTTGCCGCCGCATCAGGGCCAGCAGGCCGACACTGGCCAGCCCGACGATCAGGAATAGCACATAACCGATGGCCGCGGCGTAGCTCATGGCGCCGTCCTGGAAGGCCTTGCTCATCATGTAGGTGAGCACCACTTCGGTGGCGTGGTTAGGACCGCCCTTGGTCAAGACATAGACGATGTCGAAGTTGCGCACGAAGGCACCGGAAAGGCCCAGGATGGTGTTGATGAAGACGATCGGCATCATCATCGGAACGGTGACGTGCCGGAAACGCTGCAGGGGACCGGCACCGTCCATCTTCGCCGATTCATAGAGCTCCGAGGGGATCGTCTGCAGCCCGGCCAGATAGATGACGGCATGGAAGCCGAGCCATTTCCAGACGTCGACGACGATGATCGAGTAGAGCGCGATGTCGGCGTCGCCAAGCCATGACTGTTTCAGCGCGCCGAGGCCGACGAGATCGAGCCCGCTGTTGAGCAGCCCGAAGACCGGATTGTAGATCCAGGACCAGAGCAGGCCGACGGCGACGAAAGACATCGTCACTGGGATAAAGGCGGCGGCGCGAAAGAAGGTGCGGCCGAGCAACGCCCGGTTGAGAAGCAGCGCCAGCCCGAGGCCCAGCACGTTTTTCAGGATGACCACGGTAACGACGAAAATCAAATTGTTGCGCAGCGCGCCGAGGAAGATGCGATCGTGCACGAGGCGCTTGTAGTTGGAAATGCCTGCCCAGGTCGGGTCGGAAAATCCGTCCCAATTGTGCAGGCTGAGCCAGAAGCCGTTGACGAACGGCCAGAGGTAAAAAAGACCGAAGAGGATCGCGGCGGGCAGGATCATCAAAAAGGCGACAACCCCGTCCCCGGCATCGAAGCGCCAGGCGCCGGATCGGCTCGAAACAGGAGCCGCCTCTTGCGATCGCGTCATCATGCGGCCTTCGCGCCTTGCGGAGTCAGCACCAGCCCGAGCGTGTCCCTGACATAGGCGATGCTCTCGAGCGTGCTTTGCTCCGCTGTCTTCTTGGACGCATCCAGCTCGATGATGGCGAGGCCATCGTAGTTTGCGTCGAGCAGGACGTCGACGATGCCGGCAAGATCGACGACGCCGGCGCCGAGTTCGCAAAAGGCGCCATAGCGGTCATAGCCTTTCAGCGCCGGATCGACCCTGGTGTCCTTGAAATGCATGTAGCGCACGGCCGAAATGTAGGTCTTCACCGCGTCGACCGGATCGGAATTGGTGTGAGCAAGATGCGCCGGGTCGATGCACAGGCCGGCCAGGTTGGTGTCCAGTTCATCCATCATGCGATCGAGTTGGTCGCGGCGCTCGATGAAGGTGTCGAGATGCGGGTGATAGACCGTCTCGATGCCGAGGTCCTTTGTCCGCCTGCCGATGTCCTTGAGTGCACGGCAAAAGGCGCGGTAGTCGTCGGCCGTGTGGGGACCGGCAGCGGCCTCCGAGGGACCGCCGCCGAGAACCAGAACCGGTGAGCCGAACCCTTTCAGCAGCCTGGTCAGCGCGACGAGCACGTCGCGCTCATAGGGCCAGGCGACAGGGTTGGTGAAGATCGCATTGACGTAGAAGGAGGAGAGCTTGATGCCATACTCGCTCTGGCCTTCCGACAGCAGCGCGTAGCGCCGCAAGATGTCGGTGTCGGTGGTCACTCCCATCGGCGCCTGATTGCCGAGCTGCATGTATTTGCGGGCGTACTGGTCCGACAGGCTGGTGAAGGCGAGGATTTCAAACCAGCCAAAGCCTTGGTCGGCGAGAAACTTGATGGCTGGCCTGAGCGGAAGGCCGGTCAGGTCCCAGCTGTTGAGATGATAGCCGATCGAGAAGCGCTGCCGTTCGGCGCGATGTGTCGTCATGTGTTCTCTCCGATGGGCGAGGCTGCCCGAAGCAGGCAGCCTCTGTTTTTCCTACCTGGCGCATCAGTCCGGCTGGATGCGCGCTCACTTGCAGGGGCTCATTTGGGCGGCCAGCTGCCCTGGGCCTTGAGGTCGTCGAAGGTGGTCTGGATCGATGCGGCGGCGTCTTCGGGCGTGGTCGTGCCACCGACGATGCCGGCGATTGCCGAAGCCGTGGCGCTCGCGACTTCCGATGGCCAGATCCAGTCAAGGAACTTGATCGTGTTGGGGAAGGCTTGCTTGCGCAGTTCGACGGCATAGGCATCGTCGACCTGCGGCACGCCCTTGATCGAGGCCGCGATCGGCTGTTCCGGCGCGAGATAGAGCGTCGCGACCTCGGGCCTTGTCAGATACTCGATGAACTTGACCGCGGCATCGAGCTTCTCGGGCGGGATCGAGGAGGCGACGCACATGCCGTTGTCGGCACCGCCGCCATGGCCCGGCGCTCCCGGCGTCCCGTCCATTTTCGGAAAGGCAAAGACGCCCCATTTGAAGTCCTTGGCGCTCGACTGGAGCGACGGGATTTCCCAGGTGCCGCCATAATACATGGCGCTCTTGCCGGCGGCGAAGGCCGCACGCATGCCGTCCTGGTCGACGGAAAGCGAATCCTTGGAAAGGATGCCGTCATCGACCCATTGCTTGATCAGCTTGAACCCTTCGACATCGGGCGCATCGGTGAATTTCGCCGTGCCTTCAAGGTTCTTCTGCGTCTTGCCGACCGGGTCGCCCGAGGCCTGCGAGAAGGTTTCGAAGTACCACATCGGCCACATGACGGTGTTCGAGCCCTGATGCAGGAGAGGGATGACGCTCGCGGCCTTGAACTTCGGCACGGCCGCCTTCAGGTCGTCATAGGTCGGCGGGACAGGGATGCCGAGCTTCTGAAAGAGATCGACATTGTAGAAGATCGTCGACGTCGACAGGGTGGAGATCGGCACGCCGTAGACCTGCCCGCTGACCGTGAAGGCGCCAAGCGCCGCGGCGTCGATCCTGTCCTGGAACGGCTTGATCTTGTCGGTGATCGGCATGACCAGTTTGCGCCTGACATAGGCGCCATTGGTATAGAAGGCCGGGCAGGCGATCAGATTCATTTCCTGGTTTGCCAGCTTGGCGGTCATCACGCGCTGAATGGAATCGGTCTGCGGCCCCTGAGCATCCCACTCGACCGCGGCGACGTCGGGGTTGGCCTTGAGGAAGCCGTCGATGACCTGCTGCTGGATTTTCTTCTGCTCGTCCGGCGGTTGACGCGGCGCGAGTTCGTCGAGCGCCGAGCCGCCGAAAATCTTGAGCGTGATCCCGTCGGCGTGGCCGATGCCGGGCAATGTGATCAGGGCGAGGCTTAGCAGTGCTGTGGCAAGGATGGGGGCGGCGGGACGTTGTTTCGGACGATGGGTCACTCTCTGCTGAAGGGGCATCTGGCTCTCCTTTACGCCAATGCCGAGGGGCAACCTCGGGACCAAGATCGTTGATGGTCATATGATCTTGGTCGCCTGTTGATGTTTTTGTCAATCGGCAAGAATGCCTATTATTTCGTCGACCGCGTCGGCCCCTCGCGGGGTCAAAAAATGTATCGAGGCTTGCTGAAACCGGTCATCCGGTATTGCGCCTGGGTGCCTTGGGAAGATGGCGGGGCGCATCAGTTTGAACTGACGTGCAAATACTTTTCTTCAATCCGGCTGCGCCCGCCTATGCTAATTTGACCAGAGTATTTGGTTCATGGAGCGAAGCAGTGAACGCTCGAAACGCAAAAGAGCACACAAGGTATTTCACGGCGCCGACCACCGGCGTCGAGTGCCTGACGGCGTCGTTCAGCCAGCATCACTACGCCCCGCATGCGCACGACACCTATGTGATCGGGGCGCTGCTGAGCGGCAAGGCCGGCGTCTTCATTCGCGGCGCCCAACGTTTCGCCGGGGCCGGCGATCTGACCCTCTACAATCCGCATGATGTTCATGACGGCGTCCCGATGATGGACGGCTACAGTTACCGGGTGAGTTACCCCGAGGCCGATCTCATCGTCGAAATCGCATCGGAAATGGCGGACAGCGGAGTTCTCGGGACGCCCTCGTTTCCGGAGCCGGTGGTCAAAGACGTGCGGGGCTGCGCCCTCTTTTTCGAGGCCCATCGCGCCTGGGAAGACAATCAATGTCCGCTGGAAGCCGAAGAGCTGATGCTGCGCAGCTACCGCCACTGCCTGTCCAGGCACGCACGGATCGCGCTGAAGCCGACCGGCGCCGAAAGGGGGCCAGTTGCGCGGGCGGCAGCGGTCATGAGCGAACGGTTCGATGAAAAACTGACCCTTGCCGAATTGGTCAGGGAAGCCAGGCTGCCGCGGCAGCGACTGATTGAAGCCTTCCACCGGGACACCGGCTTCACGCCGCATGACTATCTGATCAACCGGCGTGTGGACGCTGCAAAGGCGATGTTGCGACGCGGCCATGATCCGGTTGATGTCGCGGCTGCGTCCGGCTTTGCCGATCAGGCCCATCTCATTCGCACTTTCAAGGCGCGCATTGGCGTTACCCCGGGCGCCTATCAGGCTGCTTTCGCCATGTAGCGGGCTTTGACGGGGTTCGTCCCCCTCGTTTCCACAGCATTCCATAACCCAACCAGCCGGCGCCGAAACGCGCCGCAACGAAGGAGCTTGCCGCAATGAAACGTTTGCCCGAACCGTTCAGGATCAAGATGGTCGAGCCCATTCGGATGACCGAACGGCCGCATCGCGAAGCTGCTCTGCAGGCCGCCGGGTTGAACCCGTTCCTGCTGCGCAGCGAGGATGTTTACATAGATCTCCTGACCGACAGCGGCACCGGCGCGATGAGCGATCGCCAATGGGCTGGCCTGATGCTCGGCGATGAAGCCTATGCGGGTAGCCGCAACTACTATCGGCTGGCTGAAACCATCGACCGGCTTTTCGGATATCCCTATACGATCCCGACCCATCAAGGGCGCGGCGCGGAGCAAATCCTGTTCCCGGAAATGGTCAAGCGGCGTGGCTCGGCCACGCCGGTCTTCCTGTCGAACTACCATTTCGACACGACGAAGGCGCATGTCGAACTCGCCGGCGCAAAAGCGATCAACGTCCTGACCAAATCCGCCATCGACACAGCCAGGCACGACGACTGGAAGGGAAACTTCGATCTGGCGGAACTGCTGCACGCGATAGAAATTCATGGCCGCCAAAACGTTGCCGGCATCATCGCGACCATCACCTGCAACAGCGCTGGCGGTCAGCCCATGTCGATGGCCAACCTGCGAACCGTTTCCGGATATGCAAGGGAAATGGGCATCCCGATGATCATCGACGCGACACGTTTTGCCGAAAATGCCTGGTTCATCAAACAGCGGGAAGTCGGCTACGCCGAGCGCTCGATTCGCGACATCGTGCGCGAGATGATGTGCTATGGCGACATGCTGACCCTGTCCGCGAAGAAGGATGGGCTGGTGAACATTGGCGGTTTTTGTGCTTTCCGCCAGGACGAGGATCTGTTTCGCGCCGTCCAGACCAGATGCGTCCCAATGGAGGGCTTCATCACCTATGGCGGGTTGGCGGGGCGTGACATGGAAGCGGTCGCGATCGGGCTCGAAGAGGCGGTCGAAACCGACTACCTCGCCTACCGCATCGGGCAAGTGGCCTATCTCGGCGAAAGGCTCCGAAACGCCGGCGTTCCGATCCAGTATCCGACAGGTGGACATGCCGTGTTCGTGGATGCCGCCGCTGTCCTGCCGCATGTTCGGCCCGAGCAGTTTCCAGCCCACGCGCTCGCTTGTGAGCTCTACCTTGAGGCCGGTGTGCGCGCGGTGGAGATCGGCTCGCTGATGCTGGGGCGCGACCCGAAAACCGGCGAGCAGGAAGTGTCGGCTCTTGAGTTGCTGCGCCTGACGATCCCGCGCCGCGTCTACACCAACGATCACATGGACTATATCGCCGATGCGCTGATCGCCGTTGCTGCGCGCGCTGAGAGCATCAGCGGACTCGACTTCGAGTATGAACCACCGGTCCTGCGGCATTTCACGGCGCGGTTCCGGTGGGCGGGAAAGGCCCCGGCAACATCCAGCAAGGAACTGGTCGACGCATGAGCCCGCTGGTCAAGCGATACCTCGAAGAGCGGGGTGCGGCGTTCTCCGTGGTGACGCACAGGCCGTTGATCTCGTTCGAGGATGCAAAGGAAATCCTGCCGCACGACCCTCGCAATATGGTCAAGAGCCTGGTGTTTCGTTGCGCGGACGACAGCCTTGCGATTGTCGCGCTGCGGGCAGCGGAGCGCGCCGACTACAAGAAGATCGCGGGCGCACTTGGAGAGCGAAGGGCGGACCTTCGCATGGCCGAGGAAGAGTACGTCCGGAACAGGCTCGACATGGAGATCGGCGGCGTCGTTCCGCTGCCGATCAACGGCGCCCGTGTGTTTATCGATCGTGGCGTCCTTGAATTGGAAGAGGTCGTCTGCGGTACGGGCCGCAACACCGCGACCCTTGTGATTGCTCTTGCCGAGCTGTTGCGGGTCGCTCAGGCAGCGCTGGCAGATCTGTCGAAGGCAGCGGGTGTTGCAGACCAGTCCAGCCCTGCCGCAGGTTGAGAGAGGCGATGCGGCGGCCAGGCGTCAAGCTCTCCAGTCGGCAGGTGAGGACCAGAATTGCCGGTATCGCCCTGATTGGACTTGGCCTGTTCGGCGTGGCCCGTGCGCTGCTTAATTTGCTCGGGTATTGATCTGTCCAGGGCAACGATGTGATTGAAGGCCAAGCCCAATCTTCATGATCTACTTCACGCCGATGCCGGCGGTCAGGCCGCCATCGATCCTGTAGTCCGCGCCGGTGCAGAAGCCGGCCTTCGACGAACACAGGAAAGCGATGAGTTCGGCCACCTCCTCCGGCTCGCCGATGCGTCCGATGGGATGCGCTTCGCCGAAGCGCTTGTAGGCGGCCTCGACATCGGCATCTGTCCCGTTCTCGCCGCGCGCGGCCTTCTCGAGAATCGGAGTGCGGATCGAGCCCGGGCTGACGGAATTGACCCGGATGCCGGAGCGGGCATGGTCGAGGGCCAGGGCGCGCGTCAGCGTGTGGATGGCGCCCTTGGTCGTGGCATAGGCGGCGACGTTCTGCTGGCAGGCAAAGCCCTGCACCGAAGCGACGTTGACGATGGCGCCGCCGCCCCGACGGACCATTTCCGGGATACCGAAATGCGCGGTCAGATAGATCGACCCGACATTGACCGACATCGCCTTGTTCCAGGTCTCGAAATCTGTGCTGACGGCGGTTCCGTACGGATGCACCGCCGCCGAATTGACGATGACATCGAGGCCGCCGAACCGCTCGACGCCAGCCGCGACCGCGTCGCGAACCTGCTCCGGTACGGAGACGTCGGCGCTTATGACCAGCGCCCCGGCTCCGGAGTTCTCCAGTTCCGCTTCCAGCGCCGCGTTGGCTGCGCGGTCGATGCCGCAGGCGATGATCGCAGCGCCTCCTGCGGCAAGGCGTCTGGCGGTGGCCAAGCCGATCCCGGTCGTCCCCGTCACCAAAGCCACTTTGCCGTCGAAATCCTTCATCGCGGGAACTCCTTCTTTCGCTATCCCGGTTTGGGAGAACGATATGCATAAAACAAAGACCTACAGCGCGTCGCCTGAATCCGTTCGAACGCGACGCGCTTTGGTTTGACACTCATTGTGGTCAAACAATAGGTTGCCGTCCTCTCGCAGAAGGAAGCGGCAATGGAACAGTGCTGGCGCTGGTATGGACCGAACGACCCGGTAACACTCGATCATGTCAGGCAGGCAGGCGCGACAGGCGTGGTGACTGCCTTGCACGATATCTATGACGGGCGCGCCTGGCCGCTCGAGAGCATTCTGGAGCGCAAGCGGATCATCGAGGCGGCTGGGCTGACCTGGTCGGTTGTCGAGAGCATCCCGGTCCATAATTCCTTCAAGATCGGTACGCCGGAACGCGAGCGCTACGCCGGCTACTATCGCGACTCAATCCGCGCGCTTGCCAAGGCCGGCATCGCGACGGTCTGCTACAATTTCATGCCCGTGGTCGACTGGACCCGTACGGATCTGGCCTATCGGCTGCCGACGACGGGTTATGCGCTGCGTTTCGATGCGATCGACTTCGCGGCCTACGACCTGTTTGTGCTGAAGCGCAGCAATGCCGAGGCCAGCTACAGCGCCGCCCGCATCGCCGAGGCGGAAGCGCGGCTGAGGGAGCTGAGCAGCGAGGCGATCGACAGGATCGAGCGCAATCTGATCGCCGGCCTGCCGGCGACCGAGCGCAGCTATAACAGGGACAGTTTTCGCGAGGCTCTGGCGGAATACGATGCGATCGGACCGAAGGAGCTGCGCGACAACCTTGCCTGGTTCCTGCGCGAGATCATTCCGGTGGCCGAAGAGGAGGGGGTGCGCATGTGCATCCATCCCGACGACCCGCCCTTCTCGCTCTATGGCCTGCCACGCATCGTCTCGACCGCCGAGGATGGGCGTTTCATCCTCAACGCCGTCGACAGCCCCGCCAATGGCCTGACGTTCTGCACCGGCTCCTACGGGACACGCGCCGACAACGACATCGTCGCCATGGTCAAGGAATTTGCCGACCGCATCCATTTCGCCCATCTGCGCAACATCACCATCGAGGATGACGGCTCGTTCTATGAGGCCGAGCATCTCGAGGGCGGCACCGACATGGCGCATGTCATCCTGGCCCTGATGCAGGAAGAGGCGCGCCGCCGCAGGGAAGGCCGCGCCGACTGGCGCATTCCGATGCGGCCAGACCATGGCCATCTGCTCGCCGACGACATCGGCAAGACCAGGATCAATCCCGGCTATTCGCTGATCGGCCGGCTGAAAGGGCTCGCCGAGTTGCGTGGCATCATGCGCGCTGTGGAGCGGTTCGGGCTGGCTTGAAGCCGTCCTGTCAGTTCGGCTGGCCGGATTTGCCGCCATCACGCCGGGGTTTGCACCCCGTGCTTATACAACCTCGTTCAGCAATGCTGTTCCGGCCACCGCGCGGGTGATGTTTTCGAGCAGCATGTCGACGACGCGCGTCTCGTAACGGCTGGTCTCGCCCGCGCTGTGCGGGGTCACCAGAACATTGGGCAGGCGCCAGATCGGCGAGCTTGCCGGCAGCGGCTCTTCATAGACGCAATCGAGCCCGGCGCCGGCAATGGCGCCGCTGCGCAGTGCTTCGATCAAGGCCGGCTCATCGATGATGCGTCCGCGCGCCACATTGATGAGAAACGTGCTCGGCCGCATTGCAGCCAAGGCGGCAGGACCGATCAGGCCTTCGGTCTCGGGCGTAAGGGGGCAAGTGAGGGCAACAAAGTCGGCTTGCGGCAGCACCTCAAGCAATCGCGCCTGCGACACCACTTGCGCCACGCCTGCCACCGCGACCGGGTCGCGCTTCACGCCGATCACCTGCATGCCGAAGGCATTCGCGAGGCGGGCAAGCCGCGCGCCGATGCGTCCCAGGCCAACGATCAGCAGCGTCTTGCCGTTGAGCTCGTCCTCACGCTGCGAACGGTCGCCGATCATCGGGCGCCAATGCTCTTTGGTCTGGGAGTCGCGCGCCAGATGCAAGTGCCGCGTCAGGCCGAGCATCAACGCCATGGCGTGCTCGGCGACAGCGATTTCATTGGCACCCTGGGCGCTGGCGAGCTTGATGCCATGGTCGCGCAGGACCGCCCGCGAGAACTGATCGGTGCCGGCGCTGATCGACTGGATCAGCCGCAGCTTCGGCGCGCGCTCCGCCAGTTCGTTGCGCCACAGGCCGGAGACGACGAGGACATCGGCCTCGGCGACGCGCTGCTCCAGTTCGGCGAGGCTGCGAACCTCGAAGCTGGGCATCGGTTGCCCCGCGCGTCAGGAACTCGTCACGCAACCGATAGGCGGCGTGAGCGAAGCCGATGGTGAGCTCAGCCATGCTGAAGCTGCGCCAATGGGGCGACCCCGACACCAGGCAGCGCCAGGTCCGATGTCGAAACGACGACAAGCGCGGCGCGTGCCGCATTCTGAGGATGCACCGCGTCGGCCTCTCTGTTTGCCAATTGAATCAATGCGATCCAACCTAGGCCAAAGCCGAACAGACTGACAAGCCGCCCGCACCGACGGACCCCCTCGGTTTGTTGCTATCTTATCGGCACATACCGCTTTTCAATTGGTCGGCGGTGAGCTTTCGACGCTACGTCCTGCCCAGTCAAATGAGAGCATGACGGCCGGCCTTGGCGATGCGTTTCGATGCCATCCAGTGGTGGGCTATCCAGTGGTGGGCTATCCAGTAATGGATTGTCACAAACACCGCGATCTTTAGGAAAAATCTCCACGCGCGAGGATTTGAATTACACTAAATCCATAGACAAAGATCAGTCGCCATGTGGCGTGCGCTTGTCTGGGTAGTCATATGGCAAAATCTCCCATCATTCTCAATGGCTTCACCATGAACGCCGTCTCCCATGTCGCCTACGGACTTTGGCGTCATCCGGCCGACCAGGCCTATCGCCATGCCGAGCTCGACTATTGGATCGAGCTTGCCAAGGCACTGGAGGACGGCGGCTTCGATTGCCTGTTCATCGCCGATGCGCTGGGCCTGCTAGACGTCTATGGCGGTGGCTACGACGCCTCGCTGGCAAAGGGCGTTCAGTCCCCCGTCAACGATCCGCTGTTGCTGGTCTCGGCCCTTGCCGACGCGACAAGCCGGTTGGGTTTTGGCGTCACTGTTTCGACGACCTACGAAAAGCCGTATCTGCTGGCGCGCAAATTCACCACGCTCGATCATCTCACCAAGGGGCGGATCGCCTGGAACGTCGTCACCTCGCAGCTCGACAGCGCGGCACGCAACCTTGGCCTCGACAAGCAGGTGGCGCATGACGAGCGCTACGAGATCGCCGACGAGTTCATGGAGGTCGCCTACAAGCTCTGGCAGGGCTCCTGGGAAGACGGAGCCCTGGTGCGTGACCGCGGCAGTGCCGAGAACTCGGACGGTCTCTACACCGACCCGGCAAAAGTTCATTCGATCGGTCATGCCGGACGCTATTTCAACGTTCCCGGCCCGCATCTTTCGGAGCCCAGTCCGCAAAGGGTGCCGGTGCTGTTCCAGGCGGGCGGCTCGCCGCGCGGCCAGCGCTTTGCCGCCCGTCACGCGGAGGTGGTGTTCATCGCCGGCGCCGACGCCGATGGCATCAGGCGCAATGTCGCTGAGGTGAAGCGGCTTGCCCGCGACGAGGGCAGGGCTCCCGGCAGCATCAAGTTCATCTCCGCGGTCTCGGTGATTACGGATGCGACCGATGCCGCCGCGGCCGCCAAGCTCGCCGACTACAGATCGCACTACGATGTCGAAGGCGCTCTGGTGCACTATTCGGCGACGACGGGCATCGACTTTTCCAAGCATGATCTCGACCAGCCGATCCGCTACACCGAAACCGACTCCAACCGTTCCCTGCTGCGTATGTTCGACGACCCGTCGTCGGGCCGCCAGTGGACCTTGCGCCAGGCGTTTTCGCCGGAGGGCGGTTTCGGCCGCGGCAAGTCCTTCGTCGGCGGCCCCAAGACCGTTTCGGACGAGCTCGAGCAATGGCTGGACGCCACCGACACCGACGGCATCAACCTGACGCATGTGGTCAGCCCAGGCAGCTTCATCGACTTCTCCGCCCATGTCGTTCCCGAACTGCGGCGGCGCGGTCGCATTCGCGAGGATGTCGGTCCCTCGCTGCGGTCCAGGCTCTTCGGACGCGACAGCCGCGTGCCCGCCGATCATCCGGCTGCGCAACACACTTTCTCGCAGGGCCGTCAGCCGGAGGCCCTGGCATCATGACCATCCACGCCACCGTTCAGCATGAACAGCGCAGCGATTTCCAAGGCTGGGCCGAGAAGGCCGAGGAGGTCGTGCGCGAGTTCAAGCGCACCGCTGCCGTGCGCGATCTGGCCGGAGCCGCGCCGCATGCCGAGATCGACCTTTTGCGTCTGGCCGGTCTGCTGACGATCTATATTCCGAAGCGACTTGGCGGCGGCGGCGCGACGCCAGCCGAAGTGCTCAGGATCGTCCGCATCCTGGCCAAGGGTGACACATCGATAGCCCAGATTGCCATCTATCATCTGTTCGGCACAGCCATCGGGCTGGACGGCGACAACAAGATCCTGATCGAAAAACGGCTGGAGGGGTTCCTCTCCAAAGGCTGGTTCCACGCCGGCATCGCGCAGGCCGCCTATGAGCCGCTTGTCGAGGCAAGCCAGGTGGACGGCGGCTTCGTGCTCAATGGCGCCAAGCCTTTCACCAGTGGTGCGCAGGTGGCCGATACGCTGCAGGTCTGGGTGCGCTTTGCCGAGGGCACACGGATTTCCGGCACTGACGCCAGCCGTCATATCGGCCAGTTCATCGTTGCAAATCCGACGCCAGGCCTCAGCTTCGGCAATGACTGGGACAATATCGGCCAGAGGCTGACGGTCAGCGGCAGTGCGGCGCTCGAAAATGTCGCCGCATCCGCCGACGACCTGGTCGGGCATTGGCCTGATGATACGGTTCATCCACCGCATGCCACGCTGCACGTGCCGATCGTCCATGCAGCCTTCGGCGAACTCTATCTCGGTACCGCCCTTGCCGCTCTGGAAGACGCCAGGGATTACATCACCCAGCGCGGCAGGCCATGGCTGTCCTCGCCGGCGAAGAAGGCCTCGGAGGACACGCTGGTCGTCGAGCGTTTTGGCAGGCTTTCGATCGCGCTGGCGTCCGCGCAGGCGCTCGCGGACGCGGCCGGCGAGGCCGTACAGCGCGCCTTCGAGCGCGGCAAGGATCTCACCGCTGAAGAACGCGGCCGCACTGCTGCCATCGCCTACCAGTCGAAGGTGCATTCGACCGAGGTCGCCCTGGAAGTGACATCGCGCATATTCGAGCTGACCGGCGCCCGTTCCACCGCCCGCTCGTTCGGCTTCGATCGCTACTGGCGCAACGTCCGCACCCACAGCCTGCATGATCCCGTCCACTACAAGGTGCTGGAAGTCGGTGACTTCGCGCTCAACGGCCGCGTGCCGCCGCCAACCTACTATTCGTGAGCCGAACCATGACAGATTCCACCGGACAGGCGGTCAAGCCTCTCATCCTCAACGGCTTCGGCATGACCGTGGTCGGCCATGTGTCGGCGGGCCTCTGGCGTCATCCGAGCGACCGCGCCCACACCTACACCAGCCTCGAATACTGGACCTCGCTGGCCAAGCTGCTCGACGACGGTGGCTTCGACGCGCTGTTCCTCGCCGACGCGCTCGGCCACCTCGATGTCTTCCGGGGCACGCCGGATGCGTCGCTGCGCACCGCCGCCCAGTCGCCGGTGAACGACCCGCTGCTGCTGGTGTCGGCAATGGCCGCCGCCACCAAGCATCTCGGCTTCGGCATCACCGTGTCGACCACCTACGAACAGCCTTATCTCCTGGCCCGCAAATTCACCACGCTCGATCATCTGACCAAGGGCCGTGTCGCCTGGAATGTCGTCACCTCGGTCCTGGAGTCCGCGGCAAAGAATCTCGGACTGGAACGCCAGATCGACCATGACGAGCGCTACGATCTCGCGCAGGAATTCCTCGATGTCACCTACAAGCTTTGGGAAGGATCCTGGGAGGACGGGGCGGTCGTGCACGATCGCGAGAGTGGGCTCTACACCGATCCCAGCAAAGTCCATCCGATCGGCCACCACGGCAAATATTTCTCCGTGCCCGGCGCGCATCTTGCGCAGCCCAGTCCGCAGCGCACGCCGCTTCTGTTCCAGGCGGGAACCTCGCCGCGCGGGCGCGAATTCGCCGCCCGCAACGGTGAGGTGGTGTTCCTCGGCGGCACCAGCACGGCATCCATCCGCCGCTCGATCGAGGCGATCCGCACGCGCGCCGTCGAACTCGGACGGGCGCCGGACGCGATAAAGTTCATCACCGCCGTTACCGTCATCACCGGAGCCACGGACGAGGAAGCCGAGGCCAAGCACAAGGACTATCTGTCCTACACCAGTGTCGAAGCCGCACTGGCGCTGTTTTCGGCATGGACCGGCGTCGACTGGTCGCAATATCCGCTCGACCATCCGCTCGAATATATCGAGACCAATGCCGGCCGCTCCGCGCTTGCCAATTTGACACGCATCGATGCCGACCGGCGTTGGACCGTGGCCGGGATCGCCGACTATATCGGGCTCGGCGGCATCCATCCCAAGCTGGTCGGCTCGCCGCAGAGGATCGCCGACGAGCTTGAACGCATCGCTGATGAATCTGGCGTCGACGGCTTCAACCTCGCCTATGTCGTCAGCCCTGGCACGTTCGAGGATTTCATCGAGTTCGTGGTCCCGGAACTGCGGCGGCGGGGCCGCATCCGCGAACGGGGCGCGCCGGGCACCACGATCCGCGAGCGCTTCCAGGGCGAAGGACAGCGCCTGTTGCGCGACGACCATCCAGGAACAGCCGCGCGCGACCGCTCGAGCTGGGGCGACCTCGTCGAGGCGGCCGAGTGAGCCGCATTTCGCCGAAGGCGCGCTGGCGATCCTGAGATCGAAGGGGCTGCTCGCAGCCTGAAACATGTGCGGCCTCTTGTGGCCGCGACAATGGAGCATGACGAGAAGACAATGTCGGACATTCAGATTTATCCGGGCCTCAGCGACGCCGAATTCGAGACCTGGGCCGAGAAGGCCCGCAACGTGGCGCGGCAACTTGCGGCGACGGCGCTCGAACGCGACAGGGCAAACAAGGATCCGGTGGAAGAGCTGGCGCTGCTGCGCGACAGCGGCCTGCTTGGGCTTGCTGCGCCGCGCGAATTTGGCGGCGCCGGCGCAAACCTCGTCCAGGCGCTCAAGATCAGCCGCATCATTGCAGCGGCCGACGGCTCGATCGGGCAACTGATCGCCTACCACTATTCCAACGGCGTCTGGACCTACATTCTCGGCACGCGCCAGCAGTGGGAAAAGACGGCGCGCGGCGTCGGCGCGCAAGGCTGGTTCCAGGGCGGCGTCAGCAACCCACGCGACCAGTGGAACGAGATCGAGTATGTCGGCGGCCGCCGCTTCCTGAACGGCAAGCGCACCTTCGCCACCGGTGCGTCGGTGGCGCAGGTCATCACCGTCAGCCTGTGGGACAACGGCAAACGCGCCCACTATCAGATCCCGCCGACGCGCAAGGGCATCAGCTTCGGCGGTGACTGGGACAATCTCGGCCAGAGGCTGACGGCGAGCGGCAGCGTCACTTTCGACCGTGTCGAAGTCTTCGAGGACGAGCTGCTGAGCGCTCTCGACGACTATGAGGGCGATGTCGAATTGCGCGACGGCCTGCGCGTTCTGTTCAGCCAGCTCATCTTCGTCAATTTCTATCTCGGCATCGCCGAGGGCGCCCTTGCCGCCGCCGCCGACCATGTCCGCCGCTTCGGCCGGCCTTGGCCTGAGTCCGGGCTGGAGCGAGCGATCGACGATCCCTACCATCTGGTTCTGTTCGGCCGGCTCTCCGCCGGCATAGCGGCGGGCATTGCGATCGCCGACAAGGCCGCGGCGCTCTACGAGGCGGCACTGCATGCCGGCCCGTCAATCACTGAGCAGCAATGGGGCGAACTCGCAACGATCATCGACCAGGGCAAGATCGTCGCTAACGACGTCGTGCTCGACGTCACCGCACGCATCTTCGAAGCGACGGGCGCGCGCTCGACGGCCAACAAATATGGCCTCGACATCTATTGGCGCAACGCCCGCACCCATACCGTCCACGATCCGGTCTCCTACCGGGCGCGCGAGGTCGGCACATATCTGCTGGCCGAAACGCTGCCCAGGCCGCGCACCTATGCGCAACCACCCCAGCCGGAAGCACGCAAGCCGGAAGAGCAGGGGCCGGAAGCCGTGCTGACGCGGAAAGCGTCATGATATCGGATGTGCGCCTGCTGACCGGGAAGGCCGAGCTCGCGCAGGCGGCGCGCACCTTCCGCACGGCCATGGTCGGCCTGCCGCCGCTCGGCCCGATCGACGACGCGCTGATCGACAGACTGTTCGAGCCGGATCGCACCTGGGGCGCGTTTGATGGTGAGACGCTCGTTGGCACCACCGACTCCTATTCGGGACGGATCGCGGTTCCCGGCGGCGCCTGGCTGCCGCAGGCCGCCGTCACCCATGTCGGCGTGCTGCCCACCCATACGCGGCGTGGCGCCGCCACGGCGCTATTCAAGGCGCAGCTTCGCGCCGCCCGCGAGCAGGGCGAGGCCGCGGCCACCTTGCGGGCCTCCGATGCGCGCATTTACGGCAATTTCGGCTATGCGATCGCCAACACTTCGGTCAGCTTCGAGGTCGACACCCAGCGCGCGCGTTTGCGGGCAGGGCTGACGTCCAGGGACCAGATTCGCCTGATCGACAGTGACGATGCCTGGGCAATACAGGCGCGCATCTATGCAGGCCAGCCTGCTCCACGCGCAGGCGTCATCACGCGCTCGGCCTATTGGTGGGATTTCCAGGCGTTGCGCCAGACGCACAGCGGCGCGCCGGCCTACGTCGCCGTTCACGGCGAGAAGGGTTCGGAAACCGGGTTCGTGCGCTATCACCCTGTCGGCCTCGACAGCTGGTTCACCAGCTCGGAACGCACCATCGTGGTCGACGACATCGTGGCCTACAGTCCGGCTGCCTATGTCGCGCTGGTCGCGCATCTGCTCGCAGTCGACCTCCCGCATCGCATCGTCTTCTGGAGTCGTCCCGCGGACGATCTGCTGCCATGGCTGTTCGAGGATTTTCGAAGCGTTCGCGTATCGGCGGTGCGCGACGAAACATGGCTGCGGCTCCTGGACGTGGAAAAGGCGCTGACGGCGCGAACCTATGCCGGACGTGACAGCGTCGTTTTGGAAGTCTCCGATGCCATCCTGCCCGAGAACGCGACCCGGTTGCGCCTCTCGGCGGAGGGGGCCGAGCGCACCAATCTGTCCGCCGCCGTGGTGACGGACGTGGCCGCGGTTTCCGCGGCCTATCTCGGCGGCGTGAAGTGGTGGCAGCTAGCGCAGGCCGGTCGCCTCGATGCCTTCGACAGGGCCGCGGTCGAAACGCTCGATACGCTGTTCACGGCGCCGGCCTTGCCGCATTCCGGAACAATGTTTTGACAGGCGGTGCTAATATAAAAAGTAATTTGAAAGCGTATTAGAAAAATAGGTAATTTTATCTCTAAATGATAACTGCTTACTGCAATGGTAGTGCGAAGAATTTATTTGTAAACTGGAGAGAAGTAATGGCAACAAAAGTTGCGCTTAACCTATTTAAAGGCATTGCAGGCGGCCTGATGGCGCTCTCTGTTCTCGGCGCTTCCGCGCAGGCGGAAGATCTGAAGCCTGGAGGAGTCCTGCGGATTGCTTCGATCCAGTCCGACCTCGATGCGTTCGATCCGCTCACCGGGTACAGCATCGATTCCTGGGAAATCCTGCGCGCGACGACGCGTCAGCTGGTGACCTATCCCGGCTCGCCCGCCGGCCTCAAGGAGGACACCACACTCGTACCGGATCTCGCCAAGTCCTGGGACATCAGCGACGACGGCAAGGTCTACACCTTCCATCTGAAGGACGACGTGTTCTTTTCCGGCAGCCTCGAGCGCAAGATCGTCGCCAGCGATTTTGTCTATGGCGTCAAACGCTTCTGTGATCCCAACAAGCAGGTCGCCGCCATCAACTACTTCAACCTCGTGATCTCCGGCTTCGTCGACTATTGCAAGGAATTCGCGAAAGTGCCGACTGGCGACCTCGCGGCGACCAAGGCTTTCACCGACACGCATGAGATTGCCGGCGTCTCGGCGCCCGACGATCACACGCTGGTCATCAAGTCGGACACCAAGAACTACGACTTCCTCAACATCCTTTCGATGAACTTCGTGTCGCCGGTGGCGCCGGAGATCGCGTCCAAATATTTCCCCGACTCGCTGGAGTCGCGCAAGAACCTGCCATCCAGCGGTCCGTACTATGTCGACACCTACGAGCAGGGCCAGAAGCTGGTCCTGAAGAAGGCAAAGAATTTCAAGCCGGAGTCCGACCAGGCGCGCAAGGCCTATGCCGACGAGATCGACGTCGATTTCACCGCCAACAGCGAGGACAGCGTCGTCCAGAAGATCATCGCCGGCGAGGCTGATCTGTCGCTCTATCTCGACATCCCGCCCATCCCGACGATCCAGCGCTTCCTGTCGCAGAAGAGCCCCAACATCCATGTGACGAACAGTGGATCGGCGAACTTCATCACCTTCAATCAGCGGCCTGAGGTCAAGAGCGATGGGGCCGAGGCACTGCGCAAGCTGAAGGTCCGGCAGGCGCTGACCTATGCGGTGAACCGCGAGCATCTGGCGCAGACCCAGGCCGGTTCGATCGGCGCCGTGCCGCTGACCCAGATCATCACCTCGACCATCCTCGGTTACGAGAAGTTCGACCCGTATCCGACCGAGAGCTACAGGGGTGACCCGGCCAGGGCCAAGCAATTGCTTGCCGAGGCGGGCTATCCGAACGGCATTGCCTTCGACGCCATCTATCGCGGCAACGCACAGTTCGAAGCGATTGCGGTGACCGCGAAGGAGGATCTGGAAGCGGCGGGCATAACCCTCAATTTGATCCCGATCCCGCCCACGCAGTGGTACGCCTTCATCCAGGATCCGAAGAGCCGTTGGGATCTTTCCCTGGGCGGCACCTTCTCGCCCGATTGGCAGGGACCGAGCACGCGCATGTTGCTCGGCGGCTGGTTGAACTCGGACGCGGCACCTTGCGGCACCGGCAATGTCCACGCCATCTGCTACAGCAATCCGGAACTCAACAAGCTCGCGGCGCAGGCCTATCCGTCCGACGATCCGGGGCCGATCTGGACCAAGGCCGACAAGCTCGTCTCCGCCGACCTGCCTTGGATCCCGTTGTTCGAGAAGCGCAAGGTCGTGGTCACCTCCGATCGCCTCGCCAACTGGGTGTGGTCATCGCTGGCCGTCAACGCCGACATCACCAACATCGCTCTCAAGCAGTAGCAAGCCGGACCGGCAAAAGGAGGCGCGCGTGCCCATCTTCTCCGTCGCCGATCTGCGCGTCGCATTCGGCGCCGTGGACGTGGTGCACGGCGTCTCGTTCGCCGTCGAGCCCGGCAGGACGCTCGCCATCGTCGGCGAATCGGGCTCGGGCAAGAGCGTGTCGCTGCTCGGCGCCACCGGCCTTCTGCCACCGCAGGCGAGCGTTCGCGGCAGCGTGCTGCACAAGGGCGATGAGATACTGGGCCTCTCCGCCGGCGACCTGCGCCGGCGGAGAGGCGCCGACATCGGCTTCATCTTCCAGGATCCGCTCAGCAACCTTCATCCGCTGAAGACGATCGGCCAGCAGATCGCGGAAGCGATCACCGCGCACCGCAAGGTGGGACGCGGGGAATTGCGGGAGCGCGTTCTCGATCTTTTGGCCGATGTCGGTATTCCCGATCCCTTGGCCCGCGTGAACGATTATCCCAGGCAGTTCTCAGGCGGCATGCGCCAGCGCGTGATGATCGCAGCGGCGATCGCGCTCAATCCCGGCCTGATCATCGCCGATGAGCCGACGACGGCGCTCGACGTGACCGTGCAGGCGTCGATCCTCGATCTGCTGAAGCGAATTCAGCAGGACCACGGCACGGCAATGATCTTCGTCAGCCACGACCTGGCCGTCGTTTCGGACATTGCCGACGATGTCCTGGTGATGCGCGCGGGGCATGTGGTGGAGCAGGCGCCGGCCGAGCTGATCTACAGGGCACCGCGCCAGGCCTACACCAGGGAGCTGCTCGGTGCGGCGCGGCTTGGCGGCCTTGTTGCACGCGCGGCGCGACCGTCGCTACTCCCGGCGCTGCCGTCGATGCCCGATTTGCTCTCCGTCTCGGCAATCGCGCGCTCCTTTGCGGGCCGCTCCGCCGCAGGCGGTCTGATCAGGCCGGTGCTCCAGAATATCTCGTTCACCGTCCGCGAGAACGAGATTGTCGGCCTCGTCGGCGAATCCGGCTCCGGCAAGTCGACGATCGGCCGGCTGATCGCCGGCCTCGACCGGCCGGACGAGGGCAGCATCTCGTTGCGCGAGCGTATCTATTCGCGTCCGGGTCGCGGCGGCGTCGCCATCGACCGGCAATTGAGGTCGGACATACAGGTCATCTTTCAGGATCCCTATGCGAGCCTCAACCCGCGGCGGCGCATCCGGTCCATTCTGGCGGAACCCTTCATCATCGGCACCAAACTGGACGCGGCGGCGATACGCAGGCGCGTCGAAGACTTGGTGCGCGACGTCGAACTTCCCGAAGACGTGCTGGACCGTTTCCCGGCCCAGCTTTCCGGTGGCCAGCGGCAGCGCGTCGCCATAGCGCGCGCCATTGCGCTCGAACCCTCGCTGATCGTCGCCGACGAGCCCGTATCGGCACTGGACATCACGACGCAGGCGAAGATCATCAAACTGCTGCGGACCATTCGCCGGCAGCGAGGCCTGTCGCTGCTGTTCATCTCGCATGATCTGGGTGTCGTGTCGGAACTGTGCGATCGCGTCATTGTGCTGGAGAAGGGCGTCATCGTGGAAGCCGGCGAGACAGCCCGTGTCTTCGGCGCTCCCCGGCATCCCTACACAATCAAGCTGATAGACGCGATCCCGGGCAAGGCTCTGCAGCGCAACCCGGTTCCCGAGCGGATCGCCGCGCATGCCTGAGATGCGTGCCCTGGCGTCCGTCCAGGATCATGTCCTGCTAGGGCATGGCGAGGTCGTGAAATCCTACAGGTCGCTGCTTCTGCGAGCGCTGCTGCGCGAACGGTCCTTTCGCATTGGCGCGCTGATCATAGGCTTCGTCACCGCGCTCAGCCTTCTGTCGCTGAACCGGGGTGCCGACGGCAAGCCGCTCGTGTCGCCTTCGCTGGTGGTCGTCCTGATCATCACCCTGTTTTCCTGGACGTATTTCGCCCGGCTGACGCGTGGCCTTGTGCTCGTCTTGCGCCGCAGCCCGTTGGTCGAAGCCGCGCAGACGATCGGCGCCTCGAAGACCAGGATCATCGTGCGCGAAATCCTGCCCAACATCGCGCCGGTGATCCTGGTCTACTGGGCGGTGCAACTGCCGACCAACATCATCGCCGAAGCGACGCTCTCTTTCCTCGGCGTCGGCGTGCAGGCGCCGCAGCCGAGCTGGGGCAACATGATCGCCGAGGCGCAGCGCTCCTCCCTCTACCAGTTGCAGCCCTGGTTCTTGCTCGGCCCCGGCATCGCGCTGTTTCTGACCGTGGCCGGGTTCAACAAGCTGAGCGCCGGCCTGCGCAACGTCCTCGATCCCCATCGCCGCGGCGGGTGACGCCATGATCCGGCACACAGGCGGGCTGATCTTCCGGGCGCTCTCGACGCTGCTGATCGTGCTGGTGATCGCCTTCTTCATCACCCGCATAGCCTATCGCAATCCGGCCGTGATGCTGGCGCCGCGCAACGCCAGCCAGCAGGCGATCGATGCCATTGCGCACGCGCTGCGGCTCAACGAGCCGTGGTATCTGCAGTTGTGGTACTACCTCTATCGCGGCCCCGACATCCAGGGCGCGCCGATGGGGATCGCGCACTGGCCGCCGGCGCTGGGCTACTCCTTCCGCAAGCAGACCCCGGTGACCGACCTCATCCTGTCCAAGGTGCCGGTGACGCTTTCGCTGGCCCTTGGTGCGGTCGTCATCTGGATGACGCTCTCGATCCTGCTTGGCGTGATTGCCGCGCGCCGGCAGGGCTCCTGGCTGGACAGGCTGATATCGGGCTTCGCCTATGTGAGCCTGTCGGTACCAACGTTCCTCTCCGGCATCCTGATCTCCTACTTCCTGTTCTTCCAGCTCTCCAACTATGGGATCTTCTGGTTTCCGAGCAGCGGTTATGTGCCGCTGACGGAAAATCCGTTCGAATGGGCCCGCCATCTGGCGCTGCCGTGGCTGACGCTGGCGCTTGCCGAGATCGGCATTTTCCAGCAGCTGGTCCGCGCAAGCATGCTCGAGATTCTGGGCGAGGACTACATAAGGACCGCGCGCGCCAAGGGTGTTCCGGAATGGCGGGTCTATTACGATCATGCGTTGAAGGCCGCCCTCAATCCGGTGATCACGCTCGGTGGCCTGGAGCTTGCCGTCATCATGGGCGGGGCGATCGTCACCGAGACGATCTTCGGGCTGGACGGCGTCGGCCGGCTGGCGATCAACTCGGCGCTCGAGGGCGACTTTCCGGTCGTCATCGGGACGACGATCTTCGCCGCGGTATCGTTCGTGCTCTGCACCTTCGCCGTCGATATCATAACCAGATGGCGCGACCCGGCGAGCCAGTCGTGACCGGCCGTCATCAGGCAATTCGCTCTCATTTCAGCACGGATATTGGGAAAAATATCCGCTCTGGCTGACATCGATGAAGCACGTTCCCTTATCATAATCCCCTTTGTCTATAATCTTAGTGCACAAACTCACGCCGCAATTCGCAGGGCAGGTCAGCCGCGTCATTCGGCGGAGCCCCACTATCCCGCGGACCGACATCTCAGGCTCCGCGATCAATCATTCGACAAGGTGAATTCACGATGATCTCCCGCCTCTTGCGAACCATCCTGCTGTCTCTGGCAGTCACGCTCCTGACGCTGACCGGACTAGCGGCACAGGAGGCAGGCGGGACGCTCAATCTGATCGTCCAGCCTGAGCCGCCGACGGTCAATGTCGGCGTCAACCGCCTCGGCCCGACGACCTATGTCGGCAACAAGATCTATGAGAGCCTGCTGACCTATTCGGCCGATCTGAAGCCGCTGCCGCGGCTGGCGCAGAGCTGGTCGATTTCCGATGACGGCCTGGTCTACACCTTCAACCTGCGCCATGACGTCAAATGGCATGACGGCCAGCCCTTCACGGCCAAGGACGTGGTGTTCAGCTTCCAGAAATTTCTGCCCGCACTTCAGGCCCGCTCGCGGCTCAATCTGGCGGAGGTGAAGGACATCGCCACGCCGGACGACTACACTGTGGCGTTCACGCTCAAGGCGCCGTACCCGGCCTTCATCTATGTGCACAACACCGCCGTGCTGCCGGCCCATCTCTATGAAGGGGTGACGGACTTCCGCACTGCCGAGGCAAACAGCAAGTTCATCGGCACCGGTCCGTTCAAATTCGCCGAGTGGAAGAAGGGGTCCTTCATCCACCTTGTCCGCAACCCCGACTATTGGGACGCCGGCAAGCCGCATCTAAACGACATCTTCTTCCACGTCATTCCTGACGCCAACAGCCGCGCCGTCGCCTTCGAAACCGGCCAGGTGGATGTGCTGCGCGCCGGCGACGTCGAGAACTTCGACATCACGCGGTTGGCCGGGCTCGATGGCGTGCAACTGACCGAAGCAGGCTGGGAATTTCTTCAGCCGGTCGGCTACATCCACCTCAACAATCGCCACAAGCCGCTCGACGATGTGCGTGTGCGCCAGGCGATCGCGCATGCGATCGATCGCCAGTTCATCATCGACACGATCTTTGGCGGATTTGGCCACGAGACCAACGGTCCGCTGTCGCGCCTGTCGCGGTTCAAGGACACATCGGTCGAGACGAAATATGAATTCGATCCGGCCAAGGCGAATGCCATCCTCGACGAGGTCGGCCTGAAGCCCGACGGCAACGGCGTGCGCTTCGAACTTCAGTTCGTTCCGCTGCCCTATGGCGAGTTGTGGCAGCGGGAAGCGGAATACATCCGGGAGGCGCTGTCGCCTGTCGGCATCAAGGTCAACATCGTGGCGACCGACGTGCCGGGCTGGTTCAAGCGGCTCACCACCTTCGACTATGACCTTGCCGAGAACTTTGTCTACACCACGCCCGACCCGGCGATCGGCATCAGCTACGCCTACACCACGCTCGAAGGCGACAATGCGGGTACGACCGGCGGCAACGTGCATGGCTATTCCAACCCGGCCGTCGACAAGCTTCTTGCCGACGCCGCGCATGAGAACGATTTCGACAAGCGCAAGACGCTCTATTCGCAAGCCCAGAAGATCATCTCCGCCGACGTGCCGCTCATCTGGACGCACGACATCGTCTTTCCGACGCTCTACCGAGCCAAGGTTCGAAACCTGATCACGACCGGCTTGGGCACCGACGAAAACTTCGCTGACGTCTGGCTGGCGAAATAGGCGCGGGGCTGGGTGAGGATGGATCGTCTTGGCTTTCTGACGGGACGGGCTGCCCGCGCGGTTCTCATTCTGTTTGGGGTGATCGTCCTCAACTTCGTGCTGCTGCGCCTCGCACCCGGAGACGCGGCATCGGTGCTGGCCGGAGACCAGGGCGCGGCCGACCCGGCCTTTGTCGCGGAACTGCGCCACGACCTCGGGCTCGATCGCTCCGTTCCCGAGCAGCTATGGATCTACACCAAATCGCTGGCGCGTCTTGATTTCGGTCAGTCCTACCGGGACCAGCGCCCTGTTCTCGACATCATCGCGGAACGGCTGCCGGCAACACTGCTTCTGACCTTGACGGCATTTGGGTTTGCGCTGGCGGCCGGCATTGCGCTCGGGTCGATCGCCGCCCGGCACGCCGGCAGCCTGCTCGACACCGTGCTGACCGGCATTTCGGTGATGTTCTTTGCCATGCCGCTGTTCTGGACCGGCCTGATGGCGATCCTGCTGTTTTCGGTCTGGCTGAACTGGCTGCCGTCCTACGGCATGCAGAGGGTGGGTGAGGGCGGTTCGGACGTCTCGCTTGTCGCGGATGTCGCCGTTCATCTCATTCTTCCGGCACTGACGCTCGGCTTGTTCTACATGGCCATCTACATGCGCGTGACGCGCGCATCGGTGCTCGACGTGCTTGATCGCGATTTTGTCCGCACCGCCAGGGCCAAGGGCCTGAAACCGGGCCTGATCTGGCGCCAGCATGTTCTGAGGAACGCGCTGCTGCCGATCATCACCTTCGCCTCCTTGCAGGCCGGGCAGCTGATCGGCGGGTCGATCCTGATCGAGACGGTCTTCGCCTGGCCGGGCGTCGGGCGTCTCGCCTTCGATGCCCTCATGCAGCGGGACTACAACCTGCTGCTGGCGATCTTCTTCATCACCTCGGCGATCGTCGTCGTGATCAACCTGGTTGCGGATTTTCTCTACGTCGCCGCCGACCCGCGCATAGAACTGGGGGCTTGAGGCCGTGGCGCTGCTGCGAAGCTCGTTCCTCAGGCATCCGGGCGCCGTTGCCGGCGCGCTGATCCTGATTGCGATCCTGCTGATGGCGATCTTCGCCGGTATTCTCTTTCCAGGCGATCCCTGGCGCATGGTTGCCCGTCCGAACCTGCCGCCCTTCAGTCCGGGTCATCTGTTCGGCACCGATATGCTCGGCCGCGATCTTGCGGCCGGCATCGCCCACGGGGCACAGGTCACGCTGCTGATCGCGCTGGCGGTGACGATGCTCGCCGTTGCCTTTGGCACCGCCATAGGCGCCGTCGCCGGCTATTTCGGCGGCTGGGTCGACGACGTTGCCATGCGGTTCACCGAGTTCTTCCAGACCATCCCGAGCTTCCTGCTCACCGTCGTCATCGTTGCGATCATCGCGCCTTCGCTGACCTCGATCATCCTGGCCATCGCAATCGTCAGCTGGCCGCAGATCGCCCGGCTGGTCCGGGCCGAGGTGCTGAGCCTCGTGAACCAGGACTTCGTGCGGGCGGCACGGGTTGGCGGCCTGTCGAGCGCCCGGATCATCTGGGGGCACATCCTTCCCAACGTGTTGTCACCGGTGATCGTCGCCGCTTCGTTGATGACGGCAACCGTCATCCTGATCGAGTCCGGCATCAGCTTTCTTGGTCTGGGCAATCGCGACTTCGTCTCCTGGGGTTATCTGCTCGGCACCGGCAGGACCGCCTTTCGCGTCAACTGGTGGCTGTCGACCATTCCGGGCCTGGCGATCTTCCTCACCGTGCTGTCCCTGAACCTTGTCGGCGACGGCCTGAACCATTGGCTCAACCCTCGAAACAGCAATCGCGGTGGGCGCGCATGAGTGCCCTGGTCGAGATCGACGGTCTCTCCATCGCCTTGCCGGACCATGCCGATCGGGCATTGGCCGTCGAGGACGTGTCGTTGCGCATCGACCGTGGCGAAGTGCTCTGCCTCGTCGGCGAATCCGGGTCCGGCAAATCGGTACTGGCCGCAGCCATTGCCGGCCTGTTGCCGGCCAAGCAGCTGCGGGTCGCGGCCGGTGCAATCCGTTTCGACGGTCGCGATATTGCCGGAATCAGCGAGGCCTCGTTTCGCCTGCTGCGCGGCAAGCGCATAGGCTTCATCTTCCAGGAGCCGATGAGCGCACTCAATCCGGTGCTGACCATCGGCCGCCAGATCGAGGAAGCGCTCGCCGCGCATGACGGTGGCGACCGCAAGGCGCGCGCAGCGCGCGTGCTGGAGCTGGCGCGGGCAACCAGGCTTCCGGATCCCGAGACGATCATCCACCGCTACCCGCACCAGCTCTCCGGCGGACAGCGGCAGCGGGTGATGATCGCGATGGCGATCTCCAACGATCCGGATCTGCTGATCGCCGATGAACCGACCACCGCGCTCGACGTCACCACCCAGGCGGAAATCCTGCGGCTGATCCTTGAAATTCGCGAAAGGCTCGGCCTCGCGATCCTGTTCATCACTCATGATTTCGGCGTGGTCGCCGATATCGCCGACCGTGTCGTGGTGATGAAGGAGGGCCGGGTGGTTGAGGCCGGCAGAGCGCATGATGTCCTCGACGCGCCGTCGCAGCCTTACACACGCCGCCTGATCGAAGCCGTTCCGGTTCTGCATGCCAGTGCAACGGACGAACAGGACGCAGGGGATCCGTTTCTCGTCGTCCGCGGGCTGACCAAGACCTATCGTGATCGCCGCGCGCCTTGGCGGCGGCAGGCATCCGGCACCAGGGCGCTTGATGGTGTCGATCTGACGATCGGGCGGGGCGAGACGGTTGCCCTGGTCGGTGAATCCGGTTCGGGCAAGACGACGCTCGGCCAATGCGTCGTCGGGCTATCCGACTGGGATGAAGGCAGCCTGCGCTTCGACGGACGCGATCTCGCCGGCACGACACGGGAACGGACTCTACGTCCGCGTATCCAGATGGTGTTTCAGGATCCCTTCGCCTCCCTCAACCCCCGCCATCGTGTCCGCCGCATCCTCACCGAAGCCGCTATTGTCAACGGCCTTTCGTATGAGAGGGCCGAGGAGCGCATGTCCCGACTTCTTGTCCGCGTCGGACTTGACCCCGGCGCCGCCGATCGATTTCCGCATGCTTTTTCGGGAGGCCAAAGGCAGCGCATCGGCCTGGCGCGCGCGCTCATGCTTGAGCCCGATCTGCTTGTCGCCGACGAACCGGTCTCGGCTCTGGATGTTTCGATACAGGCGCAGATTCTCGACCTTCTGGCGGAAATCAAACGCGACCTCGGCCTGTCGATGCTGTTCATCACGCACGATCTTCGTGTCGCCTCGGTGATCGCCGACCGCATCGTCGTCATGCAGAGCGGCAAGATCGTCGAGGACGGACCCGCCGAGCAGGTTCTGACGCGCCCCGGATCCGACTATGCGCGTGCGCTGCTGGCGGCGGTCCCAGGCCTGTCCTGGGAGCGCAGCCGCGAGCAGATCCGGACGGCCGCAGAGTAGAGATCAACGCGTGATACCGGTCACAATCAAAATCTACTAATTTTGTAGATCTAACAAAAAGTCGCTGCTGAACGCCCACGAACGACACGTGAATTTCCTCACCCGCCGCCGAAAGGGATGACGTTTTCTTTGTTTCCATCGCCCGTGGTGCGACGCTTCGATCACCAAACGTGAGGATCGACATGAGCAATTCTGCAGACAAGAGAACGATTCCGGTATTGGATTTTTCTCGCTACGAAGCCGATCCGGATTCTCGCAAAGAATTCATCGAGGGATTACGGCGTGCTGCGCGCGATGTCGGCTTCTTTTACCTGACGGGACATGGCATCGCGCAATCGCTGATCGACGATGTGCTTGGCGCGTCACGGCGTTTCTTTGCCCTGCCGGACAAGGACAAGCTCAAGATCGAGATGGTCAACTCGCCGCATTTCCGCGGCTACAACCGGGTTGGCCAGGAACTGACGAAAGGCCAGAGGGACTGGCGCGAGCAGGTCGATGTCGGCTCGGAGGCGCCGGCGCTGCCGCGCGATGCCGGACTGCCGGCTTGGACGCGCCTGCAGGGGCCGAACCAATGGCCAAGCGCCTTGCCCGAGCTGAAGCCGCTTCTGCTGGAGTGGCAGGATCGCCTCACCGATCTTTCGACGCGCCTGCTGAAAGCCTTCGCCATTGTCCTGGAGCAGGATGAGGACGCCTTCGAAATCATCTATGCCGGGACGCCGAACCACCTCATCAAGATCATTCGCTATCCCGGCCGCGACTCGACCGAAAGCGAGCAAGGCGTCGGCGCCCACAAGGACAGCGGCTTCCTGACGCTACTGCTGCAGGAAAAGCAGAAGGGATTGCAGGTCGAAGCCGCGGACGGCGGCTGGATCGACGCCGAGCCGCGCGCCGGCACCTTTGTCGTCAACATCGGCGAACTCCTGGAAATGGCGACCGACGGCTATCTGAAGGCCACCGTGCACCGGGTCGTGACGCCGCCGGCCGGCACCGACCGGCTGTCGGTCGCCTTCTTCCTCGGCGCTCCGTTCGATGCCGAGATTCCGCTCCTGGATCTGGCGCCGCACCTGAAGGCGCAGGCGAGCGGCGTCACCCGCGATCCGCAGAATCCGCTCTACCGAAATTCCGGGCAGAACGCGCTGAAGAGCCGGCTGCGCTCGCATCCCGACGTCGCGCGGCGCCATCACGCCGATCTGCTGGCCGCCCAGGCCCGCACAGACGCCGTACCCGTCGCTTGACCACGGCAACCATCAGGAAGGAACGACACATGACCCTGGAAAATCTTTCTCCCGAGACCCTCGCCCTTCACGGCGGCTCCTGGCGCGCCGATCCCACCAGCGGCGCCGTTGCGGTGCCCATCTACCAGACCACGTCCTATCAATTCCAGGACACCGATCATGCCGATCGCCTGTTTGCGCTCGATGAGATCGGCCATATCTACACGCGTGTGTCGAACCCGACGCAGGATGCGCTGGAGACGCGCATCGCGGCGCTGGAAGGGGGCGCGGCTGCCCTTCTCCTGTCCTCCGGCCAGGCGGCCTCGGCCTATTCGGTGCTGAACCTTGCCGGCGCCGGCGACAACATCGTCTCCGCCACCGATCTCTACGGCGGCACCTGGGCCCTGTTTGCCGCCACCCTGAAGCATCTGGGTGTGGAGGTGCGGTTCGTCGATCCGTCCGACCCTGAGAATTTCCGCCGTGCCACCGATGCGCGGACACGCGCCTATTACGCGGAATCGCTGCCCAATCCGAAGCTGCATGTCTTCCCGATCAAGGAAGTCGCCGACATCGGCCGATCGCTCGGCGTGCCGTTGATCATCGACAACACCGCCGCACCGCTGATCATCAGGCCGTTCGACCATGGCGCGGCGGTCGTGGTCTATTCGGCGACGAAATACATTGGCGGCCACGGCACGTCGATTGGCGGCATCGTCATCGATGGCGGCAACTTCCCATGGGAAGACCATGCCGAACGCTTCCCGACGCTGAACCAGCCCGATCCAAGCTATCACGGCAAGGTCTGGGTCGAGGCGGCCAAGCCGCTTGGACCGGTTGCCTATGTGCTGCGCATCCGCACCGTGCTTCTGCGCGACGTTGGTGCCGCGATCAGCCCGTTCAATGCCTTCCAGCTGCTGCAGGGCCTGGAGACGCTGCCCTTGCGCATCCGCCAGCACAATGAGAACGCCATCAAGGTGGCGGAGTTTTTGCGCGGTCATCCGAAGGTAAGCAACGTCATCTTCCCGCGTTACCAGGGCGGTGAGAGCAAACGCCGGGCCGATGCCTATTTCCGGCAAGGCAGCTACGGCGCGCTGGTCGGGTTCGAACTCAAGGATGGCCGCGAGGCGGGGCGTTCCTTCATCAACGGGCTGAAGCTGCTCTATCACGTCGCCAACATCGGTGACGCGCGTTCTCTGGCTATCCATCCATCGACCACGACCCACTCGCAGCTTTCGCCCGAAGAGCAGCTCGCGACTGGCGTGACCCCCGGTTATGTCAGGCTCTCCGTCGGCATCGAGCACCCCGACGACATCATCCGCGATCTCGAACAGGCGCTCGATCAGGTCGCCGGCGATCGCGAATTGAAGGCCGCCTGAGGCATTTTTCTGGCGAACAAATCACTAGCTCCACATCGATCCGATCACAGGAGGGGACAATGACTTCCAGCAGGAAAATCACGACAACATCGAAAATTTCGCGGCGCGGTGTTCTGCGCGCAGCCGGCGCGCTCGGTGTTGGCGCCGCGGCTGTAGGCCTACTCGCCAGGCCGACCAGCTACGCCGTTGCCGGCAATGCGACCAAGGTGCGGTTGTCGTGGACCGAGTTCGCGGCTTGCCATTCGCCGATCGCCTTCGCCCTTTCGAAGGGCATCTATGCCAAGCATGATCTCGACATCGAGCTCTACTATCAAGGTGCCAGTGGCCAGACGTTGATCCAGTCGATCGCCACCAACAAGACGGATGCCGGCGCCGGCTTGCTCTACGACTGGGTCAAGCCGCTGGAGCAGGGGCTGGACGTCAAGCTCTTCGTCGGCTCGCATGGCGGCTGTACAAGGCTGCTGGCGTCCAAGGCCTCCGGCGTCACCACGCTCGAAGGACTGAAGGGCAAGACCATCGTCTCCTACGATGTCGCCAGCCCGCCAAAGCATTCCTTCCAGGTCGCGCTGGCCAAGGCCGGCCTCGATCCCGAAAATGATGTGAGCTGGCTCAACGTGCCGTTCGATCTGGTCGGCGAAACGGTTGGCAAGGGCCAGGCCGACGCGCTGGCGCATCTCGATCCGTGGGCCTATTCCCACAAGAAGAAGTTCGACCTGGTGGAGGTTGCCAACACGCAAACCGGATCTTTCGAGGGCGCGGTCTGCTGTGTGCTTGGCGTCAATTCGGCTTTCCTGGACGCCAACAAGGATGCCATCCGGAGGTTGGCCGAAGCCGATATCGAGATCCACGAATATGCGGCGGCGCATCCAGACGAGGTGGCCAAGTGGTTCGTCGACAATCTCAACCCGGGTTTCCCCTTTGAAGATATCCGCGACGAGATTGCCTCATGGGTGCTGCACAACCATCCGGTCGGCAAGGATCTTCAGGACCAGGTGAAGCATGCCGCCGCTGACCTGGCGTTGATCAAGGTCCTCGATCCCACCACCGACCCGGCGGAGCTCGCACAGCGGGTGACGGTCGACATTCTGGCCTGACGGTTACGGTGATGAGCGCAGCGGTCGACAAGGACGCAGGCGAAAAGAGTGTTTCCTCCGCTTTTGCCGGACCCGTGTGGAAGCACGGGCTCTATGCCGCCTCGGCCTGGCTGCTCGCTGCCATTGTGACGGTTGCCTTTCCCGATGTCGTGCCGTGGGGCAGCCGTGATGTCTTCGTCGCCCTGCTGGTCGCCGGAGCGGTGGTCCTTGCCGGTCTCGCGTTCGGCGTCGAAAAGCTTGGTGGATTTGGCCGCGGGCTGATCCACTATGGTCCCTGGCTGATTGCGCTCGGCCTCTGGTTCGCGCTTTGGGAGCTGATCACCGCCAAGCTTGGCTGGATGCCGAAACCCTTCTTCTCGCCACCGCACGGCCTCTTGCATGTCTATATCGTCGACTGGCAGCGCATCCTCATCTGCATCGCCTACACGGCGCGGCTGTGGACGATCGGATTCTTCAGCGGCATCATCGTCGGCTTCATCGGCGGCGTTGCGCTAGGCTGGTCCAAGACCTTTGCCTATTGGGGCATGCCAGTCCTGAAGCTGATCGGCCCGGTGCCGGCGAGCGCTTGGATCCCGGCAACCTTTTTTCTGTTCCCGACGACGTTCCTGGCCAGCCTGTTCCTTGTCGCGCTTGCATCCGGCATACCGGTTGCGATCCTGACCGCGTCGGGCGTCAACTCTGTCAATCGCTCCTTCTACGACGTGGCGCGCACGCTGGGCGCCAGCAGCCGCTATCTGGTTCTTCGCGTGGCGATACCAGCCGCCTTGCCGCATGTCTTCGTCGGCCTGTTCATGGGGTTGTATTATTCCTTTGCCGTGCTGGTGGTCGCCGAAATGCTCGGCGCGAAATACGGCATGGGCTGGTACCTGCAATTCCAGACCGCCTATTCGGCCTATGCCAACGTCTATGCCATGCTGATCATCATGGCGTTGCTCTGTTCGGGTCTCGTCAAGCTGTTGTTTGTCGTGCGCGACCGGCTGCTCGGTTGGCAGAAGGGGGTCGTGCAATGGTAGCCGCTGCCGCCGTTCATGCCGCATCCGATGACTCTGCCGGTCTGGCCGTCGACTTCCAGGGCGTCTCGCATCAGTACGATCTGGATGGGCAGCCCTTGCCGGTGCTGCGCCAGATCGACCTGGCCGTGGCGCCGGGCGAGTTCGTGGCGCTGCTCGGCCCGTCGGGCTGCGGCAAGTCGACCTTGCTGCGGCTGGCGGCAGGGCTGGAACGGCCAAGCAGCGGCGAGGTGCTGGCCGACGGGACAATTGTCGCCAGACCGGATCCGTCGCGCGTTCTGGTGTTCCAGGATCCGACCCTGTTTCCGTGGCGGACCGTTCGCGACAATGTCGCCATCGGGCCGGAAGCGCGCGGCGTTCTGGCCGGCAGCCAGAAGCGGATCGATGATGCGCTTCGCCTGGTCAAGCTCGAAGCCTTCGCCTCCGCCTTTCCGCATCAACTGTCCGGCGGCATGGCGCAACGTGCCGCACTGGCGCGTGCCCTGGTCAACGACCCGCGCCTGCTGTTGCTCGATGAGCCGCTGGGACGGCTGGACTCGCTCACCCGGCTGACCATGCAGGAGGAGCTTTTGGCGCTCTGGCGGCAGGCCGGATACACGGTCATTCTGGTCACCCACGATGTCGAGGAAGCGCTGCTGTTGTCCGAGCGCGTCATCGTGCTGACCGAGCGCCCGGCGCGCATCAAGGCAGAGGTTGCGGTCGATCTGCCTTATCCTCGGCGGCGTGACGATCCGCGCATCGTAGCCCAGCGCCAGCACATCCTCGAAATTCTCGGGTTCTCGGCATGACCGAAAATACGTCGGCATCGGTCAGAAAACTGTTTTCGCTGCGCTGGCTGGAAGCGGCGGGGATTGCCTTGACGCTCATTGCCCTCGTCTGGTGGGCGATCGTCTATGCACAGGTGATGTCGAACACCGGATTTCCGATCGAGCGCACCCTGCCATGCCTGCTGCAGACATCCGACCGCTGCTCGCTCGCCATGTCGCTATGCAAGACCTGGCATTTCCTCGGCATCAGGCGCTATTCGCCCGAACTGTTGTGGACCGGAGCGGTCATTTCCAGTTTCGCGCTTCTATGGGGGAGCTTCATGCAAAATCCAAGGCAGAGAAAAGAAGGAACCTGACCATGCCCAGAATTGTGCCGGTGCTTGATCTGAGCCGTCTCGAACAAGGTGCGTCGGAATATCGTACCTTTCTCCTGGACCTGCGCACGGCGGCCCGGGACGTCGGCTTCTTCTACCTCAGCGGCCACGGAATTTCCGCCTCGGAGATCGACGACGTGCTCGACGCCTCGCGCCGGTTCTTCGCGTTGCCGGAAGCCGACAAGCTGGCGATCGAAATGGTCAAATCCCAGCAGTTTCGCGGCTACACCCGCGCCGGCGGCGAACTGACCAAGGGCGCGGCCGACTGGCGTGAGCAACTCGACATCGGCGTCGAGCGCCAGCCCATCGCCCAGGGGCCCGGAATTGCACCGTGGACACGGCTGCAAGGACCGAACCAGTGGCCGTCGGCACTGCCTGAGCTCAAGCCGGCGCTGCTGGCATGGCAGGCCAAGGCGACAGCGGTGGCGATCCGATTGCTGAAGGCCTTCGCGCTGTCGCTCGATCAGCCCGAGGACGCCTTCGACGCGATCTACCGGGACTCGCCCAACCAACGCATGAAGATCGTGCGCTATCCCGGCCGTGACGCCACCGAAGGCGACCAGGGCGTCGGCGCGCACAAGGATGGCGGTTTCCTCACCCTGCTGCTGCAGGACGACAACAAGGGGCTGCAGGTCGAATATGACGGAAGCTGGGTGAATGTGGATCCGCTCCCTGGAACGCTGGTCGTCAACATCGGTGAGTTGCTCGAACTGGCATCGAATGGCTATCTGCGCGCGACTGTCCACCGGGTCGTGACGCCGCCTGCCGGAGTCGAGCGGATTTCCGTTCCCTTCTTCTTCAGCGCGCGGCTGGATGCCACCATACCGCTTCTCAGCCTTTCCGAGGAACTTGCGACGCAGGCACGCGGACCGGCAAGCGATCCCGACAACCCGTTGTTCCGCGATGTCGGCACCAATGTGCTCAAAAGCCGGCTGCGTTCCCATCCCGACGTGGCACGCCGCCACTATGCCGATCTTCTCGAGACCGGAGCCGCGGGCTCGTAAAGCCTCTGGGTGATATGGAGCACGAATTTTTGCCATTTTGCCTGTTCTTTGGAACGTCATTCGTCGCCAAAGCCCGGAAATAAGCTCAAACAGGTAAAATCGTTCGGCGGTTTCCTCCCATTCCGCTGGACGGTGTTCCCCTCTGAAGGTTTTAACCTTCTTTTGGCCGGGCCGCATTCGAGCCCGGCCATTTTTTGTCCCGGGGTATCGGGCGCAAAACTGAAATGCTGTAAAAGCCTGGCGTGGCGGAACAGAATACCTTCCCGAGTTAGGCGGACCGTCCGATCCTGAGGTAAGGATTCGAGCGCTGGTGCTCGACGTATCGATCGGTCGGAACATCTTTCATGACACAGAAACAATTGCGGCTTGGCGCCTTCATGCGTCCTGTCAGCCTGCACACCGGCGCCTGGCGCTACCCGGGCGCCTATCCCGACGCCAATTTCAACTTCGCGCATCTGAAGCGCTTCGCCCAGACCCTGGAGGCGGCGAAGTTCGACGCCTTCTTCATGGCCGACCACCTGGCCGTTCTCAACATGCCGATCGAGGCGCTGCGGCGCAGCCATACGGTCACCTCGTTCGAGCCGTTCACGCTGTTGTCGGCGCTCGCCGCAGTCACCGACCACATCGGTCTGGTCGCCACCGCATCGACGACGTTCGACGCGCCCTATCATATTGCCCGCCGCTTCGCCTCGCTCGACCATATCAGCGGCGGGCGCGCCGGCTGGAACATCGTCACCACGTCCAATCCGGATGCGGCGCTCAACTTCGGCCTCGACGAGCATGTCGAGCATGACGAGCGCTACCGGCGGGCGCGGGAATTCTACGATGTCGTCACCGGCCTGTGGGACAGCTTTGCCGACGATGCTTTCATCCGCGACGCCGAAAGCGGGCTCTATTTCGACCCGGCCAGGCTGCATGTGCTCGATCACAAGGGCGAGCATCTCTCTGTGCACGGTCCGCTCAACATCGCGCGGCCGGTGCAGGGCTGGCCGGTCATCGTCCAGGCCGGTGCGTCGGAGGCAGGGCGGCAATTGGCAGCGGAGACGGCGGAAGTCATTTTCGCCGCCCATGCCGATCTCGCCTCGGGGCAGCGTTTCTTTGCCGACGTCAAAAGCCGTGCGGAGAAACTCGGCCGGTCGCGCGACGACATCAAGATCCTGCCGGGTGCCTTTGTCGTGGTCGGTGACAGCGTCGAGGACGCGCAGGCCAAGCGGGCGAAGCTCGACAGCCTCGTCTATTACGAGAGCGGCATTGCCTCGCTGTCGATCGCCATCGGACATGATGCGTCCGGTTTTGATCCCGACGCGCCCTTGCCGGAAATCCCCGAGACCAATGCGAGCAAGAGCAGCCGCGAGCGCGTCATCGAACTGGCGCGCCAGGAAAACCTCACCGTCAGGCAGCTTGCGCAAAGGCTAGGCGGTTATTCCGGCCTTGCTTTCGTCGGCACTCCTGAAACAATCGCCGACGAGATGGAGGAATGGCTCGTCGCCGAGGGCTCCGACGGATTCAACATCATGTTTCCCTACCTGCCTGCCGGGCTCGATGATTTTGCCGAGAAGGTCGTGCCCGAACTGCAGCGGCGAGGGATCTTCCGGCGGCAATATGAGGGATCGACGCTGCGCGAGAATCTCGGCCTGAAGCGGCCACCCAACCGGTTTTTCGAGTAGAATATCCTGCGCAGAGAGGTCTCCAATGTCGATCCAGACCAGCACCCGCATCGTGCTCGCGGCGCGACCGCAAGGCCGGCCGAAGCTGAGCGATTTCCGCATCGAGACGGTCGACATTGCCCAGCCTGGCGAGGGTGAACTGCTGCTGCAGATCCTTTATCTCTCGCTCGATCCCTATATGCGCGGGCGCATGAACGCCACGAAATCCTATGCCAAGCCGGTCGATGTCGACGGCGTGATGGAAGGCGGTACCGTTGCGCGCGTCGTTAGGTCCCGCCACGCCGACTTCGCCGAGGGTGACATCGTCCTGTCTCATTCGGGATGGCAGAGTTTTGCACTGTCCGACGGTGTCGGGCTGCGCAAGCTCGATCCCGCGGCTGCACCCGTCGAGACGGCGCTTGGCGTGCTCGGCATGCCGGGCTTCACAGCCTATGCCGGCTTGCTCACCATCGGACAGCCGAAGCTTGGCGAGACCGTCGTCGTGGCGGCGGCCAGCGGCGCGGTCGGGTCGGCCGTTGGCCAGATCGCGCGCATCAAGGGGGCGCGTGCCGTCGGCATCGCCGGCGGCGCCGAAAAGTGCGCTTTCGTGCGAGACGAACTCGGCTTTGACGCGGTCGTCGATCACCGTGCCGGTGATTTTGCCGAGCAGTTGAAGGCAGCCTGCCCTGACGGCATCGACATCTATTTCGAGAATGTCGGCGGTCATGTCTGGGATGCGGTGTTTCCGCTGCTGAACGAGTTTGCGCGTGTGCCGGTCTGCGGGTTGATCGCGCAATACAATGCCATCGCGGATGCCGGCATCGACCGGCTACCGACATTGATGCAGCAAGTGCTGCACCGCAGCTTGACGATCAGGGGTTTCATCCAGCGTGAATTTGTCGACCAGCGTCCGGCCTTCTATCGTGAGATGGCCGAGTGGATAGCGTCCGGCCGCGTCCGCTACAGGGAAGATATCGTGAATGGCATCGAGAATGCGCCACAGGCCTTTCTTGGCCTTCTCGATGGCAAGAATTTCGGCAAGCTTATTGTGCGTATCGCGGAATAGTTGTCGCGCAACGATGAGGCGGAGGCTGCCGAGACAATTTCTGCCACGGCCCGTGGCCGTGCCTTTTTGTTCACCACATCATGAAGGAGGCGACGTCCGCATCCGAGACCTTGCCGGCATTCACGTCGGCGATCGCCTGGTCGACGATTGCCACGCCCTCGGTCACCTCGTCCTGCGTCAGCGTTAGCGGCGGCATGAACTCCAGCACATTTGCTTTCAGCCCGACATAGGTGAAGGCCGCGCCCAGTTCGTAGCCGCGATAGATGATCTTGGCAGTGGTTGTCGCCGCAACGGGCTCACGTGTCGCACGATCCTTGACCAGGTCGACGCCGATGGCAAGGCCGCGCCCGCGCACGTCACCGATGATCTCATGCCTGACGGCAAGGGCTCGCAGCGCATCGGAAAACAGCGTGCCGATCCGCGCCGAGCGCTCGACCAGGCCTTCCGTCTCGATCGTCTTCAGCACCGCGTTGCCGGCCGATGTCGCCACCGGATTGCCTGCGGTCGTCTGCAGCGCGAAGGCCGGCGCATGGTCCATGATTTCCTTCGGGCCTATGACGGCTGACAGCGGCAGGCCGCCACCGATGCCTTTGCCGAAGACAACGAGGTCAGGCGTCAATCCTTCGTGCTGGAAGCAGTGCATCATGCCGCTGCGGGCGAGCCCGACCTTGACCTCGTCGACGACAATCTTGATGCCGTGCTTGCGGCAACGCTCCTGCAGCGCCTTGAGGAAACCCGGCGGCGGCACGATCAGTCCGCCGTCAGACATCAACGGTTCGATGAACACCGCCGCGACCTGATGCGGCGGGCAGGTGGTCTCAAACTGGTAGTCGAGCAGGGCCAGCACATCCTCGGCGCTGAAGTTCGGCCGGTACGGATCGGGGTAGGGCAGCAGAAGCACACCCGGCCGCGGCAGTGTGTGGGTCATGGCGGTGTGGCCGCTGATGCCCATCGAGCCCGAGAGGTTGCCGTGGTAGGAACCGATGAACGAGATGAAGCGCGAACGGCCGGTGGCCGCCTGCAGCACGCGCACCGCGCAGTCATTGGCGTCGGACCCGGAATGGCCGAACCAGACGCGCCGTTCGCCTTCTCCAGGCGTGATTGCCAGCAGCCGCTCCGCCAGCGATACAGCCGGCTCGTTCGGGTAGAGCAGCAGGCTGGCGCCAGCCATGTTGCGGATCGATATCTCGACCGCCTCGACGACAGCCGGATGGCCGTAGCCGAGCACCGCCGGACCGGCCGACCCCGACAGGTCGAGCAAGGAGCGGCCGCCTTCCTCGATCAGCCGGTTGCCCCGGCCGCCGATGACGCTGAGCGGCGAGAAACGCAGCTTGCCGATCTGGGCGATGGTCGCGGCGTCGCGTTCGCGCAGGCTGAGATTGCTCACGGCACTGTTTCCGTCTTGAGTGCCGGCAGTGCCGCCGCCAGGCGGTTCGCCCATTCCTCGATGCCGGACCGTGTCGACAACAAATCCTGCCGGATCTCGACGAGGACGGCGGGGATACCGCGATCGTCGCCATGGATGGGCACAGCGTAGTCGGCATCGCGGCTGATCACATAGGGCACGTTGGCCGCGACATTGAGCGCCGCGTCGGCGCGCAGGCCCGAAAGGATCGCTTCGGCGAGATCGCTGGCTTGGCTATGCAGCACGCCGGCATGCCAGGGCCTGCTGACACCGAGGAAGACCGGCGTGAAGGAATGGATCGTCACGATCCGCGTCTGCCGGCCTGCTCGCGCCCGGCGGTCGAGATACGCGGCCACCCGGTCATGAAACGGCGAAAAGATGATCTCGGCACGCCGGGTTCGCTCCGTCGCATCGATGCCGACATTGCCGGGAATGTCAGTGTCTTCCGACAGCACCGGAATGCTGCCTTGCGTTTGAAGCGGCCGATTGAGGTCGATCAGCAGCCGGGAATAGCCGCTGAGGAAGGCCGGTGCGTCGAGCTTCGCGGACAGCAGGCGGGTCACCTCGGCGGCGCCGATATCCCAGGCGATGTGGCGCTGCAGATGGCTGGCATCAAGGCCGAGCTGCCGATACTCGGCCGGCATGTGGTTGGACGCATGTTCGCACAACAGCACGATATCGGAATGGCCGTTCTCGTTGAGGACCTCGACGGCCTCGGGCCAATCTTTTCGAGGGAGCAAGTCTTTTTCAGTCTGTGCAGTCATCAATAGAGCGTCCGGTAAAGATCGCAGATGGAAGCCGGATCGAGACCGGCAAGGCGCTCTGCCTCGTGTTGCTTGAGGCCGACGAAGGTTTCGATGAAGACAGGCGCGAACCATCCCGTCACGGTGCTGTCGGCCACAAGCGCGTCCAGCGCCGCCGGCAGGGTTTCGGGCAGGCGCACGAGACCAAGCTTTGCCCGCTCCGCCTCGCTCATCAGTGTCGGGTCGCCGGTGACCAGCGGCGGCGAGGGCAGGCCCGCCTTTAGCCCTTCCAGCCCGGCGCGGATGATCGCCGCCAGCGACAGATAAGGATTGCCGGTGGCATCGGCGGCCCGGTATTCGATGTTGTATTGCCGCGCCGGATCGCGTCCGCCGATCGTCACCGTCGGGCAGATGCGCAAGGATGCCTCGCGATCACGGTCGGCGAGCCAGGTGTAGGACGAACTCCAGCTGTGCGGCTTCAGGCGGTAGTAGGACGACACGCTTGACGCCGTCATGGCGATGATACCAGGCAGATGACGCAGCACACCGGCGCAGAAGGCGCCGGCTTTGGCGGAAAGTCCGCCGGGTTGCGCCGGATCGTAAGTCACCGGCTTGCCGGCCTCGTCGACGAAGCTGAAATGGATGTGGACGCCGTTGCCGACGGCATTCGGCGCTGTCTTGGGCGCGAAGCTCGCACGCCAGCCGGCATTGCGCGCCAATTCGCGCGTGATTTCGCGGATGGCGACGGCGCGGTCGGCTGCCGTCAGCGCGTCCGCCGGCTCATGCGTCACCTCGAACTGCTCATCGCCGAATTCGGCGATGACCACTTCGGGCGCGACGCCCGCTTCCTCCAGCGCCGCCATCAGGTTGGGCGCGAAGGGGTCGGCGCGGCGCAGTGCGGCGAAAGACATCGAATGCGCCGGCGCGAAGCCGCCGTCGGCGACATGGAATTCATGTTCGAAGGCGGCGATGACCGACAGGCCAGTTGCGGCTTTCAGCTCGGCCAGCGCGTCTTTGAGCATCGTCCGGGTGCAGCCGAGCCACGGGCTGCCGTCGAGCTCGACGATGTCGCCGGCGACCATGTCGAACGGCGTCGCCGATCCGGTGCGTGTCGTGCGAAAGCGCGCCTTGAGATCGGGGATCAGCCGCAGGTCGCCCGACGAGCCCCAGGGGTTGGGATCGACAATCGAATTGAACGGCGTCAGCGACAGATTGGCTTGCAGCCAGCCGACGCCGGTCGTGGCGGTCTTTTGCAACTTGCTTTCGGCAACGAAGCGGCCCCGTGTAACGGCGGAGAGATCCGTGGTGACGACGGCAACCAGAGGCTCGACAGTCGATGTCATGCCGTTTGTCCCAAAGCGTTGAAGCGGGTGACGACCGTGTCGGTGTCGGTGACCCAGCAGTAGCCGCCGAAGGCCTTGAGCGCGATGTCGTGGCGCTCCTGCGTGATGGTGGCGCAGGCATCCGCTACGCAGGTGACGAGATAGCCGCGGTCGGCCCCGTCGCGCACTGTCATGTCGACGCATTGATCGGTCAGCACGCCGACCACGACGAGATAGCGAACGCCGAGGTTCTTCAGGAGATAGTCGACATTGGTCGAGTTGAAGATGCCCGACGACGTCTTCGGCAGCATGATCTCGTCGCCGACCGGCGCCAGCGACGCCACCGGCAGACCCTCGGCGAGGCTGGGCGCAACATGGATCGGTGTCAGCTTGTGGTCGAGCGAGCGGTCGCGGCCGTCTTCGGTCAGGCTCTGGATGATGGTGTGCAGAACCTCGACGCCGTTGGCCCGGGCGGCGGCCAGCAGACGCTCCTGGTTGGGGATCGTCTGCGACGATGTCTGCCGGTAGAAATAGTGATCCGGGCCACGCTCCGGATGCGACGGATCGGCGCCCGGCTCCAGCCAGATGCGCTGCATGTCGACGAGCAGCAGCGCCGTTTCGCCGGCACGGAAGGCTTCATTTCGTCTGGGTAGGGCCTGGGTCATGCTTTGTCGTCCTGCTTTGCTGATTTGGGTCCCGGCGTCTTACGTGGTCCGGGTGTATGGCCCGCGCCGTTCTCTTGCGGGTCGCTGTCGAGCGTTACGGCATTGGCGTGCCGCACCTTCTCAAGCCGCTCGATGCGAGCACGAGCGTCGTCGTCCAGCGTCGAAACAATATGAGCGGTGAGGGCTTCCATCTGGGCGATCGCCGGCGCCAGCGTATCGTAGGGCGAGGCCACTTCGAGCGGGCTGACGATCGTGACTTCGGCGAGATCGGCGATCGGCGACAGCCACTGGTCGGTGAACAGGACAATGCGCACATCGAGCGCCGCCGCCTGTCTTGCATAGGCCATCACATCGAGCTGGTAGCGGCGGTAGTCGAAGACGACGAGCACGTCGCGCCGGTCGAGGTCGGCCAGTGTGTCGAAAATCTGTGGCGAGAGCACACCGAGATCGCGAACCTTGGGGCGAAACTGCACGAGATATCCGGCAAGCATGCCGGCGATGTGGCGGCTGAACCGGCCGCCAACCAGCACGACCTCGCCCTTGGCCTCCATCAGCAGACGGGCCGCCCGCTCGTATGTCTGGACGGGTGTCGCGGCGGTGGCTTTCTGCAGGGCCGTGGTGACGCTATCGAGATAGGCCAGCACGGCGCTGTCGTTGGAGCCGATCTGCCGCTTGGCCTCCATCATCAGCAGCGGCGAATGCAGCCTTGCCTCGACCTCGGCCAGAAGCTTTGCCTGGAAATCCGGAAACCCTTCATAGCCGAGCTTCATCACCAGCCGCACCACGGTTGGATCGCTGACGCCGGCGCGCCGCGCCAGCGACGAAGCGGTGCCAAGGCCGGAGGTCGGATAGTCCGTCAACAGCAGCCGGACGATCTTCTCCTCCGACGGCGTCAGCGTGAGATCCCCGCGCATCAGAACATCGCGTATCGCCATGGGCCTCCCCGAAATCCGTGTTCTCTTGTTTTGTCGAGTTTATTACAGAGATTTAAATCTCGGTCAACAATGAAGAGATGTTGACATTGCGCGATCGCTGGCCCTACCTTGTCGGAAAGCAGCCAAGAGACTGTGGGGAACAGCCATGCGAAACGGAAGCGACGTCATCGTCGTCGGTGCGGGTATTGTCGGATCGAGCACCGCCTATCATCTGGCCAAGGCCGGTGTGAAGGTTGCGCTGGTCGAGCAGACCCATCCGGCAGGCGGCCCGTCGGGCAAATCGTCGGCGCTGCTGCACGCCTTCTACCTGATGCCGGAACTGTCGCAGCTTTCCATCCGCGGCCGCGAGATCCTGGTGTCGCTGCCGGAGATCGCGGGCGAAGGCTCCTTCGTCACCGAGGTCGGCATGATGTGGGTCTGCGGCAACGACAACAAGGCGAGCTGGACGGCGGCAGCCGAACGCATCCGCGGCGAGGGCGCGCGCATCGAGACATTGTCGCCACAAGCCTTTGCCGACGCCGCGCCCGGCTTTGCGCTGGACAATGTCGCGCTGGCGCTGTGGGAGCCGGAATATGGCTATGCCGATGCCTTCGGCGCCACCAATGCCATCGCCCGTGCCGCTCGCGCCAGCGGTGCGAAGATCATGCAGAACACGTTGGTCGAGAGCCTTCAGCGGCAGGGCGACCGCATCACCGGCGTCACCTTAACCGATGGAACGATGCTGGAAGCCGATACTGTCGTCCTGGCCGCCGGGCCGTGGACGCGCCGCCTGCTGGCGACGGTCGGCCTCGATCTGCCGCTGCATGTCGAGCGCCATCCGATGGCCGTGCTCGACGCCGCCGGCAAGGCAAGGCAGGTGATGCCTTTCGCCTGGTGCGACGACATTTCCTGCAACTATGCGCGGCCCGACAATGACGGCGTCATCCTGGCTGGCACCTGGGCCGGCGGCGGCACCGGCCTGCGCCACGAACATGCGGGCCGGCCGCGCTTTGTCGAAAATCCGGATGACTACGTGGAAGGTGTCGAGGAATCAGAATCGGTCGAGATCCTGGAGACCTTCGCCACCCGTGTGCCGGCCATGGCCGAGCTTGGCATCCGGCCCGGCTATGCCGGGCTCTACGACATGAGCCCCGACGATCTGCCTGTCATCGGCGCCATGCCTGCTGTCGAAGGGCTGGTCGTTTCGGCCGGATCCTCCGGCCACGGTTTCAAGACCGGGCCGGCCGTCGGCGAGGCTGTCGCCAGGCTGGTCACCGAGGGCGCCCAGCCGATCCTGGCGCCGTTTTCGCCCAGCCGCTTCAAGGCCGCGTGATGGTGTCGGTGACGATGAGCGAGGGCAAATCACGTAGCTTCATGCCGGCCGCGTTTCGCAACGCCACCGCCGATGCCTTGTGCATGGTGGCGGTGCTGCTGCTGGTGGCGCTTGCCGCCTTCATCTTTGGCGGCGCCGCCATGCAACGAGTCGTCACCTATGCCGCGATCATGCTGACGGCGGTGCTTGGCCTGCAGATCTTCTCCGGTAACAGCGGCATCGTCTCGTTCGGCCAGGCGGCCTTTGTCGGCCTCGGCGCCTACGCCACCGGCATTCTCACCATGCCGACAGCACTTCAGCGAACCGCACTGCGCGACCTGCCGCAGTTCCTCGCCGGCCACCAACTCTCCTTCTTCGCGGCGCTGGCCGTTGTACTGGTTCTGGCAGTTGTCATCGGCCTGTTGACCGGCACGCCGCTGCTCAGGCTTTCCGGATCGAGCGCCTCGATCGCCACGCTGGCCATGCTGATTATCGTCTACACGCTGCTGGTCGCCGGGCGTGAGATCACCCGCGGCAGCCAGCCCTTTTACGGCGTGCCGCGCGAGGTCGGGCTGTGGACGGCCGCAGCCATCGCTTCGGTGGCGCTGGTGGCGGCGAGGCTGTTTCGCGAAACCTCCTTCGGCCTTGCCATCCGCGCCGCCGCCAATGACGAGCGTGGTGCGGCGGCCGTCGGCGTCGACCAGCGCACGGCGCGTCTGGCCGCCTGGGTGGCGGGTGTCGTTGCCGCCATGGCCGCCGGCGCCTTGATGGCGCAATTCCTTGGTGCGTTCTCGCCACGCGATTTCTATTTCGACCTCGGCTTCACCATGCTCGCCATGCTGATCGTCGGTGGCATGACCTCATCGCTCGGCGCCTTCGCCGGCGTCATCGTTACCATCGTTTTGATCGAAGTGGTGCGCCGTTTCGAAGGCGGCGGTGAGGTGCTCGGCCTGCATCTGCCTGTCCTGTTCGGTCTGACCCAGGGCGTGCTGGCCATTGCCATGATCCTGGTCATCTGGCGACGACCGACCGGCCTGTTCGGCGAGCGCGAGCTCAACCTTTTGCGCCGGCCCGGACGTCAGGCCGTGACGGCTTCGGCGGCACCTCCGCAGCATGTCGAGAGCGATCGGCTCACCGCCGACCATCTGTCGCGCCGCTATGCCGGCGTCGTCGCCGTCGACGACGTCAGCCTGAATTTCCAGACCGACAGCATCACCGGCATTATCGGTCCCAATGGCGCCGGCAAGACGACGCTGCTCAACATGCTGGCCGGCGACGTCCAGCCAAGTGCCGGCACGGTGTCTATCGGTGGTGCCGTGCGGCAGGCCTCGGCCTTCCGCTTCGCGCGCTCCGGCGTTGCCCGCACCTTCCAGAACATCCGCGTCTTCCCGCATATGACGGTGCTGGAAAATGTCGTCGTCGCCGCGCGCCAGGTGGAACCTGATCTTGGCCATGCCGAGGCGGCGGCCATGGGCGAGCTCGCGCGCATGGGGCTGGAGAAATTCGCCGATCAGCCGGCCGCCAGGCTCGCCTATGGCCAGCGCCGTCGGCTCGAAGTGGCACGCGCCCTGGCGTTGAAGCCGCGCTTCCTGCTGCTCGACGAGCCGGCCGCCGGCATGAACGCTGTCGAGACCGCCGAACTGGTCTCCATCCTGTCGACGGTCCGCACCGAGCGCCGCATCGGCGTCGTCCTGATCGAGCACGACATGCGGCTTGTGATGAACCTCTGCGAGCGCATCGTCGTCATCGATCATGGCCGCGTCATAGCCGACGGCACTCCCGGCGACGTCCAGAAGAACCCTGCCGTGATCGCCGCCTATCTCGGCAGCCGCACGGCGCGCGCCAAGACCGCAACAGCTGAAAACCAGATCGCATGACCCGTAACGACAGCCAACCATAAGAAATCCAGAAGGAGAACCGACATGCCAAGCCTCTATCGCCTCCATCGCGCCGCCCTGTGCGCTGCCGTGTTCGGCATCGCCGCCATTTCGACGGCATCCGCCGAGGAGATCATCATCGGTGCCGCGACCGCGCAGACCGGCGGCCTTGCCCCTTACGACCAGCCAGCACTTGCCGGCCTGCGCATGTCGCTCGACGAGCTTAACGCCAAGGGCGGGCTCGGCGGCAAATACACCGTCAAGCTGCTGATCAAGGACACGCGTTCCGACACTGCGCAGACCGCCACTGTCACTCAGGAGCTGATCGACGCCGGCGCCAAGATCATGATCACGCCGTGCGATGCCGATCCATCGATTTCCGCCGGCCAGCTGACCCAGCCGCTGGGCATTCCGACCCTGACCCTGTGCGGCTCCGCCCCGGTGCTGACCGGCGCTGTCGGCGACGTCATGTTCGGCACCTATCCGGCCGACAATGTGCAGGCGACGGCGGTCGCCGACTTCGCCGTCTCCGAGGGCAAGAAGAAGGTGTTCCTGCTGACCTCGCCGGACTCCACCTACACCGCCAATCTGCCGGAATATTTCGGCAAGGTGTTCGAGAAGAAGGGTGGCGCCATTGTCGGCCGCGGCACCTTCAGCATGGGCCAGCCCGACTTTTCCGCCGAGATCACCAACATCAAGGGCCTGGCCGACAAGCCGGACCTGATCATGACGGCCGCCTACGAGCCCGATTTCCCGGCCTTCATCCAGCAATTGCGCGGCGCCGGCGTCACCATCCCGGTCTATGGCGCTGATGCCATCGGCACGCCGACCATCAAAGCGCTCGGCAAATTGGTCGACGGCGTCGTCTACACCGCGGCCGGCTATGCCGAGCCGGGCAGCAAGCTCGAGGCCTTCAACGCCGCCTTCACCAAATATGCCGGCCACGCACCGGAATCGACCTATGAGGTCAATGGCTACGAGATCGGCCTGATCCTCGACCAGGCGGTCAAGACGGCCGGCTCCGACGATCCCAAGGCAATCCGCGACGCCATCGCCGGCCTCAAGGATTTCGAAGGCATCACCGGCAAGATCACCTATGCCGGCACCGATCGCATGCCGCTGCGGCCCGTGGCGCTGATGCGCTACGAGGGCGGCGACGGCAAGCATGTCCAGACCCTGATCCCCGACGCCGCCGACGTTCCCGCGCCGTGATGTCATGCTGAGCGTCGAAGCACTGAAAATCCGGTACGGCGAAGTCGAGGCGGTGCGCCGCGTCGACCTCACCGTCGACAGCGGCGAGATCATCGCGCTGGTCGGCGCCAACGGCGCCGGCAAGAGCTCGACGCTCGGCGCCGTCGCCGGGCTGGTGCCGGCTGCATCCGGCAAGGTGATCTTCGACGGTGTCGACATCACCGGCCTGACGCCGGAGGCGATCGCCCGCAAGGGCGTCGCGCTGGTTCCCGAAGGCCGCCGCATCTTCGCCAGCCTGACGGTGGCCGACAATCTGCGTCTCGGCGGCGCGGTGCATCAGCCGGCGGCCGAGGCGCGGCTGCGCGAGGAGGAGATGCTGGAGCTGTTCCCGATCCTGCGCCGCTACCATCGCGTCAAGGGCGGCAATCTGTCCGGCGGCGAACAGCAGATGCTGGCCATCGCCCGCGCGCTGATGGGCAAGCCGCGCATGATCCTGCTCGACGAGCCCTCGCTTGGCCTTGCCCCGCAACTGATCGACACCGTCTTCGACCTGATCGCCGAACTGCGCCGCAAGGGCCTGACCATCCTTCTGGTCGAACAGAATGTGGCGCTGGCGCTCGAAATCGCCGACCGTGCCGTCGTGCTCGCCAATGGCGAGGTGGTGCTGTCGGGCACGGCAAAAGAACTCGCCTCCTCGGACCTCGTCCGCCAAGCCTATTTGGGAGCTTAAGAAGCATGATCGCGCAGCAGATCATCAATGCGGTTAGCCTCGGCGGCGTCTATGCGCTGCTGGCGCTCGGGCTGGCGATCGTCTTTTCCATCGTCGGCCTCATCAACTTCGCCCATGGCGAGCTGATGACGCTGTCGGGCTATGCGCTGCTGGCCTCGCTGGTGCTCGGCTTTCCCTTCCCGGTGGCGGTGCTTGTCGCCGTCTCCTGCGGCGCGCTCGCCGCTGTCGCCATGGAGCGCATCGCGTTCAGGCCGATGCGTGGCGCCAGCGTCACCAGTCTGCTGCTGACCAGCTTTGCCGTCTCCAGCCTGCTGAAGGTCGTCTTCCAGAACGGCATCTCGGCGCGGCCGCAGGCCGTCGCCATGCCTGGCTGGATGACCGGCTCCTTCTCCTTCGGCGATTTCACCATCGGCGTCGGTCCCAGCATCTCCATCGTCGTCTCGGCGCTGGCGCTGATTGCGCTCGAAATCTTCCTGCGCCGCTCGGTGACCGGCACGGCGATGCGCGCCGCGGCGGAAGATTTCGACGTCGTGCGCCTGATGGGCATTCCGGCCAGCCGCATCATCGCCACCGCCTTCCTGCTCTCCGGCCTGCTGGCCGGGCTGGCGGCCATGCTGTGGGTGGCGCAGCGCGCCTCGGTCGATCCGCTGATGGGCTTCACGCCGGTGCTGAAGGCGTTCATCGCCGCCGTCGTCGGTGGGCTCGGCAGCCTGCCCGGTGCTGTCGCCGGCGGCTTCCTGCTCGGCATCATCGAGGTGCTGCTGCAGGCGACGCTGCCGGGAGCGATCGCGCCCTATCGCGACGCCATCGTGCTGTCGGGTGTCATCGCGGTGCTGCTGGTTCGCCCGCAAGGCCTGATCCCGGCGGTTCGCGCCCAGCGAAGCTGACCTGATGTACAGCAAGCCTGAATTCGCGCCGCTGTCGCGCGACGAGGTGTTCGGCCTGATCGAAGCCGCGGCCTTTGCAACGGTGGTGACAGCGGGACCGCAAGGGCTTGTCGTCTCGCACCTTCCCTTCGTGCTCGATCGCGAGCGTGGCCCGAACGGAACGTTGGTCTCGCATCTCGCCAGGGCCAATCCGCACAGCGCGCTGATTGCCGAGGGCAGGCAGACGGTCGTCATCTTTCACGGCCCGCATGGCTACATCTCGCCATCCTGGTATCCGCGCAATCCGGTGCGCGACAGCGCGCCGACCTGGAATTTTGCCGTCGTGCATTGCCATGGCCTGCCGGTTCCGCTCGACGATCACGCCACCGCCCGGCATCTCTTGCAGCTTGTCGACGTGCTGGAAAAGGATCGAGACGACCGCTGGCGCATGCGCGAACTGGGGCCTGGCGGCATGGAGCGGCGCATACCTGGTATCATAGGGTTTGACCTGGCGATCGATCGGCTCGAGGCCAAGTTCAAGATGGGGCAGGATGAGCGCCTCTACGACACAGGCGGAGCCATCAAGGCGCTTGTGCAAAACGATCCGGCGCTGGCGGCGATGATGAAGGCGCACAACGCGCATCGTCAGGACTGACCGCCTGCATGCGGCAAGGATAAGAAAAAAAATGATTCCCAATCTCAACATCGTGCCCTTCGTCAGCGTCGACCATATGATGAAGCTGGTGCTGAAGATCGGCGTCGAGCGGTTCCTCGTCGAACTCGCCGGCTACATCGAGGACGATTTCCGCCGCTGGGAGCTGTTCGACAAGACGCCGCGCGTTGCCTCGCACAGCGCCGAGGGCGTCATCGAGCTGATGCCGACCAGCGATGGCGAGGTCTACGGCTTCAAATATGTCAACGGCCACCCCAAGAACATGCGCGAAGGCCGCCAAACGGTGACCGCTTTCGGCATGCTCGCCGATGTCCACAACGGCTACCCGGTATTGCTGTCCGAAATGACCATACTGACCGCACTGCGCACGGCGGCGATGTCGGCCTTGGCCGCAAAGCATCTGGCACCAGTCGGCTCCAGCTGCATGGCGCTGATCGGCAACGGCGCCCAGGCCGAATTCCAGGCGGTGGCCTTCAAGGCGCTGCTCGGCGTCGATAGGCTGAGGCTTTACGACATCGACCGCACGGCCACCGAAAAATGCATTCGCAATCTCGCAGGCCTTGGCTTCGAGATGGTCGCCTGCGGCACCGCGCAGGAGGCGGTCGAAGGGGCTGATATCATCACCACCGTCACCGCCGACAAGCAGTACGCCACCATCCTCACCGACAACATGGTGGGCTCCGGCGTGCACATCAACGCGGTCGGTGGCGACTGTCCGGGCAAGACCGAACTGCACCGCGACATCCTGCTGCGCTCCGACATCTTCGTCGAATATCCCCCGCAGACCCGCATAGAGGGCGAGATCCAGCAGCTTGCGCCGGATCACAAGGTGACCGAGCTGTGGCAGGTGATGTCAGGCGCTGTGCAAGGCAGGCGCGATGTCACCCAGATCACGCTGTTCGATTCGGTCGGCTTCGCCATCGAGGATTTCTCGGCGCTGCGCTATGTCAGGGATCAGCTGAAGTCGACCGGCCTCTATCAGGAACTCGACATGCTGGCCGATCCCGACGAGCCGCGCGACCTGTTCGGCATGCTGCTGCGAGCAGCCCAGCCCGGCTGAGGGATAGTCGGGTTATTCAGCCAGCTGAACCCCACATGGCATCCGGCACCACCACAAGCTTGCCGACGAAATCCTTGGCGATGAAATCCGCCTGCGCATGGTGGAAATCGGAGAGCTTGTAAACGCCGCCGACCAGCGGCTGGATTTTCTTCGCCTCGATGTATCCGACGATGCGGCGAAAATCCGCGCGCGTGCCCTGGCTCGAGCCATGCAGCTGCAACTGCTTCAGATACATGGTCCTGAGATCGAGCTGCACGACCGGACCGGCGATTGCGCCGGCGGTGGTGTAGCGGCCTTCGGGCCTGAGGATGCGCAACAGGTCATTGAAGATGGCGCCTCCGACAAGGTCGGCCACCACGTCGATCGGCTGGCCGCCGGTCGCTTCGTTCACGGCTTGCGGCAGGTCGGCAACGCCACGGGTGATGACAGCCTCGGCGCCGATGTCGAGCACCGCCTGTTCCTTACCCTTGCCGACGACGGCATAGGGAATGGCGCCACGCGCCCGCGCCAGCTGCACGATGCCGGAACCGACACCGCCCGAGGCGCCGGTGACCAGCACGCGTTCACCGGCCTTGAGCGCGGCCCGTTCCAGCATCTGTTCGCCGGTGAGATAGGCGCAGCAGAAGGTGGCGAGTTCGACGTCAGTCAGGTCGGTATCGACGACATGGGCATTTTCGGCCGGCACGGCCTGGTATTCGGCGTAGCCGCCGTCGCGGCCGTGGCCCATATAATCGATGTCGGCGAGTGAATCGTCGTCGCGGTTGTAGATCGAGAAATCGACCATCACGCGTTCGCCGATCCGGTCAGGCGAAACGCCTTCGCTGACGGCTGCGACGGTGCCGACCGTGTCGGTGCCCTGGATACGCGGGAAAACAAGCGTGTTGCCCTGGCGCCGCCATGTCGACACGGCGGCAGCGTCCTCTTCCGTGCCATAGGCGCCTTGCCGCACCCAGACATCGGTGTTGTTCATGCCGCAAGCGCTGACCTTGATCAGCACTTCACCAGGAGCAGGCGCGGGCACTTTCACATCGCTGCGGTAGACGAGTTTTTCCGGTCCGCCGTGCCCGGTCAGCAGCACGGCGGCCATGGTGGCGGGGAGAGTTCTGGTCATGGCATTCATGGGTCGATTTCAGAGATTGGCAAACACGCTCTTCACCGCATCAGCCGTCTTCGAAACGACGATGTCGGCTTCCTCGCGGGTCAGGCAGAGCGGCGGCGCGAAGCCCAGAATGTCGCCCTGCGGCATGGCGCGGCCGATGACGCCGCTTGCGGCAAGCACTGTCGCCACCTGCGGCCCGATCTTGAGCGAAGCGTCGAAGAACACCCGGTCGTCCCTGTCGGCAACGAATTCGACCGCCGCCAGCATGCCGTCGCCGCGCACGTCGCCGACATTCCTGTGACCGCCGACAGCCTTGGCCAGCTCGGCGCGGAAATAGGCGCCGGTCTCGCGGGCGTTTGTCACCAGGTCCATCTCGTCGATCAGTTCGAGATTGGCGACGCCGGCGGCAACGCAGATCGGATGCGCCGAATAGGTCCAGCCATGGCCGAACGAACCGAGCTTGTCGGAGCCCTCAACCAGCATCTGCCACATCTTGTCGGCGACGATCACGCCCGACAGCGGCGCATAGGCCGAGGTCAGGCCCTTGGCGATGGTGATCAGGTCCGGCTTGATGCCGTAATGGTCGGAGCCGAACATGGTGCCCAGACGGCCGAAGCCCGTCACCACCTCGTCGGCGACCAGCAGCACGTCATACTTCTTCAGCACCGCCTGTATCTTTTCCCAATAGAAGGCCGGCGGCGGCACGATGCCGCCAGTGCCGAGGATCGGCTCGCCGATGAAGGCAGCGACCGTTTCCGGGCCTTCGGCCAGGATCATCTCCTCGAGCTTGTCGGCGCAATGCTGTGAAAACTGCTCCTCGCTCATCGAGCGGTCGGCGCGGCGGAAGTAATAGGGCGCCTCGGTGTGCAGGATCGGCGCGCGCGGCAGGTCGAAGGCGTTGTGGAACAGGTCGAGCCCGGTCAGCGATCCGGTCATCACGCCCGAGCCGTGATAGCCGCGCCAGCGTGAGATGATCTTCTTCTTCTCCGGCCGTCCGAGCACATTGTTGTAGTACCAGATCAGCTTGATGTTGGTTTCGTTGGCATCTGAACCCGACAGGCCGAAATAGACCCTCGACATGCCCTGCGGCGCGCGGTCGATGATCATCTTGGAAAGCCGGATCGAGGCCTCGGTGCCGTGGCCGACATAGGCGTGGTAGTAGGCGAGGTTCTTCGCCTGGGCGGCGATCGCATCGGCGATCTTCTGGCGGCCATAACCGACATTGACACAGTAGAGGCCGGCAAAGGCATCGAGGCTCTTTCTGCCATTGTTGTCCCACACGGTGACGCCTTCACCGCCGGCCATGATGCGCGTCGGGCTTTCGCCGCGTGCGTGCGTGCCCATATGGGTCGAGGGATGGAAGAAGTGGTCGCGATCCCAGGCGGCGAGTTCGTTGGACTGGTCGAGCATTCTTTTGACTCCTTGAGAAATGGCCGGACGAACTATGAGATGTCGAGGCAGAGATACTTTAGATCGGTGAAGGCTTCGAGCCCGTGGCGCGAGCCTTCGCGGCCGATGCCGGATTGCTTGACGCCGCCGAACGGGATCGGCGCGCCGGTGATCTTGACGCGGTTGACGGCGACCATGCCGTAGTCGAGCGCGCGGCCCATGCGCTGCTGGCGGGCACCGTTCTCGGTCACGACATAGGCGACGAGGCCATATTCGGTGGCGTTGGCGCGGGCGATCACCTCGTCCTCGCTGTCGAAAGCCGCCACGGCGGCGACCGGACCAAAGGTCTCCTCACGCATGATCAGCGCTTCATCGGTGACATCAGCCAGCAGCGTCGGCTGGTAGAACAGGGGGCCAGCCTGGTGCCGCTTGCCGCCGGTGAGGCAGCGCGCGCCGCGGATCAGCGCATCGGCGACCTGTTCCTCGACCTTCTTGACGCCGCGCTCATGCATCAGCGGCCCGATGTCGGTGTCACCGGCAAGGCCATTGCCGGTCCGCAGCGCCTCGACGCGCTTGGCGAAGGCGGCACAGAAGCGATCGTAGATCGAACGCTGGACATAGATGCGGTTGGCGGCGAGGCAGTCCTGGCCCGATGTGGCGAATTTGGCGTCGATGGCAATGCTCACCGCTTTGTCCAGATCGGCATCGGCAAAGACGATCAGCGGCGCGTGGCCGCCAAGCTCCATCACCAGCCGTTTCATTGTCGGCGCACTTTGCGCGGCGATCAGCCTGCCGATCTCGGTCGAGCCGGTAAAACTCATGGCGCGGACGCGCGGGTCTTCGCACATCCGGCCGACGATGATCGAAGCCTTGCCGGTGACGATGTTGAAGACGCCGGCGGGCAGGCCGGCGCGTTCGCCGAGTTCGGCCAGCGCCAGCGCCGACAGCGGTGTTTCCGAGGAGGGATGCGCAACGATGGTGCAGCCGGCGGCAAGCGCTGCCGCGGCCTTGCGGGTCAGCATCGCCGACGGAAAATTCCACGGCGTGACGACACCGACGACACCGAGCGGCTCGCGCCGCACCATCATCTCGGCGTTCGGCAGATGGCTGGTGACGCTCTCGGCGTTGAGGCGTTTTGCTTCTTCGGCATACCATTCGATGAAGGAAGCGGCGTAGTCGATCTCGCCCAGCGATTCCTGCAGCGGCTTGCCCTGTTCCAGCGTCATCAGCAGAGCGAGGTCGTCCTTTGCAGCGGCGATCAGCTCGAACCATTTTCGTAGGATTTTCGAGCGCTCCTGCGGCAACAGCGACCGCCAGGCCGGAAAGGCGCGCGCGGCGGCATCGATCGCCTTTGTCGTCTGCCGGCTATCGAGCGCGGCGACGAAGGCGACAGTGGTGCCGGTGGCTGGATCGGTGACCTCGAAACTTTCGGCAGCCTCGCTCGCTGTCCAGTGGCCGTCGACATAAGCGAGTTCGCGCAGCAGCCGGCGGTCGGCGAGGCCGTCGAGCGCTTCATGGCGATGCGAGCGGGCGAAATGCGCGGACATGGTCGAGGCCTCCCGGTTCGGACTGATGCGGGAAGACTATCTGCCCTATGCAGACAGAGAGGCTGTTTGGATGCCTCGAAGTAGAGAGACTCTCTCTTTTGTGCCGCCCCGACAGATGATCTCTCCGGCCTTAAGCCGACGCCGGCAGCAGGTCGGCTATGGGCAGCGCAACCTCGTCCTTCACCGTCTTGATGACGATGTAGGTGAAGTAGCGGTCGATGCCGATTTCACGCTCGAGCAAGCCATCGACCAGCCGCTGATAGGCGTCGATGTCGCGCGCCATCACCTTCAGCACATAGTCGACGCCGCCCCCGACCGACCAGCAGGCGACGATCTCGGGAATGTCGCGGATGACGCGCTCGAAGCGCTCGAAATCGGCCTGCCGGTGATTGGCCAGCGTCACCTCCATCAGCACGGTGGCGACGGGTGCGACGACGCGCATGGCGATCCTGGCGTGGTAGCCCGAGACGATGCCGGCCTTTTCCAGCTTGCGCAGCCGCATCCAGCACGGCGTCGGCGACAGGCCGACCTGTTCGGCCAGCGCCAGCTTGGTGATGCGTCCGTCGCGCTGGATGGCGTCGAGGATTTTCAGGTCGATCGGGTCGAGTTTCGCAGCGTTCATCGGCGTCCACTTTTTCGTCCACCGCACCATGACGGCGCATTATTTCGATTGTCAATTGCACTGATTTCGATCTCTAATAAGTCATGACATTGTGGCAACCCGATCCCGCGCTCATCCGGCGGCCAGCCTATCAGTCGCTGGCCGACCAGTTCGCGCGCGCCATCCATGACGGGCGTCTTGCCAATGGCGCACGGCTGCCGACCCACCGCCGGCTGGCCGACGACCTCAAGCTTTCGGTCCAGACGGTCAGCCGCGCTTATGAGGAACTGATCCGGCGCGGCCTGATTTCGGGCGAGATCGGCCGCGGCAGCTTTGTCCAGACGCAGCGCCGCGAGCCGGAGCCGCCCTATCTGCCGGAGCGGTTGGGCGAAGTGATCGACCTGTCGATCCTGAAACCGGTCTGCGAGCCGATGCATCTGGAGCGGCTGAAGCAGGCGCTGGGCTGGCTGGCCGAGAACCTGCCATCGAGTTCAGCACTGTCGTTCCGGCCCAACATGGTGTTTCCGCGCCACCGCGCGGTGGCGGTCGAATGGCTGAAACTGTGCGGGCTCGACACCTCCGCGCAAAACATCAGCCTGACCAACGGCGCCACCGCCGGCATGACGGTGGCGCTGATGAGCGTGGCGCCGCCCGGCTCGACGGTCGCCACCGAGGCGATCGGCCATCACACGCTGGTGCCGCTCGCCCGCTATCTCGGCTTCAACCTCGAAGGCCTGCCGATCGATGACAATGGCCTGATCCCGGAGGCACTGGACGAGGCCTGCCGGCTTTCCGACATCCGCGCCGTGTTCGTGCAGCCCTCGGTGATCAACCCGACGGCGACGCTGATGGATGCGGCGCGGCGCGCTGAGATCGCGGCTGTGGCGCGCAAGCACGACATCGCCATCATCGAGAACGATGTGCTGGGTCCCCTGGTCGAAGACCGGCCGCCGCCGGTTGCCGCCTTCGCGCCGGAGCGCACGCTTTACGTCACCTCCTTCACCAAGATCACCGTGCCGGGCCTGCGCATCGGCTATCTCGCCGCGCCCGACCGCTACGTTGCCGCCGTCGCCAACCGCCATCTGGTTTCGAATTGGATGGCGACGCCGCTGGTGGCCGAGATTGCCACCAAATGGGTGACTGACGGCACGGCGATGGAGCTTGTCCATTGGCAGCGCGCGGCATTGCGGCGCCGGCAAGATATCGCGGCGCAAGTGCTGGCCGGGGTCGACTATCGCGCCCGGCGCGACGGGCTGCATGTCTGGCTGCAATTGCCGGCCGACCGCTCCGAGGAGAGCTTTGTCGCCCAGGCTCGCCTGCAGGGCGTGGCGATTGCACCCGGCACATCCTTCCGCATCTCGGATGCGCCCTGGCATCCGGCGGTGCGCATCTCGCTGGGCTCGACCACCGAGGGGGAACTGCGCGCCGGCCTCGGCGTTGTCACCAAGCTTTTGCTCGGCGATCCCGAGCATCTGCTGCTCGCAATCTAGCGAGTACGCCGCTATTCGGGTGATGCCGGCCTGCGAAAGGCAGCCTCCTGCGCTTCCGGTACTCACGTACGAAAAGTACGCTCCGTTCCGGTTCTCGGAGGCTCTCATTCTCGGCTCGGCCTGACCCGAATCCCGGCGCACTCTTCGGCACTGGTTGCTCAAGAATTGTGCGGAATGGGAAATATTGTCATGATATTATTTTCCCAATTGACATGATTTGACGCGTTCCGCATCGTTAAGAGGCACAGGCTTCTCCAGCACGGGGAAATTCATTTGTCCGCATCAGCGCCCATCATCAAGATCGACGGCATCTCGAAGAGCTTCGGCAGCTTCAAGGTGCTGGACGGCCTGTCGATGCAGGTCATGCCTGGCGAGAAGCTGGCGCTGATCGGCCCGTCGGGCTCGGGCAAGACGACGATCCTGCGCATCCTGATGACGCTGGAGCGCATCGATGGCGGTCATATCCAGATCGACGGCGAGCAGCTCTACCACATGGAGCGCAACGGCCAGTTGCTGCCCGCCGATGAGCGGCACCTGACAAGGATGCGCCAGAAGATCGGCATGGTCTTCCAGCTGTTCAACCTGTTTCCACACAAATGCGTCATGGACAATGTCACCCTGGCGCCGATGCTGACCAAGGGCACGCCACGCGCCGCCGCCGAAAAGCGGGCGATGGAACTGCTCGAGATGGTCGGCATGGCCGACAAGGCGAAAAGCATGCCGGTACAGCTTTCGGGCGGCCAGAAGCAACGCGTGGCGATCGCCCGAGCGCTCGCGCTGTCACCGAAGATCATGCTGTTCGATGAGGTGACGTCGGCGCTCGATCCGGAGCTGGTCGAGGAGGTGATGAACGTCATGCGCAAGCTCGCCGCCGAGACCGACATGACCATGCTGCTGGTTACCCACGAGATGGGTTTTGCCCACGACTTCGCCGACCGGGTGCTGTTCTTCGATCGCGGCAAGATCGTCGAGGAAGGCAAACCCGACGAGATTTTCCGTCATCCCAAGCAGGAGCGCACGCAAGGCTTCCTGAAGAAGATCATCGCGGCCGGACATCGCGTCTGACCGCCATGCCCCCAGGGCGACGCAGTCGTCCCTGAGACGACGCAGTCGTCCGAAATCAAACCAGAAACGACAAGACCAAAACAAGAAACAAGGAGTTGGGAACAATGAAGAAACTTGGCATTCTGGCCGGCGTTGCCGGTCTCGCACTGACGGCGGTGCTGGCCGCCTCGAGCGTGGGTTCGGCCGATGACAGCAAGCTCGAGCAGCTCAAGGCGCAAGGCTTTGCCCGCGTCGCCATCGCCAACGAGCCGCCCTATACGGCGGTCGCCGCCGACGGCAAGGTCTCGGGCGCGGCGCCCGATGTGGCGCGCGAGATCTTCAAGCGCCTCGGCGTCGCCGACATCGTCGCCTCGATCTCCGAATACGGCGCCATGATCCCCGGCCTGCAGGCCGGTCGCTTCGATGTCGTCACCGCCGGCCTGTTCATGAAGCCGGAGCGCTGCGCCGCCGTCGTCTATTCGGAGCCGGTGCTGTGCGACGCCGAGGCGATGCTGGTGAAGAAGGGCAATCCGAAAGGCTTCAAGAGCTACGAGGATGTCGCCAAGGACACGACCGCCACGATCGGTGCGCCCGGCGGCGGCACGGAGGAGAAGCTGGCGCTCAACGCCGGTGTGCCGCGCGAGCGTGTCATCGTCGTGCCGGACGGCCAGAGCGGCGTGAAGATGCTGCAGGACGGCCGCATCGATGCCTATTCGCTGCCCGTATTGTCGATCAATGATCTGGTCAAGAAGGCCGCCGATCCGAACCTCGAAGTCATCGCGCCGGTGCAGGGTGCGCCGGTCTATTGCGACGGCGCCGCCTTCAAGAAGGGCGACGAGGCGCTGCGCGACGCCTTCGACGTCGAACTGGCCAAGCTGAAGACATCGGGCGAGTTCGCCAAGATCATCGAGCCCTATGGCTTCTCGGCGGCAGCCGCGATGTCGACGACCCGCGACAAGCTCTGCGCGGCGAAGTAGGCGCCCTTTTCCTTCTCCCCGTTTCACGGGGAGAAGGTGGCCCGAAGGGCCGGATGAGGGGCGGCGCCAAGTTCTGAGAGTTTAGCGCCGCTCCTCATCTGCCTGCCGGCTAAACCCAACGTTGGAACCCAGATGACCCAGTGGTCCGGCTATTTCGGCCTGATATTGCAGGGAGCGCTTGTCACCATCGAGCTGACGCTGATGGGATCGGTGCTTGCCCTGTTCATGGCTTTCCTGGCCGGAATGGGGCGGCTGTCGCGTTTCTTCGTGCTACGCGCGCTGGCCACCGCCTATATCGAATTCTTTCGCGGCACCTCGATCTTCGTGCAACTGTTCTGGGCCTATTTCGTGCTGCCCTTCATCGGTATTTCGCTGACGCCGTTGCAGGCCGGCGTGCTGGCGCTCGGCCTCAATGTCGGCGCCTATGCCGCCGAAGTGGTGCGCGGCGCCATCCAGTCGATCGGCCGCGAACAGTATGAGGCCTGCATCGCGCTCAATCTCGGCCGCTGGCAAGGCATGCGCCACATCATCCTGCCGCAGGCACTGCTGGTGATGCTGCCGACCTTCGGCAACAACGCCATCGAACTGCTCAAGGCGACCGCCGTGGTGTCGCTGATTTCGCTCACCGACCTGACCTTCCAGGCGCAAGTGGTGCGGGCGCAGACCGGCAACACCTTGGTGCCGTTCAGCACCATCCTGATTCTCTATTTCATCCTCGCCCTGCTCATCTCGTGGGGCGTGCGTTCGCTGGAACGCCGCATGGCGCGCGGCCTTGATGGGGTGCGTGCCTGATGGAATGGGATTGGAACTTCGTCTGGGAAATCATGCCGACGCTGATCCAGGGGGTGAAGATCACCATCCTGGCGACGCTGCTCGGCTCGGTGCTGGCGGCGATCGTCGGGTTGGGCATCGCGCTGGCGCGCCGCTCGCCCAACAGGACGTTGTCGCGCACGGTCGGCTTCCTTGCCGAGTTCATTCGCGGCACGCCATTGCTGGTGCAGCTCTATTTCATCTTCTACGTGCTGCCCGACATCGGCATCCTGTTGCCGCCGTTGGTCGCCGGTGTCATCGGGCTCGGGCTGCACTATGGCACCTACACGGCGGAAGTTTACCGCGCCGGCATCGACAATGTGCCGCGCGGCCAATGGGAGGCCGCCAAGGCCTGCAATCTCAGCGCCAGGCAGACCTGGACCCACATCATCATTCCGCAGGCCATTCCGCCGATGATCCCGGCGCTCGCCAATTATTTCATCGCCATGTTCAAGGAAACGCCGCTGCTGTCGGCGATCACCGTGCTGGAGCTGATGAACCAGGCCAAGAGCGTCGCCAACACCTACTATCGCTATATCGAGCCGATCACCCTGGTCGGTGCCTTCTTCCTCGTCATCAGTCTGTTTTCGGTCGTGCTGCTGCGCTGGCTGGAACGCCGCTACGGCAAGATCGAGAGGTAATTTGTGAAACGCTTGCCCGAGATCAAGGTCTACCCGAAACGGCCGGCACTGGACGCGCGCCCGCTGGAGCGGCGCGTCGGCCTGATCATCCTGGCCACCGACCACACCAGCGAGCCGGATTTCCGCCGCATGGTGGCAAGCGAGCGGATCGGCGTCTATGTCGCGCGCATTCCCTACGCCAACCCGACGACGCCGGAAAACCTGCGCAAGATGCAGCCGGCGCTGACGGCGGGCGCGGCCCTGATCCTTCCGGACGAGCCACTCGATGCCATCTGCTATTCCTGCACTTCGGCGTCAGTGGTGATCGGCGATGCCGAGATCGAGGCCGCGATCCAGGCCGCCAAGCCCGGTGTTTCAGTCGTTACCCCGCCGATGGCGGGCGTGCGCGGGCTGCGTGCGCTGGGCGCAAACAAGATCAGCATCCTCACTCCCTACACGGTCGAGACATCTAGGCCGATGGCCTCCTATTTCGCCGCGCGCGGCTTCGATATCGCCAGCTTCACCTGTCTCGGCTTCGAGGACGACCGTGAGATGGCGCGCATCGCACCGGCAACGCTTGTCGATCTCGCGCGTGAGGCGACCGACGCGAGTGCTGATGCGCTGTTCGTGTCCTGCACGGCGCTGCGTGGTGCCCTCGCGGTCACCGGCATGGAAAAGGCGATCGGCCGCCCTGTGGTCACCAGCAACCAGGCGACCGCCTGGAATTGTCTGCGGCTTTGCGGGGATGAGGCAGCCCATCCCGAATTCGGCCGCCTGATGACGCTGCCATTGCCACGTGATTGATGATCATGACACAGGTCACCCTTGAGCACATTCGCGCCGCGCGTGAGCGCATTGCCGGCAAGGTCGAGCGCACGCCGACCGTGCTCTCCCCGGGTCTTTCCCAACTATTCGGCGCACCAGTTCATCTCAAGCTCGAGCACCGGCAGACAACCGGCAGCTTCAAATTGCGCGGCGCCTCGAATGCCGTCGCTTCGCTGAGCGCCGAGGAGAAGGCTCGCGGCGTGGTCGCGGCCTCTACCGGCAATCACGGCCGCGCGCTTGCCCATGCGGCGAAGCTTGAAGACATGCGCGCGGTGATCTGCATGTCGCGTCTGGTGCCGGGAAACAAGCTTGATGAAATCCGCCGGCTTGGCGCGGAGGTCTGCATTGTCGGCAACAGCCAGGACGATGCCCAGCAGGAGGTCGATCGGCTGGTGGCGCAGGAGGGGCTGGTCATGCTGCCGCCCTTCGACCATCCCGCCATCATCGCCGGGCAAGGCACGCTCGGGCTGGAGATGATCGAGCAGGTACCGGATGCCGCTCTCGTTCTGGTCCAGCTCTCCGGAGGCGGGCTCGCCTCCGGCATTGCCGCAGCCATCAAAGGCGTCAGCCCCGGGACAAAAGTCATCGGCGTCTCGATGGCGCGCGGCGCGGCGATGAAGGCGAGCCTCGATGCCGGCCGCCCGGTGCTGGTGGAGGAACTGCCGACGCTGGCGGATTCGCTCGGCGGCGGCATCGGCCTCGACAACCGGCTGACCTTCGCCATGTGCCGCGACCTGCTCGACGATGTCATCCTGCTCAGTGAGGATGAGATCGCCGCCGGCATCCGCCACGCCTATGCGCAGGAACGCGAGATCGTCGAGGGCGCCGGCGCGGTCGGCATCGCCGCGCTGCTCGCCGGCAAGGTCAAAGCGAGCGGTCCAGTGGTTGTTCTGCTTTCCGGCCGCAACATCGATATGAACGCGCACCGCACAATCGTCTGCGGCGAGGCGCCGTCGCTTAAGGAGCGTGCCGCATGAGCCGGATGACGATCCTCACCGAAGCCGAACTGCGCGCCATCGTGACGATCGATCTCGATGCCGTCGCCTGCGTCGAGAGCGCCTTCCGGGCGCTCGCCATTCTGCCGGTGGCGATGCCACCGATCCTGCGCCTCGACATTCCCGAGCATCGCGGCGAGGTCGACGTGAAGACCGCCTATGTGCCGGGCATTGACGGCTTCGCCATCAAGATCAGCCCCGGCTTCTTCGACAATCCGAAGCTCGGCCTGCCCAGCGTCAACGGCATGATGGTGCTGCTGTCGGCCAAAACCGGCCTGGTCGAGGCGCTGCTGCTCGACAATGGCTATCTCACCGATGTCCGCACAGCCGCCGCCGGCGCGGTCGCGGCCAAACATTTGTCGCGGCCAGAGTCTTCAGTGGCCGCGATCTTCGGCGCCGGCGTGCAGGCCGGGCTGCAGCTCGAAGCACTCATGCTGGTGCGGCCGATCGCCGAAGCGCGCATCTGGGCGCGCGATGCCGTCAAGGCGAAGATGACCGCCGCCGCCTTGCGTGAAAAGCTCGGCATCGCCGTGCGCGCCGAGCCTGACGCAGCAGAGGCGGTTGCCGGCGCCGACATCATCGTCACCACCACGCCTTCGACCGAGCCGTTGATCAAGGCCGGGTTCGTTTCCGCCGGCCAGCACATCACTGCGATGGGCTCCGACGCCGAGCACAAGAACGAGATCGCGCCGGCAATCCTGCGCATGGCCGATCTCTATGTCGCCGACAGCGCCCGCCAGACGCGGCGGCTGGGTGAGCTGCACCATGCCATTGCGGCCGGTGTGATGGCTGGAGATGCAGACGTGACCGAACTCGGCCAGATCATCGCCGGCGCAAAACATGGCCGGCGCTCGGCCAGCGACATCACCATCGCCGACCTGACCGGCACCGGCGTGCAGGACACGGCGATCGCCACGCTCGCCCGCGACCGGGCGCGGGCGGCCAATTCCGGGACCATTTTCGAAAGCTGATGCTGGCCGCGAAACGAGGACCAAGAACAATGCAACCAAACCTGAAATTCTCGCGCGGCGAATTTGCCGATCGCCTTGCCAAGACGCGGCAAGCCATGGAGGCTAAGGGCGTCGATCTGTTGATCGTCAGCGATCCCTCGAACATGGCCTGGCTGACCGGGTACGATGGCTGGTCGTTCTACGTGCATCAGGCCGTCATTGTGCCGCCATCGGGCGAACCGGTCTGGTACGGGCGCGGCCAGGACGCCAATGGCGCCAAGCGCACCGCCTATATCGCGCACGACAACATCGTCGGCTATGCCGACCACTATGTGCAGTCGACCGAGCGCCACCCGATGGACTTTCTGTCCAGCGTGCTTGCCGATCGCGGCTGGGGCAAGCTGACCGTCGGCGTCGAAATGGACAATTACTGGTTCTCGGCCTCCGCCTTCGCGTCGCTGCAGCAGCATTTGCCCAACGCGCGTTTCGTCGACGCCACCGCATTGGTCAACTGGCAGCGCGCGGTCAAGAGCCCGACCGAGATCGACTATATGCGCAAGGCCGCCCGCATCGTCGAGGCGATGCACCAGCGTATCGTCGACAAGATCGAAGTCGGCATGCGCAAATGCGATCTCGTCGCCGAAATCTATGATGCCGGCACGCGCGGCGTCGACGGTATTGGCGGCGACTATCCGGCGATCGTGCCGCTGCTGCCGTCGGGTGCCGACGCTTCGGCGCCGCATCTGACCTGGGACGACAAGCCGATGCAGCGCGGCGAGGGCACCTTCTTCGAGATCGCCGGCTGCTACAACCGCTATCACTGCCCGCTGTCGCGCACCGTCTTCCTCGGCAAGCCGACGCAGGAATTCCTCGATGCCGAGAAGGCGACGCTGGAGGGCATGGAGGCGGGCCTGGCTGCGGCGAAACCCGGCAACGGCTGCGAGGATATCGCCAACGCCTTCTTCGCCGTGTTGAAGAAGTATGGCATCGTCAAGGACAACCGCACCGGCTACTCCATCGGCCTGTCCTATCCGCCGGATTGGGGCGAGCGCACGATGAGCCTGCGCCCCGGCGACCGCACCGAGCTCAAGCCGGGCATGACCTTCCATTTCATGACCGGCCTGTGGCTGGAGACGATGGGGCTGGAAATCACCGAGTCCATCCTGATCACCGAAACCGGTGTAGAGTGCCTGGCCAATGTGCCGCGCAAGCTGGTGGTGAAGGATTGAGCCCGATGTCTAGCCTCCGCCCATCACCGATCGCGCCGACTGTCGATTTCGACAAGGATGGCGTCCAGCATGGTTTTCTGCGCTTGCCCTACAGCCGCGATGACTCGGCGTGGGGCTCGGTGATGATCCCGATCTGCGTCATTCGCAACGGCAAGGGGTCGACGGCGCTGCTTTCCGGCGGCAACCATGGCGACGAGTATGAGGGGCCGCTGGCGCTCTACGATCTTGCCCGCAGGCTAGACCCGCAAGATGTCAGCGGCACGGTGATCATCGTGCCGGCGATGAATTACCCGGCCTTTCGCGCAGGCACCCGCACCTCGCCGATCGACAAGGGCAACATGAACCGCAGCTTTCCCGGCCGGCCCGACGGCACGGTGACCGAGAAGATCGCCGACTACTTTCAACGTGAGCTGCTGCCTCGCGCGGACATCGTGTTCGACTTCCATTCCGGTGGCAAGACGCTGGACTTCGTGCCGTTCTGCGCTGCGCACACGCTGCCCGACAAGGCGCTGGAACAGAAAGCCTTCGACGCGGTGGCGGCCTTCTCGGCACCCTTCTCGATGCGCATGATCGAGATCGACGCCGTCGGCATGTACGACACGGCTGCCGAGGAGATGGGCAAGGTCTTTGTCAGCACCGAGCTTGGCGGCGGCGGCACGTCGCGCGCGCAAACCGTGCGGATCGCGCGGCGCGGTATTCTCAATGTGCTGCGTCATGCTGGCATTGTTGAAGGTGCGGTCGAGAAGAGCAAAACCCAATGGCTCGACATGCCGTCCGGCGATTGTTTTTCTTTCGCCGAAGATGACGGCATGATCGAAACCATGGTCGATCTCGGCGAGCCCGTCGAAGAAGACGCGGTGCTGGCGCGCATTCATTCCACCGGCCGCACCGGCATCGCCCCCCAGGAAATCCGGGCAAAAATGTCGGGCATGCTGGCGGCGAGGCATTTTCCCGGCCTGGTCAAGGCCGGCGACTGCGCGGCGGTTCTCGCCGTCGAAGTTGAGGGTTAGGCGGAAGCAGGCTGATCCCGGCCGATCTTCAAGACATGGCCTGTGGGTCATCGACCTGGACACGCCGGTAGGCGGTAGGCGTGATGCCGACCTTGCGCTGGAAGGCGCGGCGAAACGTGTCGACGTCTGAGAACCCGCACTGGTCGGCGACGAGCTTTGGTGCAGCACCTGTTTCCAACAGGCGCTGCGCCGCCTCGACCCTGATGGCTTCGACCCAGGCCGAAGGCGTGATGCCGACCTCTTGCCGAAACAGCCGGGCGAAGTGGCGCGGGCTCATGCCGGCACGGCTCGCGAGCTGGTCGACGCCATGCTCCTCGGCGAGATTGGCGATCACCCAACGCTGCACCTGCTGCAGTGCTGAACGGCCGGTCGGGCTGCCGGCGCCTCTGCGGCTATATTGGAGCTGGCCGCCGTTGCGGCGGAAATACATGACCAACTGGGCGGCAACGCGGCGTGCGATCTCGGCGCCGAGATCCTCCTCGACCAGCGCCAGCGCCAGATCGAGGCCCGCGGTCACCCCGGCGGCGGTTCTGATCTTGCCGTCACGGACGTGAATGGCGTCGACGTCGAGGATCACCTCGGGAAAGCGCTCCGTCAGCTGGTCGGCGACGGCCCAATGCGTGGTGGCGCGGCGACCGTCAAGCAACCCGGCCTCCGCCAGCAGGAAGGCACCCGTGCACACCGATCCATAGCGCCGGGCAGTGGCGCTGGCGGCCCGCAGCCAATCGAGCAAAGGCTCGTCGCGGACCCATCGCGCCAGATGCGGAGCGCCGGCCACCAGGATCGTGTCGAAGCGCGGCATGTCGGGCTGTCCGATGACGAAATCGGGCAGAAGCCGTGCTCCCGATGAGCAAGATATTGGCCCGGCTGCGGCTGCGATGACCGAGATGGCATAGGCTTGCTGGCCTGCCTGCAGATTGGCTTCGGCAAAGACATCGAGCGGCCCGGAGACATCGAGCAGCTGCGCGCCTTCCATCGCGAGGATGCCGATCCGCAAGGCCATCAATCCACCCCAAGTCCGCTTTGCCGGTGTTTTGGCAGAAATCGTCGTGTTAAAGCGATTACTGCCATAGACGATCAATCTTAGAATGTCACTACTGATCAACAGGAGACGACATCATGGCAACCATTCCCACCAGCGCCACCATTCCCGACAGCAGGCTGGCGCGTGCCATTACCGCATTTGTCCGCGACACCGAGACCGAACTGCTCTTCAACCATTCCAGTCGCGTCTATCATTTCGGCGCACTGGCCGGCTTGCATCGCGGGCTCAGCTTCGATCGCGAACTGCTCTATGCCGGCGCGATGTTCCACGACATCGGGCTGATGCCGAGCCACAGCAGCAAGCATGAACGCTTCGAGGTCGACGGCGCGCATGCCGCCCGTGACTTCCTGCGCAGCCACGGCATTGCCGAGGAGGACGCCTACACGGTCTGGACCGCGATCGCGCTGCACACCACGCCGGGCGTGCCGGTTCACATGCATCCGGTCGTGGCGTTGGTGACGGCGGGCGTCGAAATGGACGTGCTCGGGCTCACCCACAGAGAGTATTCCGACGAGGAGCGCGAAACGGTGGTGCAAGCCTTCCCGAGAACGCCTGATTTCAAGGAGGATATCATCCAGGCCTTTTACGATGGCATCAAACACAGGCCCGACACCACATTCGGCAACGTCAAGGCCGATGTGATCGCCGACAAGGAACCGCATTTCCACCGCGGCAACTTCTGCTCGGTGATCCGCAACTCCGCCTGGCGGTAGAAGCCAAGCCGATCCCGATCTGCCTGGCCTTGTCTGTGCTGGCGCGGTTTGCCGCCGGTGCGCGGCATTTCGGCGGGGATTCGCGGCTTGTGGTCGGGTTCTCCGGCCAAATCGGCTGCATGTTCGCCGTTGCGAGCGGCTCTGCCGCTCGCAACCTGGCGAATGATTGTCATGGGCAAAACGATGCCCGGCCGCTGCGAATATGCCGCCACTCGACCCCTCCGGCGCGGCGGAAAGAAGCAGGATGGCGAGCGGAGTCGACATTGCATGAGGATGACACTATATACCGGCGGCTTCGACCCGCGCGCCTGAGGGTTTGCGCCGCGAAGCAACTGTAAACGCGTTATGTGTTGCGCCATCTATTGTGACGAAAATCGGCTCGGAAACCGGAAAAAAGCAAATAGAAACAGTGGCGCAAAGCTGGGCGTGGCCCAGCCAACGGTACCGACCCCCAGAATCAGAAAATGCTCTTGACCCCTCGATTTCCTATGGCTCTGTGGACCTTGGACGGCATCGGCTTGCCGGCTGACCGCGACTCGGCTCGAATGGGGGCATGCATCCTTTGCGGGGTGCCGACGTTTATGATTACCAACCGGCTTTGCCGCCAGGGAACAGCAGTATGAGTGAACACGCGATCGAGTTCTTGCGGGGATGGATCGGCGAAAAAGTCCATTGCCAGTCATCCCAGGCCCGGATCGACAAGCAGGCTGAGACTTTGGCCAAGGAATGCGCTGCCAAGGCGGCGGAGGTCGGCATACACTTGGAGGATATCCAGGAAGAAGTCGGCGATATCCAGGAACTCATCGCCTCCCGGCTCGAGGAAGCGGCCGAGGCCGACGAGCAGCAGCAGGCAACCAGCAAAGCCGCAGAATGACCGCTTAGAGCAATTCCAGGAAAAGTGTGAAACAGTTTTCCCGGGAAAAGCGCATAGCGCTTTCCCTTGGGAATTGCGTCAAAACAAGGAGTTAGAGCGGTTCGCCGT
>NZ_SMYZ01000030.1:16104-18180 GCF_004919685.1 Mesorhizobium norvegicum | reverse complement strand
CCGCATCCGGATGCGGTGATGACGATGGCATCGAGCCCACCCTGGTCGATGGCGCGCGTCCAGGCGTCGACATTCCGTCTGGCCGAGGCAAGGGCGGCTTGCTCCCGCCCCATGTGATGCACCAGCGCACCGCAGCAGCCTTCGCCCTGCGGCACCACGACCTCGATGCCGAGCCGTGTCAGCAGCGAAATCGTCGTGTCGTTGATGGCGGGATCGAGCACCGATTGCGCGCAGCCGGTGAGGATGGCGACGCGGCCCTTTTTGGCCCCCTGCCCGGCATGGATGCCAGGTGAAGCCATCGGCGAGGCCGTGGGGATCGCGGCCGGAGCGAGCCTGAGCATGGCGCTGAGCGGTTTCAGCGCCGGGACCTTGTCGAACAGGCCAATGAATGGCTTGCCCAGCTTTGCAAGCTTGAGTGCCGCGCGAAAGCGTGCGGGATAGGGCAGCACGAAGGCCAGCATGGCGCGGATCAGGCGGTCGAGCAGCGGCCGCTTGTAGGTCTCCTGGATATGGGCGCGCGCGTGGTCGACCAGATGCATGTAGTTGACGCCCGATGGGCACGTCGTCATGCAGGCGAGGCACGACAGGCAGCGGTCGATATGGGTGACGATCTCCTTGTCGGCGGGACGGCCGTTTTCCAGCATGTCCTTGATCAGGTAGATGCGCCCGCGCGGTGAATCGAGCTCGTTACCCAATGTCACATAGGTCGGGCACGTCGCGGTGCAGAAGCCGCAATGCACGCATTTGCGCAGGATCTTTTCCGATTCCGCGACATGCGGATCGGCAAGCTGGGCAAGCGAAAAATTGGTCTGCATCGCGTTGGATCCTAGGCCATTCGGCCGGGATTGAGGATGTTCTTCGGGTCGAATTCCTGCTTCAGGCGCTCGCTGAGTGCTGCCAGTGCGGGCGCCTGCGGCTCGAACACCGGCAAGGCAGCGCGGTGGGAGGGCGCGGCGCGCACCAGCGTCGCATGGCCGCCACCATGTTTCCTCAACAGCCCGCGCAGCAGAGCGGCTTCCGGGTCGCCCTCTTCCATGCGCAGCCACACCAGCCCGCCCTGCCAGTCATAGAAGGCGCTGACGGCGGCCTGCATGCGCAGCGTCAGGACCATCTGGTGGCCCTGTCCCGGCGTCATCGATACGCGCCAGACCGGTTTCTCGCTGTTGTCGGCGAAGGGCCTGCAATCGCGCACATCGCGCCAGATCAGCCGCGAGGTTTCGCCGGTAATCTCCTCCAGCGGCCCGGCCTTGCCGAGCAGCGTTTTCAGCGCGGCGATGCGGTAGGCGACCGACGGGCCAAAACCCTCCACACGCAGCAGCGTTGCGGCCTCGCTGCCGAGACTGCCGCCAGCGACGCGCGCGGCGATCCGCTCCGGCAGATGGGCGGCACTCGACACTTCAGCACTCGAACCGAGCGCCATGGCCATGGCGGCGGCAGCCGCATCGTCGAGCAGGCCGCGGATGGCGAGCGTGACTTCGGTCTCTGCGGCCGGCAGTACCTTGAAGGTGACGTCGGTGAATACCGCCAGCGTGCCCCAGCTGTTGGCCATCAGCTTGGACATGTCATAGCCGGTGACGTTCTTGACCACGCGTCCGCCCGACTTGAAGGCCTCGCCACGCCCGGACATCACATTGATGCCCAGAATATGATCGCGCGCAGCACCCGCCTTCAGCCGGCGCGGGCCGGAAAGGTTCGCGGCGAGCACGCCGCCGATCGTGCCTTTTCCCGGCTCGCCACCGAGCAGCGGGCCGTAGTCCATCGGCTCGAAGGCAAGTTGCTGGCCGTTTTCCGCCAACAGCTTCTCGATGTCGGCCANNTGGCCGACAGCACCAGTTCAGCCGGTTCGTAAAGCGTGACGCCGGTGAGCTTCGACAGGTCGAGCGTGTGTTCGCTTTGTTGCGGCCGGCCGATGCCGCGCTTCGAACCATGGCCGAGGATTTCCAGCGGCGATCCTTCCGCTACCGCCCAGGCGACGGTGGACAGGACTTCTTCCGACGTGGTTGGGGTGAAGGTGGTCATGGGATCGACGCACCGTCGGCGAATGCGGAGACGTCGTGATCCTTCACGCCCCCCTCT
>NZ_SMYZ01000030.1:0-16052 GCF_004919685.1 Mesorhizobium norvegicum | reverse complement strand
GGCAGGACAGAGGGGGGCGCGAAGGAACGCCGACATGCCGACTTCTGACGTCATCAAAACCTCGGAATGTCCGGGAACGGCAGTTTGCCGCCGGAAATGTGCATGCGGCCGAGTTCGGCGCAGCGGCGCAGCTGCGGGAAGACCTTGCCGGGGTTGAGCAGATGGTTGGGATCGAAGGCGCATTTGACGCGCATCTGCTGGTCGAGGTCGACCTGGGTGAACATTTCCGGCATCAGGTCGCGTTTTTCCACGCCCACCCCGTGCTCGCCGGTCAAGACGCCGCCGACCTTGACGCAGAGCCGCAATATGTCGGCGCCGAAGCTTTCAGCCTTGTCGAGTTCGCCCGGCACATTGGCATCGTAGAGAATCAGCGGATGCAGATTGCCATCGCCGGCATGGAAGACATTGGCGACGCCGAGGCCGTATTTCTCCGACAGCTCGCGCATGCCAGCCAGCACACGCGGCAGCTCCTTGCGCGGGATAGTGCCGTCCATGCAGTAATAATCGGGCGAGATGCGGCCGACGGCAGGGAATGCCGCCTTGCGGCCGGCCCAAAAGCTCAACCGCTCCTGTTCGGACTGCGATATGCGGCACGTGGTCGAGCCGTTCTTGTAGGCGATCGCCTCGACAAGGCCGATCAGATGATCGACCTCGACGCCCGGTCCGTCGAGCTCGACGATCAGCAGCGCCTCGACATCGAGGGGATAGCCGGCATGGACGAAATCCTCGGCCGCGTGGATCGCCGGCCGGTCCATCATCTCCATGCCGCCCGGAATGATGCCGGCGCCGATGATGTCGGCGACGCACTGGCCACCCTGCTCGCTGGTCGGAAAGCCGATCAGCAGCGCACGTGCCGTCTCCGGCTTCTTCAGGATGCGCACGGTGACCTCGGTGACGACGCCGAGCAGGCCTTCGGAACCGGTCATGACGCCGAGCAGATCATAACCTTCCGCATCGAGGTGGCTGCCGCCGAGCCGCACCACCTCACCGTTCATCAGCACCATCTCGATGCCGAGCACATTGTTGGCGGTGAGGCCGTATTTCAGGCAGTGCACGCCGCCGGAATTCTCCGCGACATTGCCGCCGATCGAGCAGGCGATCTGGGAGGATGGATCGGGGGCGTAGTAGAAACCCTCCTGCTCGACGGCGGTGGTGATGCCGAGATTGGTGACGCCCGGCTGGGCGACGACGACGCGATTGGGAAAATCGATCGCCAGGATGCGGTTGAAGCGGCTCATGACCAGCAGCACCGCGTCCTCGAGTGGCAGCGCGCCGCCCGACAGCGAGGTGCCGGAGCCGCGCGGCACGACGCGGATGTTGCGGTCGTTGCAGTATTTCAACACGCGCGAAACCTGCGCCACCGTTTGCGGCAAAACGACAACCAACGGCAGCTGCCGATAGGCTGTCAGGCCATCGCTCTCGAAGGCTCGCATGGAATTGGCGGCGTCGACGACGCCCTCGCCCGGCACGATGATGCGCATGTCGGCGACGATCTCGTCGCGCCGGCGCATCGTGGCGTCGTCTGGTTTCGGCATGGCCAGGCCGGACATCAACAGCCTCTTCTCGCTTGACTGGTCAAAATCTTTTACCAGTGAAGCGCGTTGGTTGCAAATCCTGCCTTGGCGGAGACTCCGACATTACGACGGGACAAGCTTCCGCAGCGGCAATCTGCCGCTGTCTTACCCTCCCCCTTGTGGGGGTGAGTGGCCGGTTCGCGGAGCGAATTCATCGTGCCAGTGGCACGATGAAAGGCCAACGAACGCCGGGACGCTGCGAAGCAGCGGGGACCCGGCAGGGCGGTGCCGCATTTGCTCGCCCGGCCCTTCGCAGGCTCAGGGCGTTCGAAGCTCGAAAAGCCAAGCTATTGGCTTTTCGTCCGCTCCGCGGACCGCTTCTCACCCCACAAGGGGGAGGGTGAGGCGCTATTCGCCCGCCAGCTTGCCGGGCTCGGAGTGCATCCGGCGCACCCGGCGCACGCCCCACCAGACCAGCAGGATGGCGAGTGGCACCGAAGCGGCGGTGACGACTTCCGGCGCGAAGGCATGGCCGAAGATCGAGGCGCCCTTGGCGACATAGCCGATGAGGCCGACGACGTAATAGGAGACGGCGGCGACCGAGAGGCCTTCGACGGTCTGCTGCAGGCGCAGTTGCAGGCGGGCGCGGTTGTTCATCGAGGCGAGCAGATCTCGGTTCTGCTTCTCGACCTCGACATCGACCCAGGTGCGCAGCAGCGTCGTGGCGCGGGTCAGTTTTCGCGACAGGTTGGCCTGGCGCTCCTCGACCGAGCGGCAGGTGCGCATGGCTGGTGCTACGCGGCGCTGCAGGAACCCGCCCCAAGTGTCGTAACCGGGCACGGCTTCTTCCTCGAGCGCTTCCAGCCGCTCGCCGACGATGCCGTCATAGGCGCGACTGGCGCCGAAACGGTAGAGGCTGGATGCAGCGTCCGCTTCCAGCTCCGCGGCAAGTTCGGTCAAGTCGGCAAGCAAGGTCTGGCTGTCGCGGGTCTCAGTGACCTTCATCTCCAGCGTGGTCTGCGCCAGCCGGTCCTCGATGCGGCGGGCGCGGCCGGACAAGGTCAGCGCCAGCGGCAGGCCGAGCATGGCGAGCGTGCGATAGGTTTCGATGTCGATCAGCCGCTGCGACAGCGCACCGGTACGGGCCGGGGTCAGGCCGCGATCGAGCACCAGCATGCGCGTCATGCCGTCGCCATCCTGACGGAAGTCAGTGACGATGGCGGCGTTGCCGCGCTCGACCAGCGAGTAGCACAGGCTGGTCGGATCAAAGCCGGCGATCAGTCTTTCACTGACCTGCGTCCATTTGCGGATTTCGAGCCTGATGCCGGAAATCACGGTGCCTGGAGGCGAAAACCCGTTGCCGAAGGGCGAATCTTCCTGCGCTCGGCCGCTTTCGGAGAGCGGCCCTTCCCACAGATAGGTCGAGAATTCGGTATGCCGCTCCCAGCGCAGCGAGCCCTTGCCCCATTTCATGGCGTGGTGGCGGGCCTGGCGGTCGGGTGCGGCGATGCCGAGGCGTCGCGACAGTTCGGAAAGCACGGCCATGTCGACGCCGGAGCCACCCTCTGTCATGAAGGCCAGTTGCACCAGGACGCGCGGCTTTTCGATCAGCGGATGCGGCCGGGCATGGACCTCGCCGAGCGCGCCGGGCCGGCCCTCATGCGCGGGAAACCCCATGACGCTGCCCTTGGCGCGCGGCTGGAACTCGAGATTGGATGGGTCGTCGGACACGGCTTGTCCCCCGGGTTTCCTTGAACCCTCTTGCACTCGCGTCCCTCTAGAGCCAATGGCCGGATGACGCAAACAGCAAAGTTTAGCCGAAGATGATATGGCGTCGGGCGGCAAAATCGACACGCTTCGGCCAATTGGATAAATAATTTGACCAGTTGGCGACGGAGGCTTTATCCTGCCCGACACCGGTTCACCTTCCAGGCATTGAGTTGAGCGACATTTTTTCCAGGATCGAGCATTCGCGCACCGCCGACGAGGTGGTGCAGCAGATCGAGAGCCTCATCCTCGAAGGCGTGCTGCGTACCGGCGACCGGTTGCCGGGCGAGCGTGAGCTTGCGCGCCAGTTCGACGTGTCGCGGCCGATCCTGCGCGACGCCCTGAAGGCGCTGGAAGGGCGCGGCCTTCTGACGACAAGGCCCGGCGGCGGCACGCATGTCGCCGACGTCATCGGCCAGCTGTTCACCAAGCCGGTGACGGACTTGATCTCGATGCACCGCAAGGCTGTGACCGACTATCTGGAATACCGTCGCGAGATCGAAGGGGTGGCGGCTGAATACGCGGCGCGGCGCGCCACACCAGACGACATGGCGCTGCTCGACAAGATCATGGCACGCATGGACGATGCGCACCGGACCGGCGACTTCGACGACGAGGCTGAAATCGACGTCGAGTTCCACCACGCGATCTGCGAATGCGCGCACAACATCATCCTTTTGCACACGCTGCGCTCCTGCTATCGGCTGTTGTCGGAAGGCGTGTTCCAGAACCGGCTGCTGGTGTTCACCGTGCCCGGCGCGCGCGAGGCGCTGCTTGCTCAGCACCGGGCGATCCATGCAGCGGTGAAGGCCGGCGACCCGACTGCTGCCCGGCAAGCGGCGATGGACCACATCACCTATGTCGAACGGTCGATGGCGGAGGCCGAGCGCAGCGGCGACTGGCAGCGAGTCTCGCGGTTAAGGCTGAAGCAGCGCGTCGACGCCACCGATACCGAACCTGCACGCAAACGCTCCTAGCTATCGAAACGGGAAGCCCATGAGCCAAATCCTGACCATCGCCGACCTCAAGGACCTCGCGCGCCGGCGCGTGCCGAAGATGTTCTTCGACTATGCCGATTCCGGTTCGTGGACCGAAGGCACGTATCGCGCCAACGAAGAGGACTTCCAGAAGATCAAGTTCCGCCAGCGCGTGCTGGTCGACATGGACAACCGTTCGCTGGCTTCGACGATGATCGGCGAGAAGGTATCAATGCCGGTGGCATTGGCACCAACCGGCATGACCGGCATGCAGCACGCAAATGGCGAGATGCTGGCGGCGCAGGCAGCGGAAGAGTTCGGCGTGCCGTTCACCTTGTCGACGATGAGCATCTGCTCGATCGAGGATGTCGCCTCGGTGACAAGCAAGCCGTTCTGGTTCCAGCTCTATGTGTTGCGCGACAAGGATTTCGTGCTCAATCTGATCGACAGGGCAAAGGCGGCGAAATGCTCGGCGCTGGTGCTGACGCTCGACCTGCAGATTCTCGGCCAGCGCCACAAGGACATCCGCAACGGGCTTTCGGCGCCACCCAAGCTGACGCTGACGAACATCGTCGACATGGCCATCCGCCCGCGCTGGTGCGCCGCCATGGCCGGCACAAAGCGGCGGACCTTCCGCAACATTGTCGGTCACGCCAAGGGCGTCGGCAACATGTCCTCACTGGCATCGTGGACGACGGAGCAGTTCGATCCGCATCTGTCGTGGAAGGACGTCGCCTGGATCAAGGAGCGCTGGGGCGGCAAGCTGATCCTCAAGGGTATTCTCGACAAGGAAGACGCGCTGATGGCGGCCAAGACCGGCGCCGATGCGATCATCGTTTCCAACCATGGCGGGCGCCAGCTCGATGGTGCGTCGTCGTCGATCGGTGTGCTGGAAGAGATTGCCGATGCGGTCGGCGACACGATCGAAGTGCACATGGATGGCGGCATCCGCTCCGGCCAGGATGTGCTGAAAGCACTCTGCCTCGGCGCCAAGGGCACCTATATCGGTCGGCCATTTCTTTACGGGCTGGGTGCGCTCGGCAAGGAAGGGGTTACCAAGGCATTGGAAATCATCCGCAAGGAGATGGACATCACGCTGGCGCTGTGCGGAAAGCGTCTGGTCACCGACATGGGCAAGGACCAGCTCCGGCGCTAAGTCCCGTGACCGCCTGACCACGGAGACACCGAAAAATTGGCAGAACCCGGCATCCATTTTCTCGACGCGCATGGGCCGGAAGGTGTGCGTCTTTACGCCATTGGCGACGTCCACGGCCGGCTCGACCTGCTGGCCGCCATGCATCAGCGCATCAAGGCCGAGATCGAGCGGGAGGCGCCTGCCGACTGGCGCGTCATCCACCTTGGCGACTATGTCGACCGCGGGCCGGACTCAAAGGGCGTCATCGATTTCCTGATCGAAGCGCGAGAGCGCGACCCGCGAAATTTGATGCTGGCCGGCAACCACGACATCGGCCTTCTCGATTTTCTCAAGACCCCCGACCCGGACGGGCTTTTCATCCGGTTTGGCGGCATCCAGACAGCGCAGTCCTACGGCGTGGCGATCAGTGAAGGCACCAGCGTGTGGTTCGGCAAGGCCGAGTCCGCCGTGCGCAAAGGACATCAGGCCCTGGTCGAGGCCGTGCCGCAAAGCCACATCGACTTCCTGCGGTCGCTGCCGTTTTCGGTGACACTGGGCGATTTTTTCTTCTGCCATGCCGGCATCAGGCCCGGCATCGCGCTGGAAAGGCAAAACCCGCAGGATCTGATCTGGATCCGCGACGTCTTCCACAACCACCCTGGTCTCTATCCGAAGATCGTGGTGCACGGCCACACGCCGGTGCCGGAGGCGGAGGTGATGGCCAACCGCGTCAATGTCGACACGCTCGCCTGGCAATCAGGCATGTTGACCGCGCTCGTCGTCGACGGGCCGGACAAACGCATCCTGACAATGACGATCAAGGAACCCGGGACGATCAAGGAACCTGGGACGATAAAGGAAGCTTGAGCGCGGCGCGTCCAGGGACGAGACGCTCGGCTCGTGGCGCAGCCCCGGCTTTAGCGAAGCGAGGCGGTGACGCCGTAGCCGTCGACGGCGTTGTGGTTGTTGGCTGCGTCGGCGGCATAAATGCCGAGGCCGCACAGCACGATGGCGGATACCATGGCAAAGGACAGAAGCGCTGCTTTCACGGACGTCATCTCTTGTTGAGCTTTCTGCATCTGTGCACGAGGCGGTTACCAATGCGTTGAAACGGAGAATTCGCTTCAAAGTTTCGACGATTTCGCGCTTCTAGGCATGTTCTGTATCAACGGTGTGTCGCGCGGGTCACACAAAAGGTTCATCGCGGTTGCACAGAAGATGCAGAGCGCGCGCCTTCTAGGCTGGCGGGCGGACACAAGCCAAGGATGAAAGGCGTTTTCCCCAGGCGGATTCACCACCGCGTGCCAATTATGTCACGCGGCAGGGCACCGAGTGGGACGCTCTCAGATTGTCGCTACCCAGGCGCGGGCGATGGCCAGGCCTGCGGCATCCGCGTCGGGCCCGTTGCGGGCCATTTCGCCATCGAGCTTGCCGGCCCAGTCGGGATGGCGCGCGGCAATGGTCGGGGCAAAGGACGTGCTCCAGTCCTTGACCATCGGCCGGTCGGCCTCGAAATGGAACTGGAAACCGTAGACGGCGCGGCCGACGCGGAACGCCTGGTTCTCGGCGACATCGTTGCCGGCGAGCCGCACGGCGTTTTCAGGCAAAACGAAGGTGTCGTCGTGCCATTGGAAGATCGGGAATTTTTCCGGCAGCGCACCCAGCACCGGATCGGCCTTGGCGTCCGGCGTCAGCGACACGCCGTGCCAGCCGAATTCGTTGGCGCCACCGATGCGGTTCTCGCCGCCGAAGGCGCGGGCAACGAGCTGGCTGCCGAGGCAGATGCCGAGCACGGCGCGGTCCTTGTCGGCGAAATCGCGGGTCAGTTCGAGCAGTGCCGGGAAATAGGGGTACTCTTCGTCGGCCAGCGCATTCTGGCCACCGCCGAGCACCACCATGGCATCATGCCCGGCCGCGTCATCCGGCAGGGGATCGCCTTTGTAAGGGAGACGCAGATCGAGATCTGCGCCCGCCTCCGCAAGTGCTGCGCCGACCTGGCCAAGGCCGGTATTGTCGTAGTTCTGGACCACCAGCACCCGCATGAAAAACCCTGCTGACATGAAAATGATGCGACGAGCGATACCATGTCGTCCGCATTGCAGCCAAGATGCGCGTTCGGAGAGAAAACTATGCCACTGCAAAACCGGGTCGATCCGTTCGGCGCCATCCACGCCGTACCCGAGCGCGGACTGTTCACCGGCAATCGCGGCATCCTCCACGATCCCGAGACGAAGACGCTGTTGAAAAAGCGCTGGGCGCTTCAGGCCTGGATCATCTGCGTCTGCCAATTCCGCGATGTGCGGCGCGAACCGATGGGCCGCAATCGGAAGGGCGGTAAAGCGGGCTGGACCGAGCTGTTCTTCCTCGACGAGGTGACGGCACTGGCGGCTGGGCATCGCCCCTGCTTCTTTTGCCAGCGTGAACGGGCCAAGGTTTTCGTCGGCCGCTTCGGCGAAGCCTTCGGCCTTGCCGAGCCCCGCGCGCCGATGGTCGACAAGCGGCTGCACAGGGAGCGGTTGGCCTCCGGTGGCAGGCCGCCAGTGGTTGCTGTTGAAGACCTTGCCGGCCTGCCCGACGGCGCCATGGTTGCGGATCGTGGCAACGTTTATGCCCTGCGTAGCGGCAAGACACTGCGCTGGTCCTTTGCGGGATATGGGCAACCCAACGATTTTGGCATGCTCAAAGGCAAGACGCTGTCGCTGCTGACGCCGGCCACGACGCTCTGCGTGCTACGGCATGGCTTTCGGCCGGTGTGGCATCCGACCGCCGAGGCTTGACGCCGACGGCCGGCTCGCTCATTCCTCGGCGATGCGCGCCAATTACAAGATGCAACGTCTGTTCGTGCCCGACGATCTACGGCCAGACATCGAATTCGACGCCGGCCAGCAGCAGAGCCACTATCTCCTGCATGTGCTGCGACTTGCCGAAGGCGCCGAAATCCTGGTGTTCAATGGCCGCGACGGCGAGTGGTCGGCGGCCATATCAGCGAAGACAAAAAGGGCGGTGCGGCTGAAGGTGTCGGTGCTGCAGCGGCCACAGCCGCCGCTGCCCGATCTCGTCTACTGCTTTGCGCCGCTGAAGCAGGGCCGGCTCGACTATCTCGTGCAGAAGGCGGTCGAGATGGGTGCCGGCGTCCTGCAGCCTGTCATCACCCAGCACACGCAGGTGGCCAAGCCTTCGATCGATCGCCTGCGCGCCAATGTCGTCGAAGCCGCCGAACAATGCGGCATCCTGGCGGTGCCGGAGGTGCGCGAAGCGGAAAAATTCGACCGCCTGCTGACCGGCTGGGATAAGGAGCGGCGGCTGATCTTCTGCGACGAGGACGCCTCGACCAACAATCCGCTGCCCGCGTTGCAGGCGGTCAAGGAAAAGAAGCTTGGGCTGCTGGTCGGGCCGGAAGGCGGCTTTTCCGACGACGAGCGCAAGCTGCTGCGCGCCCTGCCCTTCGTCACCGCCATTCCACTCGGCCCGCGTATCCTGCGCGCCGACACGGCGGCGGTGGCCGCCCTTGCGGTGATGCAAGCAGCTGTCGGAGACTGGTGAGACTTCATCTCTTGCAAGGGACCGACAGGGGCGTAACGTTCAATTCCTGTTGACCTGTGGCTCAGGATTTTTCGCTTGATCGGCTGCTGACATTTCGTCCATTTACCGTCGGCGGTCGTCTGATCGTCTCTGAGGGGTTTGTCATGGCGCGCGATACCACCGATTTCCGGCCGATCGAAGACTTCGACGAACTCGTCGAGCACCTGGCCGAAGGCAACAAACCGCGCGACAAGTGGCGCATCGGCACCGAGCACGAGAAATTCCCCTTCTACGTCGACGGCAATGCACCGGTCCCCTATGGCGGCGAGCGCGGCATCCGCGCCATCCTCGAAGGCATGCAGTCAAAGCTCGGCTGGGATCCCATCGTCGACGACGGCCGCATCATCGGCCTGGTCGAACCGACCGGCCAGGGCGCGATTTCGCTGGAACCCGGCGGCCAGTTCGAGCTTTCCGGCGCACCGCTGGAGACGATCCACCAGACCTGCCGCGAGGGCAATGCCCATCTGGCGCAAGTGCGCGAGATCGCCGAACCGATGGGCATCCGCTTCCTTGGCCTCGGCGGCAGCCCGAAATGGTCGCTGGCCGAGACGCCGAAAATGCCGAAGTCGCGATACGAAATCATGACGCGCTACATGCCCAAGGTCGGCACCAAGGGCCTCGACATGATGTACCGCACCTGCACGATCCAGGTGAATCTCGACTTCGAGAGCGAAGCCGACATGCGCCGCAAGATGCAGGTGTCGCTGAAGCTGCAGCCGCTGTCGACGGCATTGTTCGCCAACTCGCCTTTCACCGAGAGCCGGCCGAATGGATTTCAGAGCTGGCGCGCCGACATCTGGCGCGACACCGACAACCAGCGCTCGGGCCTGCTCGAATTCTGCTTCTCGCCCAATTTCGGCTTCGCCGACTATGTCGAATGGGCGCTCGACGTGCCGATGTATTTCGTCATCCGCGACGGCCACTATCACGACATGACGCACATCACCTTCCGCCAGTTCATGGCCGGGGCCGCGCGCAATGAAGTGCCGGACGGGCTGCCGACAATGGGCGACTGGGCGAACCATCTGTCGACGCTGTTCCCGGATGTGCGGCTGAAGCGTTTCCTCGAGATGCGCGGCGCCGACGGCGGGCCATGGCGGCGCATCTGCGCGCTGCCGGCCTTCTGGGTCGGGCTGCTCTATGATGAGGCGGCGCTCGATGCGGCGGAGGCGCTGACCTCGAGCTGGACGTATGAAGAAACGCTGGCGATGCGCAATGCCGTGCCGGAACAAGGCATTTCGGCGCCCTTCCGCAACACCACTCTGCGCGAAATCGCACGTGACGTGATGGTCATTTCGCGCATGGGCCTGAAGAACCGTGGCCGCAAGAACCGCGACGGCTACGACGAGACCTCCTTCCTCAACACGCTCGACGAAGTCGTGGCCCGCGGAACAACCAGCGCCGAGGAGATGCTGTCGGCCTATCACACGCGCTGGGGTGGCTCGATCGAGCCGGTGTTCATGGAATACGCCTATTAACCCTCGGATTTGACGCAGCCGATTGATCGGCAAAAGTCGCTTCAATCGGAAGTGGAAACGAACTAGGCTCCTTCGGCGAGGATTTCCGGAGGAGACGCCGATGCCTACCTTGTTCGACATGCTGACGCAGGCCCAGAACGGCAACGGCATGCAGGCCCTTGCCCAACAATACGGGCTTTCGATGCAGCAGACGCAAGCGGCGGTTGCCGCATTGCTGCCGGCCTTTTCGCAGGGGCTGCAACGCAACACCGCCGACCCCTATGGGCTCGGCGCCTTCATGACGGCGATGGCCAGCGGCCAGCACGCCAAGTATTTCGAGGACGCAACCCGGGCCTTCTCGCCGCAAGGCGTCGATGAGGGCAACGGCATTCTCGGACATTTGTTCGGCTCGAAGGATCTGTCGCGCGCCGTGGCCAGCCAGGCGGCGCAAGCGAGCGGCGTCAACCAGCAGATCCTGCAGCAGATGCTGCCGGCGATCGCCTCGATGGTCATGGGCGGGCTGTTCAAGCAGACGACAAATCAGATGCAGGCCGCCGGCGGCTTTGGCGGCGGCGGCAACAATCCGCTCGGCGAGATCATCGAGCAGATGATGCGGCAAGGCGGCGGCATGCAAGCCCCGGCGCCGCAGCAACGCCAGGCGCCGCAGCCCCAGAACCCGATGGACAACCCGCTCGGCAAGGTTTTGCAGGACATGTTCGGCGGGACGCCACAGCCGCAAAGCCAGCCGCAGCCAGCACCCAATCCCTATGGCGACAATCCGCTCGGCAAGGTGCTGCAGGACATGTTCGGCGGCGGCACGCCTCAGCCCCAGCCGCAAGGCCGGGCGCAGCCGCAGCAGACGCAAAGCCCCTATGGCGACAATCCGTTGGGAAAGATCTTCGAGGAGATGCTGCGGCAAGGCGGCGGTGGCGGCTTCGGCATCCCGGGCGGCCAGCCGGCACCGCAGCAGCCTCAAGCGCCCCCACAGCAGCGTCAGGCACCGCAGCCACAGGCCAATCCGAGCGGCCGGCCAAGGAATCCGTTCGACGACCTGTTCGGCAAGATGTTCGAGACCGGCGCGCAGCAACGTGACGACTACCAGAAGGGCGTGGAGACGATCTTCGACCAATTCAAGCGGGACATGGACCGGCGGTAGGTCGCAACGAGCAGCCGGTCTTCGGTAGGGTAGAAAAAGAAAAGCCCGGTCCTGGGAGGACCGGGCAGAGTGCAGGCGGGCCGGCGGGGATCCGGCAGGGAGTGGGGGCCTGCATACTTTTCAGTCGCGTCGAACCCCGAAAAGGTTCACGGCAACCTAAACAACAAGCAACAGATCAGGCCACCTTGCGGGCGATGTCCTCGATCGTCTCGACGCGATCGCTGGCGATTTCGCGCAACATAGCCGTCGGGTCGCGGCCAAACGGCACGTCGATGGCGACATGCAGGTCGGCGCGCGTCAGGCCGATATCGGCGAGTTCGGCGTCCGACATCTCGCCAAGGCGGTAGAAGGCGCGGCGGTTTTTCCAGGCGCGGTAGATGTTGGAGACGGTATTTGCCACGCGCGTCGCAACGGCCGGACGCGAGGTGATGCGCGAGGTCTCGGTGGCGAAATCAAACGTGGTCATTGTCGGTCTCCTTCAGACTCGAACGGACGAAACCAAGCAATCGGCGCTGGCGACAGCGGCCGTTTTCGGTCCCAATTCACATGCTTTCATGTGGACAATGCGAATTTGCCATGATGCGATTGATTAATCCAACGAATGTTTCTAATCTTTAGCATCAACACCAGTGATGGATCATATCGATGAAATCGCCGCTCGATCTCGATCAGTTGCAGACCTTCATCTCGATTGCCGACACCGGCAGCTTCACAAGAGCAGCCGAGGAGGTGCATCGGACCCAGTCGGCGGTGTCGATGCAGATGCGCCGGCTGGAGGAGCGGCTCGGCAAGCCTCTGTTCGAAAAGGACGGGCGCACCAACAGGCTGACCGAGGAAGGTGACAAGCTGCTCTCCTACGCGCGGCGGCTGCTTTACCTCAACCGCGAAACGCTGGCCGCTTTCGACGACCGACGGCTCGAAGGTACGATCCGCATCGGCACGCCCGACGACTATGCCGACCGTTTCCTGCCGGAGATCATGGCGCGCTTCACGCGCTCCAATCCGCGCGTCGAACTGACCGTCATCTGCGAGCCGACGCCGGGGCTGGTCGAACATATCAAGCGCGGCAATCTCGACCTGGCGCTGGTGACGCACAACGACGTACGCGGCCAGTCGGAGGTCGTGCGGCGCGAACCGCTGTTGTGGGTCACCTCGGCCAACCATGCGACGCATGAGCAGGTAACACTGCCGATGGCCTTCGGCCGGCCGAACTGCATCTGGCGGCGCGCCGCGGTCGATGTGCTCGACCAGCAGAACCGCGACTATCGCATTCTGTTCACCAGTTTCTCGGCCACCGTCATCACCGCCGCGGTGCTTTCGGGCCTGGCGATCTCGGTGCTGCCGGAATGCGCGCTCAGGCCCGGCATGCGGGTGCTGGGTGAAGCCGACGGCTTCGGCGCCCTGCCCGACTGCCGCATCGGCATCATGCGCGGCCAGACGTCACGACCCGAGATCGTCGATGCGCTTGCGCGCCATATTTCGGAAAGCCTGGACAATATTTCCGTGCCGCTCAGCGAGGACACCGGGACATTCGACTTCGCCGCGCTCGCCTTCACCAAGCTGCGGCGAACCAAGCCGAACCAGATCCTGCCCGGCTGGTAGGCAGGGTCAGGCATGCGGGTTATGAACGCCTGGCCTGACATGGCCACCTTGACGCGGGCGCCCAACCGTCCCCCAATCGGCCGATGAGCGACGCAGCATCCGAATCACGCACCAACGCCGCCGAATACACGGTGAGCGAGATTTCCGGCGCGCTGAAGCGCACGGTCGAGGATGTCTTCGGCAATGTGCGGGTGCGCGGCGAAATATCAGGCTATCGCGGGCCGCATTCCTCCGGTCATGCCTATTTCGCGCTGAAGGACGACCGCGCGCGGCTCGACGCCGTGGTGTGGAAAGGCACGATGAGCCGGCTGAAGTTCCGCCCCGAAGAGGGGATGGAAGTGATCGCCACCGGCAAGCTCACCACCTATCCCGGCAAGTCCAACTACCAGATCGTCATCGACAATCTGGAGCCGGCCGGCGCCGGAGCGCTGATGGCGCTGCTGGAAGAGCGCAAGCGGCGGCTGCAGGCCGAGGGCCTGTTCGACACCGGCCGCAAGCAGTTGCTGCCGTTCATGCCGCGCGTCATCGGCGTCGTCACCTCGCCGACAGGGTCCGTCATCCGCGACATCATCCACCGCATCAAGGACCGGTTCCCATTGCATATCCTGGTCTGGCCAGTGCGTGTGCAGGGCGAGACGTCAGGCGCGGAAGTGGCCGCCGCGGTCAACGGCTTCAACGCGCTGGCATGGGATGGCGCCATCCAGCGCCCCGATCTGCTGATCGTGGCGCGCGGCGGCGGCAGCCTCGAAGATCTTTGGGGCTTCAACGACGAGGCGCTGGCCCGCGCCGTCGCCGCCTCCGGCATTCCCGTGATCTCGGCTGTCGGCCACGAGACGGACTGGACGCTGATCGACCTCGTCGCGGATGTGCGGGCGCCGACACCGACGGGTGCGGCCGAGATTGCCGTGCCGGTGAAGGCCGACCTCGAAGCGACGCTTGCCAGCCTCGGTGCGCGGCTCAAGGCGGCGGTGTTGCGCAATTTCGAACGCAAGCGGCAGGCCGCTCGCGCCGCCGCCCGCGCGCTGCCCTCGCCCGATCAATTGCTGGCGCTGCCGCGCCGACGCCTCGATGAGGCGACATCTAGGCTCGGCCGGGCCCTGTCCGTCAGTGTTGATCGCAAGCGGGCGCGGCTGCAAGGCCAAAGGCTGACGCCGGCTACCCTGTCGCGGCGCATCAATGAAGCCCGCACGCTGACCGGCCGCGACCTCGCCCGCGCGCAGGCAGCGTTTTTTGCCATCGTGCGCGAACGCCGCGCGCGATTTTCGCGCACCGCGACGCGGCTGTCGCCAGCACCGATCGTACGGCGCCAGAAACTGCTGGGGGACACGCTGGCGGCGCTGGCGCGGCGGCAGGACCGGGTGATCTCCGTGCGGCTCGAGCGCCTGCGCGGACAATTGAACCAGGCCGACCGGCTGCTTGCCACGCTGTCGCACAAGGCGGTGCTGGCGCGCGGCTTTGCCCTAGTGAAGGACGCCGACGGGGTGGTGATCAAGCAGGCGGCCGATGTGGCGTCAGGGATGGCGCTTTCGCTGGAATTCGCCGACGGCACCGCCGATGCGATTGCAACCAACGGCACCGCAAAGCCGAAAGTCGTGGCAAAGCCGGCAGCCAAGACCAAAGAGCCAGGCAACCAGGGATCCCTGTTCTAAGACCATGACCGACAATCCCAACCATCTGGCAACGCCTGCCGGCAAGCCGCGCGCGCGAAGTTTTGGCATCGGCTTCGACGGGACGCCCGGGCCGTTCAACGCGATCACCGATGTGCCCGGCGTTGCGGTCGGCTATGCGACGCTGATTTCAGGCGATGGCGCGCTCGTCGTCGGCCAGGGTCCGGTGCGCACCGGCGTGACCGCTATCCTGCCCAGGCGGCGCGCCGATCTTGCCACGCCGGTCTTCGCCGGCATCTTCAGCCAGAACGGCAATGGCGAACTGACCGGCTCGCACATCGTCGAGGAAACCGGCGCTTTCAACTTCCCGATCACCATCACCAACACGCATTCCTGCGGTGTCTCACGCGACGGTACGCTGCGCTGGATGCAAAGCGTGTTGCCGGCGGCGCTCGACAGCGGCTGGGGATTGCCGGTGGCGGCGGAGACCTATGACGGCTTCCTCAATGACATCAACGGCCACCATTTGACATCAGAGCATGTTGCCCAGGCCCTCGACGGTGCTGCCAGCGGGCCGATCGAGGAAGGCAGCGTCGGCGGCGGCACCGGCATGATCACCTTCGGCTTCAAGGCCGGGTCCGGCACGGCATCGCGCATCGTTGAATGGCAAGGCCGCGTCTATACGGCCGGTGCCTTCGTGCAGTCGAATTTCGGCAAGCGGCACAATTTTACGGTCCGCGGCCTGCGCGCCGGGCCGGAACTCGTCGAACCGGCGGTCCGCGAAGGCACGCCGCGCGCCGAAAAGGGTTCGATCATCGCCGTCATCGCCACGGACGCACCCTTCCTGCCGCATCAGATGAAGCGACTGGCCCGCCGGGTGCCGCTTGGCGTCGCCATGACCGGCGGCTTCGCCTACCACAGTTCAGGCGACATTTTTATCGCCTTCTCGACCGCCAATGCGAGCGCGGCGCTGGCGTCATCCGGCCGCATCGCCAGCGCCGATTTTATTCCGGACACCGACATCGATCCGTTTTTCGATGCGGTGATCCAGACCGTGGAGGAAGCGATCCTCAACGCATTGGTCGCCAATGACGACATGACCGGGCGCGACGGAAACTTCGTGCCGGCGCTGCCGAAGGCGTGGTTGAAAGAAAAATTTGGCTGAAAGCAATCGCTGAAACGAAAACGCGGGCCAAGCAGCCCGCGTGTTTCAGATAGAGTGGCTCTTAGAGCAGTTCACCGTTTCACGGGAAAC
>NZ_SMYZ01000029.1 GCF_004919685.1 Mesorhizobium norvegicum | reverse complement strand
TGAATCTCAACAAGCCTTAGAGCAATTCTAGGAAAAGTGTAAAGCTGTTTTCCGTCCAGAATTGCGTCAAAACAAAGAGTTAGAGCAGCTCGCCGTTTCCGTGAAACGGTGAACTGCTCTAGACCATTTCGGGGCGTTTTGAGCCCTCGCGGATGGCCTTGTGCACGCCGCGCTGCAAATCCATGAATGCAGGGCTTTCCATCACCTCTTCGCGGCGCGGGCGCTCGATATCGACGTTGAAGGTCTGCGTAATGCGTCCTGGGCCGATGCCCATGACGACGATCCGGTCCGACAGATAGACGGCCTCCTCCACGTCATGGGTGACAAACAGGACAGTCAACCTGTGTTCCTCCCAGATCTGGGTCAGCAGTTCCTGCATCTGGTGCCGGGTCAACGCATCGAGCGCGCCGAAGGGCTCGTCCATCAACAGCATCTTGGGCCGGTAGGAAAGCGCACGCGCAATGGCGACGCGCTGTTTCATGCCGCCCGAGAGCTCAGCCGGATAGCGGTCGGCGCTGTCCGACAGCTTGACGAGTTCGAGATGCTCGAGCGCGATCCTGCGGCAGGTCGAGCGGTCGTAACCGGCGGCCTTGAGGGCAAACTCGATGTTCTGCCGCGCCGTCAGCCAGGGTAGCAGCGTGTAGGATTGGAAGACGACGCCACGGTCGAGACCCGGCTGCAGGATCGGCGCGCCATCGATGCTGAGATCGCCGGCGTCGAAGTCCTGCAGTCCGGCCACGATCGACAGCAGCGTGCTCTTGCCGCAGCCCGACGTGCCGACGAGTGAGACGAACTCGTTGTCGGCGAGATCGAGGTTGATGTCGCGCAGCACTTCCGTGCGCCGCTCGCCGGTGCCGAAGCTCTTGTGCAGACCGGCGATCCGCAATTTGGGGGGGCTCATCGGCTGGACCTCATTGCGAGCGGCCCTCTTGCTTGAACAGCACCTTTTCCAGCGCCTTCATCACCTGGTCGGTGATGAGGCCGAGCAGGCCAAGCAGCAGGATGTAGCCGATGATGGTGTTGGTCTGGAAATAGCGCTGCGAAACGGTGATGCGATAACCGAGCCCGGAAGTCGCGGCGACGAGTTCGGCCAGCACCAGCCAGGTCCATGCCCAGCCCAGGCTGATGCGCAGCGTATCCCAGATACCCGGCAAGGCGCTGGGCACGACGATGCGCGTCAGGATCTTGCGATCCGGCAGGCCGAGCGTGCGCCCAAGGCCGATGAAATCGGCTGGAACCCGTTTCACATTGTCCATGATCATCAGCACCTGCTGGAAGAAGGTGCCGATGAAGATGATCAGGAACTTCTGCGAATCGCCGGTGCCCGCCCACAGGATGGAGAGCGGCACGAAGGCGACGACCGGCATGTAGCGGATGAAATCCACCAGCGGCTCGATGGCCGCTTCCCAGGAGCGGAAACTGCCGATCAGCACGCCGATCGGTATCGACAGCGCCGAGGCGATGAGGAAGCCGATGGAAATGCGGTACATCGAGGCTTTCAGGTCCAGCCACAACGTGCCGTCGGTCGCGAGCTTGGCGATCTGCATAGCGACGCTGCCCGGCGACGGCAGGAAGATCGGCTTTACCAACCCCAGTCCGGTCGCCGCCCACCAGGCAAGGCCCAGCCCGACAAAGACGGCCACCGCGATGGTCAGGAAGCGCGACCTGGCGATGGGCACGCCGATCCCGGAGGATCGGCGGCGCCTCGCCTGTTTCGCGATCGGGCCTGGCGCGGAGTGCGCCGGAGCCGTTTTCGCGGGGGGCTCCCCGGGCATCTGCGTCACCACCGCGATCCGGCCTTGATCATTCCGCCGCCTTGACGAAGGACGGGTCGATCATCTGCTCCGGCGTCACGTCGGCCTGCAGCAGCTTGGCGTTCTTGGCGGCGGCTTCGACATCGGCGAAGGTCTTGGTGGTGAAGTCGCCGGTGAGCGCCGTCTTGTTTTCGGCGAGCGAGTAGTAGCGCACGCCGTCAAAGGCGGTGTTGAGGTCCTTGACGTCCGAACCGACGGCCTTGGCGATGATGGCGCGGCCACCAGGCGTATCGGCATTGTAATCCTTGAGCGCCGCGTCCCAGCTCTTGATCATGGCCAGCACCTGGCCGGGCCGCGACTTGATCACCTCGTCACGCACCACCAGCACGTCGCTGATCAGGCCGGGATCCTCGCCGGCGGTGAACAGCAGCTTGAGGTCCTTGTTCTGCGCCATGGCGACGGTGAGGTACGGTTCGTAGGTCACCGCGACCGGCACCTGGCCGGCGATCAAGGCGCCGCCCGCGTCCGACGCCGGCATCGGAACCGGCTTCACGTCGTCGATCGACATGCCGTTCCTGGCGAGTGCGTATTTGAGCAGGATGTCGCTCGTCGTGCCTTCCTCGAAGGCGACCTCCTTGCCCTTGAGGTCCTTGATCGAGGTGATGTCCTTGCCGGCGATCATGGCGTCGGCGGTCATGGAGACATCGAGCAGCAGCACGATCTTCACCGGCAGGCCGGCCGCAACCATGCCCATCGCCGTGTGGGTGGCGATGTTGGCGGCGTCGAGCTGGCCGCTTGCAAGTGCTGCATTGATGTCCTTGTCCTCGGCGAAATTGACGATCTGGACGTCCGTCAACCCGTTTGCCTTGAACAGCGCCTTGGCCTCGGCGACATGCCACTGGCCATAGCCAAGCCAGGGCTCGATGCCGATCTTGAACGCTCCTGCCTCGGGCGTGGTGGGAATGGCCGCATCGGCCGCGTAGGCTGCCGGGGCGGCGGCGAGCCCGATGGCGGCGGCCATCACGAGCGCGCGAAATTGTCCTGTTAGGTTACGCATCATCTTTGTTCCCCTTGATGATCAGACCGCTTTTTCTAACCCAGGTAGCCGGTCTGGTGAGACTGCGGGTTTCTGCTCTTGCGGCACTGTGCCTCGGCATCTTACCTGCCACTTCATGGTGAAGTGCGAGGATATTTCAGCGTCAGCGGGAGCGGATGTCAAGGCTAAAATACATACATGCATATACAAGTTGGAAAGACTCAATTTTCCACCTTGGCCGGGTGCATCCGCCTGTCGCGCCGCGACGATCACTCACGCCTTTCCCGGATCGATCCGGTCGAGGAAATCGGTCACCCGATCGGCCCCGGCAACGGGTTCGCTGCCGACCATGACCGCGACTGAGAAGGCAATAAGGGAGGAGACCGGCGTATGACTGCGCGCGCCGGCGCGCAGGTTCATGACCAGCGTTGGCGACAGGAACAGACCTGCCCGCAGCACCGCCCGCCAATCGGCCGGAAGCATGCCGCGCCGTTTGAGCTCCAGCAGCAATGGCCGCCACAGATCGGTCGCCTTGACCTCCAGCAGGTCGCGGCGGACAGGGCTCAGGTCCCAGTCGGTGTCGACATGGAGCAGGTTTCCGTCCAGCCGCGCCTGGGCGCGAAAAGCCTCTGTCGCGGTAGCCGGATCGTAGAGCCAGAACGGATGGGCGAAGATGTTGTGGAACGTCGCCTTCACCTCGGCCAGCAGCGTCGGGATATGCGAACCGGCAAAGGCAGGATCGAAGAAGGACAGCTCGGCCCTCCCCGCCTTCGCCGTGTACCAGACATTGGCGTTGTGGGCGTCGCCATGCGCGACCACGCCGCCTGCATCGGCAAGCCGGTCCGGCCGCAAGCGCACAGCCGCGACTTCGAAAAGCTCGCCGACGCTGTCGGTGTAGCGTTGGCCGTTGATGACGAATTTCAACCGGGAAAACCGATCCCAATCCAGTTCCACGCCGGGAAAGACGAACGACTTGCCGACATAGAAATCGGCCAGCCGGCCGCCTGGCGACAAGCCTGTCTCGGCATCGATCAGCCGCTCATGAAACAGCCTGTGGATCGGCTCCGCCGCCACCTCCTCGACAGTCACCGGATGCAGCGTCTCCAGATAGACCTTGAGCAGCCTGGCCGACAGGTCGCGCTCGGCAAGAACCGCCTCCCGCCGCTTGCCGGCATCGTCTTCGGCATCCAGCGCGAACAGCACATCCGAAAACCTCGGATCCGTGCGGCGGCGATAGACAAGGATCTGCTCGCCCGGCTGGGCCGACATGTGCACCGGCTGATCGACCGGCAGGCCGGCGCGCGACAGGATCTCGGCGCGGTAATACTCGCCCGTCATCGCCTCTTCCCGCTCCTCCTGATGGAACTTGAAGAAATAGGCGTTGCCGTCGTCTTCGAAGAATCCGTTCAGGGAATTGAGGCTGTATTTGTCAAAGTTGATGCGGACGTTGCGGGGGCGCATCGCGAACAGGTCGCCCAGCAACGCCGCCAGCGCGCTTTGTGCTTCGGCAACATCATGCTGCGCGAGCGCCCGGATCCGCGCCGTGCGGCTCGGTGTCTGCGTCATCTGTCGCCCCCTCTGGCTAGTCCATCCGCCGAAGGCGAAGCCATTTTCATCAGTACATGTATATACATCGGCAACGAAACCTCTCCGGCTTGCATTCGCTCCATTGCCGTCAGTTGTTTTTGGAGGGGGAATAGCGGCTGCCGAGCGAGTAGCGGCTGCCGGCATAAGTCAGCTTGCTGATCGTCGCCACCACCGCGCCCGTCCATGTCCGGCGGTGCAGGAAAAGGCAGCAGGCGCCGACATCGATGCCCAGATGCCGCGCCGTCTCGGCATCGGCCGGGATCGCCGAGATGATATGCTCGACCTCGGTCACCGGGGTTTTTTGCATGAGGTAGTCATAGGTCGCCGTCTTCGAAAAATCCTGCTTGTCATAGTCGGGGATAAGGGCCGGATTGACGAAACGCTCTTCGAGCTGCACCGGCAGATCGTTCTCGAAATTGACGACGACGGAATGATAGATCGAGACACGCTTTGCGAACTCGAACGACAGCGCCAGCTCCTTTGTCGGCATCATGGTTTCGAGGACGAGGACTTCGGAGCGATGCCTGTTGCCGCGCTCGACGATCTCGGCTGCGATGTTGTTGATCTCGATCAGCGTCGATTGCGGCCGCGGTGGCGCGATGAAGGTTCCCACACCTTGCAGGCGGATTAGGAACCCCGCCGAGGTCAACTCTCTGAGGGCCCGGTGAACCGTCATCCGCGACACGCCGAGCGACGCCACCAGCTCATTCTCGGACGGCAGCTTGCGATCCTTGCCCCACCGGCCCGTTCCGATGTTGGTCAGGATGTAGTCCTTCACCTTCTCGTAAAGGGGGCTGGCCGTGTCGGGCAAAGTGATCATTTCAAAAGTCCTTTCCGGCGATTTATCGGAAATCACGACTGCTCGACAGGTTGCCGCATGCGGATGATTGTTTTCAAGCCGTCGCTGCGCCCCGCCAACAGCCGCTGATAGGCGGAGGGAATGTCATCCAGGCCGATCTCCTGGTCGATCAGCGCCAGCAGCGGTTCGCTGAGTTCACCCAGCATCCGCACCGCCTCGGGCAGTTCGTCGGCAAAGGCGTGGCATCCCAGCAATCCGATCTCACGTTCGACCAATGTGTTGGGATCGATGTCGAGACGGTCATGGAAGATGCCGACCATGGCGATAGTGCCGCCGGGATCGAGAATGCCGAGCACCTGATTGAGCGCCGCGATGCTGCCGGTCGCCTCAATGGCCGCGAGCAACGGGGCATTGGCGGTTGCGGCGGCGATGGCATCCCGGTTCAGATCGACAATCGTGGCACCGGTCACCCGCGCCACACGGGCGCAGCGGCTCTGGTTGCGGTCGGCGACGAGCACGGTGCCGGCGAAGGTCCGGGACAGCAGCAGCGCGGCAAGACCGCCGATCGGCCCGCAGCCGACGACCAGCACGGCGCCTGCCGTCTTCGGCAGCCGCCGCACCGCGTGCAGCGCCACCGCCAGCGGCTCGGCCATCGCCGCGACCCGCTCGTCGAGCCCGGCATCGATGACATGCAAAAGCCGTGCGGGCAGCACCGCCTGTTCGGCAAATCCGCCGTCGCAGATCTCCCCCACGAAGCCCAGCGACGCGCAGAGATGCCGCCTGCCCGCATGGCATTGCGCGCAGTCTCCGCACCAGAAGCGGGAATCGGCGACCACCCTGTCGCCGAGGGCGACGGTATCAACGCCCGCGCCGACGGCGGTCACCGTGCCGGTCAGCTCATGGCCGGCCGTCGAAGGCGACCGGCTTATCCACTGGCCGGTGCGGAAATTGTGCAAGTCCGAACCGCAAATGCCGGCGGCGTCGACCCTGAGCTTCACCCAGCCCGCATCTGGCGCGCCCGGCGGGGCGATGTCCTCGACACGCAGATCACCAGGTCCATAGAGTCGAGCAGCCTTCATCGCGATCGTTTCCGCTCAGCCGGCGAGGTAGCGGTCGCGGATCTCCGAAACCGCGTTCTCGTGCGAGCTGAAGCCCTCGTAGCGGGCGAGCCTGCGGGCATGCAGAGCGAGTTCCGGATAGGCGGCCGAGGTGACATAGCCGACCGACGAGCGCTTGACGAAATCCGTCACCGAAAGCGGCCCGTAAGTCCGCGCCCAGCGGCTGGTCGGCAGCACTGCATTGGGGCCGAGAACGAAATTGGCAAGCGTCACCGGGGTGTGCGGACCCATGAGGATTTCGGCGGCCTCGGTGATGCGTCCGAGATGCGCGAACGGCTCCTTCGACAGGATTTCGAGATGTTCGGGCGCATAGTCGTTGATGAAACGGTAGCTGTCTTCCAGCGACGCGGTCAGCACGATGCCGCCGCGCTTTCCGGTCAGCACCGCGCGCGAGAACTCGACACGCTGTTCGGTCATCCGCGACCAGTGCTCCGGGATTGCAGCCAAGGCGGCTTCGGCGACCTTGCGGCTGTGCGTCACCAGATAGGCCGAGGAATCCGGCCCGTGCTCGGCTTCGATCAAAAGGTCGAGCGCGGCAAGGCCGCCGTTGACGCTGTCATCGGCAAAGATGATCGCTTCCGACGGGCCGGCCGGAAGGCCTGTGTTGATGACCGACGACAGCACACCCTTGGCCGCCACCACCCACGGGCTGCCGGGGCCGACGATCTTGAGCGCGGGCTTCACCGTTTCCGTGCCGTAGGCGACGGCGGCGACCGCTTGCGCGCCGCCGCATTTGTAGACGGTCCCCACGCCGGCGAGGCGTGCAGCGACCAGCGTTGCCGCATCCACCGACCCATCCGATGTCGGCGGCGTCACGATGGCGATCTGCGGCACGCCGGCAATCACCGCCGGCACCGACGTCATCATCGTCACCGACGGGAAAGCGCCCTTGCCGCGCGGCACGTAGAGCGCGACGGAAGCGATCGGCGTGTACCTGTCGCCGGCATAGGCGCCCGGCCGGACTTCCTTGAGCCACATCGTTTCCGGCTTCTGCTCCTCATGGAAATGCCTGATGTTGTCGATGCCGAACTGGATGCTCTCGACGACGTCCTTTTCGACCTTGTCGAACGCCGCGTCGAACTCGGCTTCCGACACCTGCAGTTCGCCCTCGGCGACATCGGCCTTGTCGAGTTCCCTGGCAAAGCGGATCAAGGCGGCGTCGCCTTCGTCCTTGACGGCCTGGATGATCGGCCGGACCTTCTCGACGAAGACCGTCAGATCGGCCTCGGCGCGCTTCAGCAGACTGGCGCGCTGGTCGGCATCGATGGATGACAAATCGTGGAAGCTGATGTCGGACATGGCTGCTCGTTCTCCTGAAACTCTTGGAACGCAATGACGGTTGGCGCTGGTCGGCCATAATTCTGCGGGCCGACAGGTCGACCCAGGACAAGGATCAAAGCCATCGAGAGGCTTCACTCGGGCAAAAGTATATACATGTATGTATGATGGTCGCCAGCAATTTTTCCATCATCCTTCCGTGGAAACTGCCGAGACAAACCGCTCATCAGATCGAGGCGAGAAAGCCGCCATCGATCGGGATGGACTGGCCGGTGATATAGGCTGCGGCGTCCGAAGCGAGGAACACCGCAATGCCGTGCAGGTCGCGGAGATCGCCGAAACGGCGCTGCGGGATCTTGGCCAGCATGGAGTGCTGCCATGCCTCGTTGGCGTAGAACACATCCGTCATCGCCGTCCTGAAATAGCCCGGCGTGATGGCGTTGACCCTTATGCCAAGCTCCGCCCACTCCGCCGCAAGCGCCCGTGTCATGCCGAGCAGGCCCGACTTCGACGAGCCATACGGCACGGCAGTCGGGATTCCGACTTCGGATGTCAGCGAGCACAGATTGATGATAGCGCCGGAACGCCCTGCGTCCCGCATCAGCCGCGCGGCGGCCTGGGCGCAGAAGAACGCTCCCTTCAGATTCGTGTCGACGATCCTGTCCCAGAGCGCCTCGTCGACATCGAGCGACGGCCGAACCTCTTCCATCCCGGCATTGTTGACGAGAATGTCGAGACCGCCAAGCAGCCTGGCGGCTTCGGCAGTCGCCGCCCGGCACCGATCGACATCGATAACGTCCAGCGCAATGGCGTGCGCCACCCCGCCGGCCGCGCGGATGGCTGCCGTCGTGTCCTCAAGCGAGCCCAGGCTGCGCGCCGTGACCGCGACGTCGGCGCCGGCAGCGCTGAGCGCTTCTGCGATGCTGCGCCCAATGCCGCGGCTTGCCCCGGTGACAAGCGCCTTCCTGCCGGAGAGATCGAAGAGAGAAGCGTTGCGCATGTGATCCTCCTAGTCGGTGTCGGTTTCCGCTTCAGTGTCGAGACTATCAGATCAGGTTACATATACAAGCATATACAAACTATTTCAGCTGCGCTACTGCTAGCGAAATCCGCTGCGCCCCTGCCGGTGACCTGGCTTGCCCAAGGGAAGATGCAACGAAACCTGATGTTTGAGAACCCGGCCGATGACGGGAACCTGTCGGCCTGCCGCAGAGGAGCCTGCTTGTGTCAAAAGCCTCGGATATGGTGCGAACCGAAGTCACGCATCTGTCGCCCTACAATTCCGGGCTGACCATTGACGAGGTCATGGAGCGATACGCGCCGGCCAAGATCGCCAAACTGGGCTCGAACGAAAACCCGCTCGGGCCCAGCCCGTTGCTGGCCACGACGATATATGCCGGCTCCGAGATGTTCCGCCTCTATCCGGACCCTGCCGGGCGCAAGCTGCGCCAGGCGATCGGCGACAAATATGCCGTCACCGAGGACCAGATCATCCTGGGCAACGGGTCCGAAGACCTTCTCTCCGTCATCAGCCGGGCCGTATTGCGGCCCGGCGACGCCGTCGTCACACTCTATCCGTCGTTCCCGCTGCATGAAGACTACGCGACGCTGATGGGAGCGACCGTCAAACGCGTTGTCATCAACGACGATCTCACCATCAACGTCGACGCACTGATCGAGGCGGTGCGCGAACGGCCCCGCATGCTGCTGTTCTCGAACCCTATGAACCCGGTCGGCAGTTGGCTCTCCGGCGGCGACCTGTCGAAGGTTCTCGATGCGGCGGGCGACGAGACGCTGATCGTCATCGATGAAGCCTATGCCGAGTATGCCGAGGGCGACGACTATGCATCTTCTCTGCCCTCCCTCAAGAAGCTCGGCCGGCCATGGATCGTGCTGCGGACCTTTTCCAAGGCATTCGGCCTGGCCGGATTGCGGATCGGCTTCGGCATCGTCGGTGACCCGGAGCTGCGCGCGCTGCTCGACCGCGTCCGCACACCCTTCAATGCCAACGCTATGGCCCAGGCCGCAGCACTGGCGGCGCTGGCCGATGAGGATCATCTTGCCAAGGTCGTCGCGCTGGCCAAGGCGGAGAGAGCACGTGTCGAGACTTTCCTCACAAGCAAGGGCCTCGACGTCGCCGCCTCCAGAGGCAACTTCCTGTTCTTCAACTGCCGGCAAGATGCTTCCGTCTTCGTCGAAGGCCTGCTGCGCCAAGGCGTCATCGTCAAACCGTGGAAGCAGCAGGGCTTCGACACCTATGTGCGCGTCAGCATCGGCTCGGTTTCGGAGAATGACCACTTCATGGCCGTTCTGTCGGACCTTTTGTGAATGCAGGTCTGGCGGATCGCTCCGCGCGCTCGGGCTCCGATCGTTGGCCGCCCGATTTGACAAGGCCTTGAGCAAGGCTCGCCGGCCGCCGCGCTCTTCGTCGATGGCGACAGCGTATTTATTTGGCCTCGGGCCGACTGCAGGCCTTAACTTTCGCAGCGTGGGTTTTTACATCTGGGGGGTCTGCAAACGATCGACGCTTGAGGAGGCTCCCTTGCAGCAGCCAGATGACATCGCCGCCCGCCGATTGGGCATTCTCATCGAGCAATATGTGGAAGCGCGCAAAAAGCGCTACGACTATGTGTCGACCGAGCAGGCCTATCAGGCCATCCGGCACGTCCTCAAACCCGCCATTCCCGATCGCGAACTCGACAACATGGTCGCCTCGCTTGCCGTCAAGAACGGGCTGGCGGTCGTTTTCGACCGCCAAACCAAAGCGTCCGCCGATGATGTTCCGGGAACAAAGCCCTAGATCAACGCAGGTCTGCCGGCGTTGAGCACCACATCGATACGGGGCCAAGCGGCCCCGTATCGATGTGTATCGCCGGAGGAAACGAGCGATACACCTGTGCCGTGGGCCTGTGTGCCGCAAGCCGACGGGCGTGGCGGATTCAGGCGGCGGTGCTGACCTTGCCCGGCTCGAGGATCGACTTGACCTTGTCGGCGACGGCGCGCCCCAGATCGGCGTTGTTTGCGGCAGTGAAATGGATGCCGTCGACACCGTCCGTGGTGACGAAATCGCCGGCATTCAGGAAGTCGATCTTCATGAAATCAGCCATCGCCTTGTACTGCCTGGCCAGATCCCTGGACTTTTCGTGGCCGCCGCCAAACATGCCCTCGAACCATGGATCGGGCATCGGCGTCAGCGGCGGCGGCGCGATGACCAGCGCCTTGGGGGCCGGATAAGGGGTGCCGATGCCGCCGGCGCTGGTCAGGATCTGCCCGACCAGCTTCGCCATTCCATTGGCGATCTCGTAAGGTGTCCGGCGGAAATAGGACTTGGTGTCGTTGGTGCCGAGCATCACGATGACCAGGTCCAGCGGCAGATGGCTGGCGATGGCCGAGGGCAGGTAATTGGCCCCGTTCAGGCGCGGGTCGTTGGGGTCGTCGAGACAGGTCGTGCGTGCGCTCAAGCCTTCTTCGACGATATGATAGCCCGCTCCGAGTGCTGCCGCCATCACGCCCGTCCAGCGCTGGTCATAGGGATAGCGGTGGGTCGGCGATCCCTCCTTGACCGGAACCCAGCCCCAGGTCAGCGAGTCGCCGTAGCACATGATGTTTTTTGGCGGTGACATCCATGTTTCTCCATCTGTTTGCAATTGTCTGAACGCGCAGATTTGTCGGTCCCGGCGAGCGCCGGTGCCGGTTTGCCTTCGCTGCTTCAAGTCAGGGGGCTCGCACGCGCACTCCGTAGAAGATCGCCGCGCCGAGGATGATGACGCCCTGGGCGATGAGCTTGCCGGGCTCGTCGATGCCCAGCACCGTCATCACCACGAACAGCAGCGCAAAGCATAGCGCCCCGAAGAAAGGCCCCCAGACGCCGCCGTCGCCGCGGCCGAAGACGACGCCGCCGAGGATCGTTGCCGCGACCGCCAGGATCGGCAGATCGAGACCGACGCGGACGCTGCCGACGGCGATCGAACCGGTCTGCACCAAGGCGGCGATAGCCGCGATCAGGCCGGCCAGCGTATGCGCCAGGATGACGGTGCGCTGCACCGGCACGCCGGAAAAATGGGCGGCTTCGGCATTCTCGCCGACCGAGGCGACGTAGCGGCCAAACACGGTCCGCGACAGCAGCAGCCACACCAAGGCGGTCAGCAGGATCCAGAACAGCACCGGCGTCGGAACCGACAGGAATTTCGTGTTGTAGAGGTCATTGAACAGCTTCGGCACGTCGCCGGGCGGATTGCCGCTCGACAGGAACTGCACCAGTCCGACCAGGATGATGCTGACCGCTAGCGTGACGATGACGGCCGATACCCGCCGGTTGCCGATCATGAAGCCGTTGAACAGGCCGATGACCAGCCCGGTGGCGAGCGCCAGCACGATGAAGAATGGCAGCGACGCGCCGGGGAAGCTGCCCGACGAGATGAAATAGTTGATGAGCAGGATGATGCCGCCGCCGGAGAGGTCGATCGACTTCACCCGCATGACGACGAGCTGTCCCAGCACGAGGATGCCGAGCGGCACGATCTGTCTGATGAATATACCCATGATGTTGAGGTTGAGCATGTTCGGCCGCGCGATCCACAGCGTGGCCAGCAGCACGAGGAAGACAAAATAGGACGGCGGGATGCGCAGCAGGCGCCGGGCGATCGGATTTGACAGAACGGCAGCCATCTTTCAGAGCCCCATCTTCTTGCGGGATTGCAGCCCGACCACCGCCAGCAGGATGCCGCCCTTGATCGCCGTCTGGACAAAGGGCGAGACGTTGGCGAGGTTCATGCCATTGGCCAGCAGCGCCATGACCAGTGCGCCGATCACCGTGCCGTGCAGGCTGCCTATGCCGCCGGAGAGCTGGGTGCCTCCAAGGGCCACGGCGGTGACGGTGTCGAGTTCGAAAAGCAGCCCGACATTCGGATCGCCCGACACGATGCGCCCGGCCAGGAAGACACCGGCAACGGCCGCGAAACAGGAACAGACCACATAGGCGAGGATGATGTTGCGGCGGTCAGCCACCCCGAAATTGCGGGCGGCACTCTCGGCACCCGAAGCGATGCCGCCGCCGATCGCAAACAGATGCAGCCCGTATCGCGATCCGTAGAGCAGCTTCCACGCTGCCAGGATCACGACGATGCCCCAGAAGACCGGATAGGGAATACCCAGGAAACTGCCTGAGACCGCGGCGATGACGATCTCCGGCACGGTGCCGCCGGAGACAGGACGCAAGATGCGCGTGACGCCGAGCACGATGTACTGCGTCGACAGCGTCGCGATGATCGGATGGACGTTGAAGCGGGTGATCGCCAGGCCGTTGATCAGCCCGATGAATGCGGCCAGCACGAAGACCGCCGGGATCAGCACGATCGCCGGCTGGTCGAGCGCCAGCACCGCCGTCGTGAAGCTGATGACCGAGCCGACCGACAGGTCGAGCCCGCCGATGAGCACGACGACGAGCTGTCCTATCGCCGCGATGATCAGCGGCATCGCCTGGGCAACCAGGTTGAAGAGGTTTTCGGCCGTCGCGAACTGTGTCGTCTCGACGGTCAGCCACAGCGAAATGAGCAAGGCGACCAGCAGCGGCAGACCCCACAGGCCCTGCCGTGTGTTCCGGCCACTCAGGATGTTGAAAAGCGAACGATGCATGGAGGCCCCTAATGCTGGCGCGTGGAGCCGCCCATCAGGGCCGCGTCGAGGATCTTGTGCTCCGTCGCCTGCGCTGCCGGCATTTCGGCAACGATGGTGTCGTGATGGACGACGTAGATGCGGTCGCAGAGCCCGATCAATTCGATCGTCTCGCGCGACAGCACCAGCACGGCACCGCCCTTGCGGGTGAAGTCGCGCAGCAGATGGTAGATCTCGGATTTGGCGCCGATGTCGACGCCGCGGGTCGGCTCCTCCACCAGCAAAAGATCGAGATCGGCGGCCAGATACCGGCCGAGCAGTACCTTTTGCTGGTTACCGCCCGACAGGGAGCCGACCGGAGCCGACGGCCCTGCCGCCTTTATGTTCATGACCTCCATCATGCGGGCGATGACGTTTCGATAGGGTCGCGCCGGCGCAAGTTCGGGTCGCCTCGAATGCAGCCCGATGGCGATGTTGTGGGCGATCGGCAAAGCGAGGAAGAGCCCCTCTTCCTTGCGGTCCTCGGGAACGAAACCGACCTTCAGCTGCTGCAAATGACGAACGCCAGCCGATGTCGAGAGCGGCATCTTCAGCGCTTTGCCGTTGACGGAAATCGTCCCGGCGAAGGGATGGTAGCGGCCGATCAGGGAGCGCAGGAAGCGCTGCTGGCCCTGCCCCTCCAGCCCGGCCAGGGCGACGATCTCGCCCTTGTGCAATGTCAGCGACAGCGGCTGCGATGTCTCGGTGATCCCCAAGTTCTCGACACGCAGGATCTCGTCGCCTCTATCGCCCGTGCGATCGGGAAAAAGGTCCTGGAGTTCGCGCCCGACCATCATGGCGATGAGTTCGTCGGTGGTTATCTCGGACACCATCCTGGTGCCGACCAGTGCGCCGTCCTTCAGCACCGTCACCGTGTCGCACAGCTCGAAGATCTCCTCCATGCGATGCGAGATGTAGACGACAGCCTTTCCCTTATCGCGCAGCCGGCGGATGTTGCGGTTGAGCACATCGACATCGGCCGCGTTGAGTGCCGCCGTCGGCTCGTCGAGGATGAGCACGCTGGCGTCGGCCTGGATGCAATGCGCGATCTCGACGAATTGCCGCTCGGCTATGGTCAGGTTGGAAACGAGTTGCGACGGGTCGAGCGTGAGGCCGAGTTCGCCAAGCGCCTTAGCGGTCTGGCTGCTCATCACGCGATAGTCGATCGAGCCGAACCGGGTCGTCGGCTCCCGGCCGAGAAACATGTTCTCGGCGATCGACAGATTGGGCAGCAGCGAATGCTCCTGGAAAACGGTCGAAATGCCTGCATCCAGCGCGTCGCGCGGCGACTTCAGATCGAGCTTTTCCCCGTTCATGAAGATTTCGCCGGAATCAGGCTGATGCACGCCCGCCAGGATCTTCATCAACGTCGATTTGCCGGCGCCGTTCTCCCCCATCAGGGCGTGAACGCTGCCCGTCTTGAGATCGAGGGAAACGGAGTGGAGCGCCTTGCTCCCTCCGAACGCCTTCGAAATGTGGGACATCTCGATAAGATTGGTCACGAAACCCTCGAACGAACCGGATTCAACAGATGGAACGGCCTGCGGGGAATGCTTGTCCACTCCCCGCCAGCCACGGCGCCGTCACTTCTTGCCGTAATATTCCTTGAGCTTGTCCTCGGGCAGTTCGCTCGGCCACCAGACATTGGCCGTCAAATCGTCGCGATAGTATTTGGCAGCCTTGTCCTTGTCCCAGCCGTCGGGGTTGTAGACATAGCGCTTGTAGAGCTGTTGACCCTCGAGCAGGGCGACAGCGGCGCGCACACCGGCGGCGCCCTGGGCGGGGCTGTATTCCGGGGAGATCGACTTGAATCCGTCCGTGATCCACTGGCCGAAATAGCCATTGTTGCCCTCGCCCGAAATCGGCGGAATGGGCGTGCCGAACTGCTTGAAGACATCGACGCAGGCGCGCGTCATGTCGGCGCCGGACGACCAGATGCCGTCGACCTGCGGGTTGTTCAGATAAAGCGTCTCGCACAGCTTCTTGGCCTTGTCGTACTGCCAGTCGCCATGCTCCTCGGCGATGATCTGCACATGCGTGCCCTTGAGCGATTCCAGGAGGCCGTTGTAGCGGTTGGTGTCTTCCGGATGGCCGGCAAGGCCACGCAGGACCCATATCTTGCCGTTGTCGCCGACGGTCTTCACCAGCCAGTCGCCCATCACCTTGCCGAAGTGCTCGGCGCCGCCCTGGATTTCGGTGGTGTAGGCGTCGGAATCGATGCGGCCAGTGTGAAGGATGACGGGGATGCCGGCGGCGACCGCCTTGGCGATGCTGGCATTCGCCGATGTGCTGGTCACCGGCTGAACGATGATCGCGTCGACATGCTGCGCGATCAGGTCCTCGATATCGGCCACCTGCTTCTTCTGGTCGAAGCCGGCATCGAGCAGGATGAATTTCGAGATGCGCTTGTCCTTTGCCGCAGCGTTCTCCGCCTCATGCGCCACCTGCACCGTCCAGGTGTTTGCGTTGACGCCGAAGTCGCTCATTCCGATGACCCAGGGTGGGTCCTTCTTGAACGCACCGGCCGCGGTCATGCGGGTGTCGTCGGGGCGCGGCGCGACGCCGTCCATCAGCTTGACGTCTTCCGCATGTGCCAGGGACGTCACGGCAAGCGCCGATGCGACGAGCACTCCCAGACCGACGGTTTTCAGCAATCCTAACATTGAACTCTCCTCCTTGTGGTTGCCCCGGCCGTACGAATTCGTACGGGCCGCGAGACGCTCTCCCAATGCATGCTCGTCGTCGCAAACCGACCGATGCACGCAATTCTCCCGCCCCCGAACACAGACGTGTCGAGGTCCAATTTGGGCTGGACGATGATGACGGTCGAGAACTCCTCCGGGTACTTTAGAAGCACAGCGGATTCGGCCTGTCAATAGTTAGTCATGTTGAATGACTATTCCCTTGCTTGCCTTTCACCGCTCCTCTATCCATCATGAATGGCGCTCGCCGGCTTCGGCGCGCTATCAGTCCCGGCGGGAAAAAACATGCGATCAGTCTTGTGCTACGGCGACTCCAACACGCACGGCCAGATCCCCGGCAGGGGGCCGCTCGAGCGCTATGGTCCAGGTGAGCGCTGGCCGGGGATCTTGCGCGCTCAGCTGGGGCCCGACTGGTATGTCATCGAGGAGGGATTGAGCGGTCGGACCACCGTCCACGACGATCCGATCGAAGGGGCCCACAAGAACGGCCGAACCTATCTTCGCCCTTGCCTGCAGAGCCATGCGACGCTCGACCTCGTCATCATCATGCTCGGCACCAACGACCTGAAGATCCGCTTCAACAAACCGCCGTCGGAAGTGGCGATGGGCATCGGCTGCCTCGTCTACGACATCAAGGAGCTGGCGCCCGGGCCGGGCGGCTCGACGCCCGAAATCATGATCGTGGCGCCGCCGCCGATGCAGGACGACGTCAAGGAATGGAAGTCCATCTTCGCCGGCGCGCCGGAGAAATCGCGCCTGCTGGCGCTCGAATTCGAGGTTCTGGCGGACTCGCTCGAACTGCACTTTTTCGATGCCGGCTCGGTGGTGTCGTGCAGCGAAGCGGACGGGTTTCACATCGATGCCGAGGCGCACAGATTGCTGGGCACCGCACTGGCCCGCGCGGTCGATGCCATCGGCTGGAGCCGCTCGACATGAGCAATCCCGGCGCCACCAGGCAACGCGCTCTTACCGACGGGGCGACCCTTGCCTGACATGAGATTCGCACCACCCAACCCCTTGCGCATCGCCGATCGTGCGAGCGGGCTGAATGCGTTGAGCGTGCGCAGCTACAATGAGCGGCTGGTGCTGTCGCTGCTGCTTCAGAACGAAGGCATTTCGCGGATGGAAATCGGCGAGAAGACCGGCCTGTCGGCACAGACGGCCTCGGTCATCGTCCGTTCGCTCGAGCAGGAAGGCCTGGTCTCGCAGGGCGAGGCGCAGCGCGGCCGCGTCGGGCCGCCCACCATCCCGCTTTCGCTCAATCCCGAGGGCGCCTATGCGGTCGGCGTCGGCTTCAGCCGGCGCCGGATCGACATCGCGCTCATCGACTTCATCGGCACCGTGCGCTTCCACAAGCAGTTGCCGGCGGATGAAGCCAATCCGTTTCCGCAAAGCAGCGATTTGCTGGGGGCGATCGGGCAAGCCATGACGAGCCTGCCGGTCGAGGCGCGCAGCCGCGTCGCCGGCATCGGGCTGGCTGTTCCCGACGAAGTCGACACCATGGCCGCAACCCGCAACGGATCTGGCACCTCGCTGAAGGCCTTGCAAGGCGAGATCGAAGAGCAGAGCAAGCTGCCGGTTTTCGTCCAGAACGACATCACCGCAGCGGCCGGCGGCGAAAGCATGTTCGGCGTCGCCAAGCCGCTGAACGACTATTTGTTCTTCTATCTCGGAGCACGGCTGCAGAGCAGGCTCATCCTCAACCACCAGATCTACAAGGGAAACTCCAGCGCCAGCTTCGATCATGGCCTTGTGCGCCTGGAGAGCGAACTGACCAGGCGCGGGCGCCCGTCCGAAATCATCTGGAGCAGCAGCCCCGAGTGGCCTGACCTTGGGGAGGCCTACAGCGAATGGCTGGGGGAATGCTCCAACCGCCTGAAAGCGTCGATCTCCGCGCTGGCCCAATTTGTCGAGTTCAGGACGGTCGTCCTGTCCAGCTATGCGCCGCAGAAAATAGCCAAAGCGCTGTGCGCCGACATCAGCCGGGAATTTCCCGACATCCAGGCGCTGCCGGCGCGCGTCACCATCAGCCCGAAGGCCGTCGGCGCGGCAAGCCTGCCGTTCAGTTCGCGCTTCATGATCCAGTGATCGAGCCAAACCGGCGCTGGCTCCCGCCGGTCGGCCGATCATGCCCCTCTGCAGGTCCATCGATGATTTTCAGGTGACGAGGCGAATCCGCTTGCCAGGAGGCCCCACTTAATAGCATGTTAAGTGAACCCTGAGATCGCCATGAAGATTGCCGAGGATCACATCCCAGACGACAGCGCCGCGTCCAGCGCGGAAGCGCGCCGCTCGACGGTGTTGGGCGATCGCATCAAGGCCTATCGCACCACGCGACGCCTGACGCTGCGCCAGCTCGGCGACATGATCGGCACCACCGCCAGTTTCCTGAGCCAGCTCGAGCGCGGCCTTTCGGGCGCCAACACCAGCACGCTGATGCTGATCGCCAATGCGCTCGGCATCAGCCTGGCCGACCTTTTCGACGACTGCGAAGTGTCGCCGCACACGGTGCTGACACGCGCCGAGCGGCCGGCGCTGCCGACCAGCGAAGGTTACCGCAAGACGCTGCTGTCGCGCCGGCCAATCCGCGAGATGGAAGTCTATTGCGGCGAATTCGCCGTCGGTGGCTCGACCGGCGACGTGCCTTACACGCATGGCAACGCACATGAAATGTTCCTCGTGCTGCGCGGGCGCGTGCAACTGACGCTCGGAGACGAGAGCTTCATCCTCGAAGAGGGCGACAGCATCGAATATTCGACCTCGACGCCGCACCGAACGATCAATGTCGGCGACACGGTGGCCGAAGTGCTCTGGATCATTGCGCCGCCGACAAGCGGCGCCGTCGACCTCGACCAATATGTAGCCCGGAAAACGCTCGCGCCCGGTCTGCCAAAATCAAACAGCGAGCCATCGGAGGGTTAGAAAATGGGAAGCAGATCAAGATTGGCCGGATTTGTCGGTGCCGCCGCACTGGCTTTGCTCGCGGCCGCCGCTCACGCGCAGAACGCACCGCCGGCCGGGACCGTCGTCGACGGGTCGCTGAAGGGCAAGACGCTGACCTTCGTCTCCTATGGCGGCATCTACCAGGACGGCCAGGTCGCCGCACTCAAGGAGTTCGTCGACAAGAGCGGCGTCAAGCTCTTGAACGACGGACCGACCGAAATCGCCAAGCTCCAGGCGCAGGTGGAGTCTGGCAATGTGACCTGGGATGTCGTCGATACGGACGATTTTCCGCCCTTCGTGCATTGCGGAAAACTGTTCCAGAAACTCGATTTGACCAAGCTCGACATCTCGCACATCCCGGCCGGCCAGGTCGGCGAATGCAGCGTGCCGGCGATGAACTACGGCACGGTCCTGATGTACAAGAATGACAAGTACAAGGACAACCCGCCGAAGGACTGGAAGGATTTCTTCGACACCACGAAATTTCCCGGCACGCGCGCCATCGACGGCAGCGGCAGCCCGATCGGTGGCCTGATCGAACAGGCTATCCTGGCTGACGGCGGCTCGGTTGCCAACATGACGACGGCCGACATCGACAAGGGTATCGCCAAGATCAAGGCGATCGGTCCGGACACGATCTTCTGGAAGACCGGTGCCGAATCCCAGCAGCTCGCCGAATCCGGCGAGGCCGACATGATCATCATGTGGACCGGCCGCGCCATGACGGCGGTCAAGAACGGCGCCGCCTATACGCCGGTGTGGAAGGACTGGCTGGTCGTCATGGATCAGCTGACCATCCCGGTCGGGGTCAAGGACACCGACGCCTCCTACGCGCTGATCAACGCCTATCTCGGCAAGAAGTCGCAGGAGATCCTGACCGAGCAGACGTCCTACTCGCCGATCAACACCGAGTCACAGCCCAAGGTCGACGCCTCCGTCGCCGCCTTCCTGACCAACACGCCGGACCACGCCAAGCTCGGCTACCAGCAGAACATCAAGTTCTGGGTCGCCAACTTCGCCACCGCGTCCGACAAGTGGACGGCGCTGATGGCCGGCAACTGAGCCGGCTACCGCCAAGGTGAAGGCGTGAGCCAGACATCGCATACGCCGGCGGCCGGGGGTGATCATCCCCGGCCGGCAGGTGCCGTGCAGGGGCCGCAACGGCGCCCGCGCCTTGCCGCCTATCCTTCGCTGCTGGCGATGCCGGCCTTGGCTCTGCTCATCGCGGCGATGGGCTATCCCTTGCTGACCGTCACGCTGCGCAGTTTCTCGGACCCGGCCTGGGGCCTGCAGAACTATTTCTGGTTCTTTTCCACCCCGGTGAACGTCACGGTCCTGTGGCGCACCTTTTCCATCGCCGCCTGGGTCACCATCGTCTGCGTCATCGCCGCCTACCCCTATGCCTATCTCATGACGGCGGTCGGGCCGCGCATGCGCCTCGTCCTCATCCTGTGCGTGCTGGTGCCGTTCTGGGTCAGCGGCGTTGTGCGCACCCTGGCCTGGGTCATCCTGCTGCAGGATTCGGGCATCATCAATTCCGTGATCAGGCTGCTTGGCTTTGACGGCGTGAAACTGATCCGCACGCAGACCGGCGTGGTCATCGGCATGGCGCAGGTGCTGCTGCCGTTCATGATCCTGCCGCTCTATTCTGTCATGCGCGGCATCGACCTGCGCCTCGTGCAAGCGGCGCGCAGCCTTGGTGCGCGGCCGGCACGTGCCTTCCTGCAGATCTATCTGCCGCTGTCGCTGCCCGGCGTCTTCGCCGGCGCCATCATCGTCTTCATCCTGTCGCTCGGCTTCTACATCACCCCGGCCCTGCTCGGCGGACCGCGCAGCACCATGCTGTCGACGCTGGTGCAGAGCCAGGTGCTCAGCCTGCTCAACTGGGGCCGCGGCGGCGCCATGGGCGTCGTACTGCTGGTCGCGACCTTCGTGCTGCTGGCGCTCGCCGCCCCGCTGATGCGCCAGCGCCACAAGCAGGCGTCCAGATCATGAGACAAGCGCCGTTCCGCATTCTGCTCGGCCTGTTCTGCCTGCTGGTCGCCGTGTGGCTGGTGATGCCGACGCTGGTCATTATCCCGATGTCGTTCAACGAGAAGAAGTCGCTTGCCTTCCCGCCCTCCGGCTTCTCCTGGCAGTGGTACGAGAATTTCTTCACCAATCCCGACTGGCTGTCGAGCTTCTTCAATTCGCTCAGGGTCGCAGGCCTCGTCGCCGTCGCCGCCACGCTGATCGGCACGCTGGCGTCGCTCGGCCTCAGCCGCATGAAACATTCCGGCGCCGGCCTGCTGCGCGCCATCCTGATCACGCCGATGATCGTGCCCGGCGTGGTGCTGGCGATCGGCATCTATGCCGTGTATCTCGACTACCAGCTCGTCGGCACCACCACCGGCTTCGTCATCGCGCACACCATGCTGGCGATCCCCTTCGTCATCATCGCCGTATCGGCAAGCCTCGAAGTCTTCGACGTACGGCTGGAAACGGCGGCGGCCAGCCTCGGCGCCGACCGCTTCACCACCTTCCGCACCGTGACCTTGCCGCTGATCGCGCCCGGTATCCTGTCGGGGCTTTTGTTTGCCTTCGTCACCTCCTTCGATGAAATCATCGTCGCGCTGTTCATCACCAGTCCCTACCTGAAGACCTTGCCGGTGCAGATCTTCACCAGCATCACGCGCGATGCCGATCCGACGGTGACGGCCGTCGGAACGATCATCTTCATTGCCACGACGCTGATCATCAGCGCCGGGCTGATCATCAGCTCGAAATCGACGAGGAGTTGAGATGTCAGCGTCCAACACCAGAGAACGTGGCGCGGCCATCGACATCAAGGGGGCAACCAAGCGCTACGGCAATTTCACCGCGCTCGACGATGTCAGCCTGCATATCGAGCCGGGCGAGTTCATGACGCTGCTGGGCCCCAGCGGCTCGGGCAAGACCACCACGCTCAACGTCGTCGCGGGCTTCACCGACCTGACCTCAGGCGATCTCGCCGTCGGCGGCAAAAGCATCGTCGCCCTGCCGGCGCACAAGCGCAACATCGGCGTCGTCTTCCAGCACTACGCGCTGTTTCCGCACATGACTGTCGGCAAGAACGTCGCCTATCCCCTCACCTTGCGCGGCATGGACAAGCAGGCGCGCGACCGTCTCGTCGTGCGAGCGCTGGACATGGTCAAGATGGCCGACTTCGCGCATCGCTATCCCTCAGAGCTTTCCGGTGGCCAGCAGCAGCGCGTGGCGCTGGCGCGCGCCATCGTCTTCGATCCGCCGCTGCTGTTGATGGACGAGCCGCTCGGCGCGCTCGACAAGAAACTGCGTGAATGGCTGCAGCTGGAGATCAAGCGCATCCACCGCGAACTCGGCACCACCTTCGTCTATGTCACGCACGACCAGGAAGAGGCGCTGGTTCTGTCAGACCGCATCGCCGTCTTCAACCAGGGACGCATCGAACAGGTCGGAACCGGCCGCCAGCTCTATGACGAGCCGACGACCTTGTTCGTGGCCAAGTTCATCGGCGAATCGACCAGTTTGCGTGGCGCTGCCCAGACGTCCGGCAACGAGACCAGCCTGACGATCGCCGGCCAGAAGATCGTTGCCGGCGGCAAGCTCGCCGGTGGCCGCAAACCCGTGGTCCTGCTGCGTCCGGAAAAGCTCTCGCTTGCCAGCACCAAGACGCCTGCTGCCGCCGGACAGAACAGCCTCACCGGTGAGGTCAGCGAAGCGATCTATCTGGGGTCGGGTTCGAAATACCAGGTGACGCTTCGCGACGGCTCGGTCGCCATCGTGCGCTCGTCGCTGGAAGCCACACCGTTCTCGATTGGTGACACGGTCGATCTGCGCTGGTCTGTCGTCGATGCAAAACTTCTTGCCGACGACGACCGCGCCGACATGACGATGACCTGACCGCTCTTTTCCCCGCAGGATTTTTAGACATGGACGCCAAAGTCAACGGCAACGTCTCGTTCTGGTATGCCGACATCGGCCTGCCCGCCTATCGCGCGCCGCTTCCGGGCGACCTCGAAGCCGATGTCTGCATCGTCGGCGCCGGCTACACCGGCCTGTGGACGGCCTACTATCTGAAGAAGGCCGATCCATCGATCCGCATCGCCATCGTCGAGCGGGAGTTCGCCGGCTTCGGCGCGTCGGGCCGCAATGGCGGCTGGCTGTCCGGCGGCTTCAGCTGGTCGCGCGAGAAATATCTGCAGACCTCGACGCGCGGCGCCGTGATCGACATGGAAACCGCCATGCATGGCACGGTCGATGAAGTGATCAAGGTGACCGAGGCCGAAGGCATCGATGCCGACATCCGCCGCGTCGACAATCTGACGGTAGCGACCAACCCGCCGCAGCTCGAACGAATCAAGGCTGCCTATGCCGATGCGCTCGGCTGGAGCGTACCGCAGGACCGCGTCAGCCTGATCGGCCAGGAAGAGGCCAGGGCCCGCATCAACATCAAAAATGTGCTTGGTGGCTATATCCATCACGGCACCGCGCGCGTGCAGCCGGCCAAGCTGGTGCGCGGGCTCTCCGAAGCCGTCGAGCGGCTCGGCGTGCCGATCTACGAGCAGACCACCGTGACCGGCATCGAGAAGGGCAAGGTCACGACGAACCGCGGCACCGTGCGCGCGCCGATCATCATCCGCGCCACGGAAGGGTTCACGGCCGGCATACCAGGCAATGAACGGCTCTGGCTGCCACTCAACAGCGCGCAGATCATCACCGAGCCGCTGCCGCAGTCGCTGTGGGACGAGATCGGCTGGGAGGGCCACGAGCTTCTGGGCGACGCCGCGCACGCCTATTGCTATGCGCAACGCACAAGGGAAGGCCGCATCACCATGGGCGGACGCGGCGTGCCCTATCGCTACGGCTCGCAAACGGATGTGCGTGGCCAGACGCAGCAGGCGACGATCGAAAGCCTGCACGCCATCCTCACCCGGCTTCTGCCGCAGACAGCCAAGCTTCGCATCGACCACGCCTGGTGCGGTGTGCTCGGCGTGCCGCGCGACTGGTGCACGACGGCAGGGCTCGACCTTGAAACCGGCATCGGCTGGGCCGGCGGCTATGTCGGGCTCGGCGTGTCGAGTTCCAACCTCTCGGGCCGCACGCTGCGCGACCTCATCCTGCGCCGCGACACCGAACTGACCCGCCTGCCTTGGGTCAACCGTCAGGTCAGCAAATGGGAGCCCGAGCCGATGCGCTGGCTCGGTGTCCATTCGATGTATCAGCTCTATCGCGTCGCCGACGAGCGCGAGGAAGCCGGCCTCCAGCACACGTCGAAGCTGGCCGCGATCGCCGACCGCATCACAGGACATTGAGAGACTGCCATGACCGACTTCCAGACCTTCGCCCATCTCGCTTCCATCGATCTCGGCGAGCCCGAGGCCAAGCCGACCTCGATCAGCGGCGATCAGCGCGAAGCGTCGAAGACGCTGTGGACCTCGCCGGACGGCACGCTGGAAGTCGGTGTCTGGGAGTGCACGCCGGGCCGCTTCACCGCATCACGCGAGACCAATTCCGAAACCTGCCATATCGTCTCGGGCCGGGTCTCGCTGCATGGTCCCGATGGCCGCAGCGAGGACGTCGGTCCTGGCGAAATGCTGGTGCTGCCGAAGGGTTGGAACGGCGAATGGACGATCCACGAGAAGACGCGCAAGCTCTATATCCTGCACTTCGAGGCGTGAGCTGACGTCCGCTTCAGCCGAAGCCTCCCCCAACTTCGTCATCCCAGAGTCTCCGCGACGGAGCTACGCTCCTTGCTCCGCCCGTGGATGACGAAGCAATGGGCTTTACTCGCCATCCGAACCGCTGGCCGTCGGCTTGCCTTCTATCGCCTGCCGCAAGGCGTCGTTGATGCGGTCCTGCCAGCCGGGACCGTCCTCCTGGAAATGGTCCAGCACGGCGCGGTCGATCCGGATCGAAACAAGCTCCCTGACGCCTGGAGCGGCCGAGGGCTCACGAACCGGAGCCGCCGGCTTCTTCACTGGCTTGAAAGCCGCTTCGGCGGCCGTCATCGGATTTGTCGGTCGGCGCGGGGGATTTGCCATTGGATGACCCTGACTGAAGACGATTCGTGCGCGACGCAGCACGCTTGCGCCACCATAGCCCAAGCCGAGCCACAGCGCAGGCCCATTTGGTTGGGGCAATTGCTTCGGACAAATGACAATTTCCGACTTGTGTTGCAGACCACCAATTGTCGAAGTCGGCGCCGCCCCTCACCTGCCTGCCGGCATCCTCTCCCCGTATAGTGACGGGGAGAGGAGCGCTCTCATCGTGAACTTCGCCAAACACCAGCGTTGCGAAAAGGGAGCCGTCGTTGCGGCCAGCGCCTTCTCCCCGTCACTATACGGGGAGAAGTGCCCGGCAGGGCGATGAGGGGC
>NZ_SMYZ01000003.1 GCF_004919685.1 Mesorhizobium norvegicum | reverse complement strand
CGCCGCGGCCAAGCGTGGCGATGCGATTGTCCGGGCCGATGCCCTGGAAACCGGCGATCACCGCCACCTGGCCCTCGCCGAAGCGCTTGACCAGGAAGGCACCGTCGATGTCGAGGATGCGCGCCGCGCCATGCGCATTGTCGGTCTTGATCGGGATTTGCCAGCCCTGCCACGAACGGGCATGCACGCCCATGTTCTGCAAGGTGATCGCCAGAAGGCCGGCCGTGACCTGTTCGCCGGAGGCGACGACCGCGTCATATTCGCGTGCGTCGTGCATCGGCGAGGCCTCGCGCGTCCAGCCGACCAGTTCATTGGTCTTGCCGGCCATCGCCGAGACGACCACCGCCACCTCATGGCCGGCATCGACCTCGCGTTTGACGTGACGCGCCACATTGCGGATGCGGGCGATGTCGGCGACGGAGGTTCCGCCGAATTTCATCACGATGCGCGCCATGGAAGCGAAATGCCTTTGACTGAAGCCGGACTCCAGCCAAAACAGCGGGAATCCCGAATAGCGGAAGGCCGGCTCACGCCGGCCGTTGAATGCGCGGCCTCCTTAGCCAAATGATGAAGGTTTCGCAAGGCTGGCGGCGGATTGCCGGCTTCAAGAAGACGGCATATTGCGTTCCGCCCCGCCGCCGCCTACGAAATGCTGCCCGCGGGGAATTCCTTTTGATCCGGTATTACAGATGATTGCTCGTCTTCGACGCGCCATGCGATGGCAATCGCTCCCGCTTGTCATTGGCTTCGCGGTGTTGGCGCTGATCGTCGGCAGCCGTGCCATGCTGGTCGAGGGCCAGAGAGCCAATCGCGCCGCCGCGCGCGAGGCAATCGAATATCAGGAATTGCTTTCCGGCCTGCTTTCGCTGGCGCAAGACACGGAGAGCGGTCAGCGCGGTTATCTGCTGACCGGCGAGAAATCCTATCTCGAACCCTATCGGCGGGCTGTGGGCGCAATTCCGGGGCAATTTGCACGCATCGACAGCATGACTGCCCCGGACGACCAGGTCGTCCAGCAGATCAACCATATCAAGGACGCGCTTTCGCAAAAGCAGGCTGAACTGGCCGAGACGATTGCCCTGTACGACCAGGGCAATGCGACGAAGGCGCTGGATCTGGTCCGCAGCGGCCAGGGCAAGGCTGTCATGGACGAAATCCGGACCAGCATGGATACGATCCGACGCATCGGCGCCGCCGCCCTCGCAGCGCGCGACGAGCATACCGACCAGGTCGAAACCTGGCTGCGCATCGGTTCGCTGGCGGCGCTGCTGGCGATCTTCCTGCTTGGCGCCTACACGATCAGGGAATCGCGCCGCCGCTTCCACGAGGTGGCCGTCGCCCAGGATGAGCTGGTGCGCAAGAACGTCGCGCTCGGCAATGAAATCCAGACGCGCGAAAAGGCCGAATCCCAGATCCGCCAGATGCACAAGATGGAGGCGGTCGGTCAACTCACAGGCGGTATCGCTCACGATTTCAACAACATGCTGGCGGTGATCATCAGTGCCATGAACCTCGCCCAGCGCAAGCTGGCGCGCGGCGAGCACGACATCGCAAAATTCATCGAAGCGGCGATAGACGCGGCGAACCGTGCCGCCAATCTGACCGCCCGGCTGCTCGCCTTCTCGCGCCAGCAGCCACTTGCGCCGCAGATCGTCGACGCCAACCGTCTGCTGACCGGAATGTCGGACCTGATCCGGCGGGCGCTCGGCGAAACCATCCGCATCGAAACCGTGCTGGCGGGAGGCTTGTGGAAAACCCATGCCGACCCGAGCCAGATCGAGAACGCCATTCTCAACCTTGCCGTCAACGCGCGTGACGCCATGGGTGATGACGGCAAGCTGACCATCGAGACCGCTAACAGCCATCTCGACGACGGCTACGCCGCCACCCATGCCGAGGTCGCGGCCGGCCAGTATGTGATGATCGCCGTCAGCGACACCGGTTCGGGCATGCCCCCCGATGTCATAGCCAAGGCTTTCGAACCCTTTTTCACCACCAAGCCGGTCAACAAGGGCACCGGCCTGGGGCTGAGTCAGGTGTTCGGCTTCGTCAAACAGTCCGGTGGCCACGTCAAGATCTATTCCGAACCCGGCGAAGGCACGACGATCAAGATCTACCTGCCGCGCTTTTTTGGCGCCGAAGAAGCAGCCGTGCCGACGGGACGAGGCGAGAATTCCGCTCCCGTCACCGAAACGATCCTCGTCGTCGAGGACGATGCCCGCGTGCGTGCCTCCACCACCGATGCCTTGCGCGAACTCGGCTACGCCGTCATCGATGCCGCAAGTGGCCAGGAAGCGTTGCAGAGACTGGCGGAAAACCCCGGCGTCGCGCTTCTGTTCACCGATATCGTCATGCCGGTGATGAACGGCCGCAAGCTGGCGGAGGAAGCGGTTACCCGCATGCCACGGCTGAAGGTGATCTTCACCACCGGCTTCACCAGGAACGCCGTGGTCCACAATGGCGTGCTCGACCATGACGTGCATTTCCTGGCCAAGCCCTTCACCATCGAGCAACTGGCGGCGAAACTGCGCGACGTGCTGGACACGAAACAAGGCACACCGGACTGATTCCGTCGGGCCGCGACAGCGGGACGCCGGACCTCAAGCCACGCTTTTGCTGGCCTTGGCCTGTTGCCGGTCGGCATGGGCCTTGCCCAGCCCGACAACAACACGGTCACGCCCGTCTGCCTTCGCCTGATAGAGCGCACGATCCGCGGCGTTGACGATCTCCGCCCATGAGGCGCCAAGCTCCGGAAAGGCAGCCACCCCGAATGACGCGGTAATGGTGCCAAGCGTGCGGCCGCGATGAGCGAGATGAAGCTGCTTGATCGCTTTTCGCACTGCCTCGGCACGCTCGGCGCCGTCCGCCAGCGAAGTCGCCGGCATCATAAGGGCGAATTCCTCGCCGCCGTAACGGGACACCACGTCACTATCCCTGGCGTGGTCGAGTAGCGTGCCTGCAACCTGCTTGAGGACGAGATCGCCGGCTTCATGGCCGAACGTGTCGTTGAACTGCTTGAAATGATCCACATCGAGCATGATCATCGCCAGGGGCTGTTCGGAACGCTCCATGCGCCTCAGTTCGCGACTGCTTGTTTCCTCGAGATAGCGGCGGTTGTAGAGCCCGGTGTTCGGGTCACGGATCGATTGTTGCCGCAGTGTTTCGCGCAGGCGCAGATTGGCCAGGGCCAAGGCCAGTGTGTCGACGACGCCGCGCAGGATCTGCTGCCGCTCGGTCAGCCAGTCCGGCCTGTCGGCGGCGTTTGGTTCGCACAGATGCACGATGCCAAGCGTCTCCCCCTGCGCCGCCAGGGGCATGCAGACGTAACCGCGGCCGCCATTCTCGGTGATGTGGTTGCAGCGCGGCGTCAGCATGCCGGGGCCGGCAACATGCTCCTGGCCGCGCCGCAGCGCCCAGCAATCCTCCGGCGCAAACTGGCCAACGCTCGAACGCACAGTGCCCCAATGCGCCATTTCCTCGACCAGATTGCGCGATGCGCTGGTCAGATGAACGGTTCCGCTCAATCCGCCAAAGAAGTCGGGCATGGCCGAGCCGACGACGGAAAACGCCTCCTGGAAGGTAACGCAAGCCTGAAGCAGCTCGCCGAGTTTGACCAGGCGGGTCGTTGCCTGGGACGTCTCCTTCAGTTCGCGGTTCAGCGTAGTCAATTCCTCGGCGCGATCGCTGACCGCCCGCTCGGCGCTGCGCAACTCGCTGATGTCGCTCAGCGTCAGCACGATGCCGCCATCGGAGCGATTGAGCGGGTTGCAGCTCGCAATCACCGGCAGATACGATCCGTCCGGCTTTGCCAGCCGCACCTCGGCCTGATGCCTGCGACCCGTGGTCAGCGCCAGTTCAATCGGGGATGTTCCCTGCGCCAGCCTGTCTCCCGACAGTCCCCGCATGTCGAGGACCGACGGCCAATCCTGCCCCTCGATCTTGTCGTTGCGCCGCCCGATGATCTCGGCGCCTGCCGGATTCACCGAGACGATCCGGCCATTGCCGTCGATGACGGCAATGCCCTCGGCAACGGTGCGGACGATATCCTCGATATAGGCCTTTTGCTCGACGAGCTGCCCACGCGAGGATTCGAGCTCGGATGCCATGCGGTCGAACCCTTGCGCCAATTGGCCGAACTCGTCATTGGCGGTACGGCCGATGCGCGCCCCGGCGTCGCCGCGCGCCAGCGATTCGATGCCGCGGTTGAGGCCGGAAAGACCTGCGCCGAAGCCGCGCAGCAAAAGGAAAGCCGAGATCGCGGAGAGCAGCACGGCGGCCGCGGTGCACAGACCGACAAGCCAGAGCATGTTGTTGGTGCGCTGCTGCGCGGCGCGCAGCAACGGCGTGTACTCGAACAGGACCGCGCCGACGGTCTGGTCGGCGGCGGCATCCTTGATCGGCACCGCAACCAGATTGATCGCGTCTGACAAGTCGGCGCTGCTTTCGACGAAGTTGCGCGGCGTGCCATCCTCGATCGTCCGGCCGACTTCATTGTCGGGATCGTGGCCGTACGGTGTGCCGACATTTTTTTCTTCACCCGGGACATCGGCAAGGATGACCTTGTCGTGATCGACGACGACGAGGTCGCGTTTCGAGCCGCTGTGCTGCGAGGTTACGAATTCATGCAGCGCCTCGGGTCTTTCGAACAACGGACGTGGCGTGTCGGCAGCCTTGAAGGCAATCGTTTCGGCCAATTGCCGTCCAACGCTCGTCGCCTCGGCGATTGCACCGGATCTGATCAGCGATATCTGGGAGACTATAGCAATGCCGCCCACCAGGCCGATCAAGGCCGCGGCGCTCAACAAAGTAGCGATAATCTGGGTCTTGATCCGCAACAAGCCACCCCAATCCGTGGGAGGGCAATGTATATGCCGAATCCCGGTCGTGCTTCAGGAAACCGCCAATCTCGTAAATTTGATGTTAAGGAATCCTGATCGACCGCCATCTCTCCCTCGCAGGACGCACACCCTGTCAGCATCGAAAATTGTTGCCTTGACATTCGCGGCCTCACACCCGACTTCCTAGCGCTCGAGGAGACCAACCGATGCCAGAGCCCCGACGATCGACGATCGATGCCGGAGAAGTTGAACGCTTTTCCGCCCTTGCCGCCGAATGGTGGAACCCGAACGGCAAGTTCCGTCCCCTGCACAAATTCAATCCGGTCCGGCTGTCCTATATCCGCGACCAGATAGCGACGCGCTTCGGCCGCGATCCGCGCGCGGCAAGGCCTTTCGAGGGCCTGCGCATCCTCGACATCGGCTGCGGCGGTGGCCTTTTGTGCGAGCCGATGGCGCGGCTTGGCGCCGAGGTTGTGGGCGCGGATGCCTCCGAAACAAACATCGAAGTGGCGAAGCTGCACGCGGCCGAGGGCAATGTCAGCGTCGACTATCGTGCCACGACAGCCGAGGACCTTGCCGACGCCGGTGAAAAATTCGACGTCATCCTGAACATGGAAGTGGTCGAGCATGTCGCCGACATCGACCTGTTCGTCGCCAAATGCGGCGAGATGGTCCGGCCCGGCGGCATCATGTTCGTGGCCACCATCAACCGCACGCTGAAAGCGCTCGGGCTGGCCATCATCGGCGCCGAATATGTGCTGCGCTGGCTGCCGCGCGGCACCCACCAGTTCGGCAAGCTGGTGCGCCCGGAAGAGCTTGAGAAAGCGCTGGGCGGCGCCGGCTTGACGATCATCGACCGCACCGGCGTCACCTACAATCCGCTTGCCGACCGCTGGGCGCGGTCGAAGGACATGGACGTCAACTACATGGTGCTGGCGGAAAAAGGCTCGGTCTGATCCTATTCAGAATCGAGCGGCCTGTAGCCGCCCCGCCAGTAGATCAGCGCCTGGCCGGCATCGTGGGTGCGCACGGCCTCGACCGAGCCAATGACGATCGAATGCGTGCCGCGATCGATCATCTCGTCGAGGCTGCAGTCGAAGGCGGCCACCGCATCCGAAAGCAACAAAGCTCCGGTCTTCAGTGTCATCCATTCGGCGCCCTCATAGCGGTCCTTGCCCTTGATGCCGCCGAAGCCGGAGAACCGCTCGGCCACCCTTTGATGCTGGGGGCCGAGCGAGTTGACGCCGAAATGCCGGTAGCGTTCGATCACCGGCCAGGTCGACGACGACCGGTTGACACAGGCGATCACCTTGGGCGGTTCGGCCGACAGCGAGACGACCGAAATGACCACCAGGCCGGAGCGGTCCTCGCCGGTGCCAGCGGTGATGACGCTGACATTGCCGACGATCAGCCGCATCGCGGCCCGAAAGTCCGCGACACCGACAGGATTTGCCTCCGAAGTCGTTGGCTCGGTCATGGTTTTCTCCTAGGCCGCCGACTGCATGGCGGCCGCTGCGATACGGATGCCCCGCTGCTCGAGGATGGGCAGGACGGTGTCGCGAAAATATGGGAATTCCTCGACATAGTCGACAAAGGACAGGGTCGAGCCGCGAAACCCAGCCTCGTGCAAGGCGGTGATCCCATCGGCGACCTGTTCGGGCGTGCCGGTGAGCGGGAAGCCGCCATGGCCCGCCGCCATGCGGTCGCGGATGAGCGCCAGGAGGTCATGCGGGAATGATTGCGCATGGGCAAATTGCAGCCGTACCAGATTGTCGACCGCCGCCCAGTCGGCATTGGCGCGGCCGAAATGCTCGAGATAGTCCGTCGCTTCCTTTTCGGTCGGCCGGCAGACGACATGGGCAAAAGTCAGCACGTCGACAGTGCTGCCGGCAGCGATCGCCTGTTGCTTCAGCACCGCGATCTCGTCCCTGGAGCGTGACAGATCGATTGCCGGCGTGAACAGGAAGTCGGCGTTGCGGACCGCAAATTTGCGCCCTTCTTCCGAGCCGGCGGCGTTGAGGATCGGCAGGCGTGCCGACGGGCGCGGATCGCCAAGCACGTTCTTCAGCTTGAAATAGGTACCGTCCCAGTCGAACGCCTCGGTGCGATCCCACAGCGCCCTGACGATGTCGAACCATTCCTGTGCATAGCCGTATCGTGTGATGTGATCGTCAGGCAGCGTCAGCCCGAGCGCTTCATATTCCGGCTTGTTCCAGCCGGCGACGATGTTGAGGCCGATACGGCCGCGGCTGATCTGATCGATGGTCGCCAATTGCTTGGCGACGACGACGGGATGATTGGCCGCCGTGTGGGTGGTGGCGAAAACCGTGATGTTGCGGGTGAGCGCCAGGAGCCCGGTGGCCCAGGTGATCGTCTCCAGCACGTTGCCGTGGAAATTGGTCTCGCCGCCATAGCCGATCCAGCGGGCGATCGGCAGCATGAAGTCGATGCCGGCCTCGTCGAGCAGCTGCGCCAGCCGCAGATTGTTGTCCCAGGAACTGACCCATCGTTCGGGAAGCTTGGTGACGGTCATGCCGCCGGAACAATTGGACGCAAAGGTCCCGAGAAAGAAGGGCTGCGCATTGGCTGCGGTCTTGTCGAGCATGCTCATCGGTCGTGTTCTCCTCATTTTTTGATTATATTTTATGATAGAAAGTCTATCATAAAATCGTGTGGACGCAATCGGCCGGATCGGCGCATGCTGCCGGGCGGGGAGACATGGATGAACGACCGGCGCAAACCTTCGGAAACGCAAGCCAAGCTGCTGGATCGCGGCTGGCATCTGGCGCGGACGCCGCTCGAAATCGATGTCGCCGAAATCGAGTATGCGCTGATGCGCTCTTACGAGGCGTTCGGCCACTGGCAGGCCGAATGCCTGGCGACGGTGATCGAGTTTTCCGCCAGCGGGCCGGAAAATGCGCTGCTCCACATCATCAGGATGAACGACCGGCCAAAGAGCATCCGCGACCTGGCGCAGATGACCAACCGCGACGACATCCCCAACATCCAGTACAGCCTGCGCAAATTGCTCAAGGGCGGCCTGGTCAAGCGAACCGGCAGCGGCAGGGCCGGCGTCACCTACGAAGTCACGCCGCTCGGTTATCGTGTGACCGAACGCTATGCCGACATCCGTTCGGTCCTGCTCATCGAAGCGGTGACGCGCGTCCCGGAGATGGCGGCCAAGCTCGAGGAAGCGGCGCGCACGCTCGAACTGATGACCGGCATCTATGAGCAGGCGGCCCGCGCCGCGGCCACCCACCGCCGTCGGCACCCGCGACCGGAGCCCGGCAGCGAAGAGAACGAAACCGGCGCCGGCTGAGGCGCGAACGCATTCACGCCGCCTGGCTTTGTGCCTTCCTGCTGATCTGACTTTGCGCCATGGTGGTGATGAACACACCGGCGGTGATGATGAGTGCGCCCGCCCAGGTCAGCAGTTGATAGTGCTCGCCGAGGAAGATGGTGCCGGCAAACAGGCCGACGGCCGCCGCCACATAGCCGATCTGGCTGAGATAGACCGGACCGCCAACCGCCTGCAGCCTAAAGAAAAAGGCGAACATCGCCGATGCCGATGCGACCTGCGCGACCACCACCAATGGCACGCCGCCGAGGGAAGCGAAGGCCTTGACGCCGAACAGGGCGAGAATGCCGACAAGCAGCATCGCCGCTGACGCCAAATGGCTGCCGACAGCAAGCTCGATCGGGCCGGTGCCTTCCGGCCAGTCGACCGTGCGATAGATGTTGCCGGCGGCAAGACTGACCGGAATGAGCAGCCCCATCACCACCCAGAACAGATCGGCCGGCTGGCCGGCCTCGCCGCGCGTCACCGCCACCATGACGGCGCCGACGAAGCCGACGGCGATGCCGACAATGCCCAGCATGTTGGGGCTCCGGACACGCAGCAGGATGGAGAACACCAGCGTGATGACAGGCGACAGCGTGAACATGATGCCGGTGTAGCCGGCGCCAAGATGCGGGATGGCCGAGAACATCAGGAGATTGGGCACCGCATAGGACACCGCTGCGGTGACGAAGAAATAGCGCAATTTGTGCGCGGTGAGCCGGACGCGCTGACCGCGCAGCAAGAGCACGCACAGCAAGACGCCGCCGGCGCCGAACGAGATGACGAAGGCCCAGACCATGGCCGGCACGCCGGCAGCCGTGGCGAGCTTGCCGAAGGGCAGCGTCAGGCCGAGCAGGCCGCCGGTGACGACCAGCAGGCCGAGCGCCGAATCCCAGAGAAATTTCATGATCGAACCCTGTCGCGCGCGGCCCTTGGCCAGCATTGCATCTTGCGGTAAGATAATGGAAAGATTCTTAACGTCAAGATATATGATGGTGAGACAGTTGGATAGGGCAGCAAGAGCGATCGAGCAATGGAAGCGGGAGCGGCCCGATCTGGATGTCTCGCCGATGGCCGTGCTCGGGCGGCTGAACGAGGCCTCCTCGCTGATCGCCCGCGAGCGCCTGGCGCCGGTGTTTGCCCGCTATGGATTGCAGTCGGGAGAGTTCGATGTGCTGGCGACACTGCGCCGCGCTGGCTCACCCTACGCGCTGACGCCGACCGCTCTCTATGAAGCGACGATGGTCACATCGGGCGCCATGACCAACCGGCTCGACCGGCTCGAAACGTCCGGATTGATCCTGCGCGGGCCGCACCCCAACGATCGGCGCGGCATTGTCGTGCGGTTGACTGAAAAGGGTCTCGCTTTGATCGACGAGGCCGTTGCTGCCCATGTCGCCAACGAACATGAGATTCTCGCGGGCCTGACACCGGCGGAACAGGAAACGCTCTCTCGGCTGCTTGAGAAATTGATCGGGAGTGTGAGCTAGCCGGGTCAGTTCGTAGGCTGCCGCGAGAACCGGCGCCGGTGTTTCCAGCGCCGGTATGATACGGTGAGGTCGACAAGCCGGGCCGGCATGTTGAGGTAGAGCAGAGCATCTCGCAAACCACTGAGATAGCGCTCACTCATCGCCTTGTCGGAAAAATCCGGCATGGCCTCGAGTGTCGCTTCGGCTTGCTGGCTCCGGCCCTTTCCGGTCGGCAATCTGGCCGCAAAGGCTATTTCTCGGCGCAGACAGACCTGCTCCACGCGATCCCGCAACGCCTCTTCGTAGCCGATACCACATCGCATAAGCCGCGCGTGGGTGGCCTCATGGACGATAATCGAAGCGACCAATTCCGGCGTCGTCTCTTCGCTGATGATATGGCGCTCGTCCAATTCGCACGCCTTGGAAGAATCCGCCCATTGCGCGACGGAAGCAGGAAGGGTTGTGACGAAGACCTGTCTTACGTCACCAAGCAGCCGTCTGTAGCGCACTGGATCAAAATCACGAACAAGCTGAAGCGCCTCGAAGATCTTGTCGGTGCCCTTGTCGCCAATGATGAGCAACCCGTCGATCGTTCGGGTACCGCTAAACTTGACGGCGCCCCAGCGGGCCAATCGGCCAACGACGGCTCTTATGCTTCGTCGCGGCTCAATCGCTTCTGGGTCGCGCAAAGCTCCCTCGGAACTCAGTTGCGGTCGTCCGGGAACACCGGGATCGGCATGAACTCGACGCCGTCCTCGGCCAGGCTCTTGGCTTCTTCCAGCGTCGCCTCGCCATAGATGCCGCGCGCGTCGCTTTCGCCGAAATGGATCTTGCGCGCTTCCTCGGCGAACTTGTCGCCGACATAGTCGGCATTCTCGCGCACCTTCTCGGCCATCGCCTTCAGCTGCGCCAAAGCCTGCTTCTGCGCCTCGCCCATGGCAAGCGCTATCGTTTCCTGCTTGCGCGCCGTGGAGACCGCCGGCGCCATCAGCGCTTTCTGCACCTTGTGCGAGCCGCAGGTCGGGCAGTCGACAAAGCCGCGCTTTTTCTGGGTGTCGAAATCGTCATTGCTGCGGAACCAGCCTTCGAATTCGTGCTCGTGCTCGCAGATCAGGGCAAAACGGATCAAGAGGCTGCACCCCTGAGACGCGGCGCCTCGCCCAAGCCGGCATTGACGGCGAAATCCCGCGCATTTTTGAGGTTGGGGATCTTTTTGCGCGCGGCAAGCGACCGCGCCGGGTCGATCTCGGCGACGATCACCGCCGGCTCGTCATGCGCGGCTTCCGCGATGATACGGCCCCATGGATCGACGATCAGCGAATGACCGTAGGTCTCGCGGCCGTCCTCATGCAGGCCGCCTTGCGCAGCGGCGACGACATAGGCGCCGTTCTCGATGGCGCGGGCCCTGAGCAGCACGTGCCAGTGCGCCTCGCCCGTCTGGCGGGTGAAGGCAGCCGGTACCGAAAGCATATCTGCGCCGGCCAGTGCCTCGGCGCGGAACAATTGCGGGAACCGCAAATCGTAGCAGACCGCAAAACCCAGTTTCGCGCCGTCGAGGTCGGTGACGACGGCCTCGGTGCCCGGTTCATAGGCGGCGGATTCGCGCCAGCTCTCGCCATTGTCGAGATCGACGTCGAACATGTGGATCTTGTCGTAGGTGGCGAGCGTGGCGCCGTCCGGGCCGAACAGCAGCGCGCGGTTGGCGAGCTTGCCGTCGGCGCGCAGGATGGCGGTCGAGCCTATATGCAGGAAAACGCCGAGTTCCTTGGCCAGCTTGCGCGCGGTCGAGACGATGATGTCCTTGTCCTCGGAGGTGAAGGAGGCGGCGCGCGCTTCCTTGTCGCGGATCAGCGCGCCGGTCATCTCCGGCGTCTGGATGTAGGTGGCGCCCTGGCTTGCGGCTTCGCGCACCAGCCGTTCGAGATCGACCGCGTTGCGCTCGGGGCTCTCGCCTGAACGCATCTGGATCGCAGCCGCCTTGAAAACACCCATCGCCATATCCTCAAATCGTCGCGCCGTTGGCGAGCAGTTTGTCCAGCCGGCCTTCGGCCTCCAGGTCGTGGAGGTCGTCACAGCCGCCGACATGCGTATCGCCGATGAAAATCTGCGGGAAGGTCGAGCGGCCATGGGCGCGGGAGATCATCTCCTGGCGCAGTTCCGGCGAGAAGGAGGCATCGTGCTCGGTAAAGGCGACGCCCTTGCGCTCGAGCAGCCGCTTGGCTGCCGTGCAATAGCCGCACATCATGCGGGTGTAGATGGTGACATCGGCCATGACGAATTTCCGCTGTTCGTTGCCGACTTATATAGTCGCGGACTCGTCCGCCCGGAAGTCCCCCGGCAACACACGGGCAAAGGTCAGCACGTCGACGGCGGCCGCACCTCCCCTTTTCAGCGCCTTGGTGGCGGAACGCACGGTGGCGCCGGTGGTGTAGACATCATCGATCAGCAGCACCCTGCGGCCAGCAATCTCGATTTCCGCCTCGGCGGGCACTCGGAAGGCAGCCCGCACATTCTCCTCGCGTTCCCCGCGCTCCAGCCCAACCTGCTGGCGGGTGAGTTTCACACGCCGCACCGCCGACGGAGCGAAGGGCAATTCGCTGAGCACTGACACCGCCCTTGCCAGTTCCGCCGACTGATTGAAGCGTCGCCTGAAGAAGCGCCGCCAGTGCAGCGGCACCGGCACCACCACTTCCGCCTCGGCGATGAGATCGGCACCCGCGCGCACCATCCAGCGCGCCATCCATGGCGCGAGATCCGTGCGATCCTGGTACTTCAGCCCTTGCACCATCTGGCGGGCGACGCCGGAATAGGCGACGGCCGCCCGCGCCCGCTCGAAAGGCGGCGGATCGGCAATCGCCTCGGCGGACAGAAAGCCCTCGCCCATGTGATGGCTGAACGGCGTGCCCATCACCGGGCACCATGGCCGTTCCAGCAGCCTGAGCTTCGGCCAGCAGGCGCCACAAAGCACGCCGGGCTGCGAGACATGCCGCCGGCAACCGGCGCAGACCGGCGGAAACAGGATGCGCGCCGGCCAGCCGAGGGCCGATCGGGCGAAGCGCTTGATCTCGCTGGGCTTGATCTTGGACATCGGATCGGCCACGTGGTTGGTTCTCCGCGCAGGTATACCAACTATATCAGGGCGTGGACAAACAAGGATCTGCCCGTTGCAGCCGATTATGGATACCTCTCTGTGGCTGGCGCACAAGCGGCGCGCGCTCACCCATCCGGTTGACGGCGCGGACTTCCTGATGCGCCGCACCGCCGAGGACCTTGCCGACCGGCTGGGTGCCGTCGAGCGCCGGTTCGGCAAGGCAGCCGTGCTGTTTTGCCAGACGCCGGCAGCGGCCGAAACGCTGGCCGAGAGCGGCAAGGTCGCCGATATTGTCCGCGTCGAGGCGGATACGGCTTTCCTGACAGGCGGCGGCGCCGGCTTGATCGCACCGCTCGAAACCGTGCCGTTCGAGCCGGAGAGCCTCGATCTGGTGGTCTCGCTTCTGTCGCTGCAGGCGATGAACGACATTCCCGGCATGCTGATCCAGATCCGCCGCGCGTTGCGGCCGGACGGGCTTTTCCTCGGCGCCTTTGCCGGCGCCGGCACGCTTTTCGAGCTGCGCGAAAGCCTGCTTGCGGCCGAGACCGAGCTTTACGGCGGCGCCAGCCCGCGTGTCGTCCCGTTCACCGACGTACGCGACGCAGGTGCGCTTCTGCAGCGCGCCGGTCTCGCTCTGCCGGTCGCCGACGTCGAGACGGTGACGGTGCGCTATGCCAGCCTGTTCAACCTGATGGCGGACCTGCGGGCCATGGGCGAAACCAGTGCGCTCACCGATCGCAGCCGGCGGCCAGGCACGCGCGAGCTGTTTGCCCGTGCTGCGGAAATCTACGCAGAGCGGTTTTCCGACCCCGACGGCCGCGTGAGAGCAAGTTTCTCGATTGTCTGGATGTCCGGCTGGGCGCCCGACGCATCGCAGCAAAAACCGCTGAAGCCAGGTTCGGCCAAGGTCTCGCTGAAGGCAATCCTGGAAGCGCCCGACGGGCAATGATCCCTGTCCGCAAGCGCGGAAAGGTTGGATCAGGGTGTGGGTGCGAAGGCGTTCGCAAGCCTGCTGTTGTTGTCGCTGAACAACCAGGTGAGCGAGTTGGCGAACTGACCAACGCCGGTGATGATCCCCAGCCCCACCAAGGTCGCGATCAGTCCATATTCGATGGCTGTCGCGCCATTCTCGTCCTTCAGAAAACGCAGCAGCACTGCTTTCATGACCTCAACCCCTCTAGCCGGGACCTTACCGCCGATCTGTTAAGAAAGGTTAACGGCAAAGGCTTAACAGGCGGTGAAACCGCCGCCTTCCCGCAATCCCTTAACCATGTCAGCAGTCGCCGCTGCTTCTGCCATTGGACCTGATGATGCAGACCGAACCGGGCTGCGGCTGCAGCACGCTGCGGCGCAACGTATAGGTTTCGCGATGGCTGACCGAGCCGGTGGCCGTCATGTCGAGCCCGCCGGCAAAATTATCGCGAGCCGATAGCGAGCGTGTCTGGCTGTCGAGGAAAGGGGTTGCGATTAGCGCCAGCGCCACCGCGGCCGAACCGAACAGCAGCGTGATGCGCAATATGCCCATGCCTGCGTCGGCGGCGCGAAAGCCGCGCTCGGGCCGGATCGAGTCCCAATCCCTGTCTAGGCTCATGCTATCGCTCCCCAGCGAATCGGCGGCGCGGCCTGAAACGGCCATGCTTCAATTTTTCATGACGAGATAAATCTTCCATTAACGCTGGCTGATACGACCCCTCGGCCAGGAAGCGGCCGGGCGAGAGCCCTCAAAGAAGATCGATGAGGAAAGGGATCAGCGGCGCATCGGCCGGCGGCATCGGATAGTCGCGCATCTGCTTTGGCCGCACCCATTTCAGCGCCTGCCCTTCCTTGGGTTGGGCGATGCCGCGGAAGCGGCGGCAGATGAACAGCGGCATCAGCAGGTGGAAATCGTCGTAGGAATGACTGGCGAAGGTGAGCGGCGCCAGACATGGGATGTCGGTTTCGATGCCGATTTCCTCATGCAGTTCGCGAATGATGCATTGTTCGGGCGTCTCGCCGGGTTCGACCTTGCCACCGGGAAATTCCCACAGCCCGGCAAGTTGCTTGCCCTGCGGCCGCTGCGCCAGCAGCACGCGGCCGTCGGCATCGACCAGCGCGCAGGCAGCGACCAGGAGCAGGCGCTTGCCGGCGGTCGTCCCGTCACTCATGCCATCACTTCATTCATGACCCGGCGGCCGGCGGTAGTGGTAGCGATAGACTTCGTCGAAGCCGAGCGAATGGTAGAGCGCCAGCGCCGGCACATTGCCGGCCTCGACCTGCAGCCAGGCTTCCCGCGCCCCACGCAGCCGCGCCCATTTCAGCGCCGACAGGATCAGGTTGCGGCCGTGGCCCTTGTTGCGCGCCGACTTATCGGTGGCGACCTCGAACAGGCCGGCGAGATCGCCGTCATGCACGCAGATCAGCGTCGCCAGCGCTTCGGCTCCATCTTCGAGCGCGAACAGTCCGGCCTCGGGCTGGATGGCGCCGATGATCTCCGACAGGCCGGGCCGCAGCGAGACATCCGAACCGCTGACCTTGAGCGACGCGCCGATGAAGCGGCTGATGTCCTTGAGCGGAATCTGGTCCATGGCGGCGTCGAGTTGCGCGTCGGCCAGCGGCAGCCGCATGACCAGCGACTCGTCGAACCGGCTCCAGCCCTCGCGGTCGAGATGGCTGGCGAGGTCCGGACCCGACAGCGGCGACATGCGGAACGTCAGCGGCCTGCCATAGGCGTCAAAACGGCGGCTGGCCCGGCCGATACGGTCGGCAATGTGCTGGGTGTCGCCGGGATCGAGCGGGTTGACCGAGTTCAGCCGCTTGGCCGGATGGCCGGCGGTCAGCCGCACCACCCAGGTGCCGTCATAGTGGACCGCAGCTGCCGGCCAGGCGCGAAAGCCGGCCGCCTCGTAGCGGCGCACGATCGCGAGCATGCTTGCCGGATGCCTGGAGCCCAAAACCATCAGCTCCGATAATCGCCATTGATGGCGACATATTCCTTGGTGAGGTCGCAAGTCCACACAGTCGCCTTGCCGCGGCCGATGCCGATATCGGCGCGGATGCGGATGTCGTCGCGCTTCATATAGGCCGACGTCGCCTGCTCGGAATATGAGGGGTCGCGCTCGCCTTCATGCGCCAGCCTGTTGTCGCCGAACCAGATCGACAGCCGGTCGCGATCGGCGGGCTCGCCGGCCTTGCCGACAGCCATGACGACGCGGCCCCAATTGGCATCCTCGCCGGCGACCGCCGTCTTGACCAGCGGCGAATTGGCGATCGACAGCGCGATGCGCTTGGCCGAGCGCGCCGATTTGGCGCCGGTGACGGTGACTTCGACCTGCTTGCGAGCGCCCTCGCCGTCGCGCACCACTTGCAACGCCAGCGATTTCAGTACCTTGCCGAGCGCCCGCCGGAATGGGCCGAGGCGGGCATCCTTTGCATCAGAGATTGCTGGCGCGCCGCGCTTGGCGGCCTTGCCAGTGGCGAAGATCAGCAGCGTGTCGCTGGTCGAGGTGTCGCTGTCGACGGTGACCGCGTTGAAGGTCTTGGCCGTGCCACGCGACAACAGGTCCTGCAGAACTGGGGCGGCGATCGGCGCGTCGGTGGCGATGAAGGAGAGCATCGTTGCCATGTCGGGCGCGATCATGCCAGCGCCCTTGGAGATGCCGTTGATGGTGACATCGGTGTCGCCGAGCTTGACGGTCGCAGTCGCCACTTTCGGATAGGTATCCGTGGTCATGATCGCCTTTGCCGCTTCGGTCCACAGCTCTGGCTTGCCATTGCTGACCAGCCCTGCGAGCAAATGGCTGAATTTGCTGGTGTCGAGCGGCTCGCCGATGACGCCGGTCGAGGCCAGGAAAACCTCGTTTGCCTTGCAGCCGGCCGCCTTCGCCGCCGCCTCGCCTGTCAGGGCCGTGGATTCCCGACCTTTCTTGCCGGTGAAGGCGTTGGCGTTGCCGGAATTGACGACCAGCACCCGCGCCTTGCCGGCCCCGAGATTTTGCCGGCAGAAATCGACCGGCGCCGAGGGGCATTTCGATTTCGTGAACACACCGGCGACCGCGGTGCCTTCATCGAAGACCATGGTCAAAAGGTCGGTGCGGTTCTTGTACTTTATCCCCGCCTCGGCGGTGGCGATGCGCACCCCCTCGATTTCTGGCATCTTGGGGTATTTCTTCGGCGCAAGCGGCGAAATCGTCGTGGACATGGGGGCCTCGGGCGGGAAAAATCGCAAGGGAAGGCCGGTTTGCCCGATACGCCGCGCGGGCGCAAGGGCGTTTTCGTCGCTCTTGCCGGAGGCGGGAGCCCACTCGGGATTAAGCTTGCATTTCAAATCTGTTGGCGCCGCCGGGGCCGATGGCGTTATGATCCTGCCCCATGGGCAGGCTTGCGATCCTCGCATGGGCATTTCTGGGACTTTTGCTGCTGAGCGCGGATGCACAGCCGCAACGGCGCGTGGCGCTTGTCATCGGCAACGGCACTTACGCCGAAGCCGGCACGCTGGCCAATCCGGTAAACGACGCGCTCGACATCGCCGACAAGCTGCGCTCCATCGGCTTCGAGGTCGTCGAAGGCAATGATCTCGGCAAGCGCGAGCTCGAACGCAGCATCGGCGAGTTCTCCGACGCGCTCGAAGGCGCCGGCGTCGGGCTTTTCTATTATGCCGGCCACGGCTTGCAGGTCGACGGGCGCAACTACATCGTGCCGGTCGACGCCAGGTTGGACGTGCCGGTAAAGCTCCAGCTTGAAGCCGTGCCGATCGACGAAGTCCTCGACATCATGGAACAGCAGACCAAGGTCAGCCTGGTGTTTCTCGATGCCTGCCGCAACAACCCGTTTGCCCGCAGTCTCAGCCGCACCGCCACCACGCGCTCGGCGACGGCGCTGGCCGGGTTGGCCCAGTTCGATTCGACGCGCGGCTCGTTTATTGCCTTCTCGACGGCACCTGGTGCCGTCGCCATGGACGGAAGCGGGCGCAACTCGCCTTTTGCCGCCGCCCTGCTGCGCCACATCGCCGAACCTGGCCAGAGCATCAACGACATGATGATCGCGGTGCGCCGTGACGTGGTTTCGCAAACGCGCGAGGCCCAGCGCCCCTGGGAGCAGGGCTCGCTGCTCGAGCGTTTCGAATTCGTCGCCGACGGGCAACCCGCCCAGCCGCAGAAGCCGGCCGCCGCTCCGGCCCCCTCGACCGAAGTTGCCGTGCTCGAGCGCTCGGTGGGCGACGACAAGGGATCGATCGAAAAATTCCTGCGCCAGGATTATCTGACGCCCGACACCAGAGCGATGAGCGAGACCGTCAAGCGGCTCTACGGCCCGTCTGCCACCATTTTCGGGACAAGCTACAACGCCGATGCCATCGCCAAGGTCAAGGCCGACTGGTTCGCGCAGTGGGCCTCCTGGTCGCTTGGCCTGGAGCCAGGCAGCCTGGAGGTCACTCCACATGGCCAGGATCGCGCCGAGGCCGTCTTTGCGATGCGCTACGACTATCTTCCAAAGGACAAGTCGGCGGCACGCCTGACCGGCAAGGCGCGTGTCACGCTTGGCTTGGTCAAGGCCGACGGCGGCTGGCGCATCGAGTCCGAGACATCGCAAGCGATGCAATAAGCATCATCTGATGGATTCTTTGATCCGTTAAGAACGGTCCGTTTCGTTTCACCACGACCTCACCTATAATGCCGGCGAAATTGTTGGCGAGGACGACAGACATGGCCGAGGACGCCGACCCGGCGCGTAGATCGATCGGTGCGCGGCGCAATCCCGCCAGCGCCGATGCCATTCTCGAAGCCGCCGAGGCCGTGCTGGTCGAGGCCGGTTATGCCGGTTTTTCGATCGAGGCGGTGGCGCGACGGGCCCGCGCCGGCAAACCCACCATCTATCGCTGGTGGCCGAGCAAGGCCGCACTGCTGCTCGAAGTCTACCAGCGCCAGAAACGCGTCGATGTTCCCGATACCGGGCGACTGGAGGAGGATCTCGTCGGCTTCCTGAAAAACCTGTTCGCCCACTGGCGCGACACATCGTCGGGCAGCGTGTTCAGGTCGCTGATCGCCGAGGCGCAGTCGGATGATACGGCGTCCGCGGCCCTTGCCGACTATGCGCTGGGTCGGCGCTCCCATACCGGTCAGATGGTGGAACGCGCCAGGGCAAGGGGCGAAATCGGCGCCGACATCGATTCAGCGCTGGTCGCCGACCTGATCGCCTCCTTCGCCTGGAAGCATCTGTTGACCAACCGGCTCGACGAGGACGAACCTACCATCCGCAAGGCCGTCGACTACGTGATGCGCGGCATAGCGGCGCCTGGAGGGTAAAAGGGCGGCTGGCCGACAAAAAAGGCGCGGCAACCCCTGGCTGCCGCGCCTCTTTCAAAAATTCCTTCAGGCCTACTTTGCGCTTTCCAGCGTATCGACCGCCTTCTTCAGGTTGGCGTCGGGGATTTCGACCTTGGCGCCGGCGCGCAGCGACTTGACCAGCGCGAAATACTTGTCGCGGATGACCGCCTGCTTGGCCTGGTCCTTGACGTCGTCGAAGGCCGGCGGCTGCTTGGTGCGCTTGTCCTCGAGCTTGATGACATGCCAGCCGAACTGCGACTGAACCGGCTGCTCGGTGTATTTGCCGACCTCGAGCGCAAAGGCCGCCTTGTCGAATTCCGGCACCATCTGGCCAGGTCCGAACCAGCCGAGATCGCCGCCGCTGGTCTTGCCTGAGGGATCGCTGGTGTGCTCGTTGGCGAGCTTCTGGAAGTCGGCGCCGCCGTCGAGCTGCTTGATGATCGCCTCGGCCTCTTCCTTCGTCTTCACGAGGATGTGACGGGCATGCACCTCGTTGGTGGGCGGCGTGTTGGCGATTTCCTGGTCGTAGCGGGCGCGAACCTCAGCGTCGGTGACTTTGTCGACAACACCCTTCTCGACCATCTCGCCATGCAGAGCGCGCTGCTGCAGGAAGGCCATGCGGCGCTGGAAATCGGGATCCTTGTCGAGTCCTGACGTGACCGCCTGGGCGGCCATGACGCGGATCTCGATGGCTGCCGAAAGGGCGGCGGCACGGCGCTGCTCGGGCGGCAGCTGCGAGAACTGCTGCGACAATTCCCCTTCGGCAAGCACCAGGTCGGCCTCGGTCAAGGGCTGGCCGTTGACCGTGGCGATCACGGTATTCGGATCGACCGGTGCTGCGGCCGGCGCTGCAGCATCCGCCGGAGCGGGAGCGGTTTGCTGCGCCATCAGCGGCGACAGCGAAAGGGCCGACAGGCCGAAGGCCAAGCCAAGGCTGGCGAGCGACGCGCGGCGGAACAACAAGGACATAAGATGACTCCGGTGGGGGATTGTGAGGAGGGGGTGGCTTCCAGATCAGCCAGATTGTGGCGGAATTTGGCGCGCCCGGCAGGGCCAGCGCGGCGTTGACATCAGTTGAGCCCCCTCTTATCTGTCCAACGACTTTGCGTCCAGAACCGTTTTCCGGGCGCTTTTTGTGTTTGTCCACGTTCACGTGGAATTGATGGGGCCGGCCGGCGCTCATCGCAAGATTGAGAATTCTATCGAAAGGACCATTGGATGGTCAGTCTCGGCGGTCTCGCCCGTAAGGTTTTCGGTTCCTCCAACGACCGTCGGGTCAAATCGACCCGGCCTCGTGTCGAAGCGATCAACGCCATGGAAAACGAGATGCGGGCGCTCTCCGACGAGGAGTTGGTCGGCCGCACCGCGAAATTCCGCCAGGACATCGCCAACGGCGCCACGCTCGACGACCTTTTGGTGCCAGCCTTTGCCACCGCCCGCGAGGCGGCGCGCCGCGTGCTCGGCATGCGCCCCTTCGATGTCCAGCTGATCGGCGGCATGGTGCTGCACAATGGCGGCATTGCCGAGATGCGCACCGGCGAGGGCAAGACCCTGGTCGCGACGCTGCCGGTCTACCTGAACGCGCTTGCCGGCAAGGGCGTCCACGTCGTCACCGTCAACGACTATCTCGCCACCCGCGACTCCGAATGGATGGGCCGCGTCTACAAGTTCCTTGGTCTTTCGGTCGGAGTCATCGTCCACGGTCTGTCCGACGAGGAGCGCAGCACCGCCTACGCCGCCGATGTCACCTACGCCACCAACAACGAACTCGGCTTCGACTATCTACGCGACAACATGAAGTACGAGCGCGCCCAGATGGTGCAGCGCGGTCACAATTACGCGATCGTCGACGAGGTCGATTCCATCCTGGTCGACGAGGCGCGCACGCCGCTGATCATTTCCGGTCCGCTCGAGGACCGTTCGGAAATGTACAACACCATCGACACCTTCATCATCCAGCTGCAGCCGCAGGATTATGAGATCGACGAGAAGCAGAAGACGTCGATTTTCACCGAGGAAGGCACCGAGAAGCTCGAGAACCTTTTGCGCGACGCCGACCTGCTCAAGGGCGAGTCGCTGTACGACGTCGAGAACGTCGCCATCGTCCACCATGTCAACAACGCGCTGAAGGCGCACCGGCTGTTCCAGAAGGACAAGGACTACATCGTCCGCAACGGCGAGATCGTCATCATCGACGAGTTCACCGGCCGCATGATGCCGGGCCGCCGCTATTCGGAAGGCCTGCACCAGGCACTCGAAGCCAAGGAGCATGTGGCGATCCAGCCGGAGAACCAGACGCTGGCCTCCGTCACCTTCCAGAACTACTTCCGCCTCTACAAGAAGCTTTCCGGCATGACCGGCACGGCGCTGACCGAGGCCGAGGAATTCGGCAACATCTACAATCTCGATGTCACCGAGATTCCGACCAACCTGCCGGTCATCCGCAAGGACGAAGACGACGAGGTCTACCGGACGGTCGAGGAGAAATACAAGGCGATCGTCAGGGAGATCCGCGAAGCCAGCGCCAAGGGCCAGCCGACGCTGGTTGGCACCACTTCCATTGAAAAATCCGAGCAGCTGGCCGAGCGCCTGCGCAAGGAAGGCTTCACGGATTTCGAGGTGCTGAACGCCCGCCACCACGAGCGCGAGGCGGCGATCGTCGCCCAGGCCGGCAAGCCCGGCGCCATCACCATTGCCACCAACATGGCCGGCCGCGGCACCGACATCAAGCTCGGCGGCAATGCCGAGATGCGCATTGAAGACGAACTCGGCGACATGCCGGCCGGCCCCGAGCGCGAGGCGCGGGAAAAAGAGATCAATGCCGATGTCGAGCGGCTGAAGGACAAGGCGCTTGCCGCCGGCGGCCTCTATGTGCTGGCCACCGAACGTCACGAATCGCGCCGCATCGATAACCAGCTGCGCGGCCGTTCCGGTCGTCAGGGCGACCCCGGCCGCTCGAAATTCTTCCTGTCGCTGCAGGATGACCTGATGCGCATCTTCGGCTCCGAGCGCATGGACGGCATGCTGCAGAAGCTCGGCCTCAAGGAAGACGAGGCGATCATCCATCCCTGGATCAACAAGGCGCTGGAAAAGGCGCAGAAGAAGGTCGAGGCGCGCAACTTCGACATCCGCAAGAATCTGCTGAAATATGACGACGTCTCCAACGACCAGCGCAAGGTGGTGTTCGAGCAGCGCATCGAGCTGATGGACGGCGAAGGCCTGAGCGAAACCATTGGCGAGATGCGCGAGGGCGTCATCGACGAGATCGTCGCCAAGGCCATTCCCGAAAACGCCTATGCCGAGCAGTGGGATGTCGCGGGCTTGAAGGCCGAGGTCGCCGAATTCCTCAATCTCGACCTGCCGATCGAGGACTGGGCCAAGGAAGAGGGCATCGCCGAGGACGACATCCGCGAGCGCATCACCCAGGCAGCCGACGCCGCCGCCAAGGAGCGCTCCGAGCGCTTCGGCCCCGAGGTGATGACCTATGTCGAGCGTTCGGTGGTGCTGCAGTCGCTCGACCATCTGTGGCGCGAGCACATCGTCAATCTCGACCATCTGCGTTCGGTCGTCGGCTTCCGCGGCTACGCCCAGCGCGATCCGCTGCAGGAGTACAAGGGCGAGGCGTTCGAGCTGTTCCAGGCGATGCTGGGCAATCTGCGCCAGGTCGTCACCGCGCAGCTGATGCGCGTCGAACTGGTCCGCCAGGCCGCCGAAGCGCCGCCGCCGGAAGCCCCCGATATGTTCGGCACGCATATCGATGGCACCACCGGCGAGAATGACTTCGAAGGCGGCGAGACCGCCCTTCTGGTCCGCCCGGAGGTCACCGCCATCGTCGCTCCCGAAGACCGCGACCCCAACAACCAGGCTACCTGGGGCAAGGTCGGCCGCAACGAAGCCTGCCCCTGCGGCTCCGGCAAGAAGTACAAGCACTGCCACGGGGCGTTCGCGTAAGAGCGCGCTATTCCTTCTCCCCGTTTACGGGGAGAAGGTGCCCGAAGGGCGGATGAGGGGCGGCGCTGACGTTCGCGACTAGCGTCGCTAAAACCCGGCGAATGCCGCCTCGTCAACGGTCACTTCTTCGACCATCTTTACCCGCACGCCGATCTTCTGATCCTTGAGCAGGTCGCATAGTCCGTCGCCATCGATCAGGTCGATGGCCGGAGCACCATCGCGCACAGCCTCGCGCCGCGCATCCGCGGTAAACGTACCGGTGGTGATGACAAGGCCCTTGTCAGCTCGACCAACCATCGCGCCGCGAAAGTCGCGCACAACGCCTGCCCCGACCGAGCCTTTCCAACGCTTGCATTGGAACAGCACGTGGAAGGAAAGCAGGTTGACCCGCAAGACGCCGGTGCCGTCGATGCCGCCATCGCCGCTCCTGCCGGTCACCTCGACCTTGATAAAGCCGGCCTCACGGAGAATTCTCTGGCACAACCGCTCGAAGGCCGCCGGATCAAGCGCCAGAAGAATGTCGAGCAGTTGCTCCCGCCAGTCCTTCAAGGCGATGTCCCCTGCTTCCGCTTCAGCCTCGGCACGCTCAGGGGCAGCGACAGTTTTCGCCTTGCGCAATGCCGCGTCGGCTCGCCTGACAAGCCGTACGATCTCTTCCGGATCAAGTGAGAGCGACGTACGGCCCTCCGCCGTGAGGGCCCACACGCCGCGCTCACTATTGTTCGTGAGGCCTGCATTCTTCAGCCAGCTTCGCGCCCAGGCGCAGCGATAATCGAATTTCGCCCTTGGACCATCGCCAACCAGCACTGCCCGCGCCGCATCGGAAATGTTCATCAATACAGCCGTCTTGTCGTCGATCTCTTCGATCGAAGCGGAGCCGCCGAGCGCGTCCAATGCCCGCAAGACCGGCACGAAAAACTCGGCGAAGGGTGGAACGGTCGCCTTCATCGTCCCATCCTCATACAACCCAACGCGCAACGAACTTGTCTCGGCCCCAGAGTCACATGGCCGTGAATCATAAGCTGCGACATGGTTCCCCCAGAACGGGCGCATTAGAGCGGGTTTCACGCTTCTGGGAAAGAGCTTGAATGTTAATCCCGCCATCATTTGCCGCTCGTATTTCCTCCGTTCTTTGCCAAGCGCGGCTGGGCGAGCACAACGCAAATCTTCGAAGCCTGCGCCGCCCCTCATCCGCCTGCCGGCACCTTCTCCCCGTATAGTGACGGGGAGAAGGAAGCTCCCCGCCCACGTTTTCTTAATGTGTTTTGGCTACACCAAAGCCTGAAAAGAAGCGGAAAACGGAGAGAAATCGGGGTGCGCTTTTCCGCGGCCACGACAGCCGGGCGGTTCCTGCCGCAGCGTTTGGCGCTGCGCATGGGGCCGTTGCTTGGCCGTATCGACGCCGTGCTGTTCACCGCCGACGAGCGCGGCGAGGCCGGCCGCATGTCGGTCATCGCCTTCTCCATCCGCATCGTCAGCGCCGTCATCGCCTTTATCAGCCAGGTGCTGATGGCACGCTGGATGGGCTCGTTCGAATACGGCATCTTCGTCCTCGTCTGGGTGACGATGGTCATCGTCGGCAATCTCGCCTGCCTCGGCTTCCACACCTCGGTCATCCGCTTCATTCCCGAATACCGCGAACGCGGCCTGATGGACGAACTGCGCGGCATCGTGCTGGCCAGCCGTCTGTTCGTGCTGATCGCCTCCACGATCATTGCCGGGCTCGGTGCGCTCGGCGTCTGGCTGGCAGCACCGTGGATCGAAAACTACTATGTGATACCGTTCATCCTCGGCGTCATCTGCCTGCCCATGATCGCCATGTCCGACCTGCTGTCGGGCCTGGCACGCGCCAACAGCTGGGCGCTGTTTGCGCTGTCGCCGACCTATCTCGTGCGGCCCATCCTGATCCTGCTATTCATGGCGCTGATGCTTGTCGCGGGCTATGCCCCCGATGCCAGGACCGCCATCTTCGCCTCGATCGCGGCCACCTACGTCACCACGCTTGGCCAGCTCATCGGCGTCACTCAGCGCATGGAAAGGCAGATTCCGGCGGGGCCGATGAAGGTCCATTTCGCGCAATGGTTCATCGTCTCGCTGCCGATTTTCCTGGTCGAAAGCTTCTTCTTCCTGCTCACCAATGCCGACGTGCTGATGGTCGGCGCCTATATGGATCCCAACGACGTCGCCGTCTATTTCGCCACCGTGAAGACACTGGCGCTGGTGCATTTCGTCTACTTCGCCGTCAAGGCCGGCGTCGCCCAGCGCTATGCGCAGTTCACCCATGGCGACCCGCAGAGGCTCGCCGCCTTTGCCCGCGAGACGGTGTCGTGGACGTTCTGGCCATCGCTCTTGATGGCGCTGCTGGTGCTGGCGCTCGGCGAGCCGATGCTGGTGTTGTTCGGCCCTGAATTCAGCAGCGGCTATCCCTTGCTGTTCCTGCTGGTCTTCGGCGTCGTGGCGCGGGCCGCCGTCGGCCCCTGCGAAAGCCTACTGACGATGAGCGGCAACCAGAACATCTGCGCCGCCGTCTATGCCATGACGCTGGCCTTCAACATCGCGCTCAACGTGGTGTTGATCCCGATGTTCGGCCTGTGGGGCGCGGCCATGGCCACCGCCTTTGCCATGATCTTCGAAGCCAGCGCATTGTCCTTCACGGTGTGGCGCAAGCTCGGCATCGTCATGCTCATCTTCGTGCCTGCGAAAGGAGCCGCGTGATGGCCGCCATCCCGTTGCTTGAGGAAACCAGCGGTGGCACCGCCGGCGCCATGGTGTCCGGCCTTGCCGGGCTGACCCGTGACGCCGATCCCGCCCATATCGAGATCCTTGCCAACAACCGGCCCGAGCGCAAACTCGCCATCTACCCGGCATCGGCCGGCTTCGACCTGGTCGAGGAGCTGGATTATCTCTGCGCCCGCACGGTCGAGCCCAACGTTTTCTTCAACCCGCGCTTCCTGGCGCCCGCCATGCCGCGGCTGGAGGATCGCGAGGTGCGGCTGGCGGTCATCCGCGACGGCGACGAATACCGCAACCGACTGCGCCTTTTGGTGCCGTTCTCGGTGGAGCGGCCGGTGGTGCCGCTCGGCGTGCCGGTGATGCGCACATGGTCGAGCCCGTTCGGTCCGCTCGGCACGCCGCTGGTCGACCGCGACGATCCGGTCGGTGTCGTCGAGGACTTCTTCTCGATGCTGTCGCGCCCGCACCTCAAGCTGCCGAAAGTGTTCGTCCTGCCCGATGTCCGGCTCGATGGCCCGGTGGCGAGCCTGTTTGCCACCGTGGCCGAGACACGCGGACTGATGCTGGTCACCACCGGCCAGACCCAGCGCCCCGCGCTCGAGAGCGAGTTCGATGGCGACGAGTATCTGAAGGCTTCGCTGCGCGCGCACCATTATCGCGAGTTCCGCCGCCTGAAGCGCCGCCTTGGCGACCTCGGCAAGCTTGAGCATGTCGTGGCGCGCGGCCCCGAAGACATCCGCCACGCCATCGAAAACTTCCTGACGTTGGAAGCGGCCGGCTGGAAAGGCCGCGAACGCACCGCCATGGCGATCGACCGCTACCGCGCCGCCTTCGCCCGCGAAGCCGTGCACCGGCTGGCCGAGCAGGACATGTGCCGCATCCATTCGCTGACGCTCGACGGCCGCACCATCGCCTGCCTGATCGTCTTCGTCGAAGCCGGCGTCGCCTACACCTGGAAGACGGCCTATGACGAGACGCTGGCCAGCTATTCGCCCGGCACGCTGCTGATGATCGAGGTGACCAGGCAGCATCTCGACGATCCCAACATCATGATGACCGATTCCTGCGCGGTGCCCGACCATCCGGTGATGAGCCGGCTATGGGCCGAGCGCAGGCCGATGGGCACGCTGGTGATCGGGCTGACGCCGGACGCCGACCGCCTCACCCGCCAGGCCGCCTCGCAGTTGCACCTCTACCGCGAAACCCGCAACATGGCCCGCCTGCTGCGCAACCGGATGAAGAGCTTGTTGGGACGGCGGTAAGGCTGGCAAGGTGCGGTTCTGGGAGAACGGCATATTTTCGCTACAAGATTTATTTGATAGAGGTGACCGGGAATTTACTTCGATCGCCCAACAGATAAACGCCAATATTACCCTTTGCTCATAAAAAACGAGATTTCTTGCAGAAATTTTTCAGTGAAAGCCGGCAAAACCGGCTCGCAATCTTGTTCTTGATCCGCGATAATCTAGTGATTCGGTAGCGATGAGAGAAAAATGTCGCTGAACCATGAGGCCAACGGCGCCCGGCACATTAGTGCAGACGGTAGCGCTGTTGTCCAAAAGGGCGACAACGATCCGTTTGAGGAACTGCTCCGAAGCATTCGAGCCGCCACGCATCAGGCTTCGCCTCTCTTCGAAGATGAGCTCACCAGATTGGCCCAGCCAGACACGCCGGCTCCCCTTGGTTCGACCGAGACCGGCTCAAGTCGGACCCAGACCAGGCGCGGTTCCTCCCCCTTGTCCAGCCATCCGTTGAGTCTGCATACCGGCGACGACTTGGCCGCTCATCTGAAAGGCGTGGCGGAAGGGCTGGAATTGTCGCGTCATGCATGGTCCTTCGTGCAGGACTATTTCGCCAGGCTCGATGCGCAAACGCGCCATGCCGACGCTCTCGATACCGAGAAATGGAATTTGCAAGAGGAGGTAGCGAAGCTCGAACGCTTGCACGATCGCGGCTCGAAAGAGCTTGAGCGAAAATCGCGCGAGCTATCGATCGCGAGCGCGACCATCGCCGACCTGCAGGTCGAACTCGACAGAGCCCGGCAGGTCATTGCGCGGGCCGACAGGCACGCCGACCAGCGCGCAACGCGGTTCCTCGAGGCGAATGTCGAGGTCGAGCGTCTGGGACGGAACCTGGCGCGGATCTCGGAGCAGCTTCGCAATGAGATCATGGCCAGGCAAGCCGCCGAGCAGGCGCGTGAGGACGTTGCATCGCGGCTCGCCGGCTTGGAACGAGCCGCCATGCTGCTTCATTCCAAGGTCGCGGATTACAAACTCCTTAACGAGCAACTGACCGGCAAACTGTCACGGCAGATGGCGGTGCAGCAAGACCTGCAGGCGCGGCTGTCCACGGTCGAGCATGAGCGCGGCGTTCTCGACGATTGCGCCGCCGCCGCGCAGGAGCGGGCCGCGGGACTCGAAAGGGAGTTGCGCTCGCTCCAGCGCCGCGCCACCGCTCTGCTTGTCGATCAAGCCGTGGTCCGCGCAGCGCCGAGCCAATTCGGGCACCGTGCCGAGGACGTGGCCGGGCATTGGCACCCGGAAGCCGAGATCGCGAAGTTACGCGAGGAGCGCGACGCGGCGCGCAGGGACTGTGCCGCGATGAAGGTTCAACTCGCCGATCTCCGCTTGCGTGGCATGACCGACGAACGCGCGCATGCCCGTTGCCGCGATGAGAACCGCGAGCTTCACCACAGGCTGGAAACGCTAACACGCCAGGACCGGCACAGCGGATCGGCAGCGGATGACAGTGCCGATCTCGAACGGGCATTCGACGAATTGCTGGCAACCGGCGAGCTTAGCGCTGCCAATGACGGCGACTCCACTGTGACGCGCAAAGCGTCCTGATCGCGTTGCTGAGGCATATCGGCAGGCAGGTGGCCATGACGTCGAGCTGACGGACGTATTGGTGATCGGCGTGACGCCGCCCTCTCGTCTGCCAAGGCCCGAGTAGGTAAATGGTGCCCCTAGCCGGAATCGAACCAGCACTCCTTGCGGAACTCGATTTTGAGTCGAGCGCGTCTACCAATTCCGCCATAGGGGCTCAGGCCGGGCGGCCTGGATGGCGCGGGACTATACGGTTGGAGGCCTGTTCGTCAACTGGCCAATTGTTGCCGGCCCGGGATGCGACCAAACTGCGCCTTTCGATTTCGTGACGAGGCTGCCATTGTGCAGCGCGGAAAATCTTTCTAGACAGGCGGCGCATCAAGTGCTGCGCATCTGACTGGATGGATGGCGCGCGCTTTGGGTCTTTGTTTTGTCCCGAAACCGCTGCGCATTTTTGGGCGACATGCATTAGGAGTGCCGATGCTTCGCGGACTTTACGACTGGACCTTGTCGCTGGCAGCGCGCAAATCCGCCGAATGGTGGCTGGCCTTCATCGCTTTCGTCGAGAGCTCGGTGTTCCTGGTGCCGGCCGACGTGCTCTATCTGCCAATGGCGCTGTCGCGGCCGGATCGCGCCTACCGCTATGCGCTGATCGCCACCGTCGCCTCGGTGCTGGGCGGCATCGCCGGCTGGTTCATCGGCCACTACGCCTATGACGCGGTGGCGAGGCCGATCCTCGAATTCTACGGCAAGTACGACGAGTTCGAGAAACTGCGTGCGGGGGCGGGCGTCGGTTTCATCATCCTGATGCTGATCACCTCGGGCGCTGCCCATCTGCCACCGATCAAGGTGGTGACGATCCTGTCCGGCGTCATCGGCGTCAATCTGGCGCTGTTCATCGTGCTGGCGATCGTGGCGCGCGGCGCCCGCTTCCTGCTGCTGGCCTGGCTGCTGCGCCGTTATGGCGAACCGATCCGCGAATTCATCGAAAAGCGCCTTGGCCTGATCGCCGGCGGCGGCGCGGCTGCCCTGATTTTGCTCTATATAACAGCCAAATACGCGCTCTGATCCATGTCGCCCAAAAGTGCCCTGCGGTTTTGGGACAACGACATGGATAAAAGGCGGGCGGCGAACTCAACGGACGAAAAAACATGACAGCGACCATGAATGCCGACACCGGACGCCAGCGGACGCGCACGGCCCTGTTCCTCGCCGTCGCCATGGCCGCCACCGTCGGCTCGGCGCTCGGCTTCCAGTATCTCGGCGGCTACATCCCTTGCCACCTCTGCCTGGAACAGCGCACGCCCTACTATATCGGCGTGCCGCTGATGGTGCTGGCGGTGATTGCATCGATGCTGCATGCGCCGGCCTGGCTGACGCGCGGCCTGCTGGCTGTCGGCGGCCTGCTGATGCTCTACGGCTTCTATCTCGGCGTCTACCACTCCGGCGTCGAATGGCAGTGGTGGGCCGGCCCGACCGATTGCACCGCGGGCGCCGGACCGGTCGACACCGGCGGCAAGGGCGTGCTCGACGCGCTCGACAAATTCGTGCCGCCGTCCTGCGACAAGGCGGCTTTGCGCATCCTCGGCCTGTCGCTGGCCGGCTGGAACGCCATCGCCAGCCTGGTCCTGGCCGCCGTCGCCTTCCGCGGCGCCCTCACCCGCGACTAAGCCACCAAAACTGAGCCGACGCGAGATCGTTCAAGAATTCGGCAGGCTGAGTCGTATGGAGTGATTGTCGAGAACCGAAGCGGAGCGGACATTTGGTCCGTGAGCATCGGAAGCGCAGACAATCGCTCCAGACGGCCAGCCTCCCGAATTCTCGGACGATCTCAGGGTTCGAGTTCGACATCCCAGTACAGATAATCCATCCAGCTCTCATGCAGATGGTTGGGCGGAAACAGGCGACCATTGTTGTGCAGATCGTGCACTGTCGGCTGGAAAGGCTTCTGCAGCGGCCACATCTTGGCATGCGCCGGCATCATGCCGCCCTTCCTGAGGTTGCAGGGCGAGCAGGCGGCAACGACGTTCTCCCATGTCGTCGCACCGCCACGGTGGCGGGGAATGACGTGATCGAAGGTCAGATCCTCCGGCGTGCCGCAATACTGGCACTGGAAGCGGTCGCGCAGGAAGACGTTGAAGCGGGTGAAGGCCGGATGCCTGGACGGCTTCACATAGGCCTTCAGGCTGACCACGCTCGGCAGCTTCATCGAGAAGGTCGGCGAGGAGACGGCGTGCTCGTATTCGGCGACGATGTTCACCCGGTCGAGGAACACCGCCTTGATGGCATCCTGCCACGACCAGAGCGACAGGGGGTAATAGCTGAGCGGACGGTAATCCGCATTCAGCACCAGTGCTGGAAGCCCATCCGGAGATACGGCGACCGTCACGTGTTTACCTCCTTGGTTCTAGACCCGAACGGCGCGGATACTGTAAGCCCGACATGACAGGGATGTGAAGCGGATTGTCGCGCCGCTGAAGCGCCAAAAATACATGGTTTTTATGCTTTTTTGCGGATTCAGGCCGGAGGCGCGGCGTCCCGCCCTCTGGTTTCGCGATAATAGGACCAGAAAAGCCGTGATGCGACACCTCGCCACGGGCTCCATGATTCGGCCAATGCGATCAGAGTTTTCTCCGGCGGACGCGGCTCGATGCCGAGCGCATGGCCGACCGCCGTTTGTAGCGCGACATCACGCGCGGGGAAGATGTCGGGGTGCCCGGCGGCAAACAACAGGTACACTTCCGCCGTCCACGGGCCGATGCCGGACACCGCCGTCATCGTCGTGATCGCCTCCTGGGCATCGAGCGAACACAGGTGATGCAAGTCGAGGCCGTCGACCACGGCCTGGGCAACAGCGATCAGCCCGCGCTGCTTCGGCCGCGACAGGCCGGCCTCGCGAAACATGTCCTCGCCGGCGGCAAGGATCGCCTGCGGCGTCAGCGGATCGACGAGCTTGGTCAGCCGGCCGAAGATGGCATCGGCGCTGGCGCGGGACACTTGCTGTGAGACGACGATCGACGCCAGGCTTCGAAACCCCGGCTCGGACAGCCGCAGCGGCACCTCGCCGGCCATGCCGCGTACCTTTTCCAGGCGCGGGTCGATCACGCAAAGCGCATCGAGCCCTCGGGCAATGTCGTCTGATGTCACGATACGCTGCATGCTTTCTTGTTCCTTGACCGTCGACAAGGTAGCAATTGGCGAAGCGCCGCAAAACATGATTGCCGCCTCAGAGATGACACTCCTGACATTCCGCTTCGCCCCCAGCCCCAACGGCGACCTGCATCTCGGCCACGCCTATTCGGCGCTGCTCAACCGGAAGCTGGCGACACAGGCAGACGGCCGCCTGCTGCTGCGCATCGAGGATATCGACACGACGCGCTGCACGCCGCAATTCGAGGCCGGCGTGCTTGCCGACCTGAAATGGCTGGGGCTTGGCTGGGAAGAGCCGGTGCGCCGCCAGTCCGAGCATTTCGCAGAATACCAGGCGGTGCTCGAGCGGCTGATCGATGAGGAACTCGTCTATCCCGCCTTCATGAGCCGAGGCGAGATCCGCGCTTTCATCACTGACAGCGAAGGGCGCGGGCGCGACTGGCCGCGCGATCCCGACTGCGTGCCGCTCTATCCCGCCGCCGACAAGGCGCTGCCGGCCAAGGAACGCCAGCGGCGGATCGCCGAGAATACGCCCTTCGCCTGGCGGCTGGATGTCGATGCCGCCATGGCGCGTGTCGGCAAGGACCTTTCATGGACCGAATTCGTCGATGAGAGCCTTTCCGCGACCCGATCGGTCGAAGCCCGTCCACGGGACTGGGGCGACGTGATCGTCGCACGCCGCGACATCCCGACCAGCTACCACCTCGCGGTCGTCATGGACGATGCCCTGCAAGGCGTCAGCCATGTCGTGCGCGGGCAGGATCTGTTTTCCGCCACCGGCGTCCAGCGCCTGCTGCAGCAACTCCTGGGGCTGCCGCAACCGGCCTATTTCCATCATCGTCTCATCCTCGGGCCCGACGGACGAAAGCTGTCCAAGAGCCTCGGCGACACCGGCCTTGCCGCCTTGCGCAATGCCGGCGCATCACCCGATGACGTCAGGCAACTGGTCGGGCTTTGAACCCGGCGCGGCTAAGGTAACGCGTGTCGAACTTGGCGCCCGTTGAATTCCGATGATGTATGGATCAATGGTTTCGCTTTGCACGCCGGGTTGAAGCGCATTAGAGCAGCGCCACGGTCAACTCCCTCCAGCGCGGCGGTCTGCGGAACATGCACAGCATCAAGCGGTTCATTCCCGCCACCTTCGTCGTCTTGTGGGCAACCGGCTTCATCGGCGCGCGCTACGCCATGCCGTGGGCAGAGCCGTTCACCTTCCTCGCCGCACGGTTCGTCATCGCCGCCATCCTGCTGGCTGTCCTGATGCTTGTGCTGGGTTCGAAAAGAGCCACCCGCGAGGAAGCGCTGCATGCCACCGGCGCCGGCATCCTTATGCACGGCGTCTATCTCGGCGCCGTCTTCTGGGCCATCCACAGGGGCATGCCGGCCGGCTTTTCGGCCCTGATCGTTGGCCTGCAGCCGCTGATCACGGCGGTGCTAGCCGGCAAGTTTCTCGGCGAGGCGATCCTGCCGCGTCACTGGCTTGGTCTTGGCATCGGCCTCATCGGCATCGTCATCGTGCTGTGGCCTAAGCTCGGCGCGCTCGGCGGCGGCGTGACCGCGGCGACGCTGACCGCCTCGCTGGTCTCGGTGCTCGGCATGAGCGCCGGCACCATCTGGCAGAAGCGCTTCGCATCCGGCGGCGACCTCGTCGCGGCAACGATGTGGCAATATGTCGGCGGCGGGGCTTTGATGATGCTGGCGGCGCTGGCCTTCGAGACGCACAAAGTCGTCATCAACGGCGAACTGATCTTCGCCATGGCCTGGTTGGTGCTGGTGCTGTCGCTCGGCGCCATCTTCCTTTTGATGGTGATGATCCGCGACGGCGAGATGTCGAAAGTGGCCTCGCTGTTCTACCTGGTGCCTGCGGTGACGGCCCTCATCGCCTGGGCCTTGTTCGACGAGCAGCTCAACGCGCTGCAGATCGTCGGCATGGCCATCACGACATTCGGCGTTGGCCTGGCCACCGCTCGGCCGAACAAGGGAGGAATTGTAGAACTGAGGAACTGAGGAACTGAGGAACTGAGGAACTGAGGAACCCAAGCGACAGCCATTCTTCAATTCTTCAATTCCCTATCCGCCCAGCATCGACTCATCCGACCCGGGCGCGTGCCTCCAGATAGCGGCTGATCGCGGCATTGAGTTCGCCGCCGAGGATGAAGATCGCCGAGACCATGTAGAGGAAGACCACGGCGATCATGATCGAGGCAAGGCCGGCATAGGTCGTCACATAGGACGAGAAGTGGTCGAGATAGGTGGCGAAGATGGTCGAACCGATGAGCCATGCCGCCAGCGTGAAGATGATGCCCGGCACCAGCGAGACGAAGCGGCGCTTGCCTGCCGGTAGCCAGAAATGGACGGCGAACAATCCGCCGACAATGACCGCCGAGGCGATGACATAACGCCACAGCGTGATCGTGCCCATATAGGGCTTGATCCAGTCGATATGGGCTTCGGCGAGCCGCGCCAGCAGCGGCGCGAACACAAGGAGCACGCTGATCGCCAGGAAACCGGCCGTCGCGATGAGAACAAAGATGATGCTCTGCACCCGGCGGTAGATGATGCCGCGCGTTTCCGAGACGCGATAGGCGCGGTTGAGCGATGTGCGCAGCGCCTCGATGCCGTTCGAGGCAAAATAAGCCGCAAGCACCACGCCGTAGGTCAAAAGGTCGGTGCGCCTGACGGTCAGCACATTGAGCACTTCGCGCGCGATCGGCTTGGCGATCTGTTCGGGCCAGGTGTCGAAGACCAGGTGCACGGCCGTGTCGGAGAACGCCTGCGCGCCGAGGAAGCTCGCCAGCGTCGTGGCAAAGATCAGGAACGGGAACAGCGCCATCAGCGATGTGATCGCCAGATGGCTGGCCATCGCCCAGCCGTCATCGGTGTTGAAATGGCCAAGCGCATCGTAGAGAACCCGCTTGATGGCTACGATCTTCCGCATCAAGAACCGCGCCCTCCAATTGTCTCCACGCCGGGAATATGGGAAGGGATTGCGGCAAATGGCAACCCTTGGCGAAACCACGACCAGTCCGGCGCAGGAATTGCGCTCGATCATCGTCACCGGCGCATCTTCTGGGATAGGCTCGTACTGCGCCCGTGCGTTGAAGGCGGAAGGCTGGCGGGTGTTCGCGACGGCGCGCAAGCCACAGGACATCGCCGCGCTCGAAGCCGACGGTATCGAGGCTTTCTATCTCGATTATTGCGAACCGGACTCCATCGCCGCGCTGGTGGCGGCGGTGCTCGACCGCACCGGCGGCCGGCTCGACGCCCTGTTCAACAATGGCGCCTATGCGCAGCCCGGCGCCGTCGAGGATCTGCCCGTTGCAGCGCTCAAGGAGCAGTTCGAGGCAAATTTCTTCGGCTGGCATGACCTGACCCGCCGGCTGGTGCCGGTGATGCGCCGCCAGGGTCACGGCCGCATGGTCCACTGCTCGTCGATCCTCGGCCTGACGCCGGTGCGTTTTCGCGGCGCCTATTCGGCGTCGAAGCACGCCTTGGAGGCCCTGATGCTCTGCCAGCGCCAGGAACTGGCCGGCAGCGGCGTCCATGTTTCGCTGATCGAGCCAGGGCCGGTGAAGTCAAAGATCGCCAGCAATGGTCTCACCTGGTTTCTCAGGAATATCGACCACGAAAATTCCGTGCACCGCGTGGACTATGCGGCGCAACTCGAGCGGCTGCGGGCCGGCGGCAGCCAATCGGCCTTGAAGCCGGGGCCGGAAGTGGTTCACGCGGCGCTCCGCCATGCACTTCTGTCGCGGCGCCCGCGCCCCCACTATGTGGTAACAGTGCCGGCCAGGATCGGTGCGGTCCTCAAACGCATCCTGCCCGCATCAATGCTCTATCGCATCCTTGCCAAACGCGCCTGAACCAATTGAACTGGGAACACACCATGGCAACCGCCTTCAACATTCTCGCCATTCTGGTCATGGTCGCCGTTGTGATCGTGCTTGTTCGCGGCCTCATCAACATGATGCGCGGCGGCTCGGGCGTCACCTCGAACAAGCTGATGCAGGCGCGCGTCATGCTGCAGGCCGTGGCGCTGGTGCTGATCCTGCTGGCGGTGTATTTCACCCGCAAGTGAGGATATCGGCGGTCGGGAGGCGAAATGGTCAAGCTCAACAAGATCTACACCCGCACCGGCGATGATGGCACCACGGGGCTCGGCACCGGCGAACGGCGGCTGAAATCCGACCTGCGGGTGGACGCCTACGGCACGGTCGACGAGGCCAATGCCTGCATCGGCATCGCCCGGGTCCACACGGCCGCGACCCACCCGGCGATCGACGCCATGCTTTCCCGCATCCAGAACGATCTATTCGACCTCGGCGCCGATCTTGCCGTGCCCGACGACGGCAAGCCGCTCGGCTATGAGCCGCTACGCATCATCGCCGTACAGACCGACCGGGTCGAGAAAGACATCGACCTCATCAACAAGGAGCTTCAGCCGCTCAAATCCTTCGTGCTCAATGGCGGCTCGCCGGCAGCGGCGGCACTTCACCTTGCCCGCACCGTGGCGCGGCGAGCCGAACGGCTGATGGTGGCACTGGCCCAGGACCCGCACGAACACGTCAACCGCGACGGACTGAAATACATCAACCGCGTCTCGGATTTCCTGTTTGTCGCCGCCCGGGCGGTCAATGACAACGGAAACGCCGACGTGCTATGGGTTCCCGGCAAGAACCGCTGATTGTCGAAAGCGGAAGAGGGCCTGGGGCATGTTCATCCCGCTTTACGACACCAACAGGCTGCGGCACATCCGCCTGCAATATGTGACGATCGGGCTGATCGTGGTCAACGCCCTGGTCTACCTCGCCACCGCGCTCGGCGGCGAGAATTTCTCCAATGCCGCCGTGCTTGGTCTCGGCTTCATCCCGTCGGTCGTCCATGACACCGCCGAGCTTGATCCCCGTTTTGTCGTCATCCCGGAAAGCCTGAGCTACCTCACCTATTCCTTCCTGCATGCCGACATCTTCCACCTGGGCGGCAACATGCTGTTCCTGTGGGTGTTCGGCGACAATGTCGAGGACGCCCTCGGCCACATCCGCTACTTCATTTTCTACCTGTTGTGCGCGATCGCCGGAGCCGCCTTCCAGGGCCTCGTCGCATGGGATTCGCAGGTGCCGCTGATTGGCGCGTCCGGCGCCATCGCCGGCGTGGTCGTCGCCTATCTGATCCTTTATCCCAGGGTGAAGGTCTGGGTGCTGGCCTTTGCCCGTATCCCGCTGCGCATCCCCGCCTTCATCCCGCTCATCCTGTGGGTGCTGTTCCAGGTGGTGATGTTTGCCGCCGGCGGCGAGGACCAGATTTCCTGGGCTTGCCACATCGGCGGCATCATCGCCGGCGCCGTGCTGGTGCTTGTCTTGCGCAGCCGCGGCGTGCCGCTGTTTGCCGGCGCTGACGAGGATGCCGCGGTCGCCGCTCCCAACCAGCCGCAGCAGGCCACTGCTGAGCCAATGGCGCCTGAGCCACCCGCCGCGACGCCGCGTTGGGGGCGCGGAAACGCTTCAAGTTCGGACTGAACCGATTTGAGCGGCTTGCAGCGTATTGACGTGCAGGGTTGCCGCAACTACGGAAACGTCTCCGCTGCGGCTTAAGGCGGTCAAAGACCAGAATTTCCATTCGGCCCGAATTTCCACCCGGAATGTCGGCTTTCGACAACTCAGAAAGGGCGCAGGCTGTTATAGCGCGCCCAACTAGCGTGAAGAGGTGACAGGCAAATGAAGATCCTTGTGCCCGTGAAGCGGGTTGTGGATGCGAACGTCAAGGTTCGCGTGAAGGCTGATGGTTCGGCGGTGGAACTCGCCAACGTCAAGATGGCGATGAACCCGTTCGATGAAATCGCGGTCGAAGAAGCAATCCGGCTGAAGGAGGCCGGCAAGGCGGAAGAAATCATCGTCGTCTCGATCGGCCCGCAGCAGGCTCAGGAAACCCTGCGCACCGCGCTCGCCATGGGTGCCGACCGCGCCATCCTGGTCAAGACCGACGAACAGACCGAGCCGCTCGGCGTCGCCAAGGTGCTGAAGGGTGTCGTCGACGCCGAGCAGCCCGGCCTCGTCATCCTCGGCAAGCAGGCGATCGACGACGACAGCAACCAGACCGGCCAGATGCTGGCAGCACTGCTGGGTTGGGCGCAGGGCACCTTCGCCTCCAAGGTTGTGATCGCCGGCGACAAGGCCAAGGTGACGCGCGAAGTCGACGGCGGCCTGCAGACGGTGGAACTGAAGATGCCAGCGATCGTCACCGCCGACCTTCGCCTCAACCAGCCACGCTATGCCTCCTTGCCCAACATCATGAAGGCCAAGAAGAAGCCGCTCGACGAGAAGAGCCCGGCCGACTACGGCGCCGACGTCAAGCCGCGGCTGAAGGTGATCAAGACCGAGGAGCCGAGTGGCCGCAAGGCAGGCGTCAAGGTCAAGAGCGTCGCCGAACTGGTCGACAAGCTCAAGAACGAAGCCGGCGTGTTGTAAGCGATCGGGAAAGGAACAAGAAAATGGCTATTCTCCTCATCGCAGAGCACGACAACGCAACGCTTTCCGACCAGACCGCCAAGGCGCTGTCGGCGGCGCTGCAGATCGGCTCGGACGTGCATGTGCTGGTTGCCGGCAAAGGCGCCAAGCCGGCAGCGGATGCCGCCGCCAAGCTGAAGGGCGTGAGCAAGGTGCTGCTGGCCGAGGCCGATGAACTCGCCGAGCGCCTCGCCGAACCGACGGCAGCACTGGTCGTGTCGCTGGCGGGCGCTTACGACACCATCATCGCGCCGGCGACCTCGTCGGGCAAGAACGTCGCGCCGCGCGTGGCAGCGCTCCTCGATGTCGCGCAGGTGTCCGAGATCATCGAAGTGGTATCGCCCGATACCTTCAAGCGGCCGATCTATGCCGGCAATGCCATCCAGACGGTGCAGTCGACCGACGCCAAGAAGGTGATCACCGTGCGCACCGCCTCCTTCCAGGCAGCGCCCGAGGGTGGCTCGGCGGCCGTCGAGACCGTCAAGGCGGCAGCCAATCCCGGCCTCTCCACCTTCGTCGAGAACAAGCTCTCGGAGACCGACCGTCCGGAACTGACCTCGGCCAAGATCATCATCTCGGGTGGCCGCGCGCTGGGTTCGGCGGAGAAGTTCCAGGAGGTCATCCTGCCGGTTGCCGACAAGCTCGGTGCCGCCGTCGGCGCCTCCCGCGCCGCCGTCGATGCCGGCTATGCGCCGAACGACTGGCAGGTCGGCCAGACCGGCAAGGTCGTGGCGCCCGATCTCTACATCGCGGTGGGCATCTCCGGCGCCATCCAGCACCTCGCCGGCATGAAGGATTCGAAGGTCATCGTCGCCATCAACAAGGATGAGGAGGCGCCGATTTTCCAGGTTGCCGACTATGGCCTCGTCGGCGATCTCTTCGTCATTCTGCCGGAGCTGCAAAAGGCGCTTTGACGCTTTCTGCCAAAGCGTATTAAATAGTGAGGGGTGGGGTAGACGAAGTCGCCCCGCCCTTTTAGTTTGCACCGCACAAAAAGCAGGCCGCAAAGGCCTTTTGACGGGATCGGTGTAATGAGCAAGATCGAGACGATCGGCATCATCGGCGCGGGCCAGATGGGCGGCGGCATCGCCCATGTCTCCGCGCTTTCGGGCTACAAGGTGCTGATCTACGATATATCGCCCGACCGTATCGAGAAGGGCATCGCCACCATCAGCGGCAACATGGCCCGCCAGGTGGGGTCCGGCAAGCTCGACGAAAAGGTGCGCAACGACGCGATGGGACGCATTTCGGCCGCCCCGGCGATGGCCGATCTTGCCGGCGCCGACCTGGTCATCGAGGCGGCGACCGAGGACGAGACGGTCAAGCGCAAGATCTACGCCCAGCTCTGTCCGCAGCTCAATCCCGAAGCCATCCTGGCCACCAACACCTCGTCGATCTCGATCACGCGGCTTGCCGCGCAGACCGACCGGCCGGAACGGTTCATCGGCATACATTTCATGAACCCGGTGCCGCTGATGAAGCTGGTCGAGCTGGTGCGCGGCATCGCCACCGAGGACCAGACCTTCGAGGCAGCCAAGACCTATGTGAAGCAGCTCGACAAGACGATCACGGTCTCGGAGGATTTTCCGGCCTTCATCGTCAACCGCATCCTGCTGCCGATGATCAACGAGGCGATCTACACGCTCTATGAGGGCGTCGGCTCGGTCGATGCCATCGACACCGCCATGCGGCTCGGCGCCAACCATCCGATGGGGCCGCTGCAGTTGGCTGACTTCATCGGGCTCGATACCTGCCTGTCGATCATGCAGGTGCTGCATGACGGCCTGTCGGACTCGAAGTACCGCCCTTGCCCGCTGCTGGTGAAATATGTCGAGGCCGGCTGGCTCGGCCGCAAGACCGGGCGTGGTTTTTACGATTATCGCGGCGAGCATCCCGTACCCACGCGCTGATCAGGTCCGGACGTTGATCGAGCAGATCAGGATGCAGCGGCCAACGGTGGCTCTGTCCTGTCGCCTGTGATCTCGCCGTCAGGCGCCACGCAAACGCAGCCACGGCCGGCCGCCTTGGCCGCATAGCAGGCCGCATCGGCCCTGGCGATGATCTCGTCGACCTCGCCGCAATTGGCGTTGATCGCAGCCAGCCCGATGCTGGCGCCGATCATGTGAGGACGGCCGTCCCAGGTGAAATCCAGGCTGCGTATCGCATCGATGATGGAGCGCGCCGCGATCTTGGCGCCGGCTGCCGAACCCGATTTCAGAACGACCGCGAATTCGTCGCCGCCCAGACGAGCAACGATGTCGTCTGGACCAAGCACGCCGCGAACCGCCTCGGCAACCCGCTTCAGCAGCGCGTCTCCCGCTGCGTGGCCGCCCGTATCGTTGACCAGCTTGAAATGGTCGAGGTCGATGAACATGAACTGATGTCCGCCGCCGCCTTTGCCCGACGTGCCGTCCTTGCGCGCCTGGTCGACCAGCTCCTCCATGGCGCGGATGAAGCTCGAGCGATTGGCAAGGCCGGTCAGCGCATCATGCGCGGCGGCGTGGGCGAGCTGGCGCTGCAGCGCGCGCGCATCGGTAAAGTCCTGGAAAACGATGACCAGCCCGCAGAATTCGTTGCGTTCGTTGATGATCGGCGACACGACCTGACGGATGCTGCAGCGCGTGTCGTCGCGCCGGATGAGAACGGCGCGGCTGTTCTGGTCTGCGGGCGCCTGGCCACCGATCGCCGGTCGGGTCACGCCGATCCGGTGCCCCGTCTCCTCGTCGACCGCCCAGTAGACATGGCCAAGCATCTTGCCGAGAGCCTCGCCACCGGCAACACCGGTCAGCTTCTCGGCGATCGGATTCATGAAGGTGACGCGGTTTGCGGCATCGGTGCAGATGACGGCATCGCCGATCGACTGGAGCGTCACCCTCAGCCGCTCCTTTTCATCGGCCAGCATTGCCGCCGACACGGTGAGGCGTGCTTCGGCCTCCTTGCGCCGGGTGATGTCGGTCAGGCTGCCGATGGCCCTGACCAGCCGTCCGTCCTCGTCACGCTCGATGGCCTTGCCGCGGTCGAGGATCCACATCCAGTGGCCATCCTTGTGGCGCATCCTGAACTCGGCTTCAAAGAACGGCGTCTTGCCCTCGAGATGGGCGCGATCCGCTTCGGCGACAGTCTCGCGATCGTCGGGATGGATCATCGTCAGCCAGCGGTCGGTGTCGCCATCGAGCTCGCCATCCGCATAGCCCAGCATTTTGACCCAGGTCGAGGAATAGGTCGTGCCGCCCTTGCGCATGTCGAGGTCCCAGACACCTTGGCCGGCGCCGGCCAGGGCGAAATTCCAACGCGTTTCCGCTTCGGCAATGCGTGCCTCGGCCTGCTTGCGCGCGTCGATGTTCTCGATTTGCGAGACAAGATAGAGCGGGCGGCCGCTGTTCTCTTCGCGAATGACCGAACCCGCAAGATGGGCCCAGACAGGGGTTCCGTCCTTCCTGAGATAACGCTTCTCGAAGTGGAAGGAATTGACCGTGCCCGCTTTAAGACCGTCCATCGTCTCCCGCCCGATCTGCAGATCGTCGGGATGCGTGATCTGGAAGAAGGTCAGCGCCTCGATCTCTTCGCTTGTGTAGCCAAGCATGGCGGCGAAGGCCGGATTGGTCTCGCGAATGCGCCCGTCGAGACCGACAACGACGATGCCGATCGCCGAATCCTCCATGGCGCGGCGGAAGCGCAGCTCGCTCTCGGCGATCTGCTGGCGATCCTCGCTGATCCGACGGATGGACAGGGCGGCGAGGAACAGCGCGCTAGCCGCCACCGCCACCGAGATCTGCAGGCAGAGTTTCAGCGCTTCGGTGCCGAGGCTCAGGCGCGATAGCAGGATCGAGGCCGCCACGACGCCCAGGCCGGCGACCAGCAACGCCAACCCTGCGTGTCCAAGAGATTTTCGGCCGATCAATCCTCGCCACATCACGATACGTGCCACCCCCGTGCGCAAACGCATGTTCTCGCATCAACCTTGACGGATCGATTTTAAGGAAAGGTTGCGTCCGGCATACCGGCGCCATCGCTAACCGGCAAACAATTGCCGGCATGATTAAGGATCGGTGTGCATGGGCTCGCGATCGTGGCGGCACGCTACCAGCGCACGAAAAACCGCCCGCCGAGCGCGCCAAGCAGCGCGAGTGCTGCGATCGCTATCGTGTACCAGGTGGCAACGAAAAGCGGCGAATCGTCGAAGCAGTGCGCGGCGTAGAAGGTCGCCGCCAGCCCGCCGGCGAGCAGACCCGCCACCGCACCGGCAAGCACCGGTCGTGTCGGCGCGCCATAGCGCAGCATCCACAGGAAGATGGCAAGCGGGCCAATGCCGATCAGAGGGATGAAGCCCATGCAGATCATCATGTTGTTGCCGACCATCCGTGTACCCCACAGCGCCTCCGGCACCATGAAAAGCTCCAGAAGCACCGCCACGGCTACCAGCATTGGCGCCGCGGCCATCCAGGCCATCGCCCGGCCCGTCGAGGCACCCGGCGTCGACAAGGCGCGGATCAGGGCGAAGGCGCTGACGGCAAGCACGATGGTGAAAACAAATTTGGAAAGAAAGCGCATCGTGTGCGCGGCCGCCATGAAGTCCGGGCGCGGGCCGATGGTCAGCAGGAAAACGGCTGCCGCGATGACAACGGCCGCACCGGCGGCCATCCACCAAGCCGATCGCAGCGGCATCGCCTTGCTGCTTGCATCGGCGTCCAGCGCCTTGATGAGATCGTCCGTCCTCATGTCATTCCCGCCCGAATCGCCCCTGCCCGAATCGCTTGGCTATCGCGGCAAGTCCCCGATGCAGCGACACACGCACCGCCGTCTCGCTGATGCCGAACTTTGCCGCCGTCTCACCGATGGACCGCCCTTCCACCGACACGGCCGAGACCACGGAGCGCTGCGCCGGCGACAGGCTGTCCAACGCCCGGTTGATGTCGCGCTCGCTGACGGTCTCCGTTTCCGGCTCGGCGAAAGTCTCGGCAATATCGTCGACATCGATCTCGATGCGCCGCCCACGCCGCCGGAACGCGTCGATGAGCTTGAAGCGGGCGATCGCATAGATCCATGGCAACACCGGCGCATCCTGGCGCCAGGTATGCCGTTTCACATGAATGGCCAACAAGGTTTCCTGCACGACATCCTCGGGATCGACCCCGCCTTGCACGATCTTGCGCCGGACAAAACCGCGCACCAGCGCGGCAATCCGGTGCAGAAAGTCGGCATAGGCCTTTTCGTCTCCCGCGATCGCGGCCCGCATCAGCCGGGAAAGCTCGGCCTCATCCTTGCCGCTCACAAGAGTTACTCCCCCGATTTTCGCGTCTCGGCGCTGATTTGTTACGTGGCCGGCGAAATAATGTCCAAGCCAAACTGTCGGCAAATCACGAAAGTTTGCGGCACCCCGAGCCGCGAGCATCACGCGGAATTGTCCGTTCGGCACCGACTTTTGCACTTCAGCGACCGATTGAAGCACAACAACAATGTTGACTATTGCTGTCAGGTATCGATAGGTGCAGCCGAGACAGACCTGAGACCCCTGAGATCGAGGACAGTGCCAATGAAATACGCTCTTTCCACCCTCGCCGGCGCCACCGCGCTGGCAATCAGCCTGATCGGCGGCCCGGCGATGGCGGAAGATGATGGCATCATTGTCTACAACGCCCAGCACGAAAACCTGACCAAGGCGTGGGCCGAAGGCTTCACCAAGGAAACCGGCATCAAGGTCACCGTGCGCAATGGCGGCGACAGCGACTTCTCCAACCAGATCGTCGCCGAGAGCACGTCTTCGCCGGCCGACGTCTTCCTCACGGAAAACTCGCCGGCCATGGTGCTGGTCGAGACATCAGGCCTGTTCGCGCCGGTCGACGCCGACACGTTGGCACAGGTTCCCCAGGACTATCAGCCGGTCAGTGGCAAATGGGTCGGCGTTGCCGCGCGCAGCACTGTCTTTGCCTATAACAAGACCAAGCTGACCGCCGACCAGCTGCCCAAGTCGATGCTTGACCTTGCCGATCCGAGCTGGAAAGGCCGCTGGGCCGCCTCCCCGTCGGGCGCCGATTTCCAGGCCATCGTCACCGCGCTGCTTCAGCTCAAGGGCGAGGCCGCCACGGCGGACTGGCTGAAGGCGATGAAAACCAATTTCACCGCCTACAAGGGCAACAGCACGGTGATGAAGGCGGTCAATGCCGGCGAGATCGAAGGCGGCGTGATCTACCACTATTACTACTTCGGCGATCAGGCCAAGACGGGTGAAAACAGCAAGAATGTCGAGCTGCACTATTTCAAGAACCAGGATCCGGGCGCGTTCGTCTCGATCTCCGGCGGCGGTGTGCTGGCCTCGAGCAAGCATCCGAAAGAAGCCCAGGCCTTCCTGAAATGGGTGACAGGCAAGGGCGGCCAGGACGTGCTGAAGACCGGCGATTCCTTCGAATACGCGGTCGGCAAGGGTGCGGAGTCCAACCCGAAGCTGGTGCCGCTCGTCGATCTGCAGGCACCGAAGGTCGATGCCACGACGCTGAACTCCAAGAAGGTCACCGACCTGATGACGGCAGCCGGCTTGCTTTAGTTGCCATTCCTCCTAAAAGGACAACCGACCACGCTCCCGCGGGAATTCGCCTTCCGCGGGAGTGATTTTGTTTTTCGAGATGGCATTCGTCGATGACGACACGCTGTGTTCCCGACCGCGATCGCGGTCCTTCAATTGCTGCCGCTGGACGGCAACGGCACGGCGTCTGACCTGATGCAGTCTGCGGTCGATCTAGCGCGCTCAGGCCTGCCTTCGGGCACAAGTCGAAGGGCTCGGCGACGCGCACCGCTTTGGCTGGTCGTCGCCGCCATCTTCGTCGCGCTGCTGGCGCTGGTGCCGCTTGCCTTCATCATCTGGATCGCGGTGCAGACCGGCTGGGAAACCGTCTCGGCGCTGGTCTTCCGGCCGCGTGTCGGCGAGCTTCTGGTCAACACTCTCCTGCTGGTCGCGCTCTCCGTGCCGATCACGATCGTGCTGTCGGTTACACTGGCATGGCTGACCGAGCGCAGCGACCTGCCGGGCACCCGGCTCTGGGCCTGGCTGTGCGTGGCGCCGCTCGCCATTCCGGCTTTCGTACACAGCTATGCCTGGATCACCATGGTGCCGGGACTGCACGGCCTGTGGGCCGGCGTGCTGGTTTCCGTGATTGCCTATTTCCCATTCCTGTATCTGCCGGTGTCGGCGGCGTTGCGCCGCCTCGATCCCGCCCTCGAGGACGCCGCCGCCGCACTCGGCCTTGGGCCCTGGCGCGTGTTCTGGCGTGTCGTGCTGCCGCAATTGCGGCTTGCCATCTGCGGCGGCTCGCTGCTGGTCGGCCTGCATCTGCTGGCCGAGTACGGCCTCTATGTTTTCATCCGCTTCGACACCTTCACCACGGCAATCGTCGACCAGTTCCAGTCGACCTTCAACGGACCGGCCGCCAACATGCTGGCTGGCGTGCTGGTGAGCTGCTGCTTCGTGCTGCTCGGCCTCGAAGTGCTGGTGCGCGGCGAGGAACGCTATGCCCGTGTCGGCTCAGGTGCGGCGCGCTATCAGCAGCGTGCAAGCCTCGGACGCGCCACCATCCCGAGCCTGCTCTTGCTTGTCGTCACCACGCTGCTGGCGCTTGGCGTGCCGTTCGTCACCATTGGCGGCTGGCTTGCCGCTGGCGGCGCCGCTGTCTGGCGCTTCGACGAGATCGGCCTGGCGCTTGGCCAGACGCTTTTCCTGGCGCTCGCCGGCGCATTGCTCGCCACGGTCGCCGCCATGCCGATGGCCTGGATCTCGATCCGCGCGCCGGGGCCGCTGCAGCGTCTGCTGGAGGGCTGCAACTACATTGTCGGCTCGTTGCCGGGGGTCGTCATTGCGCTGGCGCTGGTCACCATCACCGTGCGCATAGCGCTTCCGCTCTACCAGACCCTGTTCACCATCCTGGTTGCCTATGCGCTGATGTTCCTGCCGCGCGCGCTGGTCAGCTTGCGGGCGTCGATCGCGCAGGCGCCGGTCGAACTCGAACGCGCCGCTTCCAGCCTCGGCCGGCCGCCGCTGCTGGCGCTGTGGTCGACGACGATCCGCCTGTCGGCGCCAGGTGCCGCGGCCGGCATGGCGCTGGTGGCGCTCGGCATCATGAACGAACTGACCGCGACCCAGATGCTGGCACCGAACGGTACCCGCACGCTGGCGATGGCGTTCTGGTCCTACAGCGGCGAGATTGATTATGCCTCGGCGGCACCTTACGCCTTCATCATGGTGGCGATGTCGCTTCCCTTGACCTGGCTGCTCTATGTCCAGTCGAAACGGATGGCCGGACGATGAGCTTTCTCGAAATCAGCGGCCTGCACAAGCATTACGGCCCGGTGGCGGCCCTTGCCGGCGTCGACCTTAACGTCACCAGCGGCAGCCGCACGGCGATTGTCGGCCCGTCCGGCTGCGGCAAGACGACTTTGCTGCGGCTGATCGCCGGCTTCGAGGCCCCGGACCAGGGCCGCATCACGCTTGACGGCGAGGTGCTGGCCAATGGTGGCGCGGCGGTACCGGCGCATCGCCGCGGCATCGGCGTGGTGGCGCAGGATGGCGCGCTGTTCCCGCATCTGACCATTGGCGACAATATCGGTTTCGGCATGGGCCGCGGCGAGGAGAAGCGCACTGAGCGCATCGTCGAGCTCGCCTATATCGTGGGCCTCGACAAGGCGATCCTCAAACGCCGCCCGCACGAACTCTCCGGCGGCCAGCAGCAGCGTGTCGCGCTCGCCCGCGCCATGGCGATGAAGCCCAGGCTGATGCTTCTCGACGAGCCGTTCTCGGCGCTCGATACCGGCCTGCGCGCCTCGATGCGCAAGGCGGTGGCCGAGCTTCTGGAAGCCGCCGGCATCACCACCATCCTGGTGACGCACGACCAGGCCGAAGCGCTGTCCTTCGCCAGCCAGGTCGCGGTGATGCGCGACGGCAAGTTCTCGCAGGTCGGGACGCCGCGCGACCTCTATCTCAAGCCGAAGGACAGGATGATCGCCGAGTTCCTCGGCGACGCCATCATCCTGCCGGCAAAAATATCAGGCGGCTTCGCCAACTCGCCGCTCGGCCGCATCGCCGTCGACACCAATGAGAGCCGCGATATTGCCCGCATCATGTTGCGGCCGGAGCAGATCGCCTTGAAGAGAACATCGCGCGAAGGCATGTCGGGCACTCCTGACATGCTGTTCGGCGAGGTGACGGAATCGGAATTCGCCGGCTCGACGTGCACGATCGCCGTGCGGCTTCTGAACAGCGCCGATCCGCCCGATGCGGCCGCGATCGGCAACACGCCGCTGGTCCTGCGCAAGCCGGGCATGGACGCGCCGGCGGTCGGCGAGATCGTCCGTCTGACCGTATCGGGAAAGGCGCATGTCTTCGCCTGAACGACCGAAGGCTTTGCCACGCCTCAACGCGGCGGAGCCTGTTCATGCCGTGATGCGTTCGCCCGTTTCACCGGAATAGATCGGCCATTGTTCGAGAAAATCGCAACCGTGCACGACCACGTGCTCGTTGGCGCTGTCGATGAGGACGACCGCATAGGAAGGCGGCGCCTGCTCGACGATCTCGCTCGATCTGTCGAGGGCAAGCTCGAACCTGGCATGCAGGCCGCGCTGCGCCGAGAACGGGATGCCGGCGACCGTGCCGGCAATGTCGCGATGGACGTGACCGAAGAAGATGTGGCGGACATTGCCATGGCGCCGTAACAAGCCCAGCAGCCGTTCGGGCCTCTCGAGCGCCAGCGGATCGAGCTGCGGCAGGCCGAGCGCGACCGGCGGATGATGCATGAAGACGTAGGCCGGCCTGCCGGCCGCATCTTCGAGCCGGGCTTCGAGCCAGGCCAGCCGCCTGTCGCACAATTCGCCTTCGATGCGCCCTTCCGCCAGGCAGTCGAGAAACAGCAGCACCTCGTCGGCCGTTTGATGAGCAGACTGCACGAAGCCGTTCTCATCGACCGGAATCTCGGGAAAGGCTGCGACCAGATTGGCCCGCCGGTCGTGATTGCCCGGCAGCAGCCGCCTGGGCACCGACAGCGCGCTCAGGGCTGTCCTGAGATCGGCGTAGCTTTCGGGCGCACCGGTCTCGGTCAGGTCGCCGGTGAAGACGCAAAGTGCGGCATCGGCGTGATGCGCATTGATGTGGGCGATGCATGAAGCCAGCCGCTGATGCAGGTCGGCGCCATAGCGGCGCTCGCCTTGCCGGCCAAGATGGACATCGGTGACCTGGATAATTTTCATTGCGCGTTTCTTGGATTCGCCGGCGGCGCCTGCCCCGTCTTCGACGACAATGGCTGGTTCAGAAATCAGAATACCGGTTCCGGCACCGAAGCCTTGAAGACCTCGAGACGCGTTCCCGTATCCGACGAGAAGAAATGCAGATCATCGGGCGAAAACCGCAGGCCCACCGCGCTGCCCGGTTCGGGGTGGACGGCCTCCGAGGTCATCACGGAAAACGGCGCGCCGTCGAGATCGACATAGATGACGCGGCCCGCGCCCAGTTCCTCGACCAGGTCGACGGTCGCATCGAGCGCGCCCGCGGTGCCCGGCGCCACCAGCCGCACGGCTTCGGGCCGGATGCCCATCGCTACCTTCGTGCCGACCGGCAGCCCCGCGCGTGCCATGGCCAGGCGCCGGCTGCCGCCAAGCAGCGAGACCCCGTCGAGCTCGACCGTACCTTCGAGGATGTTCATGGCCGGCGCACCGACGAAGGTGGCGACGAAACGGCTGGCCGGACGGCTATAGATCTGGGCTGGCGTGCCGACCTGCTCGACCCGTCCGCCATTCATCACCACCAGCCGGTCGGCCAGCGTCATCGCTTCGACTTGGTCATGGGTGACGAAGACCGAGGTGGCGTTCAGCCGGCGATGCAGCTTGCGGATTTCCGAGCGCATCTGGACGCGCAGCTTGGCGTCGAGGTTGGACAGCGGTTCGTCGAACAGGAACACCTTGGGCTCACGGATCATCGCCCGGCCCATGGCGACGCGCTGCCTCTGGCCGCCGGACAGCGCCATCGGCTTGCGGTCGAGCAGGTGTTCGAGCTCCAGCGTACGGGCAACCGCCTGGATGCGCAGCTGGCGCTCGGCGGCCGGCACGCCGGCCACCTTGAGCGAATAGCCGATGTTCTGCGCCACGCTCATATGCGGATAGAGCGCGTAGTTCTGGAACACCATGGCGCAGCCGCGCTCGCGCGGTTCCAGTTTGTTGACGACGGTGCCATCGATGGCGATCTCGCCGCCGGATATGTCCTCAAGCCCGGCGATCATCCGCAGCAGCGTGGACTTGCCGCAGCCCGACGGCCCGAGAATGACGACGAACTCGCCCGATGCGATGTCGAGGTCGACGCCGTGCACGACCTGCATCTTGGCGTAGCTTTTCTTGACGTCGCGAATGGTGATGGAGGCCATCTTTCGTCTCCTTTCCAGGTCACTTTTCGGTGGCGATCAGGCCGCGCACGAACCAGCGTTGCATGAGCACCACGACAATCAGCGGCGGCAGCATGACGATGAGCGTTCCGGCCATGGCGATGTTCCATTCCGGAATGCCGCCGACATTGGGGATGAGCTGCTTGAGCTCCGTGACTGCGGTCGCATGCGACTGGTCGGTGGTGATGAGCAGCGGCCACAGATACTGGTTCCAGGCCCACAGGAACATGATGGTCCCAAGCGCGGCCATGTTGTTGCGCGACAGCGGCAGTAGGATGTCGATGAAGAAGCGCAGGGCGCCGGCGCCATCCATGCGCGCGGCCTCGGTCAGCTCATCCGGCACGGTGAGGAAGAACTGCCGGTACAGGAAGGTGCCGGTGGCGGTCGCGATCAGCGGCAGGATCAGCCCGGAATAGGAATTGAGCAGCCCGAGACTGAGCGAAACCTGGACGCCCGAGACTTTTTCGATCAGCCAGCTCAGACCGGTCACGTCGAGGATGGCCTGATAGGGCGACAGCACGTTGGCGACGACCGCGTAGGTCGGCACGATGCGCACTTCCAGCGGCAGCATCAGCGTCACGAAGATCAGCCAGAAGATGAAGGTGCGGCCGGGGTAGCGGAAATAGACGATCGAGAAGGCGGTGAGCGCCGAGATGATCACTTTGCCCGCCGCGACGCCGGCGGCCATGATGAAACTGTTCAGAAGCTTGGGGCCGAGGTCAGCCGTCGTCCATGCCGTCTTGATGTTGAGCCAGAAGTCGCTGCCCGGCAGCAGCGACATCGGCACGTCGTTGACGTCCCTGAGATTGTGCGACGCGGCGATGGCAACGACCGCGAACGGCGCGATGCAAAGCACGAAGCCGACGAACAGGATCACATGCGTGAAGAAATTGAGGAACGGGGTGCGCTCTACCATGTCGGCCTCACCTGTAGTGCACACGCCGCTCGATGAAGCGGAACTGGAAGATGGTCAGCACGACGATGAGCACCATCAGGATGATGCTCTGTGCGGCAGCACCCGAATAGTCGAGGCCTTTGAAGCCGTCGGAATAGATCTTGTAGACCATCAGATTGGTGGCGTTCGCCGGTCCGCCCGAGGTCATGATGTCGACGATGCCGAAGGAATCCTGGAAGCTCTCGGTGATGTTGATGACCAGCAGGAAGAAGATCGTCGGCGTGATCAGCGGGAACTGGATGTCCCAGAAACGCCTGACGACGCCGGAGCCGTCCATCGCCGCCGCCTCGATCAGCGAACGCGGAATGGCCTGGAACGCGGCGAGGAAGAAAATGAAGTTGTAGCCGACATATTTCCAGGAAAAGGCGATGATGATCGAGGCCATGGCGTCAGTGCCGTCAAGGCCGGGATCCCAGAAGCCGGGCCAAACCTGGTTGACGACGGCCATGAAGCCGGCTTCCGGCGCCAGGATGAAGCGGAACGCCATGGCCAGCGCCGGCGCCGCGATGCCGTAGGGCCAGATCAGCACCACGCGGTAGAAGCGCGACCCGGTAAGCTGGCGATCGGTCAAGGCGGCCAGCACGAGGCCGACGAACATCGCGAGCCCGGTGCTGATGCCGGCAAAGACAAGACTGGCGGTGATCGAGTTCCAGTAGTCGGCGTTGGCAAGGATCGAGCGGAAATTGTCGAGCCCGACCCAGATGTTGCCGCCACCCCAGGGCTGTTGCAGCGTCAGCGACCAGTACACGGCCTGACCGGCAGGCCAGTAGAAGAACGTGAAGATCAAGAGAAGCTGCGGCACCGCGAAAAGGATGCCGATCGTCCAACTGCTGAAAGTGACGCGTTTTTCCATCGATCCGCCGATACCGTTGAACCGCCAGTCCGCTTTCTCAGCGGAAGACTAGATGTGAAATGGCCGCCCGTCGATTCTCGACGGGCGGCCGTTCCACTATCCGGGATTAGGGCAGGGTCTTGCCCGGATAGGTCTGCTGGAAGCGGTCGAGGATGGCGTTGCCATTCTTGACCAGCGTATCGAGGCCTTCCTGAACGCTGACCTTGTTGGCGAAGATCGCTTGCATCTGCGTGCCGAACTCGGCGCGGATCTGGGTAAAATTGCCCAGCCGCACACCGCGGGTGATCTCGGTCGGCTCGGACGCCGTCAGACTGGCGATCGCCACTTCACGGCCCTTGAAGGGCGCCCTGTCATAGAAACCCTGGGCCTTCAGGTAGTCGAAGCCCGACTTGGTCACCGGGATGTAGCCGGTGTTCGTCGACCAGAACAAAGCGGTCTTGGGGTCGTGGATGAAGTTGAGGAACGCGGCAGCGCCCTTGTACTCCGCATCCGACTTGCCAGAGAGCACCCACAGCGAAGCGCCACCGACGAGCGAATTCTTGCGCTCGGTGCCGGCATAGACCGGCAGTTCGGCGACATCCCAGTTCATGCCTTCCTTCTGCGTCTTGCCGACAGTGCCGTGATCGCCGACCGAGGTCAGGACGACCTGGCAGGTGCCGGAAGCGAAGGCCTGGACCATGTCCTGGCCGAGGTCCTTGGACTTGATCTTGATCAGCCCGGCATCATACCACTTCTTGAGATCGGTGACGTACTGGACGAACTTGGTCTTGTTGACTTCCAGACGCGCGTCGAGGCCGTCATAGCCGTTGTTCTTGGTGGCGATCGGCTGGTTGTGGAGAGCCGAGAACTGCTCCATCAGCTGCCAGCTTTCATTGGCCGAGATGTTGATCGCCATTGGGCATTCATAGCCGGCGTCTTTCAGTGCCTTGAGGTCGGCCGCGACATCTTCCCAGGTCTTCGGCGCTTCGGTCTTGCCGATCTTGGCGAAGGCGTCCTTGTTCCAGTACATCAGCGGGGTCGACGAGTTGAACGGGAAGGACAGCATCTCGCCCTTCGACGTCGCATAGTAGCGTGCGATGCCGGGGAAATAGTCGGCGTAGTCGATCTTGTAGCCGTTTTCTTCCATCAGCTTGTCGGCCGGCTTGTAGGCGCCCGACAGCATCATGGTGGCGGTGCCGACATCATAGACCTGGACGACGGCGGGCTGCTTGCCGGCGCGGAAGGCGGCGATCGTGTTCTGCAGCGTGGCGTCGTAATTGCCCTGGCTGGTGCAGACGACTTCATAGTCGGTCTGCGAGGCGTTGAAGTTCTTGCACAGCGTGTCGACGACGCGGGCCAGATCGCCCGAAAGGCCGAACCAGAAATCGAATTTTACCGGCTCCGCGACGGCAGGCATGACAAGTGCTGCGCTGAGCGCGCCTGCGGCAAGGGCGGCAAAGCCCCGCTTGATGATGGTCATGATTTCTTCCCTCTTGAATGGCTGTTGACAAGGGTCTTGCGCAAATCCTTGCCCGCTCTCTTAGAGAAGGTATGTGACAGTTCTGTTGTGGCCCTTCAGGCCTGTGGACAGCCCGTCTCTCCTCCCCTCCGGCGGTTGCGCCGGCATGAAAATGTCATGCCGGCGCTCTAGGTAGCCAGGGCGGCTGCCGAGGACGTAAAGACCCTGAAGGGCAGCCATCATTATCCGGCTAAGGGGATGGATGAAATGCTGGTGCCACAGCTGACGCATGTTTCACTCGCTGAGCGCCAGGCGATGCGCGACGGGCCGCGCGACAGCGCCACCCATCTGCGCCTGGCTGCCGCCACGCCGGCACTTGGCCAGATCGAGATCGGCGGCAAGGCTTCACGCGAAAGCGCCGGCGAAACGCTCACCGTCATGGCCTGGAACGTCGAACGGCTGCGCCATGGCGATGCCATCGCGGCCACGCTTGCCGGCCAGTCACCGGATGTCGTGCTGCTGTCCGAGGTCGACGAAGGCATGGCGCGCTCAGGCAACGGCCATCCTTTACGCGTCCTTGCCGACCGGCTCGGCCATGCCTTCGCCTATGGCGTTGAATTCGTCGAACTCGGCGGCGGCAACGAGACTGAGCAGGCCGCAACCGGCACGGTCCAGAATACAGAAGGGTTCCATGGCAATGCCGTGACCAGCGCCATCCCGCTGCTTCGCCCTTTCCTGGTGCGCCTCGACGCGGCTGGCGGCTGGTTCCGGCCGGAGCGCGGCCAGCCGCGCATCGGCGGACGCATGGCCATCGGTGGTCAGGTGCGGATCGGCGACCGCAGGGTGACGGTGGTCTCGGTGCATCTCGAAAACCGCACCGATCCCGCCGTCCGGGCCATCCAGACCCGCCATCTCCTCGATGCCATCGACAAATACGATTCGCAGGCGCCGGTCCTGCTTGGCGGCGACTTCAACACGCTGACATCGAGCTATGAGGAGCGCCATGACGATCCCGACGCCTGGGCGGCGCGCATCGCTGCCGAGCCGGACCGGCTGATCGATGTCGAACGCCATGAACCGCTGTTCGCGGTCCTCGCCGGGCGCGGTTACGATTGGAAGGCCGCCAACAAACTCGACCTGCCCACGCAGCGGCGCGAGGCCGGCGATCCCACCCCGCTCGGCCACATCGACTGGTTCTTCACGCGCGGCCTCATCGCAACGGCGCCTGCCGTTCTTCCGGCTGTGCTGGCGGACGGCAGCCCGAGCTCCGATCACGAGGCACTTGTCGTGACGGTCCGCATCGCCTGACGAGCGCCCTCTTCCGGAAAAACACGCCAGGGTTGCAAGCGACTTAATCGATCCTTCAACGGCAAAGCGCTACTCAATCCTGCTGCCTTGTTTATTTCCGGTAGATCAGGTGAAATAAGATGCTGACGGTCTACAATTGTATCGTCAACGAACATGATCTGAGACTGGTCGCACTCGCCGCGCTGATCTGCGGAATTTCCTGTTTCTCTGCTGTCAACCTACTTCACCACATCAGCCGCTCCGCAGATCGGAACCGGCTTGCCTGGTTGATGATTGCGGCAACGTCGACCGGCTTCGGCATCTGGGCAACGCATTTCATCGCCATGCTCGCGTTCACGCCGGGAATACCCAGTGCCTACGATCCGGCGCTCTCCGTGCTTTCGCTCGCTGCTTCGGTCGCGCTGACGGCGGCCGGCATGTGGATCGCCACCTTGCGGGACGAGTTCGATTATCATCTCGTTGGCGGCGCCGTCCTGGGCGGCGGTATCGGTGCCATGCACTACATCGGTATGGCGGCATTCGAAGTCCAGGGCCGGATCGAATGGAACCTGTTGCTTGTCGCCGTTTCCCTGCTGGCCGGCGTAACGCTTGCGGCACTGGCGCTGCGCGTCGTGCTGCGCCGCCCGTCCCTGCGGGCGACATCCGTCGGCGCGGTGCTGCTGACGCTGGCGATCTGCACCTTGCATTTCATCGGCATGGGTGCCGTCTCGATCTTTCCCGATTCCTCGATCGTCATATCCGAATACACGATCGAGCCGACCTCGCAGGCTTTCGCGGCCGCGGCCGCCACGCTGGTGATCCTGGTGCTGTCGGCATCGGCGCTGTGGATCGATTTGCGCTTCCGTCGCCAGAAGCTCGAGGTCGACCGTATGCACGGCCTGGCCAATGCCGCCGTGGAAGGCCTGATCGTCTGCGACGGCAACCGCATCATCAGCGCCAATGACAGCATTGCGAGGCTGACAGGCATGGCAACCGCGACGCTGAACGGAATGCAGCTTGGCGATCTCTTCGGGTCCGATATGTCCGGCTTCAGCGAACAGCCGCAGGAGGTCGAACTGAGGGGCCGCGATGGCACAAGCATTCCTGTCGAGCTGATCGCCAGGAGCATCGACTACTGTGGCAAGCCTCACAACGTACTTGCAGTCCGCGACATTCGCGAGCGCAAGAAGGCAGAACAGGAGATCCTGCGCCTTGCCCATTTCGATCCATTGACCGGACTGGCCAATCGCCGCAGCTTTTCCAGCCGGCTCGAGATGGAAATCGCTGCAATGGGCCGGGCCAGGAAAGGCGGCCACCTTGCGCTTCTGCTGCTCGATCTCGACCGGTTCAAGGAGGTCAACGACCTGTACGGGCACGGCGCCGGCGACGCCATGCTGCAGAAGGTTGCGCATTGTGCGACCGGCGTCCTTGGTCAAGGACAGATGGTGGCGCGGCTGGGCGGCGACGAATTCGCCATCATCGCCCCGAACCTGAGCGACCCGTTGGAGGCCGGCCGTATCGCCAACGCCGTGCTGGCCGCCATGCGTGAGGAAAACCGGCTCTCGGTCGGCGGCGGCCTTGTGTCGGCCAGCATCGGCATTGCGCTTTATCCATCGGATGCCGAAAACCAGACCAGCCTGATAAGCCACGCTGACACGGCGCTCTACCGGGCCAAGACCGAAGGCAAGGACACCTACCGCTATTTCGAAGCCTCGATGGGGGCCGAGGCCCGCGACAAGCGCGTGATGGAGCATGAGCTGCGCCAGGCGGTCGCGCGCCAGGAGTTCTACCTCGTCTACCAGCCGCAGAAGGAGATCAGCAGCGGCAAGATGATCGGCTTCGAAGCCCTGATCCGTTGGCGCCATCCGACGCGCGGCGACGTGCCCCCGAGCATCTTCATCCCGGTGGCCGAAGACAGTGGTGCCATCGGCCAGATTGGCGATTGGGTGCTGACGGCGGCCTGCGAGGAAGCCGCCCGCTGGGAAAATCCGTTGACGGTGGCCGTCAACGTTTCGGCGGTGCAGCTTCACAATCCGAATTTCAGCCGCAAGGTCCACGAAACATTGCTGAATTCAGGCCTGGCGCCCGGCAGGCTCGAACTGGAGATCACCGAGACGGCGCTTGTGAAGGACATGCCGCGCGCGCTGGCCACCTTGCGGCAGGTCAAGGCGCTGGGCGTGCGCGTGGCCATGGACGATTTCGGAACCGGCTATTCCTCGCTCTCCAATCTTCGCGCCTTTCCCTTCGACAAGATCAAGATCGACGGATCCTTTATCAAGTCCGTCGACAAGAACGGCCAGGTCGCGGCGATCGTGCGCGCCGTTCTGGGACTTGGACGCGGCCTCGGCCTGCCGGTTCTGGCGGAGGGTGTCGAGACGCTCGGCGAACTGAAATTCCTGGACGCCGAAGCCTGCGAGATCGGCCAGGGCTACTATATCGGCAGGCCCGGCCTCATCGAGGAATTCGGCGACCTGACCGGTGTCGTCGCACCCACCGTTAGCAACAAAACCGCCAGCCTGCGCGACAGAAGCGTTCTGGCCTTCGCACCCGCGCCAGCACTCGGTCTGAACAGGGCCTAAAAGCAATTCCAGGAAAAGTGTGTAACGGTTTTCCCGGGAAAAGCGCATGGCGCTTTCCCTTGGGAATTGCGTCAAACCGCCCTAGAGGCTGTCGGGCTTGAGCGCGGTCTCGACCAGCCGCCTGGCGTCCGGCCCCGACCATTCGGCCGGGCCGTTCATATGAGCGATCAGGCAGCCTTCGCCGTCGATCAGCATGGTGACGGGAAGGCCGAGCGCCAAGCCGCGCGTCTTGAGGTCGTTGAACAGCGTCATCGTCGAATCCCGGTAGTAGCCGAGCGTCGCGACGCCGGTATCGCTAAGGAACTTCTTCGGCTTCACATCGTCACCGGCATCGACATTGACGGCGATCACCTGAAAGGTGTCGCTGCCCATTTCCTTCTGCAGCGCATCGAGCGCCGGCATTTCGGCACGGCACGGCGCGCACCATGTCGCCCACAAATTAAGCAGCACCGTCTTGCCGGCATGATCGGCAAGCGTCATCGGCTTGCCGTCCGGGCCATTGAAGGCAAGGCTCTTCAAGGATTGCGGCGGATCGGCCGGCAAAAGTGCCGCGACCTCACCGGTGGCCGACGCCGCGACCTTCTTGGCGCGGTCGCTCTTGGCAGCGCAGGCGACATCGTCCTTGCTGTCGCCGACGGCAGCTTGTGCCGGTGCATTGTTGCCAGACCGGCTCTCGCTGACATATACCGCGACCGCGCCGGCCAGCGCGCCCGCCACCAAGGCGGCGAGGATCAGGCGCGGGGCCGGGAAGAATCTATTACCGTCTGCCATTTTCTCAAAACTGCTCCGAAGCACGGGTTATAGCCATGAGCGACAAGAAAACCAGCAACCAGATGTGGGGCGGACGTTTTGCCTCGGGTCCGGCCGCGATCATGGAAGCGATCAACGCGTCGATCTCGTTCGACCGCAAACTCTATGCGCAGGACATCAAAGGCTCGATCGCCCATAGCGAGATGCTGGCGCAAACGGGCATTATTTCGGCAGCCGATCAAGAAAAAATCGCTCACGGGCTGAACACGATCCTGAAAGAGATCGAGGCCGGCAGCTTCGAGTTCTCGACCCGGCTCGAAGACATCCACATGAATATAGAGGCGCGCCTTGCCGACCTGATCGGCCCGGCCGCCGGCCGGCTGCACACCGCCCGCTCGCGCAACGACCAGGTGGCTGTCGACCTGAGGTTGTGGGTCAAGGACGAGTGCTTTCGCGTCGCCGAGGCGTTGAAAGGGCTGATCAAGGCGCTGCTGGAGCGGGCCGAGGAGCATGCGGCTACCGTGATGCCGGGCTTCACCCATATGCAGGCCGCACAACCGGTGACCTTCGGCCATCATTGCATGGCCTATGTCGAAATGTTTTCGCGTGACCTGTCGCGTGTGCGCGACGCGATCGAGCGGATGGATGAGAGCCCGCTCGGTGCGGCGGCGCTCGCCGGCACAAGCTTCCCGATCGACCGTCACCAGACCGCCAAGGCGCTCGGCTTCCGCGAGCCGATGCGCAATTCGCTGGACAGCGTTTCGGATCGCGATTTCGCGCTCGAGTTCCTCGCTCTTGCCGCGATCTGCGCCACGCATCTGTCGCGGTTGGCCGAAGAGATCATCATCTGGTCGACGCCGCAATTCGGCTTCGTCAGGCTGTCGGACTCGTTTTCCACCGGCTCCTCGATCATGCCGCAGAAGAAGAACCCCGATGCCGCCGAACTGGTGCGCGGCAAGACCGGCCGCGTCACCGGCCATCTGGTCGGCCTGCTGACGGTGATGAAGGGCATGCCTTTGACCTATGGCAAGGACATGCAGGAAGACAAGGAATCGGTGTTCGATGCCGCCGAGACGCTCGACCTGATGCTGGCGGCGATGACCGGCATGGTCTCGGACATGACGGTCAACGCAGCCGCGATGAAGAAGGCCGCCGGCTCCGGCCACGCGACAGCGACCGACCTCGCCGATTGGCTGGTGCGCACGCTCGGCCTGCCGTTCCGCGAGGCGCATCATGTCACCGGCCGGGCGGTGGCACTGGCCGAAGACAGGAAGGTGGGGCTTGAGAAGCTTTCGCTGGAGGATTTGCAGTCGATCAATCCAGGCATCACGGCGGACATATTTTCGGTGCTGGCGGTGCAGAACTCGGTCAAGAGCCGCACCAGTTTCGGCGGCACCGCGCCGTCGGAAGTGAGGAAGCAGATCCGCGCTTGGAAAAAGCGACTGGGCAAAGCGTGATGCCGGATATTGCTGGTCGCAANNTTGCGACCAGCAATATCCGGGGTGCAATGCGCTGAGAACTCGGCTAAAAGCGGCGGCTGACAAACGTTTCGGACGGATGGATCGATGACCGGAAGCAGGATTTTGGTGACGCTGACGCTGCTGGTTGCGATCGCGGCCGTTTCGGCCTGCGGCAGGAGGGGCGGTCTCGACACGCCCTATGAGGCAGCCGTGCAAGCGCGCAAGGACGCCTCGAAGGCCCACCAGCCGGTGCCGCCGGAGCCGGAAAAACCGGTCGTGGACAAGAAGTTCATCCTCGACCCGCTGATCTAGAGCCGATGACACCGGGATTGGTCTTTCCAAACCCGGTTTCATCGTGCCCCAACTTTCCGGAACCACTCTCGTGAACCATTTCGACTACCGCGACGGCGTGCTCTATGCCGAGGACGTGGCGATCCCCGATATCGCCGCACAGGTCGGCACGCCGTTCTACTGCTATTCGACGGCCACCTTGACCAGACACTACCGGGTGTTTGCGCAGGCTTTTGCCGGGCTCGACGCGCTGGTCTGCTACGCCATGAAGGCCAATTCCAACCAGGCCGTCCTGCGGACGCTGGCGAAGCTCGGCGCCGGCGCCGACGTGGTTTCGGAAGGTGAATTGCGCCGGGCGCTGGCCGCCGGCATTCCGGCCGGCAAGATCCTGTTTTCGGGCGTCGGCAAGACCGCGCGCGAAATGGACTTCGCCCTTGCCGCCGGCATCCTCTGCTTTAACGTCGAGTCCGAGCCAGAACTCGAACTTCTGTCGGCGCGAGCCGCCGCCCTTGGCAAGGTGGCGCCGATCTCGCTGCGCATCAATCCCGACGTCGACGCCAAAACCCACAAGAAGATTTCCACCGGCAAGGCCGAGAACAAGTTCGGCATCCCGTGGCAGAAGGCGCGCCAGGTCTACGCCCGCGCGGCAAAGCTTCCCGGCATCAAGATCACCGGCATCGACACCCATATCGGCAGCCAGATCACCGAACTGCAGCCTTTCGACGACGCCTTCGCCCTGCTTGTCGATCTGGTCGGCGCGTTGCGCACCGACGGCCATGCCATCGAGCATGTCGACCTCGGCGGCGGCCTCGGCATTCCCTATCGCGTCGACAACAACCCGCCGCCCCTCCCCGATGCCTATGCCCAGATCGTCAGGAAGCATGTCACCAAGCTCGGGTTGAAGGTGATGTTCGAGCCGGGCCGGCTGATATCAGGCAATGCCGGCATCCTCGTCTCGGAAGTGATCTTCGTGAAGGAGGGCGACGCCAAGAACTTCCTCGTCGTCGACGCCGCCATGAACGATCTCATCCGGCCGACGCTCTACGATGCCTTCCACGACATCCGTCCGGTCGTGCAGCCGCCGGCCGACACGCCGCGCATGATGGTCGATGTGGTTGGCCCGGTCTGCGAGACCGGCGACTATATCGGCCTCGATCGCGATCTGCCGAGGCTGAAGGCCGGCGACCTGATTGCCGTTTCCACCGCCGGCGCCTATGGCGCGGTGCAGGCCGGCACCTACAACACCCGCCTGCTGGTGCCGGAGGTGCTGGTCGACGGCGACCGGTTCCACGTCGTGCGTCCGCGCCTGACCTATGACGATCTGATCGGGCTGGATTCGCTACCCGACTGGCTTGCATAGAGGCTGCTCGGCCAGGATACCTGCCGGCAACGCTACAGCCGGCTCTGGATGACCGCCCTGACGTCGGCGATCCTGTCCTCGTCGCGGCGGTAGAATGTCCATTGCTTGATGCGCCTGGCGCGCAGCAGTCCGGCCTGGGTGAGCACGCGCATATGCTCACTGAGCGTCGCTTGCGTGATGCCGAGTTTTTCGGCAATCAGCAGCGCGCAAACGCCGTCCTCGACCAGATCGCCATCCGCTTGGGCAGGGAAATGCCCGCGCGGATCCTTCAGCCAGTCGAGGATCTGCAGCCTGCGTTCGTTGGCGATCGCCTTGAAGACATCAACCTCTTGCATTTAGCCATTTTGCCAAGTTACTAATTGCTGTCAATCCCGAGGAGATCACCATGTCGCAGGGCAATACCGTCACACGCGAGCGCATTGCCGCGATGGAACCGCGCATTCGCCCCTATGTGCGCCACACGCCGGTGCTGCGCGTCGACATGGCCGACTTCGACCGCGCGCCGCTGACGGTCGACCTGAAGCTCGAATGCCTGCAGCATTCCGGTTCGTTCAAGGCGCGCGGCGCCTTTACCAACCTGCTGGAGCGTGCGGTTCCCAAGGCCGGTGTCGTCGCCGCATCCGGCGGCAACCATGGCGCGGCCGTCGCCTATGCCGCCATGCGGCTTGGCCACAAGGCGACCATCTTCGTTCCCGAGGTGAGTCCGCCGGCCAAGCTGGAGCGGATCCGCAGCTACGGCGCCGAGCTGATCGTTGGCGGCGCCCGCTATGCCGAGGCGCTGGCCGCCAGCGAGCGTTTCGCCGAAGAGACCGGCGCCTTGCAGATCCATGCCTTCAACCAGGAGGAAACGCTGGTCGGCCAGGGCACGCTCGGGCTGGAAATCGAGAGCGACTTGCCTGAGATCGACACGCTGCTGGTCGCTGTCGGCGGCGGCGGCCTGATCGGCGGCATCGCTGCCTGGTTTGCCGGCCGCATCCGCATCATCGCCGTCGAGCCGGAAGGGGCACCGACGCTTTACCGTGCCTTCGAGGCCGGACAGCCCGTCGACGCGCCGGCCGAGGGCATCGCCGCCGATTCGCTGGCGCCAAAGCGCGTCGGCGAAATGATGTTCCCGATCGCCGAGGCCTTTGTCGAACGCTCGATCCTGGTCAGCGACGACGACATCATCGCCGCGCAGAAGGCGCTGTGGAACCGGGTCCGCATCATCTCCGAGCCGGGCGGCGCCGCCGCCTTTGCCGCAGTCCTGTCCGGCCGTTATGCGCCGGCGCCGGGCGAACGTGTCGCCGTGCTGGTCTGCGGCGCCAATGCCAACCCCGCCACGTTCTGACCTGAAACCATTCGGGCCGGCTTCACGTTTTTCCAAACGGCCTCGCCTTTGCCGTGTTTGCTGGTATTCTTCGAGTCGTGAGGCTTGGGCTATTTTGCCCAACCCATGGAAGGGCCGATGACGGAACGACCCACCTTCAGCAGCGATCGCGGCCTGGCCGGGCGCCTTGCCTTGAGCCGGCTGGCGACGCGGGTCTCGATGATGGTCGAGCGTGGCTGGCCACTGCTGCTTCCGCTCGTCATCGTCGCCAGCCTGTTCCTCACCGTCTCTTGGCTCGGCCTCTTCTCCCGGCTGCCGGACATGGCGCGCATCGGCCTCGTCGCCGCATTCGCCATCGCGGCGCTGGCCGCGCTCTACCCGCTGCGCTTCTTCCGCCTGCCGGGCGCTACCGAAGTCGACCGCCGCATCGAGGCAGCCAACCAACTGCTGCACAGCCCGGTGCTGGTGCAGACCGACCGGCCAAGCGGCCGGGAAAGCAGCTTCTCGCAGGCACTGTGGCGCGAACACCAGAAGCGCATGGCCGGAAAGCTCGACAGCCTTGGTGCCGACCTGCCGCGCACGCGCGTGCCGGAACGCGACCCCTGGGGGCTGCGTGCGGTGGCGGCACTTTTGCTCGTTACCGCCTTCGCCTTCTCCTTCGGGCCGACGGGCGGCAGGATCAGCGACGGCTTCAATGCCCATGGCGCGCATGATGCCGTGCCGCCGCGCATCGACGCCTGGGTGACGCCGCCGGCCTACACCGGCAAGCCGCCGATCTTCCTGACCGCCGACGCCAACCAGGCGACGCCGACCTTCACCGTTCCCGAAGGCAGCGACGTCTCGCTGCGCGTGACCGGCGGCTCAGGCGAGGAAACGCTCGGCTATGCCGACAAGAATGGCAATTCCCGCGCCATCGACCCGGCCGGCCCGCAGGCCGCCGCCACGGCGAAGCCGGCGGCAAGCCCGACGACGCCGTCCAAAGTTCGCCAATTCACCGGCAAGCTGACCAGCGACGGCACGCTGACGCTGACATCGGGCGAGGACCAGCTCGGCCGTTGGGCCTTCGCGGTCATAGCGGACAAGCCGCCGCAGATCCGCTTCGTCGGCGAGCCGAAGCGCGCCGCCAACGGCGCTTTCGAACTCAACTACCAGATCGACGACGACTACGGTGCCGCCACCGCCAAGGCGGTGTTCGCGCTTGCCGATCCGCGGGCGCCCAATGCACATCCGCTCTATGGTCCGCCTGAAATGCCGCTGACGCTGCCGCGTCGTGGTGGCAAGTCGAACGCCGCCAGGACCTCGAAGGATCTGACCGAGCATGTCTGGGCCGGCAACAGCATCAAGCTGACGCTGGTTGCCACCGACGATGCCGGGCACACCGCATCAAGCGAGACCAAGACGCTGCTGATGCCGGAGCGGCCATTCGCCAATCCGCTGGCGCGCGCGGTGATCGAGCAGCGCCGCCTGCTGGCGCTCGATGCCAACGCCAAGCCGCGCGTGCTCGACCTGATGGACGCCATCACGCTGCGGCCGGAAGACACGTTCGACAACATGTCCCACTACCTCGCCATCATGAGCGCCCGCAGCCGGCTGAAGATGGCCGACAGCGACGATCAATTGCGCAGCGAGGTCTCCTATCTCTGGGAAATCGCGCTCGGCATCGAGGAAGGCAATCTCTCGGCCGCGGAAAAGCGGCTGCGCCAGGCGCAGCAGGCGCTGCAGGACGCCATCAAGAATGGCGCCAGCGACGCTGAAATCGAAAAGGCGATGAAGGAACTGCGCGAGGCGATGAACCAGTTCCTGCAGGAATTCGCGGAGCGCGCCAAGCAGAATCCCAACGCTCCGCAGATGCAGCAGAACGGCCAGGAGCTGCGCCAGAGCGACATCGACCGCATGATGGACCAGATCGAGAATCTGGCGAAGTCGGGCGACCGCGACAAGGCCCAGCAATTGCTGTCGCAATTGCAGGACATGATGAACAATCTGCAGGCCGGCCGTCAGCAGCAAGGCGGTCAGCAGGACAGCGAGATGCGCCAGCAGATGGACAAGCTCGGCGAGATCCTGCGGCGCCAGCAGGAGATGATGAACGACACCTTCCGCATGGACCAGATGCAGCGCGGCGAGCGCCAGCGCGGACAGAACCGCGACGAGCAGCTCGGCGAAGGCAACAGCCAGGATGAGGACAAGCCGGGTGTCGGCGAGGACCGCGACCCGCTCGCCCGGCAAAAGCCGATGACGCCCCAGGAATTCGCCGACGCGCTGAAGCAGTTGCAGCAGGGCCAGGGCCAGCTGAAAAGCGACCTCGAGCAGCTGAAGAAGGGCCTCGAAGGCATGGGCATGGAGCCCAATGAAGGATTTGGCGAGGCCGGCAAGTCCATGGGCAATGCCGAACAGGCGCTCGGCGAGGGCGAAGGCGACGAGGCCGTTGGCCATCAGGGCCGGGCGCTGGAAGCGCTGCGCAAGGGCGCCAAGGACATGATGAAGCAGATGCAGGCCATGCAAGGCGACCAGGGCGGCAGCGAGGAAGGCGGCCGCCAGCAGAACGCCGATCGTGATCCGCTCGGCCGGCCGCGCGCCAGCCAGGGTCCCGATTTCGGCGATTCGGTGAAGGTGCCCGACGAGATCGACGTGCAGCGCGCCCGTCAGATTCTGGAAGCGATCCGTAAACGGCTCGGCAATGCGCTCAGCCCCGACATCGAACGCAGCTACCTGGAACGGCTGCTCGAGCTGAAATAGGGATTGCCGCCTCCACCCCGCCCGAAAACGCTCTCGAACGGTTGCACCACTATGCCCAAACTTGGCGCCGTCACGCCCATCCTGCGCATCTTCGACATTGCCAAGGCGCGTGAATTCTATGTCGGCTTCCTCGGCTTCGAGGTGCAGTGGGAGCATCGCTTCGACGACAACGCGCCGCTCTACATGGCGGTCGGCCGCGACGCCTGCGTCCTGCATCTGAGCGAACATCACGGCGATGGCGCGCCTGGCATTGCCGTGCGCATCAAGGTCGAGGACATCGCCGCACTGCATGGCGAACTGATCGGCAAGAAATACCGCTTCGCCAGGCCGGGCCTGGAAGAGACGCCGTGGAAGACCCGCGAGGTATCGGTCGCCGACCCATTCGGCAACCGCCTGCATTTCTACGAGGATGCCGCCGGCTGATTCAGCCTGTTGACGAATGCATCGCGGATTGCCTCCTGCATGCCGTCGATCGCCTCGCCGGAGGCATTCGGGTTGCGGTGCATCACCACATTCGAGGCATCGATGGCGCCGAACCCGTCCGCGGCCGTCAGTTCGCGGCAGCCGTTGGGAATGTTGCTGCGCGAAATCGGCGCGATCGCCAGTCCGGAGGTGACGGCGAGCTTGAGGCCGCCGGTGGTGTCGCTGGTATAGGCAACACGATAGGCAAGATTGCGTTGCTCCAGCGATTTGATGGCAAAGTCCTTGCACCAGCCGGCCCGGTTGTAGAGTGCGATCGGCACCGGCTGTTCCTCATGCATGTGGTGCAGGGTCGACGTCACCCACACGGTCGGGTCGTGCATCAGCACTTCGCCGCCGGCAGGATCCTGCCATTCGAACACCACGCACAGATCAAGTTCGCCGGCGGCAAGCGCGGCTATCTGTGCCCCCGAATGCGCATAACGCACGGTGACCTCGACCTGCCTGTGGCGCTTCGAAAAAGCGCCGAGCGCGCGCGACAGGATGGCGTGGCCATACTCCTCGGGAATGCCGATGCGCACCGGCCCGCCGAGCGGCGCTGCCGCCATCGACGCCGACGTCTCGTCGAGCAGCGAGACGATGCGGCGGGCGTTGACGATGAGTTCGCCGCCGCGCCGCGTCAGCGCGACGCCGCGCGAACCGCGCTCGAACAGGCTGTCGCCGATCAGCTCTTCGAGCTTCTTCATCTGCATCGACACCGCCGACTGGGTGCGACCGGCCTGCTCCGCCGCCTTGGTGAAATTGCCGGTGTCGGCAATCGCCACGAAGGTGCGCAGGAGGTCGCTGTCGAGGGTCGGTCGCATGAAATCCGCCATAAGGAAATTTGATTGCTGGCATCATTCCAATTCGTTTGCAACATGTCAAACGCAGGATGATAGTGGCCTTACCCATTGGATATGCGGCTGCGAAATCAGCCGCGGACCAATCAAGAGTCCTCACTCGTGCCCGCTGCCCGAAACGGTGGCGGGTTCTTTTTTCACTTGCAGCAAGCGTGCTTGCGGGGCGCGGTACTGGAGCCTGGAATCCTCATGCAGAACCGGATGGTGCGCGGCATCCTGAGCCTGTGTCTGGGCGTGCTGGTCTTCTCGCTGCAGGATCCGCTCGTCAAAGCCGTGTCGAGCGGTTATCCGGTGACCGAGGTGATGGCGATCCGCTCGATCGTCGCTCTACCGATCCTGATCTTTCTGGTCCATGCCGATGTCGGCTTGCGGGCGATCCTGTCGAAGCGATTCGGCATGCTGACGGTGCGCGCCTTCATCCAGTTCACCTCCTATACGGTGTACTATCTGGCCATCGCCGCTTTGCCGCTGGCCGATGCGGTGGCGCTCTATTTCATGGCGCCGCTGTTCATCATGGCGCTGGCCGGGCCGTATCTTGGCGAACGCGTCTCCTGGCGGACGCTGGCGACCGTGCTGATCGGGCTGTTCGGCGTCCTCGTGATGCTGCGCCCGGGCGTCGGGCTGTTCGACTGGGCGGCGCTGCTGTCGCTGGGCTCGGCGGCGCTCTATGGTTTCTCGCAGCTGATGGCCCGCAAGATCGGCGACACCGAATCGTCCACCGTCATGGCCTTCTATCAGAACGGCGCCTATCTGATTGGCGCCGCCGTGGTGGCCGGCGCGTTTCACCTTGCCGGCATAACCCACGCCGTCCACCCGAGCCTGGAATTCCTGGTGCGGCCCTGGCTGTGGCCGACGCTGCCGGATTTTCTCAAGATGGCGGCCTGCGGTTTCGTCGCTTCGGCCGGCATGATCCTTCTGTCCCAGGCCTACCGGATGGCGCCGGCCAACCGCGTTGCCACCTTCGAATATACCGGCATCCTGTGGTCGCCGCTGTGGGGCTTCCTGTTCTTCGCCGAGGTGCCGCGGTCGACGACCGCGATCGGTGCTGCCTTGATCATCGGCGCCGGCCTGCTGGCGCTCAACACCGAACGGCGCAAGAGCACTCCACCCGTGCTCACCGCTGCCGATCCAGCCTGATCAAGCGAAGCAGATCAGTGCCCGTTCGACGCGCGAGCGGATTTCGGCCAGTGTAAAAGGCTTCTGCACGACATCGAGGATGATGCCGTTCAACTCCTCGGCGCGCTCGCGCTGGTCGGCATAGCCGGTCATCAGCATGATCTTCAACGCCGGGAAGAGCGCTGCCGCCGCGATCGCCATCTCGATGCCGTCCATCTCCGGCATGCGGATGTCGGAGACGACAAGATCGTAGCCGCCACGCGCGGCCTGGATCAGCGAAAGCCCTTGCGCGCCGTCCGCCGCGATATCGATTGTGTGCCCGGCACGCTCAAGCGCGCGGGCGGCCAGGGTGCGGACGGACTCATCGTCCTCGACGATCAGAAGCTTTGCCATGGCCGGCATATTTGGCGCTGAAAAGTTGACTTTTCCTGAAGGCGCGAAGGGTCGGCAGGCCTTTTTGAAAGTCGCTTAGACATCACCCTTGACGATGCCGACGAAGGGTAGCTCGCGAAAGGCGTGGGCAACGTCCATGCCGTAGCCGACGACGAAATAGTCGGGGCAGTCGAAGCCGACATAGTCGGCATTGAGCGCGGTCTGGCGGCGCATGCGCTTGTCGAGCAGCACGGCGATGGAACAGCTCTTGGCGCCCCGCGACAACATCAGATCGCGGGTGAAACTCAGCGTCTTGCCCGATTCGAGAATGTCGTCGATCAACAGCACGTCGCGGCCGGCGACCTCATTGTCGATGTCGCGCAGCACCCTCACCTCGCCGCTGGTGGTGCCGGCGCCGTAGCTGGAGATGAAGATGAACTCGACCTCGGGCGACAGGCCGACATCGTGCATGGCGCGGATCAGATCGGCGGCGAAGATGAACGAGCCCTTCAGCACCGAGATCACCAGCAGATCGTGATAGTCGTGGCCGGCAATCTCCTTGGCGAGCTCGAGATTGCGCCGCGCGATCGCCGATGCCGAAAACAGGACTTCGATGTCCTTGCCGCGTACGATGGGCATTGATGGTCTTTCCCCGGTGATCGCCTATTGGGCGAAAGTGACCAAAACGGTCCTTACGCCGTTCTTAGGCACGTCGAGCCGGCTGGCAAAGCCGAATCTTTCGCCCGACGCCAGCGCGCGGCCGGATGTCCCCAACGTATAGCGGGTTGTGCGCCCATCATTGCCGGTCACCCGGATTTCGAGCGGCGGCAGCTGCACCGGTTTCGCGCCATCATTGGCGGCCTCGCCATCGACGAACAGCGCGGGGTTCGGCCCGGAAGCGTCGACGCGCGATGTGACACCTGAAATGCTGAGCGCCGACGGCTGCGCGCCGGACAGGAACGGCGCCTGGCGCACCAGCGCGTGCCCGCCGGAAACCCAGAAGGCTGCCAACGCGGCGCCAATGCCGGCGATCCAGAAGATCGGCCCGCCGCGCGAGGCTGGCGGCCGTTCCGCTGGGGCCTCGGGCTTGCGCAGCATGTCCATGCCTTCGATGGGCGGTGTCACGATCGCACGCGGCAACGGCGAAACGCTTTCCACGGCAGGGACAAGACGCGGCATCACCATGTAGTCGGCATCGACGATGTCGGCAGCCGAATCACGCATGAACCGGTCCGTAGCGGCAATTGCCGCCGGATCGGTCATGATTTCGCCGGAAACCGGGCGCGCGGTTCGATCGTCAGCCATCATGGCCCCAGCATTGCAGCACGTGTTCGCTTTTCGTTTCTTTTGCGTAAACACAAATGGTTAACGCTTCCCCACCGGAGCCCTCGTGACGAGCCGAAAGAGCCCAGGAATTAACCGCCGGTTAACCATGCCGGCCGATGGTCTTTACCCAGAACAGGCCGGCTCGCCGCCGTGCCGAATTTCAGGTCGCCGAAATTGATTCGTTTCGAAAATGTCGGCCTCCGCTATGGCATGGGTCCGGAAATCCTCCGCGACATCTCCCTGCACATTCCGGAGCGCTCCTTCCAGTTCCTCAGCGGGCCTTCGGGCGCCGGCAAGACGACCTTGCTGCGCCTGCTGTTCATGTCGCTGAAGCCGACGCGCGGGCTGATCACCATCTTCGGCAAGGACCGTTCGCGCATCTCGCGCACCGAACTGCCGCATCTGCGCCGCCGCATCGGCGTGGTGTTCCAGGATTTTCGCCTGCTCGACCACATGACCACCTACGAGAACGTCGCGCTGCCGCTGCGCGTGCGCGGGCGCGAGGAGGCGAGCTACCGCACCGATGTCACCGAGCTGTTGAAGTGGGTCGGGCTGGGCGAGCGCATGCATGTGCTGCCGCCGGTGCTGTCCGGCGGCGAGAAGCAGCGCGCGGCGATCGCGCGTGCGCTGATCGAGCAGCCGGAAATCCTGCTGGCCGACGAGCCGACCGGCAATGTCGATCCGCCGCTGGCGCGACGCCTGTTGCGGCTGTTCATCGAGCTCAACCGTCTGGGCACAGCCGTGGTGATCGCCACCCACGACCTCGGCCTGATGGAACAGGTCGACGCGCGCCGCATGATCCTGGCCGGCGGAAGGCTGGACATCTATGACTGAACTGTCCGCCGAACATCTTTTGGAAAGAGAGCAGGACGCCGAGGCGACCGAGGCAAAGCCGCGCGCCCAGCGCAGGATGGCGCCGATCGTGCCGGCGCAGAACATCGCTGGCCGGGCGCTGGTGCTGGTCATCGCCATCATGACCTTCCTGTCCTGCCTGACCTTCGGCGCGGTGACGCTGGTGCGCGACACCGCGTCCGTCTGGGAGAACCAGATCTCGCGCGAGGCGACGATCCAGGTCAAGCCGGTCGAAAGCCTCGACATGGAGGCAGCCCTTGCCCAGGCCTCGCAGATTGCCGGCGAGTTTCCCGGCGTCAAAGCAACCAAGATCATCGATCGCGAGGCGACCGCAAGGCTGTTGGAGCCATGGCTGGGTTCAGGCCTCAACATCGACGAGCTGCCGGTGCCGCGCCTGATCATCGTCACCATCGACGAGAGCAGCCCCCCCGATTTCGCCGCCATGCGCGCCGCGATCACACCGAAACTGCCGAGCGCATCGCTCGACGATCACCGCACCTGGGTCGACCGGCTGGTCGCCATGGCCCGCACCACGGTGACCATCGGCATCGCCGTGCTGGCGCTGATGCTGTCGGCGACGGTGCTGACGGTGGTGTTCGCGACGCGCGGCGCCATGGCCGGCAACGGCCACATCATCGAGGTGCTGCATTTCGTCGGCGCCGAGGCACAATTCATCGCACGCGAATTCCGCCGGCATTTCCTGGTCACCGGCATGAAGGGAGCGGCGGCCGGCGGGGCGGCGGCGGTGCTCGTCTTCATCGTTTTTTCCTGGTGGTCGTCGCGCAACATGGCGACGCCACAGGCCGACCAGGCGACCGCCCTGTTCGGCAATTTCGCCATAGGGTCGGCGGGCTATCTCGGTGTCGTCTTGATGGTGCTGGTGATCGGCGGGCTTACGGCTGCGACGTCCCACGCCACCGTCGTTGCCTATCTCAGCGACATCGATGTCCGCCAACCGGATGCAGGGTGATCACGGATGGAGAATTCACGTAACGCAAAGTGCGTCTTTTACCTACCCAAGGCCGCATTTCAGGGTTAACCATATGGCGATGGACGCGCGGGATTCGACCGGGACGGCTGGGCAGATGCCAGTGGTGGTGGCCCGTTCGCATGACCGCCGCACGGTGAGCCGTCTAAGGGCTGCGTTGCGCCTGTCCGCTCTCTCTGTACTCATCCTCGCAACTTTGTTTGCCGGCGGCTTCGGCTGGTTCGCCAACAAGGTCAGCCATCTGACGACGCCCGCCAATCCGGCCAAGGCTGACGCGATCATCGTGCTGACCGGCGGCCAGTCCCGCCTCGACGCCGCGATGGATCTGCTGGCGTCCGGCAAGGGCGAGCGGCTGCTGATCAGCGGTGTGCATCCTTCCGCCAGCCGTCGCCAGCTGCAGGCGGCGACCGGTGGTGACATCAGGCTGTTCTCCTGCTGCGTCGACATCGACCGCGCCGCGCTCGACACGATCGGCAATGCCGAGGAAAGCGCCAAATGGGTGGAGAGCCACGCCTATGGCACGGTCATTCTCGTCACCAACAATTACCATATGCCGCGCAGCCTGCTGGAGATGGGCCGGCTGCTGCATGGCGCCAAGCTTGAGCCCTATCCGGTGGTCAATTCCAACCTCGACAATGGCGGCTGGCTGACCAAGCCGCGGGCATTGCGCGTGCTGTTCACCGAATACAACAAATATTTGCTGGCGCTGGCGCGTGGCATCGTGCCGGTCAAGCCGACGCCCGACGGCATCGCGCTGGCCGAAACCGCAGCCGGCGGCTGAACCATTATTCCTCGGCGGCCGCGCCCGCCCCGGCGGCAGCGCCTGAGTTCCCCTTGAGCCGTGCGATCTCCTGTTCAAGGCGCTCGATCCGCCTGTCGCGCTCACTGAGAGCAGCCGCCACGTCGGCCGCCTCGAACCGTTGCGGGATATGCTGCGGGCAATTGGCATCCCAAGCCGAGACCGTGAACAGGATGACCTGCTCGGGGCGCGCCTTGTAGTCCTGCGGCATCAGCTTCGCCATCAGCTCGGCATCGTTCTCGACGACGCGCGCGGTGCCCCAGAGCTTGATGCGCTGGCGATGCATATAGTCGATGAGGAACAGGAAGGCCTGCGGATTGTCGGCTAGGTTACCCTGCGTGATGAACTGCCGGTTGCCGGAAAAATCCGCGAAGCCGATCGTGTGTTCATCCAGCACCTTGAGGAAGCCGGCCGGCCCGCCGCGATGCTGGATGTAGGGCTGGCCATCGCCATTGGCCGTCGACAGGAAGACGCTGGTCTGCATCTCGATGAAGGCGGCAAGGTCAGGGGTGATGACGGCCTGCCAGCCGCCACGCTCCTCGACGCGGGCATAGGATTGCCGCGAGCCCTTGCGGGCCTGGATCGCCTTGACCGTCGGTGTAAAGGCGACGTCGCTGGTGAAAGCATGCGCGTTCATCAAAACCTCCTTGCCCGGAACGGGAATTGCTCTAAAGCCCCAGTTCCTACAATGTTGGGTGATCGTCCGGCCGCCGGCCGACCGGCCAATTATACTTGCGATCAGCCTCGCCGATCGGCAGGTCGTTGATGCTGGCGATGCGCAGACGCATCGGCCCGTGCAGGCAGGCCGACGCATCGAATATAGAGCCTTCCATCATTCAAATGCAGATGGCATATTCGTAACCTATCCTTCCATTTTTCGGAAGAAGCTATGGATCGTCTCGAAGCCATGTCGCTCTTTGTCGCCGCGGTGGAGGCCGGCAGCCTTTCGGCGGCCAGCCGCCGTTTCGGCATTCCGCTGGCGACGGTCAGCCGCAAGATTTCCGATCTCGAGCGCCATCTGAACACACGCCTCCTGAATCGCTCGACGCGCCGGCTGACGCCGACCGATGCCGGCCAGGCCTATCTTGCCGCCTGCCGCCGCATCCTCGACGATGTCGGTGAGGCCGAACGCACGGCAGCCGGCGAATACTGTGCTCCGACCGGCGAACTGGCCATCACCGCGCCGGTCGTCTTTGGCCGCCTGCACGTGCTGCCGGTGGTCACCGGCTTTCTCGCCGCCTATCCCGACGTGGACATCCGCCTGACATTGGCCGACCGCATAACCCAGCTGGTCGAGGACCATTTCGACCTCGCCATCCGCATAGGCCAGTTGCCCGATTCGAGCCTGGTCGCCATTGGCGTCGGCGCGATCCGCCGCGTCGTGTGCGCCAGCCCCGCCTATCTGGCCGAACACGGCACGCCGACGACCCCGGAAGATCTCGAAACACACAGCTGCATCACCTTCGAGAGGCTTGCTTCCGCCGCCACCTGGAGCTTCACCAGGGGCAAGGCCGAAATCCCGATTCAGGTTCGCTCACGGCTTCAGGTCAACACCGCCGAAGCGGCCATCGATGCGGCGATTGCCGGCGTCGGGCTGACACGGGTGCTTTCCTACCAGATCGAAGCCGCGCAGCGGTTCGGCACGCTGCGCGTCCTGCTGCAGGAGTTCGAGCCGGCGCCATGGCCGGTAAGCCTGGTGCATGCGGGCCATGGCCTGCTGCCGGTCAAGCTGCGCGCATTCCTCGATTTTGCCGCCCCGCGCCTGAAGGAGCGATTGGCGCGACTGATGTAGCGGAACCGGGACCGATCGACAGATCGACGGATCGCTCGTCTTCGCCGATCGGAGCGACCTGCGGCCATTTCCTTTTTACCCGCGCTTGGTGTAACCAACGCTCACCTCCTCACCGGGCCTCCCCCCAATGCTCTATTTCAGATCGCTGACGTTCAATTTCGTCTTCTACGTCAACCTGATCGTCCAGATGATCCTCTGGACTCCCTATTATTTCCTGTCGCCTCGTCACCGCGCCTGGTTCGTGCCGAAATTCTGGTCGCGCACCTCGATGTGGCTCTATGACAAGATCGCCGGAACGAAGAACGACATCACCGGCCAGGAAAACCTGCCCGAAGGCTCCTTCATCCTGGCGCCCAAGCACCAGTCGTTCTGGGATGCGATCGCCTTCTTCCCCTTCCTCCAGGACCCGCTCTACATCCTGAAGCGCGAGCTGACCTGGATCCCGTTCTTCGGCTGGTACATCATGAAGATGCGCATGATCCCGGTTCATCGCGGCAGCCGTTCGAAGGCGCTGAAGGCCGTGGTCGCCGCGACCAAGGAGGAGATGGCCCGCAATCCCCGCCAGCTCATCATCTACCCCGAAGGTACAAGACGCGCGCCGGGCGACGAGCCGGCCTACAAATACGGCATCGTCGAAATCTATACGCAGCTTGGCATTCCGGTGGTGCCGGTTGCCCATGTCGCCGGCCTCTATTGGCCGCGGCGGAAATTCCTGCGCTATCCCGGCACGATCAAAGCGCGGTTCCTGCCGCCGATTCCACCGGGACTGAGCAAGGACGAATTCATGGCCCGGCTGATCGGCGAGACCGAGGCTGCCTGCGACCAGTTCCTGATTGATGCGGCGCGCGGCCCGAACCCACCTGCCTTGCCGCCGACAGCGGTGAAAAGGCTGCAAGAGTTGGACGCGGCTGCAAGAACCAAAGTCTGAACCGGAAGTCTCCGGCCGGCAGGTCTCAGCCGAACACGGCCAGCGCGGTGGTTACCACCAGCGTTGCGGCAAAGACCAGATTGATGATCCGCGAGGCCGCCGGCCGGCGCAGGAAGCGCGCGAACGCTGCCCCCGCGACAAGCCACAGAGCGTGGATGGCAACGATCATCAGGGCGAGAACCGCCAGCTTCGGCCAAAGACCAAGCTCAGCGGCGCCCTGTTTCGACGAAGCACCGGCAAACACGGCGGCGATCGCCACATAGGCCTTTGGGTTGGCGACCGCGAGAAGAAACCCAGCCAGCCATGTTGGGCGCGAAGCCTCGGCGGCGCGCTCCGCCAAGGGCGGGGCCGTGGCGATCTTGAAGGCGAGATAGAGGATGTAGGCCGCGGAAGCGACAGCCAGCAACGGCGCCAGCTTCGGCATCGACATGAGCACCGCCATGACCCCCATCGCGACGACCAAAAGCACGGCGATCGTGCCCAGGATGATCCCCCAGGCATAGCCCAGCGAGTGGCGCAAGCCGAAGGCCGCACCGACGGCAGTGACGCTAATCGTTGCCGGCCCCGGGCTGCCCATGACGACGGCAGAGGCAAGCACCAGAGCGAGCATCTGACGCCAAAGGTCCGGTTGCGAAAGAAGCGGCTCAGTCATCTCGCCCTCTGCCATGCCCCGTGCGACGGAGGCTATGGCAAGACAAGAGGGTCGTCTTGGACGTTCGTGCGTGCAGCCGGACACCCTTAGCAAGCAAGTTTACGATGGGGCTGAGACTCGGTTTGGCAAGACTTTTGCAACATGCACAGAAGCCGTTCGATTTTCGACCTGAGCAATGAAGTTAGCTATTTGGTTGTCAAACGGTATCAAACAGTTTGACAACGATTTCAGCAGAACGTATATACGTTTCAGTCGGTAGCTCATAACGAGCACACCGTAAATCGAAGGCTGACTACAATGTCTAATTTATTGAGCGTGCTTTCTGAATCGGCTCGGTGGCATCTGATGGTAGACGCGGCAAAGAAGGCCGCCGAGGCGCAGGGCTACTCAATGACTCGTGTTCCTGGCCGGGGCCTCTCGAACATTTGGAACATCACTAAGGGCGGCAAGACTGAAATGGCAGCTATCCGAACCACGCGCGATCGTTACATCGCCTTCCCGCCGCTCCAAGGCGGCGCGAAGTGGAAGACGCTCGACGATGTCGAGACCGTCATCGTTGCGACGGTAGACTCGAAGGACGACCCGGAAAACGTCGAGGTTTACATTTTTCCGGCCCACGACGTGCGCAAGCGTTTCAACGCCCACTATGCCGCCCGCTCCAAGGAAGGGCAGACGATCAAGGATAATTTCGGCATGTGGGTAGGGCTCGACCGAGACAATCGTGGCATTGCCGCCAGTGTCGGGACGGGCATTCTCGATCACTACAAGCGTGTCGCGGTCTATTCGATTTCCGATCTGCTCGCCGACAATCCTCACGGAGAGGCGGGCAGCGAAGAGCCCGAGCACGCGCCCGAGACGGTTGAGCCCGGCTTGTCTACGATCGCCGAAGTAATGGCATGGGCAAGAGACCGCGTGGCCCAGCTCGCAGGGGTGCAGGCGGAGGCCGTGAAGCTCGATTTGAAGATCGAGTATTGAAGCGCTCATAATCGGCGCGTCCACTGTGCCAGGACGCGCCGATCGTACCAACTCGCTACTAGCGGCTGCCACTCTGGATGTTGAATTTTTAGAAGATGCGGTGAAAAGCGCGCTCGCTTATAACTTCGGCCATGCCGAACTTCTTTTTTCCAATAACCTGGTTGCTTCCCACTTTCGAGGGCGACGTGTGCGGTAACGACCTGGTGTTGATACACCGGCGCAAGTGGGAAGTGCCTATCTTCGATCTGTATTCCTTGCTTGCCGAACGTCATCCGATCCGGGTGCCGCCCGAGCTGATGAAAGTCTATCTTCAAAGCGTAAACCTGGAATTTGAAACGGCCGCAGCGGATTTCCCTGAGGCTGCCGATCGCATCGATGCATATCGCGCGATGCTGTACCTTCGAGGCACTTGCCCCACCGTCGCGCCCTTCGGGTGCAACACTTCACTCAACGCGTATGCCGGCATCAATGCGAGATCATCTGGCCATCAAGCAACGATGCACGAGGGAATGCGAGAAGGAATTACGCACGCTACGGCACGCGTTGAAACCTGGTCTCACGAGCTGTCTTTCGCCTGCATCGTCGGCGCTCCTGGCCAATTTGTCCGGGACATGGGCGAGGGCGTTGCCAATGGTGCCGAGCGAGACCTTGCAAAATGGCTCACCCTTGAAAAAGAAACGCCCGTACTCCGCGCCGCGCGTCGTGCTCTGGTCAAGGCTCCACTGATGCCAGACCTGGGAAGCTCGATCCTGCATATATGGCAAGGCATCGAAGGCCTCTTTCCCTCGATCAGCACCGAGATAACGTTTCGGACATCGTTGCTCCTGGCCGAACTACTCGTCCCGCTTCACCCCCGGTCACTTACCTATGAGACCGCGAAAAAGAGCTACAGTGACCGCAGCAAGATTTCGCATGGTTCGCAAAAACCGGTCAGCATGGAGCATTGGGCGCGAGCGTGGTTGCTTTTGCGAGACGCACTGCAAGCGATTCTCCTGCATGGGAGTATGCCAAGCGAAGAGGATCTGACACGCAGTCTGCTCAAAGACGATTGATCTGCCGCGCCGCAGTCGCATCGGGCAGTCGCGTGCAACGCGGCAACAGGCGAGATGGCCGAAGCATTCTCGGCCTCCGATGGCGCTTGGCTGAATATCTGCAATGCGCCGCATGCAGCGGCTGCCTAAGGCTTCAGCCGCTCGCTTTGTCGAGTTCGGCCATGTCGGTGGCGCTCAGCTTCAGCGACGCCGCCTTGATCAGGCTGTCCATCTGCTCGGGCTTGGTGGCGCTGGCGATCGGTGCGGTGACACCTGGCCGTGCGATAACCCAGGCAAGCGCGACCTCCGCCTGCTTGGCCGAATGCCTGGCCGACACCGCGTCGAGTGCTGCAAGGATGCGCATGCCGCGCGCATTGAGGTAGTCTTTCACCCCGCCGCCACGCGGGCTTTGACCGAGATCGGCCTCGCTGCGGTATTTGCCGCTGAGAAAACCCTTGGCCAGGCTGAAATAGGTGATGACGCCGATGTCCTCGGCCACGCAAAGATCGCGCAGCGGCCCGTCGAAGGACGAGCGATCGTAGAGATTGTATTCCGGCTGCAGCACCTCGTAGCGCGGCAGGCTGCGCAGGCTCGCCACATCGAGTGCCGCACGCAACTGGCCGGCGTCGAGGTTCGAGCAGCCGGCATAGCGGATCTTGCCCTTGGCGAGCAGCTTCTCATAGGCGCCAAGGGTTTCCTCATAGGGTGTCGTCGGATCCGGCCAATGCGACAGATAGAGGTCGATGACATCGGTCTGCAGCCGCTTCAGCGACGCGTCGACGGCCTTTTCGATGTATGCGGCGGACAGGTCCTTGTGCCCTTGTCCCATATCCGAACCGACCTTGGTGATCACCACGACCTTGTCGCGATTGCCACGGTCTTTCATCCACTTGCCGATGATGGTTTCCGACTCACCGCCCTTGTGGCCGGAGACCCAGCGCGAATAAGCGTCCGCAGTGTCGATGGCGTTGAGACCGGCCCCGACGAAGCGGTCGAGCAGGTCGAACGAGGTTTTCTCGTCGGCGGTCCAGCCGAAGACATTGCCGCCCAGAACCAGCGGCGCGATGGACAGGTCGGTGCGACCGAGACGGCGTTTCTGCAAGGCGTATCTCCGGGATGATTGGGGCGGGCGAATGGCGCCTGCGGGCTGAGGTTCTGAGCCTAACCTAGGTCTTGCCTGATCGAGGTCAAAGGCCTGGTCGCCTTTTTCCGCAGAGCCAGCTTCACAAAGGCGCGACCTGCCTGGCGACATCCTCCAGCCAGTGGTCGCGGATGCCCAGCGCCTTGAGATGCTCCAGCGTGCTGAGCACATAGTCCTCGTTGTTGCCGGACTGGCCGACCGCGCCGCGCACCACGGCCGCCGCATCCGCCGCGTCGAGCGCACCGGCATATTGCTCGTGCTGGCGGTCGACGATGTAGGCTACCGCATCGACCGTGCCACCGCCGTCGAGGCGAATTTTGAGCATGCGCTCGAGATAGACGTTGGTGACCAGTTCACGCTCGCGCAGATAGGCGATGACCTCGTCGCGCAAGCCGCCGGGAACGCGGAACGCCAGACCGATGCAGGAGCCGCCGCGGTCGAGGCCGAGCACCAGACCGGGTCGCTCACGCGTGCCGCGATGCACGAAGGAATAGACGCAGAGCGAGCGGCGGTAGCCATGCAGGCGCGCGCGCTGGGTCTCGACATGCGCGAAACCCGGCCGCCAGATCAGCGAACCATAGCCAAACACCCAAAAATCGCCCATATCGCCGCGCCTGATTGCAAAAGAGTGGCAGCACCACAGGGAATCGGTGTTTTTTCCGCCCGTCTCTGTCTACCTATTCGTCTCTGTCTACCTGTTGTTGGCGGAATCGACTGTCCGTCCAACACCCATGCGTTAACGAGAGCCAAAGCATGACGTCAAGTGACGAACGCCAGCCGAGCAACAACCGCCGCCGCCTGTTTTGGCTTGCTGCGTTCGTCCTCGTGCTGTTCGCCATCTACAGCGGCGGCTGGTTCTATCTGGCTGACCGGGTGAGGAGCGAGGCCGACAAGGCGGTTGCCACGCTCAACAAGACTGGCGTCGAGGCCGGCTGCGCCAACCTCCAGGTCAGCGGCTATCCCCTGAGCTTTACCGTCTCCTGCGACAACCTGGCCTATGAGGACGATGACAGGAACATCGCCGCTTCGGCCGGCAGCTTCAACGCAGCCGCCCAGATCATCCAGCCTCTGTCACCGGTTGCCAATCTGCGCGGTCCGCTCAGGACCTCCGTTCCGGACATGGTGCCGCTGTGGATCGACTGGGACAATCTGCAAGCCAACGTCAAACTGTGGTGGCCGCTGCCGCAGAGGATTTCCCTGGAGGCGGAGGGCCTGTCCGGCCAGACCGATCCGGCCGACGACACCGATCCGGTGCAACTGTTCAGCGCCGGCAAGGCATCAGGTCAGTTGCAGCCGAACGGTGGCGATATCGACTATGTCGGCAGTTTTGGCGATCTCGAGATCGACCCTGACGCGATTGGCGGGCGCGTGCTGCCGGCGCTCGACGCCAGCGGCGACGTCACGCTGAGGAACGGCGTCGCGCTGATCGGCACGCAGGTGAAGAGCCTGCGCGGCCAGGCGATCGAAATCCGCAACCTCGACCTGTCGTCGGGGACGGCGCGCATCACTGTTTCGGGACCGCTCTCGGTCGATGCCGAGGGCCTGGTCAACGCCGATCTGATGATCAGGCTGAAGGACCCGAAGGCGGTGGCGGCCATCCTGGGCGCCGCCATACCCGAGCAGAAAAGCCAGATCGAGCAGGGCTTTGCTGCCCTGGCGGTGCTCGGCAACGAACCGTCGATGCCGCTCAAGGTGGTCAAGGGCAAGGCCTCGCTCGGCTTCATTCCGCTGGGCAAGATCAAGCCGGTGGAATAGCGCTGCCATGGCAAGACCCGTGAGGTTGCTGAATGTTGGCGCCCTGACCCTGGACACCATCCTGCGTGTCGAGACACTGCCCGTGCATCAGGGCAAGTTCATCGCCTCCGACGGCGTCCAGATCGCCTCGGGCATGGCCACGAGCGCTGCCTGTGCCGCCCACCGCCTGGGCGCCGAGGTATCGCTATGGGCGAGTGTCGGCGACGATGCCGTCGCCGACCAGCTCATCGCCGGCATCGAGGCCGAAGGCGTCGATTGCACCTTTGTGCGCCGCGTCAGCGGCGCCCGCTCGGCGCTGGCCTCGATCCTGGTCGACGCGCATGGCGAGCGCATCATCGTGCCTTTCTATGACAGGCTTGCCCAGGCCGATCCCGAAGCCTTGCCGGTCGCCGACCTCATGGCATTCGACGCCGTGCTGGTCGATGTCCGCTGGCCGGGTGCGGCGGCACTTGCCCTGAAGGCCGCGCGTGCCGGCGGCCGTCCGGCGATCCTCGATGCCGACACCGCACCGCTGGAGGTCCTGGAACGTCTGTTGCCGCTCGCCACGCACATCGTCGCTTCGGAGCCAGCGGCGCGCATTGTCTGCGGCCAGCCGCTCGATCCGGAAACGGCTTGCGCCGATCTCGCCAGCCGCACCGACGCCTTTGTCGCGGTGACCGGCGGCGCGGCGGGGAGTTGGTGGCACGACCGTTCCGCAGGCTGTGTGCGCCACGTCGCGGCGCCGAGAATCAAGGCGGTGGATACGCTCGCCGCCGGCGATGTCTTTCACGGCGCCTTCGCCGTCGGGCTGGCGGAAGCCATGCCGGTCGAGCAGGCTTTGCGCTTTGCCAGTGCGGCCGCCGCGCTCAAATGCCTGCGCTTCGGCGGCAGGCTCGGTGCCCCGGACCGCGGCGAGACTTTGGCCATGGTTGCCGCGACCTGGCCGACATCCCAAAAAGGATAAGGGAGCTGAGATTCAGGTCAGGCCGAGTCGAAAATGGCTGATACCGAGAACCGGAGCGGAGCGTACTTGAAGTACGTGAGCACCGGAAGCGCAGGTATCAGCCATTTGCAGGCCGGCCTCATCTGAATGTCAGCTCCCTTTAGGGTGTTCGACCGCCTGGCGGCCAAAATCCGGCACGTCGATGTCCTGGCCGGCCTCGATGATCGAGCGGCGCACGGCGCGGGTGCGGGTGAACAGATCGAAGAGTTTTTCGCCGTCACCCCAGCGGATCGCGCGTTGCAGCGACGCCAGATCTTCCGAGAACCGCGCCAGCATTTCGAGGATGGCATCCTTGTTGTGCAGGCATACATCCCGCCACATGGTCGGGTCGGAGGCGGCAAGGCGGGTGAAGTCGCGGAAGCCCGAAGCCGAATATTTGATCACTTCGGATTTGGTCACCGACTGCAGGTCATCGGCGGTGCCGACGATGTTGTAGGCGATGATGTGCGGCAAATGCGAGACGATGGCCAGCGTCATGTCGTGATGCTGGGGATCCATGGTGTCGATGTTGGCGCCGCAGCGGCGCCAGAATTCCGACAGCCTCTCCAGCGCGTCCGGGTCGGTGTCGGGCAACGGCGTGAAGATGCACCAGCGATTGTCGAACAGGTCGGCGAAACCGGCATCCGGGCCGGATTTTTCCGTACCCGCCAGCGGGTGGCCGGGAATGAAATGGACGCCGGCTGGCACATAAGGCTGCATCTGCGCGATGACAGAGGCCTTGGTCGAGCCGACATCGGTGAGGATCGCGCCCTTCTTCAGCGCCGGCGCGATTTCTTCGGCCACCGCGCCGGATGAGCCGACCGGCACCGAGACGATGACCAGATCGGCATCGCGGACCGCTTCTCTCGCATCCGTGGTGTAGGAATCACCCAGCCCAAGCTGCTCAGCCCGCGCCAGCGTCGCGGCACTGCGGGTCGAGATGGCGACGTGACGGGCCAGACCCTCACGGCGGATGACGCGGGCCAGCGACGAGCCGATCAGGCCGATGCCGACCAGCGCGATCTTTTCAAACATCGGTGATGTCATGGTGTTCTAGCTTTTCAGGAATGTCGTGAGAGCGGCGACAACGCCGCGATTGGCCTCTTCGGTGCCGACGGTCATGCGCAGCGCGTTGGGAAAGCCGTAGCCGGAAACGCGCCGCAATATATAGCCGCGCGCTGTCAGATAGTCGTCCGCCGCCGCTGCGGAATGTTTCTGGTCCTCGGGAAAATGAATGAGGATGAAATTGCCGACGCTGGGCGTCACCCGCAACCCGAGCCCGATCATCTGTTCGCTCAGCCAGGTCAGCCAGGTCTCGTTATGCGCCACGCTGCGCTCGACATGGGCGCGGTCGCGGATCGCGGCGATGCCGGCCTCGATCGCCGTCGCATTGACATTGAAGGGCCCCCGCACGCGGTTGATGGCGTCGACGATATGCATCGGCGCATACATCCAGCCGATCCGCGCCCCGCCAAGGCCGATCTTGGAGAAGGTGCGGGTCATCACCACGTTCTCGGCGCTGCCGACCAGTTCGATGCCGGCTTCATAGTCGTTGCGGCGGACATATTCGGCATAGGCCGCGTCGAGCACCAGAAGCACGTGCCTGGGCAGGCCGGCATGCAGCCGGCGCACCTCCTGGAACGGCACATAGGTGCCGGTCGGGTTGTTGGGATTGGCCAGGAACACGATCTTGGTGCGCGGCGTGACGGCGGCCAGGATGGCGTCGATATCGGCGCGCTCGTCTCTTTCCTTGATCGTCACCGGAACGGCGCCAGCCGACTGGATGTAGATCTTGTAGACCATGAAGGCGTGTTCGGTGATGACGGCCTCGTCGCCGGGCGCCAGATAGGTCTGCGCCAGCAGGCCGAGGATCTCGTCGGAACCGTTGGAGCAGATGATGTTGGCTGGGTTGAGGCCATGCACCTCGGCGATCGCTTCGCGCAACCGCCTGGCGGTGCCGTCGGGATAGATGTCGAGCTTGCCGGCAATCTCGCGCGCGGCTTCGATCGCCTTTGGCGAGGGACCGAGCGGATTCTCGTTCGAGGACAGCTTGTAGACCTTGGCGACGCCGGCAGGCGCCGTGCTCTTGCCGGGCACATAGGCGTCGATGTCCATGATGCCCGCGCGCGGGGTTGGACGTGCCTTGTCCGGTGTCTGGTTCATATCGCAAAATCCGTCGAGAACGCTTCCTGAGGGAAGCCGCAGCGGAAATACAAGCCGTGGCCCGCAATGTCGAGAGGTGACAGCCTCTGCACCAAGGCGGGCCGTTGACGCCGGCGCGCCACGGTCCTAGAAGAGGTGCGAACTTCCGTGGTGATTTGGCCGGTCGGCTTGCAGCCACGTTAAACAACTTGCTAAAGGGCCGTTTGCATCCTGTAACCGGCTTTGCGACTGCAATGCCGGTTTTTTGTTGTCCGCGCCGGCCGGACATCGGCATCGATTTTCGAAAAGCACGGTGCCGTGGATTCAAAGTGTGAGATGGATGTCATGGCCGTTCTGCGCGCCCGCAAAACCAACAACGAGGCCGACCAGCCGTCGAGCCCGGTTTTGCGTTTTGGCTCCGACAAGCCGCTCAAGCTGGATGCCGGCACGCTGCTGTCGCCGTTCCAGATCGCCTACCAGACCTACGGCACGCTGAACGACGCCCGCTCCAACGCCATCCTCGTCTGCCATGCGCTGACCGGCGACCAGCACGTCGCCAGCACCAATCCGGTGACCGGCAAGCCGGGCTGGTGGGAAGTGCTGATCGGCCCCGGCAAGATCATCGACACCAACCGCTTCTTCGTCATCTGCTCCAATGTCATCGGCGGTTGTCTTGGGTCCACCGGACCGGCCTCGACCAACCCCGCCACCGGCAAGCCTTATGGGCTCGACCTGCCGATCATCACCATCCGCGACATGGTGCGGGCACAGCAGATGCTGATCGACCATTTCGGCATCGAAAAACTGTTCTGCGTGCTCGGCGGCTCGATGGGCGGCATGCAGGTGCTGGAATGGGCGTCGAGTTATCCGGAGCGCGTCTTCTCGGCGCTGCCGATCGCCACCGGCGCGCGCCATTCCTCGCAAAACATCGCCTTCCATGAGGTCGGCCGGCAGGCTGTCATGGCCGATCCGGACTGGCATGGCGGCAAATATTTCGAGCAAGGCAAACGCCCGGAAAAGGGCCTGGCGGTGGCGCGCATGGCCGCCCACATCACCTATCTGTCGGAAGCCGCCCTGCACAGGAAATTCGGCCGCAATCTGCAGGATCGCGAAGCGCTGACCTTCGGCTTCGATGCCGACTTCCAGATCGAAAGCTATCTGCGCCACCAGGGCATGACCTTCGTCGATCGCTTCGACGCCAATTCCTACCTCTACATGACGCGGGCGATGGACTATTTCGACCTCGCCGCCGACCATGGCGGCCGGTTGGCCGACGCCTTCGCCGGCACCAAAACCCGCTTCTGCCTGGTGTCCTTCACCTCGGACTGGCTGTTTCCGACCGAGGAGAGCCGCTCGATCGTGCATGCGCTCAACGCGGCCGGCGCGTCGGTATCCTTCGTCGAGATCGAGACTGACCGTGGCCACGATGCCTTCCTGCTCGATGAGCCGGAACTGTTTGCCGCCATCAACGGCTTCATCGGCTCGGCCGCCCGAGCGAGAGGGCTCAGCGCATGACCCCGAAAAGTTGCAGACTTTTCGGATCGGGATCATGCGCCAGGCAGGAGGCGAAGCCATGAGTGTCAACCGCGACCAGCGCGTCGACCTCGAGGTCGTCGCCAACCTCATCCCGCCACAGTCCCGCGTGCTCGACGTCGGCTCGGGCGACGGCTCGCTGCTCGAGCTGCTGCAGGACACCAAGCAGGTCGACGGCCGTGGACTGGAGCTGTCGCAGCGCGGCGTCAACGAATGCGTGGCGCGCGGCCTCTCGGTCATCCAGGGCGATGCCGACAAGGACCTCGAATTCTATCCCGACAAGGGTTTTGACTTCGTCGTCCTGTCGCAGACGCTGCAGGCCACCCGCAACCCGAAGCTGGTGCTCGACGAACTGCTCAGGATCGGCAACCGCGCCATCGTCTCCTTCCCCAATTTCGGCCATTGGCGGGTGCGCCTGTCGCTGTTCATCCAGGGCCGCATGCCGGTGACCAAGGACCTGCCCTATTCCTGGTATGACACGCCCAACATCCACTTCTGCACCATCCGCGACTTCGTCAATCTGTGCGACGAGCTTGGCGCGACCGTGGAAAAAGCGACCGCGCTCGACGCCAATGGCCAGAAGATCGGCCTGTCGATGCCATGGTGGTTCTGGAATTTCTTCGGCCAGCAGGCCGTGTTCTTGCTGAAGCGGTAGCAGCCGCCCGCTATTCCAGAACATCCGTTGCCTTGTGCGGATGTTCGACGCCGTCGGCGAACACCACGTCGGACACCGAATTATCCGTGCGCAGCGCCAGTATCGCCTGGTAGGCTGGCGAATTGTACCAGCCGCGCGCATGCTGCCTGTCGGGAAATTCGATGATGATCAGATGGCCCGGCCAGTCGTTCTCGACCACTTCCACATCGCCGCCATGAATCAGAAAACGGCCGCCGAAAGGTTCCAGCGTGGCATCGATCTTGTGCAGATATTCGACGATCTGCGGACCCATCGTGGCATGGCGCATGTGGGCAACGGCGTAGGCGGTCATGACTTTACTCCTTGTCATCAAAGCCGAGTTACCGGCCTCGCAAGGGCAATCTGACCAAACGTCGAGCGCGAAGCGATTACGTCTGAGGTAATGGAATACATGCTATCTTGTCACGGCGGGTCGCTTCCATGGTGATTCGCAAGTGCTCTGCGCGGTAATGCTGTTGCAATTGGAACGCTAACGACGGAATTCGTTATCTCGCACGGGTTGAGTACCGGCACGGTGGGTGACATGGGCAGCTGTTTTTTGTAGCGTCGCGTCGAAGATGATGACCGGAAAGGAAAAGTCCGATCCATTCGACCGTTCTGAAAATCGAAAAATCCTGGATAGACGCGCAGTCCTGCGCAGGAAACAGCTGACACGACATGGCCGGGATCATCGAAGACACACCTCTCATCACGGTCATAACGCCGACCCACAACCGGCGCGAAACAGTGTTGCGCGCCGTGGAAAGCGTGCTGTCCCAGGGCATGCCCAGGTTCGAGCATATTGTCGTCGACGATGGCTCGACCGATGGAACCGAGGCGGCGCTGGCGCGCATCCAGGATCCGCGGCTGATCTATGTCGGCGCAAAATGGCGAGGCGCCAACGCCGCCAGGAATGCCGGCATCGAGCGCGCACGGGCGCCGGTGGTGACCTTCCTTGATTCCGACGACGTCTACCTGCCGCACCGGCTTGAACGGACCCTGGCCTGGTTCGATGACAATCCCGCACTTCAGGTGCTGATCAGCTCGTTTGTCTCCTTGAAGGGCAATCGCGCCACCAACTGCGTCAACCGCGATGCATTTGTGAGCCCGACGATGCTGGAGCGGACGCTGGTCGCGCAGACGATCTTCATTGCCGGCTCCGCGATAACCGCCCGCCGCGAGGCCCTGCTGGGCATTGGCGGCTACGACAGCGACATCACCCGGATGCAGGACCGGGAATTGCTGCTGCGGCTTGCTCGCCGCCATGGCGCGCGCTTGTCCGAGGACATCGATTGGACGAAATACAATTCGGAAAACTCGATTTCGGGCCGCCGTGACGGCTATGTCGAGGCCTATGCGAATCTGATGGACAAACACCCGCACATTGCCCGCGCCTACCCGCACATTCCGCCCTACATGATCTCGCGGCAGATCATCGCCGATATCCTCAGAGGTCGGATACCGGAGGCATTCAAGGGCTACATGGCCAATCGCGAGTCGAAAGCGCTCGGCTACTCGCTGCCGGAGCTGATGCACGGCTATGTCCATGGCCGGCGCTGGCGCCGCGATCTCTACAATGAGTTCCGCGACAAGTTTGGCGCCCGGCCGGCCTAAATTCGGCAAGATTCAGCGGTCGAGTTCCGGAAAATACGGATCCGACAAGAACCGCCTGTCCCGCTCGCCTTGCAGACAGTCTATCGGCGTAGCCGCGTCGACGGGAATGATCCTGTCCTGAATGCCACTCACTTCGAGGATCAGCTTGCGCCGGATGGCTGTCGAGAACTCGGCGGCGGCATAGATCGGCAGCACGAAGGAACCGGGCCCACCGGTCACGCACTGTGCATAATACTGGTCGAGATGGCTGAAGGTGGGCGACGGATTGATCAGGATCGGCAGTCCGTTGACGACGATGCCTTTGGCGATTGCCTCATCACGCGTCGCGGTGACCGGCGGCCCGATATTGTTTGGACCATCACCGGAGATATCGATGACGCTGCGTTCGCCCTCGAAAGAAGTGCGATCGAAAAGCTCGGTGCCGAAGGCCAGCGCACCGGAAATCGAGGTGCCGCGGAAGCTCCGGAACGGGCGGGCCGCGACCTTGTCGGCAAAGCTGTTGGCGCTCTCGGCGCTGTCGATGATCTGCCAGCCGATGACCGCGTCATCGCGCACCGTGCCGGCCCATTCGAAATAGGCGAGCGCGATGCGGCCCGTGGCGCCGGCGCGGACGGCCCGGATGAAGTCGGGATGCCGCAGCGCTTCGACATAACCGGCGCGCTGCAGGGCGAACTCCTTCTCGTCCATCGACAGCGAGATGTCGACCGCCAGCACCAACTCGACGTCCACAGCCAGCGCATCCGTCGGCGAGCCGGCGGGCGCGGCCTGGGCGCAGGCAAGACAGGCAAGCAGGCGCAGAGCATCAAGCATGGCCGTCGCCAGGGTTGTTTCTCCCGGAGAGCTTCCCTCGCGATCACGGCAAAATAAAGCTTTGCGCCGGCAATCCGGATATCGGCCTATGTCTTGCGGCGGGCGCCGGCTGGCGGCGGTTCGATAGCACCCGCCCTGATGCGAGCAGGTTTCAACGCCGGCGCGCCGGAATCCTTGACGATCGTCAACGCGCGCGGAAAGAACTGATTGTTGTGCAGGCCGCGTCCGATGTTGAGGATCGCGGCGCCGGGCAAACGCTTCTCCAGCATCGACAGCACGCGCCGCAGGGAGGGCCCGTCGAACGCATCCATGGCTTCGTCGATGATCACCCATTTCGGTTGGCGCAAGGCGAGCCTGGCGAAGGCCAACGAGCGCTGTTCGTCATCGCCCAGTTCGTGATCCCAGCGCCCGGCGCGGTCGAGCGACGACGACAGCCGTTCCAGACCAACCTCGGCAAGCACCGCCGAAATGTCGGCATCGCTCGCCGGCACAGCTCCGTTCGGGTGATCGAGGACCTCGCGCAACGTACCGGCCGGGAAATAAGGGACGCGCGGCACGAATATGAGGGTTTCTCCCGCCGGCAGGCCGATCCGCCCCCTTCCCCATGGCCACAGGCCGGCAATGGCGCGGAAGAACAGCGTCTTGCCGGCGCCCCGGTCGCCGGTGATCATGACGCGCTCGCCGGCACGGATTTCGACATGCTCGTCGGCGAGCCTGGTGCAGCCCTCCGGCGAAGCCACTTCGAGCTTCTCGAAAGTCAGGCTGCCATTGGCGTTTTGATCAAAAGCGATGCGCTTTTCCGTGTCGTGCAGCACATCGGTTTCATCGAGCGCGATGCGAAAATCGGCGACACGCATCAGCGTGGCGCGCCAATCGGCGATGCTGCCTATGTTGTTGATGAACCAGCGCAGGGAAGAGTGGACCTGGTTGAAGGCACCTACCGCCATCATCAGTCCGCCAAAGCTGATATCCCCTGAGAAATAAACCGGCGAGGCGACCAGGATGGGTGCCACGACGGTGATCCAGCCATAGGTATCGGTCACCCAGGACAGGTTGATCTGGGCGGTGTAGATGCGCCGCATGGCGCCCAGCACTGTGCCGAGGTCGAGTTCAAGCCGTCGCCTGGCGTCGGCCTCGCCATGGTACAACGCAATGGCATCGACATTCTCGTTGACGCGCACCATCGAGGAGCGCAGCTCGGCTTCCCGCGTGTAGCGGTTGCTGTTCAGGCTGATGAGCGGGCGCCCGACCAGCCAGCTCAACCAGGAGGCGATGCCGGCATAGAGGATGGCGGCCCAGACCATGTAGCCCGGTATGGCCAGCGACGTCCCGCCGATATGGAACACGAAGCCCGAGGACAGCTCCCACAGCACGCCGACGAAGGACACGAGCAGGATGCACGACTGCAGCAGGCCGACGCCGAGATCGGTCGACAGGTCGGACAGATGCGCGGCGTCCTGCTGCATGCGCTGGTCGGGATTGACGCCGATGGCGCCGGCATTGGCCTGCCGGAAGGCGCGCGCCGGCCGCATCCACTGGTCGATCAGGTCCAGCGTCAGCGCCTCGCGCAGCTTGAGCCTGATCATCTGGTTGAGCCAGGTCTGGCCGATGTTGAGCACCAGCAGCCCGCCGGCGATCATTGCAAAGACGAGAAGCTGGTGCACAAACGCCGCCATGTCGCGGCGCGCAAGCGCATCGTAGAAAGGCTGATTCCAGCGGTTGAGCAGAACCTGGCCGATCGACGTTGCGATGATCACGGCCATGATGCCGACCGATGTCCACAGCAACCACTTGCGAACCGGCGATCCCGCCAGCGCCCGCCTGATCGTCGCCACCTGATCGCTCAGGCTGCTGGCTTCGACGGCCACGGCAACCGGCTGAGCGGCGGCGGCATTGCCCGGTTGATCAGCCATGGCCGAGGTCCTTGCGTTCAGTGCTGAAACCGGTTGGAGAGACTTGAAGGCATCCGTCGTTCACATGGGCTGCCAAATGGGCTGTCAGTCCACTTGCGACAGATAGGCAGGGAAAAGCCACCAGGCACTCTTGCCGTGATCACGAAGCCGTCACCCGCGCAACCGATGGCTTGGTGTCCCCGGCCTCATTGCGACGGCCAAGCCGGGTGGCGCCATGCGGCGACAGCACCGGCACGAAGACACGGCGCGAGGCGCGCTGGGCGACCGGTACGCCTTGATAGAGCCGCTTCTGTGCCTCGACGACGATGACCCCGGAAAAGATCGGCCACAGTCGCCGGCCGGCACGTTCCAGCACATTGTGGAACCGCATCATGAAACGGCGCCGCGATGGCGGAAAGAACAGCGCATCGGACCAGGCGGCGGGCGTGAAATTCGCCTCGCGCAGCAGTTCGGTGAGCTGGCCACGCGAGAAAGGCCGGCCATTGCCGAACGGCGTGTGCTCGAAGCGCGCCCAGACACCGCGCCGGTTGGGCACGACGATGACCACGCGGCCGGCCGGCGACAGCACACGCCAGATCTCGTTCAGCGTCTCACGCGGGTTCTCGACATGTTCGAGCGAATGGACGAGCAGCATGCGGTCGATGCAGGAATCGACCAGCGGCAGTTCCTCGTCGAAGACCAGTGCCGTCGCCGTCGGCCCTGTCGCCGGCCACACCACGGCGCCCTGCGTTGCCGGCATGAAGGCAAACACCCGCTCGGCATCCGCGCCGAAGCGCTCCAGCCACGGCAAGGTATAGCCGAGGCCGACCAGCCGCTCGTTGGGCACGGCGGCCCAGATCGACGACAGCGCCATGGTGATCGAGCGCTCGGCGAACCGGCCGAGCGTTGTCGAATAGAAGGAGCGAAGGTCGACGATGTCGGAATGCATGGCAGGGATGTAGCCGTGATATCGGCGGGTTTCAACAAAAGGCCCCGATATGGCGGAGATTTGCGGGATGACATCGCCGCGCCGGCGCCCTATGTCTGCGGCGACAATGGAGACATGCGATGCCGGTCGAAATCGAACAGTTCATGTGCCGCAGCGACAATTTCGGCGTGCTGGTGCATGACCCCAAAAGCGGCCAGACCGCGATCATCGACGCGCCCGAGGAGGCACCGATCCTGGCCGCGCTCAAGCGCACCGGCTGGACGCCGACGATGATCCTGACCACGCATCATCATGTCGACCACGTCGAGGCCAATCTGGCGCTGAAGGAGCGCTTCAAATTGCGCATTGTCGGCCCGGAAGCGGAAAAGGCCAAGATCCCCGGCATCGACGAAACCGTCGAAGAGGGTTCCGTCGTTCATCTCGGCGATGAGCGGATCGAGGTGATTGCCACGCCCGGCCACACCGCCGGCCACGTTTCCTACTACTTGCCGGCTTCGAGTGTGGCGTTCACCGCCGACACGCTGTTTGCGCTGGGGTGCGGGCGGCTCTTCGAATGCAAGCCGCCGGTGATGTATGATTCGCTGAAGAAGCTGGCTGCACTTCCGGCTGAGACGGTCATCTATTGCGGTCACGAATACACGCTCTCCAACGCCCGTTTCGCGCTGACCGTCGACCCGACCAATTCGGCATTGAAGGAACGCGCCGCCAAAATCGAAGCGCTGCGCGCCGCCGACAAGCCGACACTGCCGACGACGATCGGCGAGGAACTGTCGACCAATCCCTTCCTGCGCTGGCACGATCCGGCGATCCGCAAGCATCTTGGGCTGGAGAAAGCTTCGGACGCCGAGGTTTTTGCCGAAATCCGCAAGCGCAAGGACAATTTCTAGAGCATTCGGGCCATGGCCAGTTCCGCCGAAATCATCGCGACGCTCGGTCTGAAACCGCATCCGGAAGGCGGCTGGTACGCCGAGACCTTTCGCGATGGCGCTGGCGGTGCGCGCGGCCATTCGACCGCGATCTACTTCCTGCTGGAACAGCATCAGGTTTCGGCCTGGCACCGGGTCAAGGACGCCGCCGAGGTCTGGCATTTCCACGCCGGCGCCCCGCTGGCGCTGGCGATGTGGGAAGAAGGCAGCGCCGTTATGGAGCAGGTGCTCGGCATCGATCTCGCAGCCGGTGAACGGCCGCAGATCGTCGTGCCGGCAGGCTGGTGGCAATCGGCGCGCAGCCTGGGCGACTGGACGCTGGTCGGCTGCACCGTCGCACCGGGCTTCGAGTTTGCCGCCTTCGAACTGGCAGCACCTGGCTGGCAGCCGAAACAACCCTAATTCAGCAAGAAACCCAAGGTGATCCCCAACTGGGCGGCGTAGTAGAGCGCCCAGACAGCAAAACGCATCCAGGCACGATGCGGCGAGATGGCGGCCACCAGGAATTTCTCCGTAGCGAGCAGCCCGTCCGACGCCATGAACAGCACGGCGCCGCCGACAATCCAGACGCTGCTTGTCGTCAGCGCCGAGATGCCCATCACCAGGATCGCGACGATATAGACGGTGATCGGGATACGCAGGCCGGGACCAACGCGGCGCCACAGTGCCGCCAGCATGACGATCGCAAACACCGCCATGGCGAGCGCGATCGCTCCGCGCCAAGATTCGGTGCCAAGCAACTCCAACCCGCCACCGCTGCGCAGGAACAGCACGACATAGACGATGTGGGCGACGAGAAAGCTGGCCAGCCCGCCAAGAAAGGCCTTTTCACCGTCGCGCGACAGGAAGGCGTCGCCAACGGCGCTGAGCGCGAGCGCAGCAACCAGCAGCAGCGGGCCGCCTTGCAGCGCCGCCAGCACGGCAAGCATCGCGACAGTGAGCGTCTTTGCCGCCGAACGAGCGAGCGTCGGCGGCATGCCAAGCGTGAAGGTGTAGATGACCGCCGCCGCCAGCGAAAAGATCAGTGTCGCATTGGCGTTGGCATCGATGCCGCCCGCAAACGGCATCGTCATGCTCTGGCTCCGCCTTCGGATGCCCCGGCTCCGCTTTCGGATGCCCCGGCTCCGCTTTCGGTCGCGACCGGCTTGCGCAGGAACAGCGACTTTGCCGCCAGCGCCGCACCGCCGGTGATGAGCACGCAGGCAGCGAGGATGCGCAGCGACGGCTCGGCGACGCCGGCCGCGATCAGCACCAGCGTCGACAACAGCGGCGCGGCGTAGCTTGCAGCCCCCAGCACCTGGATGTTGCCGCGCTTGACGCCGATGTCCCAGGCATAGAAGGCAGCACCCACCGGCATCAGGCCAAGACCGAGCACGGCCAGCCACTGGCCGGCGCCCTCAGGCAGCACGGTTTGTTCCAGCGCCAGGTGGCAGGCGAGCGACAGCACCGCGGTGGCGGCGCAGAACCAGGTAACGATGCTGGTCGGCACTGACGGGAAGCGCCGCGACAACAGCGAATAGGACGACCACAGGACGGCACAAACGGCGGCCATCGCATAGCCGAAGGCATAGCGGGCGTCGAAGGCGAGACCGCCACCCTTGGTGACGATCAGCACCGTGCCGGCAAGGCCGAGCAACGCGCCGACGACATGGTTCCAGGCCAGCCGTTCGCCCGGCATCAGCGCCGAGCCGAGCACGATCAGCAGCGGCCACAGATAGGCGATCAGGCTCGCCTCCACCGCCGGCGCATTGCGCAGCGCGGTGAAGTAGAAAAAGTGGTAGCCGAACAGGCCGGCAATGCCGATCAGCCACACTTGCGGCGGTATCTTCTGGTTCTTGTCGGGCGCCGGCATGAACAGCCGCGCGACGAGCCCGACGCCGGTGCCGATCGAGAAGGTGATTGCCGACAGCAGGAACGGCGGCACTTGGCCCGACGCATCCGTGAGCAGCGCCAGCAACGCCCACATGGCGACCGCCGAAAAGCCGATCAGTGTTGCGCGCCCCATTCTGTCTCCAGTGGCGCGCCAATTCCGCGCCTGGCTATTGTACCGCTTCGAAACGCCCGGCGCTGATGGTCAAGGTGCCGATCTGCGTGCCCACCGTGGCGTGGATCGGCGCATATACGCCGGTTTGGCCGAGCGGTGCAAACGTCACCATCATGCGGCTTTTGTTCTTCAGATAGTTGAGCGCCTTGCGGCCCTTGCGATACCCCGCCACCGGCTCGAAACCCATCCGGCAGGTGATGGTGTCGCCCTTGTAGCCGGGCACCGAGATCGTGCCCTTCGAATCATAGGTCAGCGTCAGATCGGCGCGCATCTCGCCATCATAGAACTTCACCGTGCGGCCGCAGACCTGATCGAGACTGTCGGCATGGATGACGGTGGCGGCCATCGGATCGAGCACCGAGGCCAGGTCGTCGGCACTGATCGGCACCCAGCTCTTGGGATCGCGCTTGCCCGGCGCGGGGATGACCTGCGTCGAGGTGACCGTGCCGTTGGCAAAGCGGATATCGACCACCGATGCCTTCTTGCCGGAGGTGTAATCGGCACGGAACGCCTGTGGCACCATCTTCTTGCCCGCAATCGTGCCTTTGGACGAGATCGTGCCACGCGTGTCGTCGAACAGCTTGGCGAGGCCGGCCGCGGTGACGCTGCCTTCGATCGCGTAGGCACCGTTCTCATAGCGGCTGGAAAACGTTGATTTCGCTATCGAAAGACCAAGGAACGACACCGTGTACTCGCCCTTGAACGACTGCGGCGAGGCAGCAGACGCGGCGGACGGCAAGGCAATGGCAAGCATGGCGACAAGGGCATGTGACGAACGAAGCATGGCGGGATCGGGTCCTTGATTTTCGGCCGGAGGCGGGCAACTCCGGTCTGGCATGTCCCTATCAGACCGCTTATAGGATGAATTCCGGCCTTAATATGAAAATGCCGGGCGCGTCCGTGGGGAAGCCGGAGCTTGACGCCCCGGCGAAATGCAACTATGGAACGCCAACTTTTTCCATAAGGCCGCCTGACCAGAACCGCGCGCCACCCGGCGTGGGCACAAAGGTTTGGCAGATCCCGAGAACTGAAGGTTAGAACAATGTCCCGCACCTGCGAACTCACTGCCAAGGCAGTCATGTCCGGCAACAATGTGAGCCACGCCAACAACAAGACCAAGCGTCGCTTCCTGCCGAATCTCGTCAATGTGACGCTGATTTCGGAAGCGCTGAACCAGAATGTGCGTCTGCGCATCTCGGCCAACGCGCTGCGTTCGGTCGAACATCGCGGCGGTCTCGACGCCTTCCTGGCCAAGGCCGACGTCAAGGAATTGTCGCAGCGCGCCCGTCTGCTGAAGAAGCAGATCGCCAAGAAGATCGCCGAGCAGCCTGCTGCCTGACATCGTTTAAAGGCGGGGGACGACCGCCCTGGCCAACCTCTTGTTGGCCTTGGGCATCGGGATCGAATCCGCAAGGTTCGGCAACCCGATGCTCAAATACGAAGCGAGCATCGCTCGGATGGGCATGATGCTCCGCTGGTTCCATTACCCAGGATAAAAAAATGACTTCCTTCTCGCGATACCTGCCATTCGTGGCCGCCATGGCGCTTGTCGTCGTGGCTTCGAACATTCTCGTGCAGTTCCCGATGCAGGGCCAGGTCGGCGGCTTGTCGCTGGCCGATCTGTTGACCTGGGGCGCCTTCACCTACCCCTTCTCCTTCCTGGTCACCGACCTCGCCAACCGCCGCTACGGGCCCACCGTGGCGCGCAGGATCGTCTTTGTCGGCTTCATGACGGCGGTGGTCTGCTCGATCCTTGTCCCACCCTTCCTGTTCCGCCACGGCCTGATCGAATTCGAGACCGCCGCCGACCGGCTGGTGCGCATCGCGGCGGCCTCCGGCGCGGCATTCCTTTGCGCGCAATTGCTCGATGTCACCGTCTTCAACCGGCTGCGCCGGCAGAGCTGGTGGCGGGCGCCGATCGTCGGCACGCTGGTCGGGTCGGTATTCGACACCGCCGTATTCTTCACCGTCGCTTTCTCGGCCGCCTTTGCCTTCGCTGGTCCGAACGACAGCTTTGCGCTCGAAACCGCACCGCTGATGGGCGTGTTCCATGTCGATGCCATGCGCTGGGTTTCCTGGGCGCTTGGTGATCTCTCGGTGAAGCTGATCATCGCCGTCGTCGCACTCATCCCCTACCGGCTGCTCGCTGCCCGCTGGAGCCAGCCGGCAGTTGCGGCCTAAGCCGTGCTTCCCTGGGTTCAGCTAGACTCTGCAAAGACCCCAGACGGCGCACAAGAACTTCGCCTCAAGCGGCGCGGTTCCGAATTCTCGATCATGCTGGGCACCAACGAGCTGATGAACAGCCGTCTCAGCGGTTCCGAGGAAGCGCTGGCAAAACTGTCATGCGAGCGGATTGCCGGCCGTCGGCAGCCAAGAATCCTGATCGGTGGCCTTGGCATGGGTTTTACGCTGCGCGCCGCACTCGCTGAACTCGGCACTGATGCCGGCATCGTCGTCGCCGAACTGGTGCCGGCGGTCGTCGCCTGGGCGCGCGGCCCGATGGCCGAAATCTTTGGCGGCTGTCTCGACGATCCGCGCGTCACCATCCAGGAAACCGATGTCGGGCAGTTGATACGGTCTGAGCCCGCAGCCTGGGACGCCATCCTGCTCGACGTCGACAACGGCCCGGAAGGCATCGTCCATAAATCCAACGATGCGCTTTACAGCCTGCAGGGCCTCAGTGCCGCACGCGCCGCGCTGAAGCCGGGTGGTGTGCTGGCGGTCTGGTCGCAAGGCCCCGACAGCGGCTTCACGCGGCGCCTGAAGCAGGCAGGCTTCACGGTCGAAGAGGTCAACACGCGCGCCAACGGCAAGCGCGGCGCGCGCCATGTCATCTGGATCGCCGCCAACGGCTCACGATCCTGACTTCTGAAGATCCGCAGCAAGGGCTTCCAGCAGTCCACGGGTTCCCTCTTCCCGCCCCTTGGCGGAATCGACACCGTCGAAAAACGCGCCCTGCTCGGTGTAGGTCAGCCGCGTGCCATTGCCTGAGGGTGTCAGCTCGACAGTGGTAAGGGATGCCGACATCGGCTGTGGCCCGATTGCCATGCGGTATGAAAACACGATGCGCTGGTCGGGAACGATATCCTGGAACTGCGCGTCGAGCCTGACCTCCGGACCGCCGGCATAGCTGAATCGCGACACCTCGCCACCGCCGATGCGGAAGTCGAAGCTGAATTCGGCGATGGCAAAACCATCGCCTTCGACCCGCCAGCGCCGCACGGTCGCCTTGTCGGCGAAGGCATGGAAGACTTGGGCCGGCGATTGTGGATAGGTCCGCTCGATGGTGAAGGTGGAGTGGATGACGGAATGCTCGTCTTTGACGGGGGCGATCTGGTTCATTGCTGCTCGTCCTTTTCCTGGTCCTGATTTTTCTTGGGGGATTGGTCTGTCTCGGCCAGGATCTGGCCGAGCCGGTCGAGGTGGCGTTCCGCCGGTATGCGGCGTTCGGTAATCCAGTCGGCGAGCGGAGCAAGCCCGCCCGGCTCGATCCGGCAGGTGCGCACCCGCCCGATCTTTTCGCTGCGGATCAGCCCGCAGGCCTCCAGCGTCTGCAGATGTTGCAGGACTGCCGCGAATGTCATGCCGAACGGCTCCGCCAGCTGGCTGACAGTGGCCGGTCCGCGGCTCAACCTTTCCAGGATCTGTCGGCGTGTCGGCTCGACAAGAGCGCGAAGGATGCTGTCGATCTCGGAATAGTTAAGCATGGACTTGAGTATTGCAGCGATCGTGCCAATTGTCAAGTCCAGGCTAAAGTGTTTGAGGAGCTCAAGTCGAGCGATGAGCAGTCGACCCCCACTCCGTCGAGCTTCGCTCGACACCTCTCCCCCGATCGACGGGGTAGAGGAAAGGCGCGAGCTTAATGCCGGCTGGCGCCCTTCCTCTCCCTCCGGAGGGGGGAGAGGTGGCGCTGCGAAGCAGCGACGGAGGGGGGAAGCCGCTGATGAAACGCGCGGTCGCTGCAAAAACAGGGACAGAGAAACGAGCGCACAACCTCCGGCAAGCGGGCAATCAGGCGGATCTTATGAACGCTCAATCCTGGTGCAGGATGAATTCCAGATAGAGGTTGCGCTGCAGGATCGAGTGATTGTCGTCGGAGATCAGCGACACCATCAGCGCGCCGTCGTCGCGGGTCCAGACGTCGAGCCCTTCCATATTGTCGATCTGGTAGCCCATGTCGGCCTCCAGCAGCACCGGTCCGTCGGCGACAGCGCCTTTCTCGACGCTTTCGCCATAGATGCGCCGCAGCCGCATCTTGACGCCGCGGGCCATCGAGAAGCTGCGCTCCAGAAGCAGCAGATCGCCATCCGGCAGGAAGGCGCCGTCGGTGATGTCGAAATCGCCGTTGCGCTTGACGGTGAAGACGCCCTTGTGCGGCCCTTCGATGATGGCAGCATAGATGTTGCCGGCCTTGTCGAGGCTCTTCTCGGAGACCACGACCAGACCACCCTGATGCTGGCCGTTGGCACTGGCGTGGGTGACGGTCTCGAAGCCGCGATTCTGGCGCAACTCCCGGGCCGGAACCACGAAATCCAGCTGCTTGAACGGCGCCTTCATGTCGGCCGGGTCGATCTTGAACTGGGCGACGCGGTGGTTGCGCTCGAAGCCGACGGTGGCGATGCCGTCCTTGACCGCGAGGCCTTCGGCATCGACCTCCCATTTCTTGTCGATCGGCCGGCCGGTCTCGTCGACCAACTGCTGCATGCGGAAATTCTGGATGCCGGACGGCCGCTTGTCGGCGTCGCGGACCACCGTGCCGAAGAACCAGAAGCCGGCGTCGGCAACGCCGACGAAATCGCCGCCGGCTTTCAGAAAACGGAACGCCGACAGCGCACCGAAATCGCGCGTCGGCGAGGTCATCTCCAGCCCGCCGACGAATTCGAGCGTGCCGAACTGCTTGTCGGCATGGCCAATGTGGAATTCGGTGATCGGGCGGGCCGAGACTTCGACCGGTTCGGCCGAGCTGGACTCAGCCGAACCGCCTGCCGCCGAAGCCACGCCGGCAAATAGGGCGATGGCGGCGAGAAGCGTCTGCCTAAAGCAATTCCAGGAAAAGTGTGAAACGGTTTTCCCGGGAAAAGCGCATAGCGCTTTCCCTTGGGAATTGCGTAAGAACAAAGAGTTAGAACGGTTCGGCATTTCCGTGAAATGATGAACCGCTCTAGATTCGCCGCGCGAGAAGATCATCCGGCGCGCCGCATGCCGCCGCGCCGCGTGTCCTTGGCGCTCTCCTCGGCGAACAGCGAAGCCAGTTGCTCGGTCATGGCGCCGGCCAGTTCCTCGGCATCGACGATGGTGACGGCGCGCCTGTAATAGCGCGTGACGTCATGGCCGATGCCGATGGCCAGCAGTTCCACCGGCGAACGCGTCTCGATCAGCTCGATGACGGCGCGCAGATGGCGTTCTAGATAGTTGCCCGGATTGACCGACAGCGTCGAATCGTCGACCGGCGCGCCGTCCGAGATCATCATCAGGATCTTGCGCTGCTCCGGCCGGGCAATCAGCCGGTTGTGCGCCCACAGCAGCGCCTCGCCGTCGATGTTTTCCTTGAGCAGGCCTTCGCGCATCATCAGGCCGAGATTGCGCCGCGCCCGCCGCCACGGATGGTCAGCCGACTTGTAGATGATGTGGCGCAAATCGTTGAGCCGGCCGGGGTTCGGCGGCTTGCCGTCCTTCAACCATTTCTCGCGCGCTTGCCCGCCCTTCCAGGCCCGGGTGGTGAAGCCGAGGATCTCGACCGATACACCGCAGCGCTCCAGCGTGCGCGCCAATATGTCGGCGCAGGTGGCGGCGACCGTGATCGGCCGGCCGCGCATCGAGCCGGAATTGTCAAGCACCAGCGTCACCACCGTGTCGCGGAATTTGGTGTCGCGCTCCTGCTTGAACGACAGCGGCTGCATCGGATCGATGACGACGCGCACCAGCCGTGCCGGGTCGAGGTAACCCTCTTCCAGGTCGAAATCCCAGGAGCGGTTCTGCTGCGCCATCAGCCGGCGCTGCAGCCGGTTGGCCAGCCGCCCGACGACGCCGGACAGATTGGCAAGCTGCTTGTCGAGGAAGGCGCGCAGCCGGTCGAGCTCTTCTTCTTCGCAAAGCTCCTCGGCGCCGACCGTCTCGTCGAAAGCGGTGGTGAAGACCTTGTAGTCGATTTCCTTCGGCAGATTGGTGAAGGGATTGTCATTGCGGCGCGCCTCGCCCGGCGTTTCGGCATCGGCGTCGTCATCGTCGGACAGATCGTCGGCGGTAGCGTCGGACGCTTCCGTCTCGGCCGACTGCTCGTCATCGGCCGACGCTTCGGCATCCTCGGATTGCGACTGCTCGGAGCCGGAATCCTCTTCGCCGCCCTCCTCGCTCTGCTCCTCGCCTTGCGGCTGGTTGTCGTCATTGTCCTCGGAGTCTTCCGTCTCCTGGTCGTCGCCGAGCTCCTCGGCCATTTCCATGGAGGCGAGCATGTCGCGCACAACCCGTGCGAAGGCCTGCTGGTCGCCGAGCTTTGCCGAGAGGCCGTCGAGATCGGCCTTGGCCTTTTCCTCTACCCAGGGGCGCCAGAGTTCGACCAGCCGCTCGCCGCTTTTCGGGACCGGCCGGCCGGTCAGCTTCTCGCGCACCATAAGCGCCAGCGCTTCTTCGATCGGCGCGTCGGCCTTGTCCTTGACGTCGACGAGATTGGCCTTGGCGTATTTGTCCTCCAGCATCGAGCCGATGTTGTTAGCGACGCCCTGCATGGCGCGTGAGCCGATCGCCTCGACACGGGCCTGCTCGACCGCGTCATAGATGGCGCGGGCCGCCTTGCCTTCCGGCGCCAGCTTGGTGTGGATGCGCGCGTCGTGGCAGGCGCGCTTCAGTGCCATGGAATCGCCGAGGCCGCGGGTGATCGCAATGTCGGTCTTCGACGCCTTCTTCGGCAGTTCGGGCAAACGCGCCCGGCTGCCGGCGAGTGCCGGCCTGTCCTTGGCGAAGCCGACTTCGAGTTCCTTGTCGCCGGCGATGGCGCGCATGCAGACGGTGACGGCGCGCTTGAAGCTGTCGGCTTCAGACCCCGTCTTCGACTTGTTGCGCGTGTTGTCGCCCGGACCCGCCATCGAGGCTCCGCTTAACCCAGCACCACGTTGGCGGCGCTCTCCGGCAGATCCTCGCCGAAGGCGCGCTGGTAGAACTCCGCAACCACCGAGCGTTCCAGTTCGTCGCACTTGTTGAGGAAGGTCAGCCGGAACGCCATGCCGATATTGCCGAAGATCTCGGCATTCTCGGCCCAGGTGATGACGGTACGCGGGCTCATCACGGTCGACAGATCGCCATTGATGAAGGCCGAACGCGTCATGTCGGCGACGCGCACCATCTTGTTGACGATCTCCTTGCCCTTGGCGTCGCGATAGTGCTTGGCCTTGGCCAGCACGATGGCGACTTCATTGTCGTGCGGCAGGTAGTTCAGCGTGGTGACGATCGACCAGCGGTCCATCTGCGCCTGGTTGATCTGCTGGGTGCCGTGATAGAGGCCCGTGGTGTCGCCGAGGCCGACCGTGTTGGCGGTCGAGAACAGCCGGAAGGCCGGATGTGGACGGATGACCCGGCTCTGGTCGAGCAGCGTCAGCCGGCCCGACGATTCCAGCACGCGCTGGATGACGAACATCACGTCCGGGCGGCCGGCATCGTACTCGTCGAAGCACAGCGCGACATTGTGCTGATAGGCCCAGGGCAGGATACCGTCGCGGAATTCGGTGATCTGCAAGCCGTCCTTGACGACGATCGCGTCCTTGCCGACGAGATCGATACGGCTGACATGGCTGTCGAGATTGACGCGCACGCAGGGCCAGTTGAGGCGGGCGGCGACCTGTTCGATATGGGTCGACTTGCCGGTGCCGTGATAGCCCGACACCATGACGCGGCGGTTGTAGGCAAAGCCCGCAAGGATCGCCATCGTCGTGTTCTTGTCGAACAGATAGTCCGGATCGATGTCGGGCACATGCTCTGATGTCACCGAATAGGCCGGCACCACCATCTTGGACTCGAAGCCGAATTTTTCCTTCACCGACACCGTTGTGTCGGGCAGGTTGGCGATGTCACGATCGACCTTGTTCATATCTCTCAACGTCTCCACGGGCGAAACCCCTGATTTCGCCGGCAATCGATTTTGTCCGGGGGCGGTCTTAGAGCCTTTTCCAACCTTATGAAAGTTGGAAAACGACACGAACCGTATGGTCGCTCAGCACAGGCCCGCCTGTTTGAGCACGCGATAGGCCTGCAGCACATCGCGGAACCGGTCTTCCGAACCTCTGTCGCCACCATTCGCATCCGGATGGTGGAGTTTCACCAGTTCCTTATAGCGCGCCTTGATTTCCTTGCCAGTCGCCTTTGTATCAAGGCCAAGCGTTTCCAGCGCCTTGGCCTCAAGCGGCTTGGCCTTGCGCTCGCGCGCCTCGCGCGGATCCTTCGGCCCCTTGAACAGGTCGAAGGGGTCGCGCATGCGGTTGTAGTAGCCGGCGCGGCCGGAGCGCAGCTGCGCCATATCCGGCGACGAACGCGTCGAGGCGCCGTTGACGCCCATCTTCCAGGTCGGCCGGTGACCGGTCATCGCTTCCTTCTGGAAGCGCGCGACCTCGGTGTCCGGCACGCCGGAAAAATAGTTGAAGCCCTTGTTGTACTCGCGCACATGGTCGAAGCAGAAGCGGAAATACTCGCCCTCCTTCATGCGCCCGACCGGCGCACGATGAGTGCCCGCTTCCTTGCAGCCGTCCCACTGGCAAATCGGCGAGTGCGACTTCAGCTCCGCGTCCTTGTCGGGGCGGACGCGAATCTTCTCGAAATATTTGGGGTACGGCTTCATCTAACCCATTTATGGGGCGTTCGCAGATGCGAAACAAGAATTGACATTTTCGAGATCATCGCCCTAACCGCTGAATCGCGGCATAAAGCAGGCGAATGGCGGATTTTGTTGCGCGGCAGCGGCTTTTGCGGAAACCGATTCCGGTTTTGCGGGCTGACACGCCGACCATATGTGGTGAAGGGAGACGACGATGTCCATACAGACGACCATGGAAGACAAGCTCAACAAGGCATTTTCGCCGGAGCGGCTTGTCATTATCAACGAAAGCCACCTCCATGCCGGCCATCACCATCACGGCTCCGACCATCACGGTGCCTATGACGGCACCGGCGAGACGCATTTTCGCGTCCGCGTCGTCTCTTCAGCCTTTGCCGGCATGAGCCGCATCGACCGTCACCGCGCCGTCAACGAATTGCTTGCCGACGAACTGAAGGCAAGCGTGCACGCGCTGGCGATCGAACCGGCGGCTCCCGGCGAAAAGACCCGCTGGTAGGCCAGACCCGCCCTCACCTCCGCCGCGCTCAGAGCACCGCTTCGATGAGGAACGGCCCGCGCCGCGACAACGCGCTGTCCAACAGCGCGTCGAACCGCTCGCACGTATCGGCGCGAGCCGCTTCCACGCCCATGCCTTTGGCCAGCGAGACCCAGTCCAGCGACGGATGGTCGAGATCGAGCATACGCCTGGCGTTCTCGCCGATCGCCTCGACACCGACATTCTTCATCTCGCCATGCAGGATCGCATAGGTTCGGTTGGCAAAGACGATCGTCACCACGTCGAGCTTTTCCCTGGCCTGGGTCCACAGCCCCTGCACCGTGTACATGCCGCTGCCATCGGCCTCTAGATTGATCACCTTGCGGTCCGGGCAGGCGATTGCCGCCCCGGTCGCCATCGGGATGCCTCCGCCGATCGATCCGCCTGTGCCCATCATGTAGTCGTGCGGCGCGGCAAAGGCGGACAGGCCGAAGAAGCGCCGCGCCGAGGTGATCGCTTCATCGCAGACGATCGCATCCTCGGGAAGCCTTCGCGCCACCGACAATGCGATGGCATCTTCCGTCAGCCTGCCGTTCGGTGTTGCCTCGTCGGGGAAAGCGGTCGCGAACACCTGTTGTTGCGACGGCTTTATGCCGAGTTCGTCGCGAAGCGCTTCCAGCGCCGCATGCAGATCGTTGCCATGGGCGGCCAGCGTCAGCACCTGGCACCCCTCACGGACAAGCCGCCCCGGTTTTCCCGGATAGGCGAAGAAGGCAACGGGTTCCTTCCCGCCGACCAGGATCAGGACGTCGATATCCCTGAGCACGGCCGTCGCAGCATCGACCGGATAGGGGATGCGCGTGGGCGCGACACGCCCGCGTCCGCGCTGCATTCTGGCGATCAGAACCTCGCTGAACAGGCGGACATCGCTGCCCGTCGAGATCTGCCCGGCGATGGCGAGCGAATCGGCTCGTGCGGCCCTCCCGCGAACGGCCATGCCGGCCCGACCCGGAGCGGCACGGATCGCCGCTGCGATCTTGCGTACCGCGTCCATGTCGACGGCGGGCGGCGGCGCCAGCCTCACCTTGCCAACCGAGACCGCCCCGACTTCACCCCAGGCGGCATCCGCCGGCAGGATCAGGGTCGTGACGCCGGGAGGTGTCAGCGATGCGCGCAAGGCCGCCTCGGTCGCCGGCGCGACATCGTCCGGGCCACCGATGCGGCGCACCCAGTTCGACATCGGCCTCGCAAGGCCCTCTATATCGCTGGTGAGCGGCGCATCGAGCGGCAGATGGTAAGACGCATGGTCGCCGACAATGTTGATCATCGGGCTCAGCGCGCGCCGCGCATTGTGCATGTTGGCGAGGCCATTGGCGAGGCCTGGACCGGTATGCAGCAGCGTCGCGGCGGGGCGATCGGTCATCCGCGCATAGCCGTCGGCGGCACCGGTCACCACACCCTCGAACAGGCCAAGCACGCAACGCATCTGCGGTTTGCGGTCAAGTGCGGCAACGAAATGCATTTCGGACGTGCCGGGATTGGCGAAGCAGACCGTCACATCGTTGGCCAGAAGCACGTCACACAGGACATCGGCGCCATTCATGCAATTCTCTCCTGTTGACGATCGAAGAGCAATTCCAGGAAAAGTGTGAAGCGGTTTTCCGTCCGGAATTGCGTCAAAACAAACAGAGAGAGCACTTGCACCTGTGGGCGTCCGCACGGCAATATCCCGCCAGTGCTTTTGGTCTGATCCAGTCGCGCTGACGCCGCTGCCTCGGAGGCTCGGGATCAGCCGACCGTCGATTTCAGGAATGCAAGCGCCGCGGTGGTCAACGCGTCGCCATCCTCGCCGAAATCGTGATTGATCGACATGTGCGTATAGGCGCTGCCGTCGAACAGCGTGACCCTGGTGCCGGTGGCGCGCAGGCGCTCGGCAAAGGCCTTCGAATCCTCGCCACGGCCAGACGCCCGCGAATAGGCAATGAAGGTCGGCGGATGCTTGCGGCCGTCGACATAGCTGGCAGGCGAAAGTGCCGCCCATTGCGAGGGGTCGGAAAACACACGCGCATAGGCCCGCACCATGCCGCCATTTTTGGCAAGCGCTGCAAGATCATAGGCCCTGGTGTCGTCGAGGATGAGCGCAGCTATGCCAGGCAACCCGCCGCGCATGCCGGTCAATGCAATCAGATGGCAGCCGGCCGAATGGCCCATGCCGACAATGCGGTTGGGGTCGCCGCCATGCTGGGCGATATTGGCGCGCACAAAGGCATAGGCCTTTTCGACATCGCCCGCCTGGGTGGCGACGTCGGCCTCGGGCAACAGGCGGTAGTCGATGGAGACAAAGCAAAAGCCGTTGGCGAGCAGAAAGGTCGGCTTGGCGTTGACCTGGCTGCGTTTGCCGAATTGCCAGGTGCCGCCATGGACGAAAAACACGACCGGCAGGCCGCTTGCACCATCAGGCGCATAAATGTCCAGCTTGGCTGGCCCGTAGTCGAAGGTTTTTGGCGCGGGTTGGCGCGAGCGCTGCGCGGCCGATGCTCCCAATGGCAGCATCGCCGCCACGGAGGCCAGAATGAGGCTTCGGCGATCGATCATCATGGTCTCCCGAGCGTGTAGGCCAACAGTGTCCGCAGGCGCCACGAGCGTCCAGTTAAGGATTGGTAATACCCTCTGGCTCGGCGATCGATCATCGATCCGGACCTCGAAAATGGCACTCGAGCTTTTGGGGGCTCATCCGCTGCAGAGGAAGCCGGATCAACCGGGCTTCGTCGAACTCGCACCGGGTCGCAACTTTCGCCGCTTCAGGCCGCATCAACGCACTGCCCTTGTCGTTCAGTTCACGAAATCAATATCTACCCCTTGACGGTCTCATCTGGCCATCACCACTTAAGTATTTGGACAAGAATTTCAGTGACATGGGTAGTGTCCCAGGTCTCAATGCCAGATGCACGCGCTCTCCTTCATGTGAAGGAACCACAATGCGTTCCGGCAGTTGAATATATGATGAGCCAGCCGGCAGCCAGAACGGCTCTGAGGGCAAAATATCATGCGAGAGAACCAGTCTGACGTCTTCGATCTGTTTTCGGAAATTTATACGAATGCGGCGCAGGAAGAGATCAGCCTCCAGCAATATCTCCTTGCCTGCCGCGAGGACAGATCGATGTATGCCTCGGCGCCTGAACGGATGGTCGACGCGATCGGCGAGCCGAACCTGGTCGACACCAGCAAGGACGAGCGGCTCGGCCGCATTTTCTCCAACCGGACCCTGAAGGTGTACCCCTCCTTTGCAGATTTCTATGGCATGGAGGACACAATCGAGCGCATCGCCGGCTATTTTCGCTATGCGTCCCAGGGGCTCGAGGAGCGCAAGCAGATCCTCTATCTCCTCGGCCCGGTTGGCGGCGGCAAATCCTCCCTTGCCGAACGGCTGAAGAAATTGATGGAGCAGCGCCCGATCTACACGCTGAAGGTTGGCAACCAGGTCAGCCCGGTTTTCGAATCACCACTTGGCCTTTTCCATCCCGATCGCATGGGCGACCTGCTGCAGGATAAATACGGCATTGCCCGGCGCCGTTTGAACGGGCTCATTTCGCCATGGGCGGCCAAGCGCCTCGACGAACTGTCCGGTGATATTTCCAAGTTCAGCGTGGTCAAGCTGATGCCTTCGCGATTGCGCCAGATCGCCATCGCCAAGACCGAGCCCGGCGATGAGAACAATCAGGACGTCTCGGCCCTGGTCGGCAAGGTCGACATCCGGCAATTGGAAAATTTCAGCCAGTCCGATCCGGACGCCTATTCCTACAGCGGCGGACTGAACCGGACCACACAGGGCCTGCTTGAATTCGTGGAGATGTTCAAGGCGCCCATCAAGGTCCTGCATCCGCTGCTGACCGCGACCCAGGAGGGCAGCTACAACGGCACCGAAAATTTTGGCGCCTTTCCCTACCAGGGGATCATCGTGGCCCATTCCAACGAGTCGGAGTGGCAGCAGTTCAAGAACAACAAGAACAATGAGGCCTTTCTCGATCGCATCCTCGTGGTCAAGGTGCCCTATTGTCTGCGGATCACCGAAGAGAGGCAGATTTACGAAAAGCTGCTGCGGGAGAGCGAATTGGCCGCCAGCCCCTGCGCCCCCGAGGTGTTGGACATTCTCAGCCGGTTTACAGTCTCGACCCGTCTGGCCGAGCATGACAATTCGCCACTCTACACCAAGATGCGCGCCTATGACGGCGAGAACCTGAAGGACGTCGACCCCAAGGCGAAGTCGGTTCAGGAATATCGCGACGCCGCCGGCGTCGCCGAAGGCATGACCGGCGTCAGCACACGCTTCGCCTTCAAGATCCTGTCGCAGACATTCAACTACGATACGAAGGAGGTGGCTGCCGATCCTGTGCATCTGATGTACATCCTGGAAGAGGCGATCAAGCGCGAGCAGTTTCCAAAGGAGACGGAAGCTGCCTATCTCGAGTTCATCAAGTCGGAACTGGCAACGCGCTATGCCGAGTTCATCGGCCACGAAATCCAGAAGGCCTATCTGGAATCATACAGCGAGTATGGCCAGAACCTCTTCGACCGTTACATCGCCTATGCCGATGCCTGGATCGAGGATCAGGACTACAAGGATCCCGATACCGGCCAGGTTCTCAATCGCGAGGTATTGGACAAGGAATTGTCGCAGGTCGAAAAACCGGCCGGCATCGCTAATCCCAAGGACTTCCGCAACGAGGTGGTGAAGTTCACGTTGCGCGCGCGCGCAAGAAACCACGACCGCAACCCGTCATGGACGAGTTATGAAAAACTGCGCGAAGTCATCGAGAAGCGGATGTTCGGACAGGTCGAGGATCTCTTGCCGGTGATCAGCTTCGGTTCCAAGCAGGACAGCGTCACGGAAAAACGCCACAATGAATTCGTGCAGCGCATGGTCGAGCGCGGCTACACCCAGCGGCAGGTGCGTCGCCTTGTGGACTGGTACATGCGAGTGAACAAGGCGGGCTGAGAGAGCCCGGATGGTTCCATGCCGATCTTCATCGACCGTCGCCTGAATCCAAAGGACAAGAGCCTCGGCAATCGCCAGCGCTTTCTCAGGCGTGCGCGCGAGGAACTGAAGCGGAGCATACGCGATCAGATCCGCACCGGCAGGATCGCCGACGTGGATGCCGAGCACGCCGTGCCCATGCCTGAAAGAGGCACAGGCGAGCCGAGCTTCAACAACGCCTGGAACAGCGGCAGGCGCCAGCACATCCTGCCGGGCAACAGGCATTTCTCCCCTGGAGACCTGATCCCCAAGCCCGGCCAGGGCGGCGGCGCGGGAGCGTCGTCCCCGGGAAACACAGCGTCTGAAGACGACTTTCGTTTCGTGCTCTCACGCGAAGAGGTGCTCGATCTTTTTTTCGAGGATCTCGAACTCCCAGACATGGTCAAGCTCAGCCTCAAGGAAATCCTTGCCTTCAAGCCGCGCCGGGCTGGCTTCGCCGCTTCCGGTTCACCGACCAACATCAATGTTGGGCGCACGATGCGTAACAGTCACGGCCGCCGCATTGCACTGAGGCGTCCTAAGCAGGAGGAATTGGACGCGATCCTCCGGGAAATCGCCACGCTTGAGGTGGTGCCATCCAGCGCAGCGGCGCGCCAGCGCACTGCAGCGTTGCGCGAAGAGCTTGACCGGCTGGAGCGGCGGCGCAGGCGAATTGCCTATGTCGATCCGGTCGACATCCGATTCAACCGCTTCGATCTCCGACCTGTGCCGAACGCCAATGCCGTCATGTTCTGTCTGATGGATGTGTCCGGCTCGATGGGCGAGCGCGAAAAGGATCTGGCCAAGCGCTTCTTCGTGCTGCTGCACCTGTTCTTGAAACGTCGCTACGACCGCATCGACATCGTCTTCATCCGCCACACGCACCTGGCCCAGGAGGTCGATGAGGAAACATTTTTCTACAACACGCAGAGCGGCGGCACTGTCGTTTCCACCGCGCTGGAGGAAATGCACCGCATTATTGAGGAACGTTACCCTGCCCGCGAATGGAACATCTACGCCGCCCAGGCCTCGGACGGCGACAATTTCGCCGGCGATTCCGAGCGATGCATAGCATTGCTCAACGGCAAGCTCATGCGGCTGTGCCAGTATTTTGCCTATGTCGAGATCATCGATGAGCGTGAAGCCCATATCTTCGGCACGACCGAAAACGGGACATCGCTGTGGCGTGCCTATAGCGAAATCGACCTGAGGTGGCCGAACTTCCAGATGAGCCGTATCGCCACGCCCGCCGATATCTATCCGGTCTTTCGCCAGCTCTTCGGCAGACAGCCGGCTCCCCGTAAGAGAGCGTGAGTGGGTCCGATGGCCAGACAAGCCAGCAAATCCAGCCTGCTTTTTTCAGGATCCGACTGGGATTTCAAGACATTGTCGCGGGCCTATGACGCGATCGAAGCAATAGCGGTCGAAGAGCTTCATCTCGAAACCTACCCCGTGCAGATGGAGATCATCTCCTCCCAACAGATGCTCGACGCCTATTCGTCGGCCGGCATGCCACTGATGTACCGTCACTGGTCTTTCGGCAAACATTTCCTTCACCAGGACCTGCTCTATCGCAAAGGCGGGCGAGGGCTTGCCTATGAACTGGTCATCAATTCCAATCCCTGCATCGTCTATCTGATGGAGGAAAACACCATGGCCCTGCAGGCCTTGGTGACGGCCCATGCTGCGCTCGGGCACAACCATTTTTTTAAGAACAATCAGTTGTTCAAGCAGTGGACGGACGCCGGGGCAATCCTCGGCTACCTGGACTTCGCCAAGGGCTACATTGTCCGTTGCGAGGAGCGGCACGGCCTCGCCGCCGTCGAGGCTGTTCTCGATTCCGCCCACGCGCTGATGGCGCAGGGCGTGTTCCGCTATCACCGGCCGCCGAAGCTATCGTCGGAGCGGCAGCGCGAAGGGCTTCGCGAGCGCCTAGAATACGAAGAACACTCCTATAATGATCTGTGGCGCACACTGCCGCCGTCGCAGCAAACGGCCAACGACAAGGGACACGACCTGGAGCGGAAGAAATCGCTCAACCTGCCCGAGGAAAACCTGCTTTACTTCCTGGAAAAGAACAGCCTGATCCTAGAGCCTTGGCAGCGTGAGATCATCAGGATCGTTCGTGTCATAGCACAATATTTTTATCCTCAACGGCAAACACAGGTGATGAACGAGGGCTGCGCCACTTTCGTCCACTATACGCTGATGAACATGCTGTTCGATCGCGGCCAGATCAGCGAAGGCGCCATGCTCGAAATCCTGCGCAATCATTCTAACGTGGTCTTCCAGCCGGCATACGACGATCCGCGCTTTTCCGGCATCAACCCCTACGCACTCGGCCTCGATATGATGCAGGACATTCAGCGCATCTCGACCGAGCCTACGGCGGAAGACCGGGAATGGTTTCCCGACATCGCCGGCCACGGCAACTGGCTCGAGATCCTGCTCAATGCCTGGGCGGACCACCGCGACGAGTCCTTCATCCGCCAGTATCTCAGTCCGACTTTGATCCGGAAATGGCGGTTCTTTGTGCTCGGTGACGCTGCCGACCAACCGCATTGCCAGGTCTCCTCGATCCACAACGAACGCGGCTATGCCAAGATCCGCGCCGCGCTTGCCCACAGCTACGAGATCGGAGCGAACCAACCGGACATCCAGGTTGTGGATGTCGATCTGCTCGGCGACCGCCATTTGCGGCTGCAGCACAAGGTCAATGACGGCATCCTTCTTGAGGATGCCAGCCGCGATGCCACGCTTCGTCACATCCGCAGGCTTTGGGGTTATGAGGTCAGCTTGGCGGCCGTCGACGCTGAGACGGGCGCGGCTATCCACGAACGCTCGACGAGCCAGATCGCAGAATGAGGCTCCACAGCTGCGCTGGTTCTCATGGCGCCAAAAAGTGCGCAGCGGTTTTGGGCGACGTGCATCAAAACGGGGCTTGAAGCGCGTCGCCTGTCTTCGTTTCAACGGGATGCGTCTTAACCGTCGCCGGCTGGCCTTATCCTCAACCTTGCGATCCGGTTCTTGTCGCGCTTCATGACGGTGAAGCGCTTGCCGTGGAACGTAAAAGCCTGCTTCTCCTCCGGGATCAACTGCGTCTCGTGAATGACGAGGCCGGCGATCGTGGTCGCCTCCTCATCCGGCAGGTTCCAGTCGAGCGCCCGGTTGAGATCGCGGATCGGCACATTGCCATCGACGACGACGGAGCCGTCGGCCTCCTGCTTGACGCCCTGAATGTCGACATCATGCTCGTCTGCGATCTCGCCGACGATCTCCTCGATAATGTCCTCCAGCGTCACCAGCCCTTCGACCTCGCCATATTCGTCGACGACGATAGCGAAATGCGCCTTGCGGCGCAGGAAGGCGTTGAGCTGTTCCTGCAAGGTCGTCGTGTCGGGCACGAACCATGGTTTCGAGGCGATCTTCATCACATCGATCCTGGAGAAGTCGTTGCCGACTTCGTTCAAGGCACGCAGCAGATCCTTGGCGTGCAGCACGCCGACGATGTTGTCGAGCGAGCCCTTCCACAGCGGCATGCGGGTGTGCGGGCTCTGCAGGATCTCGCGCACCACCGCTTCCGGTGCATTGTCGGCATTGACCGAGCGCATATTGGTGCGGTGGACCATGATGTCGGACACTTCAAGCTCGGCGAGATCGAACAGGCCGCCGACGCGGTCGCGGTCCTCGCGCACCACCTGGCCGTCGCGGCGGAAATCGTCCACCGCGCCGCGCAACTCGTCCTGGCTCGAGCGCAGCGGCTCGATGCGAGACAGCTCGTAGCCGAACATGGCGAGGAGGCGCGTGCGCACGGCAACGACCAGCAGGAGAAGGATGGCAAGGACGGCGACAACGATCCAGCCGGTGTCCATCTCAGCCGGCTTTCCCGTTGGCTGGATGGTTTTCCCTCAGGAACGACAGCACTTCCGAGGCCGGCACGTCCTTGGCGATGAAGGCCTGGCCGACGCCGCGCGTCAGGATGAAGGTCAGCGCGCCGCGCGACACCTTCTTGTCCTGGGTGATGAAGGCCAGCAGTGCTTCGGCATCGGGCAAATCGCCCGGAATGTCGGCCATGCGCCAGGGCAGGCCGACGGCGCGCAGATGCGCCTCGACGCGCGCCGCATCGTCGGGGCTGGCCAGATTGAGCCGCGACGAGAACCGGTACGCCAGCGCCATGCCGATGGCGACCCCCTCGCCGTGGACGAGGCGAGCTCCGTCATACTGCGTGGCGGCTTCCAGCGCGTGGCCGAATGTGTGGCCGAGATTGAGCAGGGCGCGGTCGCCGGTCTCGAACTCGTCGCGGGCAACCACGTCGGCCTTGGCGCGGCAGGCTTCGGCAATGGCCTGCGCCCTCTCCGGCCCGCCGGCAAACACCTTTGCCCAGTTCTCTTCCAGCCAGGCGAAAAACTCCGGCCGGTCGATGAGCCCGTATTTGGCGAGTTCGGCGTAGCCAGCGCGGAATTCACGGATCGGCAACGTGTCGAGCACTCCGGTATCGGCCAGCACCAGCTTCGGCTGATGGAAGACGCCGACGAGGTTCTTGCCGCGCGCACTGTTGATGCCGGTCTTGCCACCGACAGAGGAATCGACCTGCGCCAGCAGCGAGGTCGGGATCTGCACGAAATTCATGCCGCGGCGCACGATGCCGGCGGCAAAGCCGGCGAGATCGCCGATGACACCGCCGCCGAAGGCGATGACGATGTCGCCGCGCTCCAGCCTGGCAGCCAGCACACCGTCGACCACCTCTTCGAGATGGGCGAAGCTCTTGGTCTTCTCGCCAGGCGGCAGCGTGATGATGGCGGGCTGGATGCCGCTCGTTTCGAGGCCGGCCTTCAGCGCATCGAGATGTGCCGCCGCGACATTGGCGTCGGTGATGACGGCGGCGCGGGTGCCTGGCAGGCGGCGCGAAATCTCGGCACCGGCGCGCGACAGCAGGCCGGAGCCGATCAGAATGTCGTAGGTCCGGTCGCCAAGGCCGACTTCGACAACAACGGGTGCATCAACGCTCACGATTCCACCTCGCCTGTCGCGGCGGTCTCATCGATGCCGAAATGCCGGCACAGCGCGTTCACCACCTCGGTGGCGATGACCTCCTTGCGGTCGTCGCGGGTCGGCACGGTGACATCGGATGTCGCATAGACCGGATAGCGCTCGCCCATCAGCCGCTCCAGCACGGCACGGGGGTCAGCACTTTTCAGGAGCGGCCGGTTCTGTTTCTTGGAGACGCGATCCATCAGAAGGTCGAGCTCAGCCTTCAGCCACACCGACACGCCGTGCGCGGCGATCGCCTCGCGCGTCTGCGCGTTCATGAAGGCGCCGCCGCCCGTCGACAGCACTTGCGGGCCGTTTTCCAGCACGCGCAGGATGACGCGCTGCTCCAGCGCCCTGAACTCGGTCTCGCCATAACGCTCGAACAGCTCCGGAACGGTCATGCGCGAGACGCTTTCGATCTCCTGGTCGCTGTCGATGAAGGGCAGCGCCAGCATCGTCGCCACCTTGCGGCCGATCGCCGTCTTGCCGGCGCCCATCAGCCCGACAAAGACGACGGAACGGCTGCCCAACCGGCCAAGCAGCGCGGCGTGGGTCTCGTCTGGAGGATTTGCTGGCAGCGCGTTCATCGAATGTTTCTAGGGCCCTCTTTGCCGGCGTATCGACATGAAAAGCCCGTTTGCGTCAAGCGTGGCAAGCGCCTTGAGCCCGATATGGGCTGGCAGGGCTCTGCATCAGAAGTTGCTAACAGGCCTCAGCTTCTTCCTTGAATTGGCCGGATTGGCGTCCCATAAGGGGACAGGGTTTGGAAACGCAGAACAAGAAGACGGGCGAAAATTGATGCCGACACTGTTTCGCTTTGTCGTAATAACAGCGATTCTGGCTGGCATTGCCTATGGTACGATGTTCGCACTGGTGATGTTCGTCGAGCCCAAGAAGGGGGAAATGAGCGTGCGCATCCCTCCGGAAAAGCTCAATCCCAAGAAAAGCTGAATGACAAGAAAAGCTGAATGAACAGCGCCGCCCGCATCGAAGCCTTTCTGGAAATGATGAGTGCCGAGCGAGGCGCTGCCGAAAACACGCTTTCCTCCTACCGCCGCGACCTCGAAGACGCCTCAAGCGAGATCGATGGCGGGCTCGCCGGCGCGGCCGCCGCCGATATTCGCGCCTATCTCGACGACATCGCCGCCCGCGGCTTTGCCGCCACGTCGCAGGCGCGCAAACTGTCGGCGATCCGCCAGTTCTTCAAATTCCTCTACGCCGAAGGCCTGCGCGGCGATGACCCAACCGGCACGCTGGACAGTCCGAAAAAAGGCCGTCCGCTGCCCAAGACGATGAGCGAGGCCGACACCGGCAGGCTGATCGACCGCGCAGCGCTTGAGGCCGGCGATGCCAGGCTCGGCAACGATGCTGCGCTAGGCAACAGTGAGTGGCTGGCGGCACTGCGCCTGCATGCGCTGGTCGAGGTGCTTTATGCCACCGGCCTGCGCGTTTCCGAACTGGTCGGCCTGCCGGTGACGGTGGCGCAGCGCGACGACCGCTTCTTCATGGTGCGCGGCAAGGGCGACAAGGAGCGCATGGTGCCGCTCTCGGCCAAGGCGCGCATGGCGATGAAGACCTGGCTTGCCGCCCGCGCCAAAGTTCCAGCCTTCGCCGACAGTCCGTTCCTGTTTCCGGCCGCATCCGACAGCGGCTATCTCTCGCGCCAGGTCTTCGCACGCGACCTGAAAGGGCTGGCGGCAAGGGCCGGCATCGCCTCGGCGAAGATCTCGCCGCATGTGCTGCGCCATGCTTTCGCCAGCCATCTCCTGCAGAACGGCGCCGATCTCAGGGCCGTGCAGCAATTGCTCGGCCATGCCGACATATCGACGACACAGATTTACACCCATGTGCTGGAAGAGCGGCTGGTGCGGCTGGTCAACGATCATCATCCGCTTGCCGACTAGGCCTCATATCGCTATGTGAGGACGACATTCCACCGCCCGGAGCCTTGTATTCAAGGGTTCCGTCAGCCATTGCCTTCCGACGTATCGGTCCGCTCACGCATGTATAATTACCTCGATTTCGAAAAGCCGGTGCAGGACCTCGAGGGCAAGATCCTCGAGCTGAAGAAGCTTGCCGAGAACGGCGAGGCGGTCGATGTCGGTGACGAGATCAGCCGTCTCGAGAAGCGCTCCCGCGACGCGCTGCGCGACGCCTACAAGGCGCTGACGCCGTGGCAGAAGGTGCAGGTGGCGCGCCATCCCGACAGGCCGCATTGCGTCGACTACATCAAGGGCCTGTTCAACGATTTCACACCGCTGGCCGGCGACCGCAATTACGGCGAGGACCAGGCGATCGTCGGCGGTTTCGCCCGCTTCCGCGGCGAACCTGTTGCCATTATCGGCCAGGAAAAAGGTTCCGACACGACCAGCCGCCTGAAGCACAATTTCGGCTCGGTGCGGCCGGAAGGCTACCGCAAGGCGGTGCGGCTGATGGAACTCGCCGACCGCTTCAAGATCCCGCTGCTGACGCTAGTCGACACCGCCGGCGCCTATCCCGGCGTCGGCGCCGAGGAGCGCGGCCAGGCGGAAGCCATTGCGCGCTCAACTTCGGCCTGCCTTGGCCTGAAAGTGCCGTCGATCTCGGTGGTCATCGGCGAAGGCGGCTCGGGCGGCGCCATCGCCATCGCCACCGCCAACCGCGTCTATATGCTCGAACACGCCATCTATTCGGTGATTTCGCCGGAGGGTGCTGCCTCGATCCTGTGGCGCGACACGACACGATCGAAGGACGCGGCGACCAACATGAAGATCACCGCGCAGGATCTTCTGGAGCTGAAGATCATCGACGCCATCATTCCCGAACCGCTCGGCGGCGCGCATCGCGGCGCCGAAACGGTGATTGCCGCGACCGGCGACCTCATCGCCAGGACGATGAAGGACTTTGCCGGCGCCAACACCGATTTCCGTGAGCAGCGCCGCGAGAAATACCTGGCAATGGGCCGCAGCCTCTGACCGCAGGCAGCCTTGCCCGCCACAATGTGGCGGCGCGGAGCATTTTTGCCACAAAAATGCCGCTGCATTCGGCTCAATGAGACTGCCGCAGGGGGACGCGTCGGCACTTGCGGTAAGGAATTTTCAAGGTTAACGGGCTTAGGGTCCGTCGATGCGCAGTGCAGTAGCCGGGGCAAGAAACGCCCGGGCGCCAGAGAAAAGACGATATCCGTAGCCATGTTTGTCAAGCTTGCCCGCACCGGAATCCTGATCGCAGCCCTCGGCGTTGCCGGGTGTAACAATTCGTCGATGAAGGATTTCGCGCCGGAGGCCAACAAGCCGCTGCCCGACAAGATCCTCGCCGACATGAGGGCCAAGGGCATGGTCCGTACCTCCTCGGTGATGGCCCGCATCTTCAAGGAAGAGGGCAAGCTCGAGATCTGGAAGGCCAAGACCAACGGCCGCTACGACATGGTCGCCAGCTACGACATCTGCAAATGGTCGGGCAAGCTGGGGCCCAAATACACCGAGGGCGACCGCCAGGCGCCGGAAGGCTTCTACACGGTGCGGCCGTCGCAGATGAATCCGCGCTCGAACTATCATCTGTCCTTCAACATCGGCTTTCCCAACGCCTATGACCGCGCCAATGGCCGCACGGGTCAGAACCTGATGGTGCACGGCGCTTGCTCGTCGTCGGGCTGCTATTCGATGACCGATGCGCAGATCGAGCAGATCTATGCCTTTGGCCGCGACGCGTTTCAGGGCGGGCAGACCGAGTTCCAGGTCGAGGCCTTTCCGTTCCGCATGACCGCCGCCAACATGGCGCGCTATCGCAACGACCCGAATTACGAATTCTGGAAGATGCTGAAGGTCGGCTACGACAATTTCGAGATCACCAAGGTGCCGCCGAAGGTCGATGTCTGCGAAAAGCGCTATGTCTTCAACCAGGTTGCCGCCGACGGCCAGACATTCGATCCGACCGGCGCCTGCCCGGCGACGACGCAGCCTGATTCGCTGAAAAGCGCCTACAATTCCTACATGAGCACCTATGACGCGGCTTTCAACGGCGCGGTCAAGGCCAGCGTGCCCCCACCCAAGCCGACCATCGCCGGCATCAAGGAAGCCAGCATCGTCTCCGACTGGTCCAAGCGCCGGGCGCGCGGCGAGCGCGTGCCGATCGACCCGCCGTCGCTCAACAATGACGGCTCGGTCACCGAGACGGCGCGCATGGGCCGCATCGATTCGCCGGCCGGCCGCAAAATGGCTGCGCTCGACGCCGAAAAAGCCGCCAAGCAGAAGGCCGAGGAGCAGAGGCTGGCTGCCATAGAGGCGGCCAAGCAAGCCAAGGAAGCCGCCAAGGCCCTGGCTCTGGCTGAAAAGGAGGCCGAGAAGGCCGCCAAGGAAGCCCCTGTCGCCACCGCGACCATCGCTGCCCCTTCCGAAGCCGCGCCGGTAGCGGAAACGCAAGCGGCGAGCGCCGACGAGAGCCGCGTGACGAAGCTGAAGAACAAGCTGCTCGGCATGTTCGGCGGTTGATTTCACCCGTGGCTGATCGCGCCGCTGTTTATGACCTCAAGGGGCTGAACTGCCCCTTGCCCGTGCTCAAGGCGAAGAAACGCCTGGCCGGGATGCAGCCGGGCAGCCGGCTTTGGTTAGAGACCACCGACCCGCTCGCCGTCATCGATATTCCGGCCTTCTGCTCCGACAGCGGCCACCAGTTGATTGAGACGGCGGCGGTCTCCGGTGGTCATCGCTTCCTGGTCGAGCGCGGCGCGCCGTAATCGTAGAGGTCAACGTCCGGCAATCGCCAGCGGGTTGTTTTCCAGCGCCGCGCGGTCGGGCGTGTCGATCGACGGCCGGTTGGTGAAGGCGGCGAACAGCCTGCGGATATAATCTTCCGGCATGTCGAGCGTGATCAGCACCAGCCGCGTGCCGCGCTGGCCATCGGGCCAGGACGGCAATTGCACCGGCGGATGCAGGATTTTCTGCACGCCATGGATGACCAGCGGCCGCGACGGGTCTTCCCTGAGCTCGATGACGCCCTTCATGCGCAGCAGGCGCTCGCCATGGGTCGAACGCAGCAGGTCGAGAAACATCTCGATGGCTGAAAACGGCACCGGGTCGTCATGCACCAACGAATAGGAACGGACGCGCGAATCGTGGCGATGACCATGGCCATGCTCGTGATCATGGCCATCATGATGGTGATGATCATGAGCGGCTTCCTCGCCAAGCCAGCGCCGCACATCGGCGGATTTCGTCGCCGGGTTGTAGAGGCCGCAGTCAAACAGCGCCGCCACGCCTGTCCCCGTGTCGGCGACATCGAGCAGTTCGGCGCCCGGATTGATCTGCCGCAGGCGCGCCCGCAACGTTTCCAGGTCGCCGGGGTCGGCGACCAGATCGGCTTTGCTGAGCACGATGCGGTCGGCGACGGCGACCTGCTTGACCGCCTCGACATGGGCGTCGAGCGTGGCATTGCCGTTGACCGCATCGACCAGCGTGATGACGCCGTCGAGCCGGAAGGCCTGGACCAGCGCCGGATGCGCCATGATCGACTGCAACACCGGCGCCGGATCGGCCAGCCCCGTGGTTTCGACGATGACGCGGGCAAGTCGGGCGATGCGGCCGGTCTGCAGCCGGTCGACCAGGTCGGCCAGCGTGTCGACCAGCTCGCCGCGCACCGTGCAGCACAGGCAGCCGTCCGAAAGCTGGATGATGCCGTCGGAAGACTGCTCGACCAGCAGATGGTCGATCGCCACCTCACCGAACTCGTTGATGATGACCGCCGTGTCAGCCAGCGCCGGATCCTTCAACAGCCGGTTGAGCAGCGTCGTCTTGCCGGCGCCGAGGAAACCGGTGAGCACCGAGACGGGGATCGGGAAGCCGCTCATTGAGTTCTATCTGTTTGTTTGAGCATGATCTTTTCCGAAAACCGGTATCCAAGTTTCGCTGACGCGGACCTTCGGTTCGGGATCATGCTCTAGTTCGCAACCTTGGCCGGCTGGTCGCCCAGCGCGGCGGAGCCGGCAATCTTCGGACCGGTGCCGGCCGGAGCCGGTCTATCGGGCCGCCAGCTCGGGATCGGCACGTCGGCGTATTCCTGCGCACCCTGGTCGAGGATGGCCTTCGGCGCCGGACCGGTGGCGCCGCCGAGCCCGACGGCAACCAGCGTCGGCACATGGTCGAGCTTTTCCTGATAGGGCGATTTCGGCACATCCTTGGCGACGACCGGCGGCGCTTCGGACTGCTCCTGCGGCGTCTTTTTCTTGCAGACCTCGTCATGCATGTCGTTGGGCGAGACGGTGTCGCCGTAGGGCGCCAGCGTGGTGACGGTGGCCGAGCCGGCGGCAGGCGTGTCAAAACCCTGGTCGAGCAATCTCGCGGCGGCCTCGGCACGGGTGACCGCCGACTTCTCGCCAAGCACGACCGCGACCAGCGTGCGCCCGTTGCGGGTCGCCGAACCGATCATGTTGAAGCCGGAGGGGCAGACAAAGCCGGTCTTCATGCCGTCGGCGCCGGGATAGCGGCCGATCAAGAGATTGTAGTTCGGGATCGCCTTCTTGCCGACGGCAAGGCCTTCGATCGAAAACCAGGGCGCGTATTGCGGGAATTCCTTGCGGATCGCCATCACCAGCAAGGCGAGGTCGCGCGCCGTCGTATACTGCTCCGGCGAAAACAGCCCATTCGGGTTGACGAAATACGTTCCGGTCATGCCGAGGCGCCGGGCTTCAGCGTTCATGCGAACGGCGAAGCCCGCCTGCGAGCCGCCGACATTTTCGCCGACGGCCATGGCGATGTCGTTGGCCGATTTGACCAGCATCATCTTCAGCGCGTTGTCGAGCCGCATCACCGAGCCCGGCTTGAAGCCCATCTTGCTTGGCGGTTCGGCGGCGGAGTGTTTGGTCACCTTGATCGGCGAATCAAGCTGGACCTCGCCGGCGGCAATGGCCCGGAAAGCCACATAAGCGGTCATCAGCTTGCTCAGCGACGCCGGATACCAGCGCTTGAACGCATCCTGATGCTGCAGGATCTTGCCGCTGTTGAGGTCGAACACAACCACCGGATTGGCCAGCGCCGGCCCGGCCAGAACCGACAGCGCGATTGTGCCAGCCGAGAATAGTTTGAGGAAATGCCTGTGCCGCATGATCAAATCCGAAATCGCCTCTTGCCGTAGTCGCCCCTGGCTCCGTAAGATTTCGTTACGCGATCGCCAGCATGATAGGTCCGACCCTCAAAAACCGGACCGTATCGTTGCGGTGCTATTTACTCTATGTGACGCCAACATGGCAAAGTGCCTGGCGATCACAATTGCAAGGCGGCGGGCAATACCCGCCTGTCCCAACAGCGAGATGGAACCATCATGCCAATCCTGAACCGTGCCGCCGAAATGCAGGACGAAGTTGCCGGCTGGCGCCAGCATCTGCACCAGACGCCAGAACTGAACTTCGATGTCTTCAAGACCGCAGCCTTCGTCACCGAGAAGCTGAAAGCCTTCGGTTGCGACGACGTGGTGACCGGCCTGGGCAAGACCGGCGTGGTTGGCATCATTCGCGGCCGCCAGGGCGAAGGCCCCACCATCGGCCTGCGCGCCGACATGGACGCGCTGCCGCTCAACGAGATATCAGGCAAGTCCTACGCCTCGACCATTCCCGGCAAGATGCATGCCTGCGGCCATGACGGCCACACGGCAATGCTGCTGGGTGCCGCGAAATATCTCGCCGAAACGCGCAATTTCACCGGCTCGGTGGCGGTGATCTTCCAGCCGGCCGAGGAAGGCGGCGGCGGCGGCAACGAGATGGTCAAGGACGGCATGATGGACCGTTTCGACATTTCCAAGGTGTTCGGCATGCACAACATGCCGGGCTTGCCTGTCGGGCAGTTCGCCATTCGCCCGGGCCCGATCATGGCGGCGACGGCCGAGTTCACCATCACCGTGCGCGGCAAGGGCGGCCATGCGGCCATGCCGCACGGCACGATCGACCCGATCGTCATCACCAGCCAGCTGGTCGGCGCCTTGCAGACGATCGCCTCGCGCAGCACCGACCCGGTCGAGGCCGTGGTGGTGTCGGTGACCAAGTTCCACGCGGGTGACGCCTACAACATCATCCCCGAAACGGCGGAAATCGCCGGCACCGTGCGCACCTTGCGCAAGGAAATCGCCAAGAAGTCGGAAGAGCGCATCCGCACGATCTGTGAAGGACTGGCGACCGCCTTCGGCGCCAAGATCGAGGTCGACTATCAGGCAAACTACCCCGTGACCTTCAACCACGCGGAGGAGACGGTGTTTGCCAGCGATGTCGCGATCGGCGTCGCCGGCGACGCCCATGTCCATCGCGGCATCCAGCCGGTGATGGGCGGCGAGGATTTCTCCTATATGCTGGAAGCCCGCCCCGGCGCCTTCATCTTCGTCGGCAATGGCGACACCGCCGGCCTCCACCACCCGGCCTACGATTTCAACGACGAGGTCATCCCGCACGGCATGAGCTATTGGGTGAAACTGGCGGAGACGGCACTCGCCGCCTGACGCAAACCGCGCAAAGGCTGGCCGAATTGCGTTCGGCCGGCCTCTTGGCGAAACGATCCGAAGCGGCTATGTGTCGGGCCGCGTGGTCCCGTAGCTCAGTAGGATAGAGCGGCAGATTCCTAATCTGTAGGTCACAGGTTCGATTCCTGTCGGGATCACCATGCATTTCAAAGGCTTAGCGAGCCGCCATACTTTTTGCGAAATTGGGTCCGTTGGAGTGGACGAAACCATCACGCCCTCCTTCGCGCATTTGACAACGGTCGGGCCTCGGATGTGAAAGAGAATCCTCGCCTGCGCTGGCATTTCGGCATTCGTCTGCTGCATTGGCTAACCGTGATCGCTCTCGCGGCGCAAATCGCCATTGCCTTCGGACCGATGGACGGACCGGGCATGGCAACGATGAACTGGCTTCCGCTTCACATGTCGATCGGCGTGACGATCCTTGCCGTCATCGTCCTCAGGCTTTGCTGGCGCATCTTCACCCGAGCCCCTGTCAGGCAAACCTCACGGTTCATGCGGTTTGCGACGGCTTTCTTCCACATGTTTCTCTACGTTGCGATTCTCGCCGTCCTGATAACGGGATGGCTGGGCTACCGGCCAATGCCTTTCATGCCTCCCGCACGGCTTTTCGGAAACTTGCCTGTCCCGTTGGCGCCATCCGTCGGCGCGCTGTCGGCAAGGGGTTTCGCGTTCATCCATGCAAAGCTGGTCTGGGTATTGCTTGGACTTACCGGTGTTCACGTCCTTGCTGCCCTGGTGCATTTCGGGCTGTTGCGCGATGGTGTCATGCGAAGCATGGTCTTCAGCCGGTCGAACACCGCCTCGCGGGAATAGAAAATGCCGCTTGCGGTCGACGATGAGGACAGCTGCTCACGCCATTGCCCACAATCCTCCCGCGACGATCACCGCATAGCGCGCGGCCTTGCCTATTGCGACAAGAGCAACGAACACGCCAAGGTTCACGCGTGCCGCACCAGCAGCAATGGTGAAAGCGTCTCCGACAACCGGCAGCCAGGCAAACAGCAGCGTCCATTCGCCAAAGCGTCGGAATATCCGGCTTGCCTGCTCATAGCGCTCAGGACTTACAGGAAACCAGCGTCTGGTCCGCAGCGTGTCAATGCCACGCCCCAGAATCCAGTTCACCACGGAGCCGAGCGTGTTGCCGATCGTGGCGACCGCAAGGAGCAGCCAAGGATCACCGCGGCCCGAGACGATCAGGCCAGCGAGCACCGCCTCCGACGAGACCGGCAGCACGGTTGCGGCGAGGAACGCGCTGATGAACAGCGCGCCATAGAGCGCCGCCACGCCGGACTATGCCTGCACGTCGACAATGCCCATCATACCGAGCTGCTCGTGCTCGAGGATGTGGCAGTGATACATCCTCGGCCCCGGCCGGTCCTGTCGCAACAGCAGGCGCACCGTCTCTCCGCGCGCGACGTTGACGGTGTCTTTCCAGGCGCGATAGGCCGGCTTTGATCTCTTGCCGCCGCGTTCGTGCTCGACCACTTGGAACTGCGTCCCATGCACATGGAATGGATGATCCATGTCCGCCTTGTTGACGATTTCCCAGAGTTCGACCTGTCCAGCCTTGGCGACGACGTCGACGCGGTTCATATCGAAGGCGGCGCCGTTGATCAGGAACCCCATCTCCATGCCGCTGGCGTTCATGGCCATGGTTTCGGTGAAGACGAAGCGGCGGCGGACGGCAGGAGCGCCGAGCTGCGCGATCGGCCGCAGCCTGTCGGGCAATGGCGGGACCGGCTCGGCCGGCATCTCCGAAACATTGACCGTGAAGAGTGTCAGCCCGGCATCGGCAGGACGTCCAGCGCCCATCCAGCCGCGATCGTATTCGAGCGTGTAAAGCGTCGCGGGGCCGGGCTTGTCGAAAGAGACGACCAGTTCAAGCCGTTCCGCCGGGCTGAGCAGGATGTCGTCAGCCGCGACTGGCGCCTCCAGCAGACCGCCATCCGTTCCGATGATCGTCATCGGCGCGCCGTCGAAGGAGAGCCGCAAAAAGCGCGCGTTGGTCGCATTGTAGAACCGGAAGCGCCGCTTCGCGCCTAAGGGGACCGTCAGTGCAGGATTCTTCTGGCCGTTGACCAGCACATGGTCGCCGACGCGCCCGTTCATCAGGTCCGTCATCGTGTTGTCGGGCAAGGTGCCATCGGCCGCAAGGCGCAGGTCGGTGAACACCAGCACGGTGTCGCCATAGGCGGCCGGGATCGGATCGGCCTTCGGCTTGACCACGATCGCGCCGGCAAGGCCGCGATAGACCTGCTCAGCCGTCTTGCCGTGCGGATGCGGGTGATACCAATAGGAACCGGCGCTGCCTTCCGGCAGGTCGAAGCTGTAAGTGCGATCGGTGCCTGCCGCGACAGGGTCCATCGGATTGCCGTCCTGGTCGGCCGGCACCGGCATGCCGTGCCAATGGATGGTGCTTGCCTCGTCCACAATCCGGTTGGCGAAGGTGATCTCAACGCGGTCGCCCTCGACCGCCTCGATCAGCGGCCCCGGGCTGGTGCCGTTGTAGCCGAGGATCGGCGTGTCCAGCCCTTCCGCAAAACGCACCGTGGCGGACCCGGCCGTCAGCTTCGCCTTGAACAGGCCGGGCGTGCTGGCTTCGTTCGCCAGCAGGGGCAATTCGCGAAGTGCTTCTCCTTCCGGCAGCACGGCCGCGCCTTGCGGCGCGGCGCCCATGTCGTGGCCCGCGTGGCCACCCATGTCCATGCCGGGCATGTCGTCCATCTTCATCTGGGCGACGGCACGCCCGCTCACAAGAACCGTCGCAAGACCAGCCGCCAGAAAACCACGTCGATGCATCTGTCGTCTCCTCGATCAGCCATGAACGCCAGGGGCGATCCCAAGAAGACTGCCGAAGCCCAACCAGGTCAATGCGGCGTTTAGGCCGCCTGATCGGCCCGGCATCATGGCCGTTGGAAAGCCGCGTCTAGCAGAGCGGGCAACCATCGCGCCAAAGACCCGCCAGGGGCGCCAACCGACGGCGGCCCACGCAATCAGGCCGCCTCAGCCGACCCTGACGACAAAATGCTTCGTCACCGGCTCGATGATCTTCCAGGTTCCCTTGAAATCGGCTTCCACCACGAAGGCGTCGCCCGGGCCGACTTCGACCGGGGCGCCACCGTCCGGCGTGATGATGATGCGGCCGGCAATCATGTGCACGAACTCGTAGTCGGTGTAGGTCGCGTGATAGGTGCCGGGCGTCGCCTGCCAGGTGCCCGACAGCACCTTGCCGTCTTCGGTCGTGTGCTGGACGGCGGTCTTCATGGTCGGCTTGCCCTCGACCACGACCCAGCCGGCCAGATCGCCGGCGTCCGCGTTTTCGACGGCGCCGAATTTGAGAATCGTGCTGCGTGTCATGTCCTGGGCTCCGTCTGGTGCGTTGTGCCGGCGTTATGTGCCTGGACGGTCAGATATCCGATACCCCTGGCGCGGGCAATGCCGGCGCCGTGCGGCCATGGCGCGCCTGCGCACCCGGTTCGACGGCCGGGTTTAGGGTTTGTGTTGTGCCGAAACCAGCTCGGCCTTGCGCCGCGCCGTCTCCAGCCCGAGGCCGATGAAGGCGCGTGCGTGTTTGGCGAGCGCCAGATTGTCTGTCCACAGATTGCGCCAGATGGCGGTTTTCTTCGACAGGTTCTCATCGACGATCTCCGACGAGAAGGATTCGAAGCTGAGGTCGTCGCTGTAGCCGATGGCCGTCAGCGCATCGAAGATCGCGGTGAAGTCGATGTTGCCGGTGCCGAGGAAACCGCGATGGCTCTCGCCGATATGGACATAGCCGATCTTGCTTGCGGCGTGGCGGATGGCCAGCCCGACATCGGCCTCCTCGATGTTCATGTGGAAGGTGTCTAGATGCAGGAAGATGTTGTCCGAGCCGGTATCCTCGATGAACGCCAGCCCTTGCGCGGCGGTGTTGAGCAGATTGCTTTCGAAGCGGTTGACGATCTCGAGATTGAGCGTGACGCCGGCGGCCTTGGCCGTCTCGGCGACCTTCGCCAGCGTGCCGGCGCTGCGCTGCCATTGATCGCGTGTCGGCGCCTCGACCTGCAATCCGTGGCTGGTCGAGAGAATGCCGGCCACCTTCCGGCCGCCAAGATCGCGCGTCAGCGCGATGGTGTCGTTGAGGATTTCGACGCCGCGCGCGGCAATCGCCTTGTCGGCGCTCGAAATGTCGCCATCACCAGGCAATCCGATGCTGATCGCGACGCCGAGGCCGAGATCGGCGATGCGCCTGGCGAGCCCGCCAATGTCGACATTGGCCGGGTCGAGATAGGAGAACTCGATGAGGTCGAAGCCGGCCTCCCTGGTGTTGGCCAGCGTCCGCTCGAGATCGGCCTGTGCCGAGCTCGCCGACCAGACGAAAGAATGGATTCCAATGCGCGACATCATCGTCTCCGGCTTCTGCGCGGCATCGGATCCAGAAGCGGAAACCGATGCCTGGACAAGACGTGCGGCCGGGTGATCCCGGCCGCACGTTTTTGATGGGAACGTTAGCGGGCCGCGGTCCAGCCCTTGTAGTCCTTCAGGTTGTCGGCCGTGATCAGCTTCGGGTCGAGCAGCACGATCGGCTCCGCCGGCTTCTTGCCGGCAAGAAGCTCGGCCGCCATCGTCAGCGACTGGCCGGCCATCACATAGGGGTCCTGCGAGGCCGAAGCCTTGATCATCGAGGTGCCGGAGGAGAGTTCCTTCTCGATATCGGGCGCGCCGTCGACAGCGGTGAAGATGAACTCCGCGCGGTTGAGCTGCTTGGCGGCGAGCTGGGCGCCGATCGCCGTCGGATCGTTGATGGCGAACACCGCATCGATCTTGTCGAAGCGGGTCAGCAGCGACTGGAACACCTTCAGGCCGCCGTCGCGCGAGCCTTCGGCATTCTGGTCGTCGGAGAGGATCTTGATGTCGGAATGCTGCGCCAGCACGTTCTTGCAGCCCTTCACCCGCTCCAGGATCGACGACGATGCCGGCCCGTTGAGGATGACGTAATCGCCCTTGCCGCCCGTATGGTCGACCAGGTACTGGCAGGCCTCTTCGCCGGCCTTGACGTTGTTGGTCATCACCGTGACGTCGGCGCCCGGCGCCGAAACGTCGAAGGCGGCAACGACGATGCCCGCGGCTTGCGCCTTCTTCACCGCCGGTGCGATCGCCTTGGCGTCGACGGCATTGAGCATGATCACGTCGACGCCGGCGGCGATGAACGAATCGACCTGCGAGACCTGCTTGTTGAGGTCATAGTCGGCCGACACCGATGTCACCTCGACCTTCGGGTTGATCTTCTTGGCCGCGTCCTCGATGCCCTTGATGGTGGCGACGAAGAAGGGGTTGCCGAGCAGGCCGACCGAGATGCCGACCTTGTTGAGGTCCTTGGCCGACGCAGGCGCGATGGCGAGCGACGCGAGTGCGACGCCGCAGAGCAGTTTGGCGATGGTCTTCATTGCTTTCCTCCGATTGCCCCGCGCCTCTCACGGTGCGTTACACAAACCGGTCGTTTACGCCGGCGACTAAGGTCAATCACGTTCTTGCTCCTGCCTGGAGCCTGTAGCGGTCGAGGGCGACCGCCACGATGATGACCAATCCCTTGATGATGTACTGCCAGATGTCCGAGACACCGGCCAAGATGAGCCCGTTGGAGAGCACCGCGATGATCAGGCCACCGATCAGCGTGCCCCAGATCGAGCCGACGCCGCCGACGAAGCTGGTGCCGCCGAGAATAACCGCTGCAATGGCGTCGAGTTCGTAGGACTGCCCCAGTTGCAGGCCGTTGGCGGCGTAGAGCCGGGCCGCCGACATGGCGCCGCCAAGGCCGGCCAGCATGCCGGAAACGCCATAGACGAAGAGCAGCACCAGCGGCACCTTGATGCCGGTCAGCCGCGCCGCCTCGGCATTGCCGCCGACGGCATAGATCCAGGTGCCGAGCACGGTGCGCTTGAGCACCAGCCAGGACAGCACCACGACCGACAGCGCGATGATCACCAGCCAGGGAATGCCGAACAGCGAACCGTTGCCGATGAAATCGAACGGCAGGTCCGAATTGAACACCGTCGTGTCCTGGCCGAGCAGGCGGGCGACGCCGCGCACCGCGGTCAGCGAACCCAGCGTGACGATGAAGGGCGGCAGCTTGATGTAGGCGATGAGCAGCCCGTTGATGAGGCCGAAGCCGAGGCCGACCAGAATGGCCGCCGGCACGCCGAGCAGGCCCCAGTCCGGCACCAGCGACACCATAACCGCCACCATCGCTGATGCGGCAAGGATGGCGCCGACGGACAGGTCGATGCCACCAGTCAGGATAACGAAGGTCATGCCGGCCGCCAGCACGATGTTGATCGACGACTGCTGGGTGACGATCAGCAAATTGGTCTCGGTCAGGAAGCGCGGGTTCATGAACTGGAAGCCGGCCGCCAGCAGGATCAGGACCGGCAGCATGCCAAGGGCAGCGATTGCGGTGCGCAACCGCCGGCTCGTGCCGGTGGCTTGGCCGCCCGCGCTGATCTCGGTCGCCCTGTCGGTCATTGCTGAGCCGCTCCCGTTGCAAGTTCCATGATTTTCTCCTGGCTGAGCGGCTCGCCTTCGGATGCCGTCACCTCGCCCGATATCGTGCCGTCGCGCATCACCAGCACGCGGTCGGCGACGCCGATCACCTCCGGCAGTTCGCTGGAAATCATCAGGATGGCGATGCCCTGCTTGGCGAGATTGTCGATCAGCCGGTAGATTTCCGACTTCGCCCCGACATCGACGCCGCGGGTCGGCTCGTCGAGGATGACGACCCTCGGCTCGGTTTCGAGCAGGCGGGCGAGTAGCACCTTCTGCTGGTTGCCGCCCGACAGCGAGCCGGCATTGGCCTGCACCGAACCGGTGCGGATAGAGAGATCGGCAACAGCCTTGGAAGCGCGCCGTTCGGCGGCCGCGAAGTCGCGCAAGCCGCCGGCGCGCGAATCCCTCGCCAGCACGCCCATGCTGATGTTGTCGGAAATCGACATGTCGAGGAACAGGCCGAGTTCCTTGCGGTCTTCGGTCAGATAGGCAATGCCGGCATCCAGCGCCTCGCGCGGCGAGCCGATGGTTACAGGTTTGCCGTCGAGCTCCAGCGTGCCCGCTGTGCGCCTGTCGGCGCCGAAGATCAGCCGCGCAAGCTCGGTGCGGCCGGAGCCGACCAGCCCCGCCAGCGCCAGCACCTCGCCCTTGTGCAGGTCGAACGAACAGTTCTTCAGGAGACGGCTGTCGGACATGCCGCGCACCGAAAGCGCCACCGCGCGCTTTGCGTCCGGCGGCCGATGGTCCTTCTTGTAGAAGGCGGACAAATCGCGGCCGACCATCATTGATACGAGGCGCGAGGCGCTAAGGTCGGCGCGCTCGAGCGTACCGACATAACCGCTGTCGCGCAGCACGCTGACGCGGTCGGCAAGCTGGTAGACCTCTTCCATGCGGTGGCTGATGTAGATGATGGCGATGCCTTGCGATTTCAGCGTCGCGATGACCTCGAACAGCCGGTCGGTCTCGCGCGAGGTCAGCGACGTGGTCGGCTCGTCCATGACGATGATGCGTGCATTGGTCGACAGCGCGCGGGCGATCTCGACCAGCTGGCGCTCGCCGAGCGACAGGCTGGAAACCATGTCGCGGGCCGAGAAGGAGACGCCGAGCCGCGCGATGATCTCCCTGGCGCGCCGGGTGCACTGGTCGCGGTCGACAATGCCGAAGCGTCGCGGCTCGTTGCCGAGGAAGATGTTCTGCGCCACCGTCAGATTGGGCGCCAGCGACAGCTCCTGATAGATGACCGCGACGCCGCTGGCGCGCGCCTTGATCGGATCGCCGGTCGCGGCGGGCATGCCGTCGATCAGTATCTCGCCGCCGGCATCCGGACGATAGGCGCCTGAAAGCACCTTCATCAGCGTCGACTTGCCGGCACCGTTTTCGCCCATCAAGGCGTGCAACTCGCCGGCATGGACGCTGAGCGAGACATCCTGCAAGGCGCGGATGGCGCCGAACGTCTTGGAGATGTGCCGCATCTCCAGCACCGGCTGGCGCGCCGTCTCGACCTTGGCGGCCGCACTCATCGCGCGCCTCCCACTGCCGCACCGGCGATGCCACGGTCCATGGCCAGCGCACGCCAGTCACTGCGATAGAAGGCTAATCCAGTGAAACGCGACGCACGCACCGGCTCCAGAACCTCGGCGGCAAATTCGCACCCGACGCTCTCGAAGGCGAGCGCCGCCGCGCCCGTGGCGCTGCCTTCCAGCGTGGCGCCTTGCAGGAAGGCCTGGCCGGGACGCAGATCGGCCAACAGCCCGGCGAGCAGACCGCCCGTGTTCAGCCCGCCATCGACGATCACCGTGTTGTTCGAATGGATGAGGTCGAGGCAGAGATCGACCATCAGCGCGACGTAGAGCAGCGCCACGGCCGCCCGCTCCTCGGCATCGGGCGCACGCCCGACCAGCCGGCCGAAATGGCCGGACATCGGCCCGCCCGGCGCGAAGCTCGGCAGCGCCATGATGCCGGCGTCGATCACCCGCTGGATCGAGGATAGGCCGATCCCGCGTTGCCAGCCGCCGCTGATGGTTGCGAATTCGCGCCCGCCCATGAAGCGGATGGTCGGCACCGGACCGCCATCGACATCGACATTGACCAGCATGTCGCGGCCCTGGTCGAGCGCGTCGAGCGGGCAGTCCGGATTGAGCACTATGACCCAGGTGCCGGTCGAAACGACGGTGACCGGGCCGAGTTCCTGCCGGCGATAGGCATGCAGCGCCGCATTCGAGTCATGGACGCCGTTGTGGATGGCGATCGGCCGTGCCGCACCGCTGAGGCGCCGTTCGCCGGTCACGGCGCCGGCGCGCTCGAAGGCAGGCATCCGGTCACGCCAGCCCTGCGCGTCGACCAGCGAAGAAAAGTCGCGCTTGCGCGGCGCCCACAGATGCGAGTGGCAGCCAAGATAGGACACTTCCGAGACCGCCCGCCCGCCAAGGCGCCAGCTCCAGTATTGCGGATAGCCGAGGATCGATTTCGACGCAGCGAATGCGTCGGGATCGACCTCCTGCAGCCACAGCATGTGGCGGCCGTAATTAAAGCCGAGCGGCAGTCGCGGCGAGAACGTCTCGGCAAAATCCGGAATGCGGCGATCGATCCGCGCGGCAATCTCGGCCGGCGGCTCTTGCTCGTAGTCGAGGATCGGATGCGTCAGCGCCGCCTCGTCGATCAAGGCAAAGGTGCAGCCATGGCCCGACACCATCAGCCCCTCGACGCCATGGTTGTCGACCGCATCGCGTACGGTACTGAGTGCCCAATCGTGGAGCGCTGTCTCGTCGAGCACGCTGAAGCCGCCTTGGCGCACCCATTTCGGCTGTGTCCGACGCTCGCCGAGAATGCGCCCGTCCTGACCGAAGACGAACAGCTTCGAATTGGTCTTGCCGAAATCGAGGACCGCCACCTTCACTGGATGGCTCCCGAGGATGAGGCTATCCGCACCATGACGCCGGCATCTTCCAGCATGCGCGCATCGGTGTCGGAGAGGCCGTCATCGGTGACCAGCGTGCCGATACGGGAAAGCGGCAGCGCGACATTGCGTGCATGGATCGACAGTTTGCGGCTGTCGGCCAGCACCACGATCTGGTCGGCGCACAGGCTGAGGTCGATGATGGAGCGCACCAGCAGCGGATGCGATTCCATCACGCCTTCCTGGCCAAGGCCTTGTGCACCGAGAAAGAATTTCGAGGCGTAGAAGGGCACGGCCTGAGTGAGCGAATGGATGATGCCGGGTTCGCGATGCAGGTCGCCGCCGGCAACCGTCAGGCTGCAATGGCCGTGGTCGCTGAGATAGGCCGCGAGCGGCATCGAGTTGGTGTAGAGCCGGATGTTGCGCTCGGCGAGCTTGACCCCGAGATGGAAGCAGGTCGAACCGCCATGCACGATGACCGCATCGCCGTCGCGCACCATGGTCGCCGCGAGAGCGGCGATCTGCCGCTTGGCCTCGACCGCAAGGTCGCGGTTCTCGTCGTAGGGCCTGGCATAGGCGACACCGGCCTGGGAAGCCCCATCGAGCGCCGAGATGCCGCCATAGACCTTCCGCGCCTCACCGGCCTCGTCGATCCTGTCTATGTCGCGCCTGACCGTCGCGGCTGAAACGCCAAGCCGCTCCTGCAGCTCGCGCACCGAGGCGAACGGGCGATCCCGCAGCAGTTCGACGATCTGACGCTGGCGGCCGGAGTCGCTCAACTCTTTCCTCCCGAATGCCCTTTTCCATGGCAATTGGCGCAACTTACTCAACATTAGCCAGATTGCAAGCGGGTTTTGATGATAGTAGATCACTGTTGACGTAGATCACTCGTATCTGCGATATCAGCGCCAATTCGATCCCGGCAACGGGATTTCGCGCAGGACACGGCCGAGCCGTTGGAGGAGAAGCGCCATGGCGACCCAAGCTGACGCGCAGGAACTGACCGCCTTGCGGGCGCTTTCGGCCAGCATCGGGCAGAGCCCGCATCTGACCCAGGCGGCAGGCGGCAACACCTCGCTGAAGGCCGGCGACACGTTGTGGATCAAGGCCTCCGGCACCTGGCTGAAGGACGCGCTCACCGACGACATCATGGTACCGGTGGCGATGGCGCCGCTGCTTAGGGCCGTCGAGCAGCGCGACCGCGCCGCCGACCAGCCGCAGGGTTTCACCATTGCGGCGCTCAACCCGCGCGGCTTGCGTCCGTCGATCGAGACCACGGTGCACGCCTTGATGCCGCAGCGCGTCGTTCTGCACGTCCATTGCGTCGACACCATCTCGCTTGCCGTGCAGGCCGATGGCGAGGTCGAGGTCGCCAGGCGGCTCGATGGCATCGAATGGGCGTATGTGCCCTATTTCCGGCCAGGCCTGCCGCTTGCCCGCGGCATTGCCGAAAAGCTTCGGCCTGATGTCGACGTGCTGATCCTTGGCAATCACGGACTGGTCGTCGCCGCCGAAACCGTCGCCGGGGCGGAGCTTCTGCTGCGCCGCGTCCGGTCGCTGCTGGCCCGGCCGGCGCGCGCGACCGCCGCACCCGACCTTGCGGCTTTGACGGGGCTTGCCGGCGACAGCGGTTATAGATTGCCGGCCGATGTCGAAGCGCATGCGGTCGCGCTCGACCCAGAAAGCCGCCGCATGGCGGAGGCCGGCAGCCTCTATCCGGACCATGTCATCTTCCTCGGCCAGGGCTCGGTCGTGGCGAAGCCTGGCGAGACCGTGGCCGATGTCATCGCACGGCTGGGCGCGCCGCCGGCGGCGATCCTGTTTCCCGCCACTGGCGTGCTGATGCGCGGCGACGCCAGTGCCGGCGCGGACGCCATGCAACGCTGCCTCGCCGATGTGACGGCGCGCGTCGACATCGCGGCGCGGCTGAACTATCTCACCGCCGCCGAGAATGACGAGCTGGTCAATTGGGACGCAGAGCAGTATCGCCAGAAGCTCAACGCGGCCGGCAGCTAGCAAATGACAGAAGATGTGATGTCACTTGCCATAGGCATCGACATCGGCACGTCAGGTGCGCGCGCTGTCGCCATGCGCCCGGATTTCTCCCTAGCCGGGCATTCCGCCGTTCCGCTCGACAGGTTCGGCCGGAACCCGCGCGATCCCGCTGTGTGGTGGTCAGCGGTTGGCGCAGCGCTGACGGAACTGCTTTCCGGCATTGACCGCGCAGCGGTCCGCGCCATCGCTATCGATGGCACGTCGGGCACGCTGCTGCCGGTCGATAAAGCCGGGCGACCGCTGGCCGAGCCGCTTATGTACAACGACAAGGTCGCCGATGATGACATCCTGGCCGCGATCGCCCGCGAGGCGCCGGCTGCAAGTGCCGCGCACGGAGCGACATCCGGCCTCGCCAAGGCCCTGCGCTTCCAGAGCGCGCCCGGCATTGCGGCAGTGCTGCACCAAGCCGACTGGATCGCCGGAAACTTCTCCGGCCGCTTCGATGTCAGCGACGAGAACAATGCGCTGAAGACAGGCTATGACGTCGAGGCCCGGCACTGGCCGGACTGGATCGCGGCGGCCGGAATGCGCATGGAGCTGCTGCCGCGCGTCGTCGAGCCCGGCGATGTCACCGGCACCCTCACCGCAGCCGCGGCTGAGCTGTTCGGCTTGCCGCGCGATGTGGCCGTTGTCGCCGGCACCACGGATGGCTGCGCCTCGTTCCTGGCGACCGGTGCCGCGGCCATCGGCGACGGCGTCACGGCGCTGGGATCCTCGCTGACCATCAAGATCCTCTCCGACCGGCCGATCTCGGCGCCGCGCTTCGGCATCTACAGCCATCGGCTCGGCAACGCCTGGCTGGCGGGCGGGGCGTCGAATTCCGGCGGCAAGGTGCTCGCCCAGCATTTTCCGCTGGCGCGTATCATCGAACTCAGCACCGCAATCGACCCCACGACCACGACCGGCCTCGACTACTACCCGCTCAGCACATCAGGTGAACGCTTCCCGATCGCCGATCCGGCGCTGCCGCCACGCCTTGCGCCACGGCCAGCGGATGACGCGGACTATCTGAAAGCGATGTTCGAGGGCATCGCCGCCATCGAAGCGCTCGGCTATGACAGGCTTGCCGAACTCGGCGCGCCTGCGCTGACATCGGTCAGGAGCGTCGGTGGCGGCGCCGCAAACCCGGCCTGGACGGCAATCCGGCAGCGCAAGCTCGGCGTCGATTTCCTCCCCGCGCTTTCCGATGAGGCCGCCGCCGGCACGGCACGACTGGCGATGATGGGCGCGAGCCAGGCGGGGCTCCTATGAGTGCGAAACGGGCCGAACGTCTCGACGGCATCGGGCCGCTCGCGGAGCGCTATGCAGTGTTCCTGCTCGACCAGTTCGGCGTGCTGCATGACGGCTCCGCCCCTTATCCAGGCGCGGTGGCGGCCCTGTCGACGCTGAAACGCGCCGGCAAGACCGTGGTGCTGATTTCCAATTCCGGCAAGCGGGCACGACCCAATGAAAGCCGGCTCATGAAACTCGGCTTCGAACCGGGAAGCTGGGACCATTTCGTCTCTTCCGGCGAGGTGGCGTGGCGATCCTTTAATGATATGGCGGCAACGGGAAAGCTGCGCCTCGGGACACAATGCCTGCTGATCAGCCGCGACAGCGACCACACCGCGATCGACGGCCTACCCTTCGTGCTGACGGAGGCCGGTGAAGACGCCGAACTGGTGCTGATCTCGGCCAGCGAGGGTGACCGCTACGACCTCGACCATTACCGCCGGCTGCTTGCCCCAGCTGCGGCGCGACAAGTGCCGTGCTTCTGCACCAATCCCGACAGGATCATGCTGACGGCTGTCGGCCCCCGCTTCGGCGCCGGCGAGATCGCCGATCTCTACGAAAGCCTTGGCGGCAGCGTCACCCGCATCGGCAAACCCTACAAGGCGATTTTCGACACAGCACTGGCGCTGGCCGGCAAGCCGGACCGTAGCACCGTGGTCTGCGTCGGCGACAGCGTCGAACACGACATATCAGGCGGCAATGGTGCCGGCATCGCCACGGCACTGGTGCTCAGCGGAATATTGGCGAACACATCAAATCTCGACGCCGTTTTCGATGAACAGCAGGCTTGGCCGGACTACATCACGGACAGGTTCAGCCTCCGCTGACCGCTTCCAGCATGCGCCGCGCGCTTTCCTCGTCGGTGATCAGGATGGTCGGGGCGATGAGGGTCATGGCGCCGAGCAGCGCCTCGGTCTTCTCCGCACCGCCGGAGGTGAGGATGCGGATCGGCGCCTTGCGCAGACGGTCGACATCCACCGACATCACGTGGCTGTTGACGGGATGGTCGACCAGATCGCCATTGCGGTCGAAGAAATGGAACAGAAGGTCGCCAACGGCGCCACGCGCAAGCAGTGCCTCCCGATCCGCTTCCTTGAGAAAGCCGCCGCGAGAGAAGGTGGTGGCCGAGGCGATGCCGCCGACGCTCAGCAGAACGGCATCGAGCACGTTGGCCATTTCAAAAACCTCCTGCAAGCCGCAGCGCTCGACCAGCGCGATCTTGGTCTCGACGCTGTCGACGACGGCCGGCGTCGGGATCAGATAACCGTCGCCCTGGAAGATTTGGGCGAAGCGCCAGGCGAACTCGGCGGGGTTGTATCGGCGCACGACGCCGACACCGCCAAGCAGCGAAATGACCTTGAAGTCGGTGAGCGACTTGGCGCTGATGAAGGGCAGGCTCGAGAACAGCGTCTGACCCCAACCGACGCCGACCCGCATGCCGGACTTCATCGTGTCCGACAGGAAACTGCCCGTTTTGGCGCTGATCGCCGGTATCGGATCGGCGTCGGGCGTGGAAAGCGGCGCCACCAGCGCCTGCTGCAACCCGAAGGTCTTTTCCAGCGCGCGCTCCAGCCGCACGATCTCAGACAATTCGCTCTCGATGCTGATCTTCACCTCGTTGCGCGCACGGGCGTCCGCCAGCATGCGCACAATGGTAACGCGGCCGACGCCAAGCACATCGGCGATCTCGTTCTGCGTCATCTGCTCGACAAAATACATCCAGGCGGCGCGGATCCTGAGGCGATCCGTCCGGCTTTCGCTGGCGACCTGCTCGGTTGCCGCGCCTCGCCCGTCTTCGCCTTCGCCCTGTCGTCGCCTGCCCACGCCTGTCTCTCCCCCTGCGGCGACGGACGAGCGTGCCGTCGCCGATTCTGCATGCTGGTCTAGTATCGCCTATTGATCTACCAATCGATAGGAACAATGTAGAGGTGGCCGCCGCCCCCGGTTGGTGGCCATCCGCAGCAATTTCGAGGCGATCCGCGATGCTCCGACAAATCTCCGAAGATGTCCGCGTCAACCTGAAGGACCGGTTGCGGGAAGTCCGCGAAATCATCCGTCAGAGCCGCCACGACGGCAGTGGCCACGCCAGTGTGCTGCGCGAAGCAACCAGCCATCTGCCGCCGTTTCCGGGCAAGGGCATCGAAGGTCTGCTCAGCCATGCCGCGAGTGCCGTCGACGAAGCGCTGTCGATCGCCGAATCCTTTGTCCCGCATGAGCGCCCGATAAAGGTGGACGGCACGACCGTAAAGGGCCTGGGCACCTATTTCCCGGTCGGCAACGAGGATCGCCAGCTGAGCGCCGAGCGCCTGTTCCGGCGCGATATGTATTATCTGACCAAGGCAGTGCTTGCCGGCCTGAACATCGACAATGCTCGCATCCACGAAGCCGATTTCGCGGCCGTCCATGCCACGATGCGCAAGCGGCATGGCGAGCTTTTGGCCGCGTTGGCCGCGCCGGGCGCTGGACTGCAGGCAATCGCGGCCACCTGTTCGGCGCTGCTGGTCGAGTGCCTCAACCAGCGTCCCGTTCGCTTTGCCGAGACCGCGCCGGAAACGCCGGCGGGCGGCCGGGCGCTCGACATAAGCTGCCTGGCGCCGCTCGCTCTGGCCTGCGGCCTGGCAACCACCGGCAGGGACGGTGCGCCGGAGCCGGATATGCTGGAGATCGCCATCCTGGCCGCCGATATTCGTCATGACCGCATCGTTCAGGCCTGCGCCAAGGCGAGCCCGATCGATGAATTGACGCCGGTCTTCGCCACCTTGCTTGCCCATTTGCCGTAGATTGCCGGTAGCGGCCGCTCAGATTTAGTCTCCAGCGGCCATCGCCATGATCGTCTTCTTGGCGCGCTGGATCGAGGCCGGGCTCATCGAGAGTTCGGTCAGCCCCATCTTCACGAAGGTCGCAATAAGGTCGGGACGGCCGGCCGCCTCACCGCACATGCCGACCATGATGCCGGCGGCGACACCGGCTTTTGCCGTCATTTCGATCGCCGACATGACGGCCGGATTGGTGACGTCGTTGAGCTTCGCCACCGTCGGGTTCAGCCGGTCGGCGGCCATGATGTACTGGGTGAGATCATTGGTGCCGATCGAGAAGAAGGCGACCTCCTTGGCCAAAGCCGGGGCGATCAGCACGGCAGCCGGGGTCTCGATCATCACGCCGAGATCGAACGTCGCATGCGGCACCCCTTCGGCTTTCAGTTCGGCGGCGCATTCCTCGACCAGAACCCGCGTCTGCCTGACCTCGCCGATGTCGGAGACCATCGGCAGCATCACCTTGATGTTGCCGTGCACGGCGGCCCGCAGCAGCGCCCGCAACTGGCGCTTGAAGATGTCGGGCCGGTCGAGGCACATGCGAATGCCGCGCCAGCCGAGGAAAGGGTTTTCCTCGTCTGGAAATTCGATGCCGGCAATCGGCTTGTCGCCGCCGATGTCGAGCGTGCGCACGATGACCGGGTACGGCGCAAAGGCCTTGGCCAGCGCCGCATAGGTTTCCGCCTGCATGTCTTCCGAGGGGAGATGCATATGGCGCATGAACAGAAGCTCGGTGCGGAACAGGCCGACACCCATGGCGCCAGCCTCCTGTGCCGCCTCGATTTCCTCAAGCGAGCCGATATTGGCCGCGACCTCGATGATCCTGCCGTCGGCGAGCTTCGGCGTCACCGTCTTGAAGACGGTCAGCCCGGCGCGCTCCTTTGCCGCCGCTTCGACGCGGCCGGCGAAATCGGCGCGGGTCGCCGCGTCGGGGTCGATGATCACATGGCCGCCATTGCCGTCGAGTGCGACTTCTCGCGCGGTGCGCAAGGCATTGACCTGGGTACCGAGGCCGAGCACCGCCGGAATGCCGTGCGAGCGGGCAATGATGGCGATGTGCGAGGTGGCGCCGCCATGGCCGCAAACCACGCCGCCGATCCGCTTCAGCGGCGCACGCGCCAGATCCCAGGCACCGATGTCGTCGGCAATCAGGATAGCCCCTTCGGGGATGTTTTCGAGGCTGATATCGTCCTGACCTAGCAGCACCAGGCAGATCTGCCGGCCGACCGCATGAACGTCGTCCGCCCGCGCGTTGAGATAGTGATCGTCGACGGCACTGAAATCGGCGGCGATGGTGGACGCTGCGGTGATGACGGCCGAAATCGCATCGTTGCCGCCCTTGATCAGGCCCTCGGCCTCGCCGGTCAGACTGTCGTCGGCGGCAATGTCCCGGAGTGCGGCGACAATGCCGCGGTCTCCAGCCGACAGGCTGTCCTGCGCCAACGCATCGTCCATGCGCGCCTGGACCGCGCGGATAGCGGTGCGGAACCTGTCGATCTCTCCGCCGATCTCCTCGGCCTGCAACATGCGGCCTTGTCCGGCAATATCAGGCGGGAAATGCGCAAAGGCCGGGCCGATGGCGAAACCCTCGCTTGCGGCCACGCCGCGCAAGCCGTTCGCTCGACCAAGCACCGCCGGCGCGGATTCGGGCACTGGCGCGGGTGCCACTTCCTGCCCGGTATCATTCGCCGGGCTCTGCGACTCAGCTTCATCATCCAGGCCCGCCCTCGGATTCTCGAGATAGCCGATCAGCGCCTCGAGCGCCTCGATGGCGTCGGCGCCGTTCGCCCGCACCGTGACTTCCTGGTTCTCCTTGACCGCCAGCAGCATCAGCTTGACCGAGCTCTTGGCGCTGACCGCCTTGCCGTCCTTGACCAGCTCGACATCGGATTCGAACCCCTTGGCGAGCTTGACGAACCGCGTCGCGGGACGGGCGTGCAAACCTTCATGCACTCTGACGATGGTCGAGCGTTCCATGGCAAATACTCTGGTTTTGGGCGCCGCTCCCAATATAGGTTGTGGCGCGAATGCTGTCAGGCGGCGATGGTGATGATCGCGCCGGTCTTCAGGGCGGCCACGAGCGCTTGCGGGTCGACTTGCGACGCACAGATTTCGCCCGGCCTTTCGGCCTCGGTGGCGCCATTGAACGAGATGACGACATGGCCCATTTCGAGCACCTTGCTCCAAGCGCTGGAGCCGACCGCCGTTATAACAGCGGCAACCGGGCCGAGGGTGATCGAAGCGCCCTTGGCGGGCGCTCCGTCACTTGGTCCCTGCTCCGTCTTGTGGAGCACCGAAACCTCGGCAAGCTCCGGTGGCGAGCCATCCGCGAACAGGATGACCACGCCCCCTTCGGCAAGGTCCGCCACTTCGGGTCCGATGGCAGTGACCCGTGTTCTCAACAGAACCGTCATATGGCGAACCTCATTTTCCAACTTTACTCTAGAGCGGCGAACCGCTCTATCTCTTTGTTTTTACGCAATTTCCACGGGAAAGCGGTGCTTTTCCCGGGAAAACCGTTTCGGGCTTTTCCAGGAATTGCCTCAGAACACGATCAGGCTGACGACCCAGGCGATCAGCACCGAGACCGGTCCCATGATCTGGCGGCTGATAAGCACCGCCGGAACACCGATTTCGATCGTCTTCGGCTTGGCCTCACCGAGCGCCAGGCCGACGGGGACGAAGTCGCAGCCCACCTGGGTATTGTAGGCAAAGAGCGCCGGTAGTGCCATCGCCGGCGAAATCGTGCCGTTGGCGATCTGCGGGCCGATGATGGCAACGCCGATAACCTGCGCGATGACAGCGCCTGGCCCGAGGATGGGCGACAGGAACGGCAGGCCGCAGATCGCCGAGATGATCAGCAGGCCGACGATGTTGTTGGCCAGCGGACCCATTGGCTGTGCCAGCACATCGCCGATGCCGGTGTAGAGGATCAGGCCGATGAGCATGGTCACGAAGGCCATGAACGGCAGCACGTTGCGGATGACCTGATCGATGGTGCGGCGGCCGGCATTGAAGAAGATGCCGACGATACGTCCCATGACGCGGCCGATCGTGCTGATGAGGCCGATCAGCCCACCCTCGCTTGGCAGCGGCTGTGGTGCCGCATTGGTGTTGCTTGAACTCATCGCTGCTGCTCCCCCTGCAGTCGTGACCGTTTCGGACCCGTCCGCCATTGTGATGTTGGCCGGCTTCACGCCCGAAACATAGATGTCCTCGGTGATGAACTGGGCCAGCGGCCCGGACTGACCGACCGGCGTCAGATTGACGGTCGGGATGCGCTTGCGCGGATAGACGCCGCATCGTGCGGTGCCGCCGCAATCGACGACGACCACCGCCATCTCGCTTTCGATCGGCGGCGCCCTGAAGCCGTCGACGGCTTCAGCACCGGTCATATCGGCGATGAGCTGGGCCACCGGGTGAATGCCACCGCCGGTCACCGAAACAACCTTGCTTCGCTGCGCGGTCGGCTCGATGACCAGCGGGCCACCCCAGCCGGTTTTGCCCTGGGAGATCCTTACGGCTTTGTATGTCTTGGCCATGATGTCCTCCCCGCCCTTACAGCTCGACGCCCTGGCGGCGTGCCATGATGGCGGTGATGCGTTCGGTCAGCATGCCCTTGAGCAGGATGACGACGAGGCCGACGATGGCGTACCAGATCGCCACCTTGACGTGGTAGCCGGCGACGACGACGCCCTTCTTCTCCAGCTCCAGCAGCGCGACGAGAATGCCGCCCCAGACGAAATACTCGCCGGGATTGATGTGCGGGAACAGGCCGAGCGGCGGGTGCACATAAGACACGGCCGCGTCATAGAAGGCCGGCTTGTGCTTTTCTTCCAGGAACGATCCGAACGTATAGGCCATCGGATTGGTGAGGAAGAACACCGCCAGCAGCGGCAATAGCGTATAGCGCGTCAGCGCGATCCGGCCGGCGCCGCGCGCCAGGCCATGCACGCGCTCTTCGCCGACCAGTTCGGTGACGGCGTAGAAGGCCGTCATCAGCACCACCAGCGTCGGAATGATGCCGGTGACGAAGCCGGCGAACACCTCGCCGCCCTTCTGGAAGATACCGATGAAGTACTTGCCGATCGCGGTCAGCCAGCCGAGCTGCTCTTCCTGCTGAACGTCCTTCAGCTTTTCCTTGAACTGATCGACGGTGATCGGCCCGCTGTCCGCTTGCGCCAGGACAACGAGATGGTCGGAGGCATGCTCGACGGCGAGCTTGCCATGCAATGCAGCATCCGAAACCATGGCACCTGCGACATGCAGATTGTGCACGGCCATGTCGGCATGCTGCGCCAACAACGAAAATACAGACATTTCTCCTCCTTATGCCGCCCGCCGGTTAATCCCAGTCGGTGCGCGGCGTCCTCTCGTCCTCTAGGCCCTTGCTATGTTCAAGCCGGACAGACCCGGCTTCTTCCCCGGCTCCGACCGTGTTCTGTCGATCTGTTCGATCGCCCGCTTCACGGCCTCGGCCACACCGGGTTCCCCCTCCCCCATGATTGCAGGGTTGGACCGGAGTCGATCGAGGGGAACGCCCTCGAACTCTTCATGTCTTTTGAATTTGGTGAACACGGAACGGCCGCTCATCACCATCAGGCGGCGCACGACCAGATCGGGTGTCACCACGACGAGCGCGATGGTGCCCTTGGCCAATCGACCGCGAAAATTGCCGGCTCCGACGAAGCCATCCTTGTACTGGTCGGTGACGCCCCTGAAGACATCCGAATAGTGCCGCATCTGCAGCCAGACGCCGAGCGACTGCAACGCCCACACGATAACCAGCAGAAGCAGTCCCCACTGCCAAATCGCCATTCGGTTCTCCTCCCGAAGCCTCAGTTGAACCGCACCTTGGACCGGCGCGTGACAACAGCAAAGTGAGAACATTTGTTTCCGAGAATGTCAATATGTATGATATTGGCCTCAGCTGCCATCATCCACAGGGACGCTGACAGATTTCGGCGGCGGCGCCATTGTGCTAGCCTGACCGGGAAACAGGATACGAGGAATATGGATCTGCCCTTCAGGGACGAACTGGCCTTGATGCCCGACCTTCGCCATCGGTTGCGGCAGTTGCGCTGGTTCCGCGCCACCTTTCGCGGCAGCGCCAAGGTGGTCTCGGACACGTTCGGCGTGCGCTTCGAGATCGATGAGGCCAAGCTCACCAGGGCCTTTCTCGACTGGGTCGAGATCATGGAGGCGCAGAAGCGCTTCGCCGCGATCGATCGCGCTGACTTCATCGTCTTTGCCGCTGGCCTTGTGTTGCGCGAGCTGATCAAACAGGCGCCGGCCAGGGAAATCTCCGGCCTCACGCAGCTGATCGAGACGGAAACAAACGCCGGCACGCTGGAAATCGTCCGCTTCTGGCCGGAGGGTTTCCTCTACACCAACTACTGCGTCTCGGTGATTTCGGCGATCCACGAGCAGGAATTCGGCACGGCACCGAGCATCGACAAATGCGCCGACGACCTGCGCACATGGTGGTCCTATCGCGAGAATGTGACCGAGATGCCGGCCTATGCGGTGGCCTTCCTCGACCGCTTCCTCGGCGCCGAACCGAACTGGATCACGCCGGATCGCGCACAGTCCCGGCAAGCCATGCAGCGGGCGCTCGGATCCACACGCGCGAGCGATGCGCTGCGCCAGCTTTGAGCCCGCCGGTTTTGCGCTCCAAAACACCCGCGCTATTGAACATTTGACTTTTTGCCGATAGCGATGTGCGAAATCGACTCGATGGAGAAGCGCGTGGCGCGAGCAAGGCCTATCATTTTCGATTGCGACGGCGTTCTTGTCGACAGCGAGCCGCTGGCCGCACGGGCCTATGAGCGCGTCTATGAAAAGCACGGCATGTCCGGCGTCAACACCAGCATCATCGCCCAATGCATCGGCATGAAGCAGTCCGATATTATCGCCAAGATCAGGGATTTGACCGGCCACCAGTTTCCGGCGGCGGCGGATGGCGACATCTGGGCCGAAACCAAGATCCTTTTCTCCGAGGAATTGAAGCCGACACCCGGGATCACGGCGTTTCTGCAGACGCTTGCGGGCGACCGCTGCGTTGCCTCGTCATCCTCCGTCGAGCGCATAAACCACAGCCTTGCCGTGACCGGATTGGCAGGATTTTTCGGCGACGCGATCTACAGTTCCTCGATGGTCAAGAACGGCAAGCCCGCACCCGACATCTTCCTGTTCGCAGCCGACAAGATCGGCGCCAACCCCGCCGACTGCATCGTCATCGAGGATTCGCCCTTCGGCATCCAGGGCGCGGCTGCCGCCGGCATGACGGCGATCGGTTACACAGGCGGAGGTCACACCTATCGCGAGCACGGCGCGCGGCTGACGGCGGCCGGCGCCGATTTCGTATGCGCTGACTGGCTAGAAGTTAGCCGGCAATTGGCTGGACTCGGTATCCCCGCCTAGGCTGTTATCGAACAGGCAGTCCAAGGCGGACCCATTGGTCGGGCGGAATCACTGGCCCGACACGGAAATTGAAGGACAAGACCTTCGTCGCATCGGTGTCGACCTCGCACCGGAAGCCCAAATGATACCATGTGGTTGTGGTGCGGAAGGCGACATCCGGAGCGTCAAGGATATTCCCGGCCCTAAGCGGAACACTTGGGATCAACTCGGGGAAATAGGAGGCGTCCAGCAATTGCTGCTGCAACGCACTGGCGCAAAGTTGGGCAGCCCGCTTGCCGCGAGGCACACCGTCCATCGAAGTCGTGGCCAACGCATCGCCGGTCGCGCCTTGCGAATAGAGTCTGTGAACACCCGGAAGGCCGGAATAAGTCCGCGACTTAGCAACGGCCACGTCCTTTGGGCTTGGCTTCCCGGCACCCCCGCTTCCGGATTTCGAGACCTTTGAAGGGCTGGGTTTCGGCGTACTTGCGGGTTTGGGCTTCGGCGCTTCTGCCGACGCGGGAAGCTCGATCTCACCTTCGCCGGCAGCCAATGGCGTTGGTGACGCTTCCGGCTGCTGTTTGTCTGCCTGCTGTTTGTCCATCTCCTGAGTCGGAGTTTCCTGCTTCTCCGCATCCTGTGTGGGCTCGGCCGATTTGTTCTCTGCAGGCTTCGGCACGACAGGCGGCTTCGAAACATCATCCTTGGCCGGCGACGGCGAGTCGTCTTTGGCGCTGCCCCCATCCAGGGATTTCCTCGGGCCACTATCCTTGTCGCCAAACTGAAAAACGGGTTTCAGGACCTCGACTGACGGGGGCTTGCTCACCTGCTTTTCCGGCGGAGATGGTTTTTCGACTTTCGGTTCCGGCGGCTTAGGGGGCGGCACGGGAGCAGGTTTGGGTTTCGGCTGCTCGGGCGGAGGCACAAGCGCGACATTGACCGGCTGCTCCTCCTGCGGCTGTTGAGGAGGCACCGGCAGGCCATAGACCAGGAGCGCCGCGACAAGCGCATGCAGGATCAGCGATGCGGGGATGCCCCACAACAGATTCCGACGCCGTTCTCCTGTCTCGCCCTTCATCCTGACCGATGTGGAATGAAATAGCGGCGGCTTCAAGCATAAGCACCGGATTGGCGCAGTTTAGCCGCTGACAGGTTGGTGATCTGGATGACCCACGCAGAGCTGCGCCACCGAAGCGTTGGCGCGACTCAACGAGCGGCTGCCCACGATCCGAGTCCATCAGACCTGGGAATCAGCCAATCTGCCGCTGACGCTGGATCCCATCCAGAAACCGTTCGTCCAGCCGCGTTTCACCGAACCAGTTCAGCCGATTGATGCTGACGAAGCCGGCATCGATCGCCGCGTTTTCGTCACCTGGTTCACTCGCATGAGCGCGCCCGCGCGGCACGGTGATGACAGTGCGATCGCCATCGCTTTCCACGATCTCGGCCTTGCGGGCGATCTTGTCGCGGCCAATGCGTGGCTGGCGGATTTCGGCTGGCAGCGCGGTCGGCAGGTTGACGCTCAGCCAATGGCCCTCCGTCGCCCAGTCGGTGCACGATTGCCACAGCGAGGCTATCAGCTCGCCAAGCCATTGGTCGTCGCCATCGGTGAAGTCAGGATTCTTCACACGCGAAAAACCGATCGCCGGCACGCCCCAGAAGGTCGCCTCCCGCGCAATGCCGAGTGTGCCGGAATAGGCAAGATCCTCGGCGACGTTGCGGCCGTCATTAACGCCCGACAGCACCAGGTCCGGTTTCTCTGCATCGGCAAACAGCCAAGTCATCGCGCTCACCACGCAATCGGCCGGCGTGCCGGAACAGGAATACCAGCCCGGCCTGACGCGCTGCATGGTCAAGGGCCTTGCGATCGTCAAGGACGATCCGGTGGCGGTGCGCTTGCCATCAGGCGCGACCACCCAGACATCGTCGCTCAACCCGCCGGCAGCCTTGACGAGACGGGCAAGCCCCGGCGCTTCGATGCCGTCATCGTTGCAGATCAGAATTCTCATCGTTTTCTTGCCTCCGGCACCGCGATGCGCTGGCCAGTGCGGCATTGCGTGCGCAGCGACGGGATGCGGCTTTGCAGATCGCCGAGAAGTTCGGCGGCGCAGGAGTGACCGAGTGCCGCGGGACGCCCGGCCTTCTCCCAGATGTCGACATTGCCCGACAGCGTCGGATGGGTCGGCATGCGCACCCAGTCCGCGCGGCCGGCCTTGTGCAACAGATCGCCAGCCGAGCCTGACGGCAGATGCCCGGTGAGCAGCACCGGAAAACCAGCCTGGTCGGCACGCGGCAGCAGCCGCGACGACGGGCCGGCCTCACCCATGCCATCATCGGCAAGCAACGGCATTGAAGGCAGGGGATCAGCATCGGTCCAGTCGGCTGCGCCTTGCAGGCGGGCAAGCAAGAGCTCTGAAACACCTGGCAACAAGGATGCGGCGGCTGAGATTTGCGCGTTGAGAGAATCGCGCATGCCGGCGTGGATGGCAAACGGCCCCGGCAAGGCCGCGATCAGCTCCAGCGACCGCCCCGAGAGCGGCGTCGGCAAAAGACATCCGTCTGAATGGCTCGCTACCCACTCCGAGATTTGGCGCGCGCGCGCCGTCCCCGGCACCGAATCGGCGCCATAGGAGGCATCGAGGACAAGCAGGTCGCAGCGCGGGATCGTGTCCATCACGAACACATTGCTGTCCGGCACCACATCGGCCGAATAGGCGACGCGGCTCTCGCCATCGTCGACGGCAAACCACACACCGCCCACCACATGCCCCGACCGTCCCGTCCGGATCGCGAGATTGCCGCTCGTCAGCGTGTCGCCGGGCTCGAAAAGCGTGATGCGATCTTCCGGAAAGGGAAATTGCCTGAGATCCCGGGGATCGGCATAGCCGGCAAGCGTCGCCGGCGCCTCATCGCGGGTCTCGGCCGTCATGAAAATCGGGCCGCCATAGCCGCGCGACAACAGCCAGCTCAGCGCGCCGACATGATCCTCATGGGCATGCGAGACGAACAGCGCGTCAATGTCGGCGATCGACCCGTTCAGCGCCGGATAGTAGTCCGCCCCAGAGGCGCCGACCTTGATGCCGATGTCGAGCAGGATGCGATCGTTGCCGCTGCTGACGGCAAGACTGGTGCGGCCCTTTTCGCCAAAGCCGCCGAACAGGTCGAGCATCATCACGCTACTGCCCCCGCCGCCGGGATCAGCCAGCCGGATCGTATCCGCAGACGCGCCTGGGCTCCGCTCTCCAGCACGACAGGGTCGGGCTGTTCGAAATGCAAGGTGAGGTCGGGACTGGTCGAAGGCGTGAATTCGATACGCGCCGAGCCGCCTTGATAGATCACCCGCTTGACCAGCCCGTCGAAGCCGGGGCCATCCGGCGACACGTCGAGATCCGCAGACCGGCAGCAGATCTTTGCCCCAGTTCGCGGCCGCTCGCCGGGTCGGCAGCGCACAACCAGTTCAGCGCCGAGAACTCGAACCTTGCACTGGCCTGCCTGCTCCGCGCTCAGCACATCGGCGGGCAGCAAAATGCCTTGCGAAATGAAGGAAGCGACCATTTCATTTGCCGGCTCATGATAGAGTTCGCGCGGCGTCGCCAGCTGGGCGAGGCGCCCACCGTCCATCACCGCGATCCGATCGGCCAGCGCCATCGCCTCGGCCTGATCATGGGTGATGTAGACGATGGTCGTGCCGGTGCGTTTGTGGAAGGACGCGAACTCGTCCTCCATCGAGGCCCTCAGATGCACGTCGAGATTGGCGAGCGGCTCGTCGAACAGCACCAGCGAGGGTGCGGCGACAAGGCAGCGCGCCAGCGCCACGCGCTGGCGCTGGCCGCCGGAAAGGTTGGCCGGCCTGCGGTCGCCCAGCCCTTGCAGATTGACCAGCGCCAACGCGTCTTCGACCTTCTGGCGCGCGACCGCCTTGTTCAGCTTCGCCACTTTCAGCGAATAGCCGATGTTCTCGGCCACCGTCATGTGCGGCCACAGCGCATAATTCTGGAAGACAATGCCGACGCGCCGCTTTTCCGGCGCGACGCTGCCGCCCCTGCCCGACACGACCTCGCTGCCGATGCGGATTTCGCCTGAAGTTACTTTCTCGAATCCCGCGACCAGCCGCAGCAACGTCGTCTTGCCGCAGCCGGAGGGGCCGAGCACCGCCAGGAACTCGCCGTCGCCGACGTCGATCGACACATCGTTCACCGCATCGAAGTTGGCGAAGCTCTTGGTCACATTGTCCAGGCTCAATCGCGCCAAGGCAGCACTCCGCTGGGTAGGTAGGGGGCAAGCAGATTGGTCACCAGCATCAGCACGAAGGTGACCGCGACCGTGATGACGGACATCGCCGCCGCATAGTTGGAATCGCCGCCCTGCTCGAAGGAGAACATCACCACGCCGATCGTTTCCGACCCCGAAGACCACAGCAGCGCCGAGACAGTGAGCTCGCTGAGCGCCGTCATGAAGATCAGCAGGCCGCCGGCGATCGCCGCCGGTGCGAGGAGCGGGAAGATGATCGTGCGCATGCGCGTGAACAGCCCGGCGCCCGCCACTTGCGCTGCTTCCTCCAGCGCCCGGTCGATCTGGTGATAGCCGCTGATGGTTGGCCGCAGCGCCAGCACCAGGAAGCGGGCGAGATAGGCGTAGAGGATGATCCAAACGGTGTTGTAGAGCTGGATGCCGGTCAGCGGGATCGGCCGCAGGAACAGCAGCAGCGAGGCGATCGCCAGCACCACGCCGGGCAAGGCATAGGGCAGTTCGACCGACAGATTGAGCAGCCGCACCCAGCGCTGCTTGCCCCAGGCGATCAGATAGCCGATCGGCACGGCGACCAGGACCGCGAAGAAGGCGGCCGCGATCGACAGCCAGAAGCTGTTGAAGAAGGCGCGGCTGGCCGCGTCATGCTCGAACAGCACGAAGCGATAATTGTCGAGCGTCACCGTCTTGGCCGTGAGCGCAATGCCGTAGCCCGGCACCAGCGATGTCAGCACCAGCCCGAACAGCGGCAGGACCAGCACGACCACGATCAGCAGCCACATGCCCGCGTGGACGGCGGGCCGCCAGCGGCCGAGCTCGTAGGGCTCGGCCGCCAGCGATGTGGAGCTGATGCGATAGTCCCGGCGACGGCTCATGACCTCCTGGGCAAGGATGCCAGCCATGGCGATGACGCCGATCAGCACCGACAGGAACGCGGTTTCGCCGAGCACGGCGGGGCCGCCGCCGGCCAGCCGCTGATAGATCAGCGTCGGCAGGACGAGATAGTTGGCGGGAATGCCGAGAAAGGCAGGGATGCCGAAATTGCCGACGCAAGAGACGAAGGCGAGTGCGGCGGCCGCCATGATCGACGGCGTCATCAAAGGCAACACGATGGTGACCAGCACGGTAAACCAGCCGGCGCCGCCCGCCCGCGACGCTTCGACCAGTTCGCGCGGCAATTTGCGCAGGCCGGCACGCACCAGCAGGAAGACCAGCGGGCCATACTGCACGCCGAGCAACAGGATGATGCCCGATGTGGAGTAGAGCGGGTTTTTGGTGCCGAGCGGCGGTGCCGCGCCAAACAGCTTGAGGAACGGACTTGCCGGGCCGAACAATTGCAGCCAGGCCAGCGCCGTCACCTGCGGCGCGATCATCAATGGCATGACATAGCAGAGCACCAGAGCGCTGCGGCCGCGTATGTCGGTCAGCGTGATGAGGACGGCCACCAGCGTTCCCGACAGCACCGCAAGCAGGGTGCCGCCGATGCCGACGACCAACGTGTGCCAGGTCGCGACCCAAGTCGCCGGACTGGCGAGCCCCGCCTTTATCGCGACAGTCGACAGCGTGCCACCAGGTGCCACGATCTCCTTGATGAGACGCAGCATCGGCAGCAGGGACAGCAGGACGATGACGATGGCTACCGCCGTCGTCAGGGCCATTTCCTGGCCCCGGCTTTCCCTGATCCGTGTTGACATGATTGCGTTTCCTGGGATCGATCCGCCGATGCGATCGGGTTTCGCCGGTCAGGGATGCCGCTGGGGACGGCATCCCGCCGGGATTGCCGGCTCAGCCGCCGAACAGTTCCGAGAACTTCGCCTTGTCGGCGTCGGTCGTGGCAACGATTGCCTTGGTGTCGAACGGCATCACCTTGACCTTGACGCCTTCCGGCAGCCATTCGGGGCGGCCGACCGAGGCGCGCGCCGGCAGATAGCCCATGGACAGTGCCAGCTTCTGGCCGTCATCCGAAAGAATGAAGTCGACGAACTTCTTGGCGCCGTCGACATTCCTAGCGGTCTTCATGATGGCGACCGGTTCGGTCACAGCCGGCACGCCTTCGCTAGGGAACACGAACTCGACCGGCGAGCCCTTCTTCTTGGCGTTCATCGCCATGAAGTCGACCAGGATGCCATAGGGTTTCTCGCCTGATGCCACCGACTTCAGCACGGCGCCATTGCCGCGCACGCTGACGGTGTTGTTGGTCTTCAGCTTCTGGAAGAAATCCCAGCCATAGTTGGCGTCGCCGACGAAGCCCGAAAGCAGGTAGGCGGCCGCGCCCGAATAGAGCGGACTGGGCATGACCAGGCCATCGGCATAGGCCGGCTTGGCGAGATCGGCCCAATGTTCCGGCTTTTCCGCCGCCGCGGTGTTGTAGACGATGCCGGTGGTGATCAGCTTGCTGCCGAAATAGGTCTTGTCGGCGTCATAGGCATCCGCCTCGATGCCGTCGAGCTTGGCTTCGGGATAGGGCAGCAGCCGGTCGTCCTTCTTCAACAGCTCCATCGAGACCGCGTCGGCGATCAACAGCACATCGGGCTGCGGGCTGCCGGCAGCGAACTCCGCTGCCATTTTGGTGAGGATGTCGCTCGTTCCCGAACGATAGATGGTCACGTCGATACCCGGCTGCGCCTTCTTGAACGCATCCACGGTCTTGGCCGCGTCGGCTTCCGGCTGGGATGTGTAGAGCGTCAGTGTTTCGGCGCTTGCCACGCCGGCAAATAAAGTTGCCGCGAGCGCCAGCTGGCCGGCCAGCAGCTTGATGATGTGCGTCTTCATGAGACCTCCTGTCTTGTCTGTGCATGACCGGTCCGGCCCCTGGCCAGCTCCCTGTCTCTTCCTCCCTGCACGGCGCATATGACTGGTGGATGACACAGCGCGTGAAACCCACAAAATATGTTCATATGTACAATGTCAATTACAAATGAACAGGATTATGCGACAATCGATGCGCAGGCGATCCGGCATCAGTTGACATCCGGCCGCCGTTTCTCCGAAGAGAGCAACCCGGCCAGGCCATGGCTCATGAGGACGAGGGCCGATGCCCACGGAAGAACCCAGACCGGCTCGCCTGCCGATGGTCTCGTCGGATCTCAACGTCAAGACGGCGTGGCTCTACTATGTCGAAGGCTTCACGCAGGAGCAGATCGCTGAAAAGCTCGACGTCTCCAGGGTGAAGGTCATGCGCACGCTCGCCGCCTGCACCGCCGATGGCATCGTCGTCACCATGATCAACGCGCCGACCGCCGGGCAGGTAGCGCTCGAACGGGAACTGGAAAAGCGCTGGGGTCTCAACGCCGCGGTCGTCATCCCGACGCCTTCGGCGCATGATCATCTGGAAAAGGCAATCGGCCATGCCGTCGCGGCCTATCTCGGCGAGCAGATGCAGGACGGTATGACGCTGGCGATCGGCGGCGGCGCGACGCTGCATGCCAGCCTCGGCTTCCTTGCCCGCAGGCAACTGAAGCGCGCCTCCGTGGTGGCGCTCGTCGGCAGCCTGCCGCATTCGCAATGGATCAATCCGTCCATCGTCGCCGCCAAGGTCGCCGATGTGTTCGAGGTCGACAGCTACCAGATCACCGCGCCGGTGATGGTGGACAACTCCTCGCTGCGCGATCTCCTGTGGGCACAGCCGACCTTGCAGGACGTGCGTCAACGCGCGGCGGCTGCCGACATCGCGCTGCTCACCGTCGGCGACATGTCGCCCGACGCCACGATCTTCCGGCACGGCATCGTGCCGTCATCGCTGATCGCGCCGCTGAAGGCGAAGGGCGCGGTCGCCAACATGCTGTGCTATTTCGTCGACGCCCATGGCGGGCTGGTCGACCACGAGGTCAACAAACGCGTCATGGCCATCGATCTCGATGTGGTCGGCCAGGTGCCGAATGTCGTGCTGGCCGCGGGCGGCAAGCGCAAGGTCGCGGCGATCCTCGCCGCGCTGAAGGCCGTCAGCACCAATGTACTGATCACCGACAACGACACGGCCGCGGCGCTGTTGGCAAAGGGCGGCTGAGCCGGCTTTCGGTCTAAAGTTTAGATAAGCCCGCGCTCGCGCAAAAAATCCTCGACGCCGACATGGGTCATGGATTCGAATTCGGCGATCGCCTCGGCCACCCGCTTGCGTTGCGCCGCCAGCAGCGTGAACACCTGCTTCATCTCGCCGGAAACGCCAAAACGGCTCCACCGCTCGGCGATGTGCGTGGGCAGGCCGATATCGGCACAGAACGCATCCAGGCTGTCATAGCCGAGGCTCGCGACAAGCTGCTTGGTCTCCTGCGCCGACATGCGCGGCTCAAAGGCGTGGTCGTGCAGGCGCTGCGCCACCAGCTTGATATCGGACGGCGACGCACCCATGACCTTGCCGAACAGGGTTTTGACATCAGACGGGTCGAATGCAGGCATGTTGGCCTCCCTGGCTCGCAGTCCAGCTAGAACATGGGTCAAGGGTCGGCGCCTGACAAGTCGTTTTTGATTGTGAGCCGGCGCATCATTGGCGCCGGCACACGATCCGACCTAAACCAGCATGGCCATCGGGTTTTCGATCAGGCGCTTGAAGGCGACGAGCAGTTCGGCACCCAGCGCACCATCGACGGCGCGATGGTCGGTCGACAGCGTCACCGACATCACTGTGGCTATTCTGATCTCGCCGTTCTTGACCACTGCCCGCTCCTCGCCGGCACCGACCGCCAGGATGGTCGCATGCGGCGGGTTGATGACGGCGGCAAAGTCCTTGATGCCGAACATGCCGAGGTTGGACACCGCCGTGGTGCCGCCCTGATACTCTTCGGGCTTCAGCTTGCGGCTGCGCGCCCGGCTGGCCAGATCCTTCATCTCGTTGGAGATGGTGGACAGCGTCTTTTCGTCCGCATGCCGAATGATCGGCGTGATCAGGCCGCCGGGGATCGACACGGCAACGCCGACATCGGCATGCTTGTGCTTGACCATGGCGCTTTCGGTCCATGATGCATTGGCATCGGGCACCGCCTTCAGCGCCATCGCCATCGCCTTGATGACCATGTCGTTGACCGACAGCTTGTAGGCCGGGGCCTCACCCTTATCGGTCTTCTTCACCGGGGCTGCCGCATTGATCTGCGTACGCAGCGCCAGGAGCGCATCGAGCTCACAGTCGAGCGTCAGGTAGAAATGCGGGATGGTGGTCTTGGCCTCGACCAGGCGGCGCGCGATGGTCTTGCGCATATTGTCATGCGGGACGAGGTCGTAGGAGCCAGCCTCGAACAAGCGCAGCACGTCCCCCTCCCCCTTGAGGGGAGGGTGGCCGGCCAAAGGCCGGTCGGGTGGGGTCGTTGCGGCAGTGCTCGACGTTATGGCGGTGCCTTCTGAGGCGACCCCCTCCGTCCGCTTCGCGGACACCTCCTCCTCAAGGGGGGAGGAAAGTGCTGCGTCGACATCGGCTTTTACAACGCGGCCGTATGGGCCTGTGCCGGATATGCCGGAGAGGTTCAGGCCCGCCTCGCGAGCCAAGCGGCGAGCCAAAGGTGTCGCGCGGGTCCTCCCCTCCCCCTTGAGGGGAAGGTGGCCGGCCGCAGGCCGGTCGGGTGGGGTCGTTGCAGCAGTGCTCGGCGCCGGGGCGGTGCCTCCTGAGGCGACCCCCTCTGTCGACTTTGTCGACATCTCCCCCTCGAGGGGGGAGATTGGCGCATAGCTTTCATCGTCGGCATAAATCCACGCCACGGCCGCGCCGACCGCAATGTCAACACCCTCCTTGCCGGTGACATCGCGCAGCACACCGCTGGCCGGCGCGTCGATCTCCATCGCCGCCTTGTCGGTTTCGATCTCGAACAGCACATCGCCCTTCTTGACGTGCGCGCCTTCCTCGGCAAACCAGCGCGAGATCTGTCCGGTCGCCATGTCCATGTCGACCTTGGGAAGAATGACTTCGGTCGGCATGGGCTAGCGGACCCCTTTCACGAGGTCGCGCGCGGCGGTGATGATGTCGGGAATTTGCGGCACCGTCGCTTTCTCGAGTTCCGGATTATAGGGGATCGGCGTCTCGGCGCCGCCCAGCCGCACGATCGGCGCATCGAGATAGTCGAACGCTTCGCTCTCGGCGATCATGGCGCTGACCTCGGCGCCGATGCCCAGCGTCTTGACCGCTTCGTAGACGCACATCAGCCGCGACGTCTTCTTGACGCTGTCGATGACGGTCTGCTTGTCCATCGGCCGGATGGTTCGCAGATCGACGATCTCGACGTCGATGCCTTCGCTCTCCAGCACGGCAGCGGCGTCGAGCGCCTTCTGCACCATGATCGAGGTGGCGACGATGGTGAGATCCCGGCCCTCGCGGCGGATATCGGCCTTGCCGATCGGCACCGTGTAATAGCCTTCGGGCACCGGGCCCTTCATCTTGTAGAGCAGCTTGTGTTCAAAGATCATCACCGGATCGGGATCGGCGACCGCCGCCAGCAGCATGCCCTTGGCATCATAGGGCGTCGCCGGCTGGATGACTTTCAGACCCGGCACATGGCCGAGCCAGGCCTCAAGGCTCTGGCTGTGCTGGGCCGCCGCACCGGTGCCGGAACCGGCGGGAAAGCGCATCACCACGGGAACCGAAACCTCGCCGCCCAGCATGAAGCGCATCTTGGCCGCCTGGTTGACGATCTGCTCCATGGCGAGCGTGGCAAAATCGGAAAACTGGAATTCGAAGATCGGCCGCATACCGGTGAGAGCAGCACCGACGGCGACACCCGCCCCGCCCAGTTCGGAAATAGGCGTGTCGATCACCCGCTCGGTGCCGAAACGCTCGACCAGATCGCCGGTCACCTGGAAGGCGCCACCATAGACGCCGATATCCTCACCCATCAGGAAGACGCGTTCGTCCATGTCCATGGCGATCGCCATGGCTTCCTGGATCGCCTGGGCGTAGCTCAGTTCACGCACCATGGCGTCCATCACGCCTGCTCCGTATAGACATAATTGCCGGTGTCGCGAACGTCCGGCGACGGGCTCGCCTTGGCGAACTCGATGCCGTCGGCGATCTCTTGCGCCACGGCGTCGCGAATGGCCTCGATGCCCTTGTCGTCGATGAAGCCGAATTCCCTGAGCTCGCTTTCAAACAAGGTGATCGGGTCGCGATTCGACATCCAGTCCTCGATCTCCTCCTTGGTGCGATAGCGGTTGCGGTCGCTCTTGGAATGGCCGCGATGGCGATAGGTCTTGGATTCGATCAGCGTCGGCCCCTCGCCCGCGCGGGCTCGGGCGACAGCCTGATGCGACGCCTCGGCGACCTCGGAGAAGATGTTGCCGTTGACGATGACGCCCGGCATCGAATAGGCGGCGGCGCGCTCGGCGATGTTCTTGACGGCGGTCGAGCGGGCCGTCGATGTCGACATGCCGTAGCCATTGTTCTCGCAGACGAAGATCACCGGCAGCTTCCAGATCGCCGCCATATTCAGCGCCTCATGGAAGGCGCCTTCATTGTTGGCGCCATCGCCGAAGAAGGAGACCACGACCTTGCCGGTCTTCATCATCTTGGAGGACAGTGCCGCCCCGACGGCGATCGGGATGCCGCCGCCGACGATGCCGTTGGCGCCGAGATTGCCCTTGCCGACATCGGCGATGTGCATCGAGCCGCCACGGCCCTTGCAGTAGCCTGATGTCTTGCCGAAGAACTCGGCGAACATGCGCTTGACCTCGGCGCCCTTGGCGATGCAGTGGCCATGGCCGCGATGCGTCGAGGTGATCTGGTCATCCTCGGCAAGCGGCATGCAGATGCCCATGGCGCTGGCTTCCTGGCCGATCGACAGGTGCATGGTGCCGTGGATGAGGCCGCGCGTGTAGCACTCCTCCGCGCCCTCTTCGAAGCGGCGGATGAGGTACATCTTGTAGAGCACCTCTCTGAGCTGCTCGGCGCTGTACTGGCGGTAGACGAAGGGCAGATTGGCGCGACTATCAGTGACGGCTTTGCTGGCTCCGGCCATGATCACGCTCCCGCGGACCCGTAGACGAGCTTGTCCTGGCGGGCGCGCAGTTCGGCGATCTTGGAGCCCGCCGCGGGAGCGGCATTCGCATAGGTGATGAGCTCGCCCTTCCTGATCGGCGCGGTGACCGAGCCGCCCTGCAGCAGGCCGCAGGGAATGGCCTTGGCGGCGCGCGCCTCCGGCGTCGTCATGATCCAGGCGCGGTAGCAATATTCGCCGATCGCATCGAGCTTCTCGCCGGGCTTCATGTCCTTCTTGGCCACCGCGCAGACCTCGGCCACCGGTTTGGCCAGTGGCACCATGTCGGCCTTGCCGTAGAGCACGACGCGGGCGCAGGTCAGCGGCACTTCGAGCGAGGTCAGGTGATAGGGACGGTGGAAGGTGAAGTACGGGCCTTTGCCCATCTTCAGATCTTCCATGCGCTCCGAGATGCGCGGATGCGACATGTCGGCAACGACGAAGACGCCGGGCGCGACACCCTTGCCGATCGAATAGTCGACGACGCCGACCTTCGACAGCACGCCGCCATCCTTCTGCGGCACCAGCACCTTGGACAATTCGCCGAGCGTCGCGGCCGGGCCATGCATGCCGGCCTTGTCGGGAACCAGCCCGGTGGCATTGGCGATCGCCGCCATCTCGACCATGGTCTTCGAGCCGTCGACGAATTCGACCAGCATGCGCACATTCATGTGCCGGCGCTTGGCTTCCTCCTCATAGTCGGGGGGAATGGCGTCGATGTTGAGCGGATTGTTCTTGCCCTTGCCCGCGGCAACGATCGGGTGACCCATGGCCGAAACGAATTCGATCAGCTCCATGCAGGAAGACGGCTCGTCGCCGGCGCCCAGCGAATAGGTGACGCCGAGGCGGTCGGCCTCGCTTTTCAGATAGGCGCCGATGGTGACGTCGGCCTCGACATTCATCATCACCAGATGCTTGCCATGTTCCATGGCGCGCAGGCCGATCTCGGCGCCGACGGCGGGAACACCAGTGGCGTCGATGACGACGTCGATCAGATCATTGTTGATGACAAGGCTGGCATCGTTGGTGACCGCCACCTTGCCGGCCTCCATCGCCGCCGTCATCGCCGACGCGTTCGAGACTTCGCGCGCATGCCCGGTTTCCTGGAAGGCGATATCGACCGCCTTGCTGGCCGCGGGCAGGTTCAGTTCGGAAATGGCGCCGATCTCGATGCCCGACATATGGGCGACGCGGGTGACGATGTCGGTTCCCATCTCGCCGGAGCCGATCAGGCCGATGCGGATAGGCTTGCCCGACTTGGCGCGTTCCTCAAGATCGCGGGCAAGACCCGTCAACGAAACATTGGAAGCCATACCGCTCGTCCTCCCATAATGCAGGCTTGTTCAATTGCCTGACGGGTATTGAACATCTGTATTTCTGTCAAGACTAATGTCCAAATCCGTGCGCATTTAGGGCACTTTCCCGGCAGCCCGGGCGGGAGCGAAAAAGCGCTGGGCAAAGCCTGATGTCGCGCAGTCAAGCGGTTCACCGCAAGCCCGGATGACCCCCATAAAAGTCAGGCGATTTGACGCCGCTTCTTCCGGCAAAAGGCAGCCGGGGCTGTCGGTAGCTAATCA
>NZ_SMYZ01000028.1 GCF_004919685.1 Mesorhizobium norvegicum | reverse complement strand
CAGAGCCGCACCCGGGAGCTAAGCGCGGAGCGTCGACAGCTGACCGTCATGTTCGTGGATCTCGTCGGCTCGACGGCGCTGGCGACGCGTCTGGATCCCGAGGACCTGCGTGAGACCATCGGAGCGTATCACCGCTGTGTCGCCGATACGGTCGCCCACTTCGGCGGCTTTGTCGCCAAGTATATGGGCGACGGAGTTTTGGTGTATTTCGGCTACCCGCAGGCGCACGAGAACGCCGCCGAGCAGGCGGTGCGCGCTGGCCTTGCTCTCGTCAACGCCGTTAGGCGACTCCCAGAGCCCGAGCCATTGCGGGTTCGTATCGGCATCGGCACCGGACAGGTCGTCGTTGGCGATCTGATCACCGCCGGCGAAGGGCAAGAGCGCGGCGTCGTGGGCGAGACGCCGAACCTCGCCGCCCGTCTGCAAGCTCTTGCCGAACCCGACGCGGTCGTGATCGGGCCGCAAACGCGGCAGCTGGTCGGCGATCTTTTCGAATATCGCGATCTTGGCGCCGTCGAGGTGAAAGGCTTTCCGGAGCCGATCCATCCCTATCAAGTG
>NZ_SMYZ01000027.1 GCF_004919685.1 Mesorhizobium norvegicum | reverse complement strand
GATGGCAGCGCTGCCATCCCTGGGAAGAAAGCTAATCGGCTCAGCGCCGGTTCGTCAAATGAATCCGCGTTCAGAACCCGGGCTGGCGCCGATATTCAGCGAGTGGACGCATCGATTGCCGAAGCTGGCGCAATGCATGGAAAAGCCTGCATTTTTGGCAATCGGTTCCACTATCGCGGCTGCCAGTGAAAGCTCTGCTTCAAGACGAAAGCACAAGACGGAATTTATCTCCGCATCTAGCGGAAAAAATCGATCTCAATTCTCCGGCGCGTGGCCGGAAACCTCGGCGCCCGCACCCGGCGGCAGCGCGAGAAAACGCAACGCCGCCACCAGCCCGATGGCGCCGATCGCCACGAAGGCGATTCGAAAATCAACGAGGTCGAGAGCAGGCCGGTCCCTGGCGATCTGCGACAGATTGAGGATCGCCGCCGCCACCGCGACGCCGAACAGCATCGCCACCTGCTGCAGCATGGAGGACAGCGTCGCCGCCGAGCTGCGTTGCGCCGCATCGATGTCGGCGAAGGCCAGCGTGTTGAGGGCGGTGAACTGCATCGAGCGCGACAGGCCGGCGATCAGCATCAGCGCCACCACCAGCGCTTGCGGCGTCTGCGGCGAGATCGCAGCGCAGGCCATGATCGCCGCCGAGGCGATCAGGCCGTTGACGACCAGCACCGACCGGAAGCCGAAGCGGCGCAGCGTCGGCGTCGTCACCGTCTTCATGCCGAGATTGCCGAGGAAATAGGCAAGAATCATCATGCCGGCATCGACGGGGCTCAAACCAAAGCCGACCTGGAACAGCAGCGGCAACAGGAATGGCGTGGCGTTGATCGCCACCCGGAAAATGGTGCCGGCGGCAAGTGTCGAGATGGCGAAGGTCAGCACCCTGAACGAGGAGAGATCGAGCAGCGGATGCGGCGCGCGCCTGAGATGCCGCACCGCCAGCCAGCCGATGACGATGCCGGCTACGATCAGCAGCACCGTCGACAGCACGCCGTCCTCCGGATGAGCGATGCGTTCGAGGCCATAGAGCAGCAAGGCAAGTCCCGCCGATGTCAGGAAAAAACCCGGCCAGTCGAGCGGCTTGGGATCGGCCTCGCGGTCGCCCGGAATGAAGCGGGCGACCAGCGCCAGTCCGATCACGCCGAGCGGGATGTTGATGAAGAAATTCCAGTGCCAGGACAGAGTGGTGGTGATGAAACCGCCGAGCACCGGCCCGACCACCGGCGCAAACAGCGCCGGCCAGGTGATCAGCGCGGTGGCGTTGAGCAGCTCGGACTTCGACGCATTGCGCAAGACGAGGATGCGCCCGACCGGTGTCATCAGCGCGCTGCCCAGCCCTTGCACGACACGTGCTGCGACGAACTGGGTCAGGTTTTGCGAGAAGCCGCAGGCAAGCGAAGCCAAAGTGAACAGGACGATCGCCAGCAGGAAGACGTTGCGCGCCCCGAACCGGTCGGCAAGCCAGCCCGACAGCGGCACGAACACCGCCATGGTCAGCATGTAGACGGTGATGCCGATGCTCATCGCCACCGCCGACACGCCGAAGGACTCACCCATCTGCGGCAGCGAGGTCGAGATGATCGTCGAATCCAGCAACTGCATGAAGAAGGCGATGGCGACGATCAGCGCCACGCGCCGCGCATTGGTGGCCGTTTCGGGTAAGGTTTCGGTCTCGGGAATGGCAGTCATGACGGAACCGGTTTGAACAGCATTTGGCCGGCCGCGTCCAGAGATAGCGCAACAAACTTTCGTGTCGCGAAACTTTCGTGTCGAGTCATGGCCTGCTATGGGATGAACGGGGTGGCCGAGGAAAGTGTACGCGTAAAATGAAGCCCATCTATATCGACTACCTCAATGCCCTCGACATCGATGCCCTGGCCATGACCGATGCTGAAATCATCGCCGCCGTCGAGGCTGGCCTGGTGGCGCAAGGCAACGGCCAGACGGTGATCGAGCCGCGCGTCCATCTCGAGCCGGACCCGTCCTTCCACGGTCATTTCAATGTCTTGCGCGGCTACGTCGCGCCGCTCGACACCGCCGGCGTCAAGATCGTCGGCGACTATGTCGACAACTATCTGCATGGCCTGCCTTCCGAATTCGGCATCCTCAATCTGTTCGACCCGCGTACCGGCACGCCGCGCGCCATCCTCGACGCCACCGTCATCACCGACATGCGCACCGGCGCCGTCACCGCCATCGGCGCCAAACATCTGGCGCGGAAGAATTCCAAGGTGCTGGCCCATATCGGTGCGCGCGGCACCGCCTACTGGAACGTGCGCTTGCTCGACCATCTCTTCGACTTCGACGAGATCCGCGTCCATTCGCGCCGCCCGGAAAGCCGCGACGGTTTTGCCGCAAAACTCTCCGCCGATCTCGGCAAGACGGTGACGGCGGTGGCCGACTGGAAAAGCTGCATCGAGGGCGCCGACATTGTCGTCGAGGCCTCGCGGCTGCCGGAGCCGCAGCCATTGCTGAAAACCGAATGGATCAAGCCCGGCGCGCTGGTCGTGCCCTATGGCACGATGAGCGCGGTGGAACTGTCGCTGACCGACATCATGCAGAAGATGGTCGTCGACGATTGGGGCCAATGCAAGGGCGGCAAGTTCGGCTCGCTGCGCGCCCATGTCGAGACCGGGCGGCTGAGCGAGAAGACGCTGCATGCCGAACTCGGCCAGATCGCCGCCGGTCTCAAGGCCGGGCGCGAAAGCGACGGCGAAACGATCCTGTTCTGGCATCGTGGCCTGTCGCTGTCCGACATTGCACTGGGCAAGGCGATGCTGGCCAAGGCGCAGGCGCAAGGCATCGGCCAGAGGCTGCGCTTCGCATGAGCGCGCTCGTTCTCACCGGAACCGGCGTCGGCGTTAGCGATGTCGCTGCGGTCGCGCGCGAGGCGCGCAAGGTGGAAATCGGACCCGATGTCATCGGCAGGCTGGAGAAGGCACGAAAAGTGCTCGACCAGGCCGCCTCTTCCGGCCAGCAGATCTATGGCCTGAACACCGGGCTCGGCGCCAATCTCGGCACGTCAGTGGAAGGCGACGCCAGCACCTTCCAGCGCCAGTTGCTGGAAGGGCGCAGCGGCGCGGTCGGCGAAGCGCTGCCGGTTGATGCCGTGCGCGCAACCATGGTCGCCCGCGCGGCAATGCTGTCAGCCGCAGGCTCCGGCCTTTCGCCTTCCGTGTTTGTCACTTTGGTCGACGCGCTCAATGCCGGCGTCCATCCCGTCATGCCGTCGCTCGGCTCGATCGGCGCCGGTGATCTGGTGTTGATGACGGCACTCGCCCGCATGCTCACCGGCGAAGGCGAAGCAGACTATCAGGGCCGTCGCATGCCGGCGGCCAAGGCGCTGATGATGGCGCGTCTCGCCCCCATCAGCCTGGCGCCCAAGGACGGGCTTTCGCTGATCAACGCTTCGGCGGTGTCCGCCGGCGGCGGCGCGCTTGCGGTGACGGATGCGCTATCCGCCCTTGCCCAGCAACAGCAGGCCGGGGCTCTGACCATGGAAGGTTTTGGTGCCAACCGCACCATCCTCGACCCGCGCCTGCATATGGCGCGTCCTGCGGCCGGCCAGCAGGAGGCCGCCAAGGTGCTGCACGATCTCTTGGCCCGCGACGAAGCGCCGGCGCCGACCACCTTGCAGGATCCACTGTCGATCCGCTGCATGCCATCGATCCATGGCGCGCTGATCGAGGCGATCAGTCAGGCCAGACAGGCTGTCGAGATCGAACTGAACGCCGCCGCCGACAACCCGCTGGTGCTCGGCGACGACGAGCTGGTGCTGTCGACTGGCAATTTCCACACCGCGTCGCTGGCGCTCGCCTTCGAGACGCTCGGCCTGGCGATCGCCCAATGTGCCGCGGCCAGTGCTGCACGCTTCATCCAGCTCACCGGCTCGGGCCGCAACCGCCTGCCGAAATATCTGTCCCCGATCGGCGGCGCTTCGGCCGGCTTCGTGCCGTTGCAGAAGACGGTGACATCGATCCTGGCCGCCATCCGGCACAAGGCCAATCCGGTCATGCTCGACTTCCTGCCCGTGTCGGAAGGCGTCGAGGACCACGCCACGCAGACACCTCTCGCGGTCGCGAAATGCGCCGGGATGATCGTGCTGTGGCGGCGGCTGATCGCCTTCGAATTTATGGCCGCCGCACAGGCAGTCGACCTGCGCGACGGGCTCGCCCTGGCTCCACGCACCGCCGCTGTTCATACGGCAATACGCGCGCTGGTCCCTGCCCTGAAGGAAGACCGGCCGCTCGGCATCGACGCAGAGGCGCTTTACGCCGCGCTCGCCGGCGGCAGCTGGCCGGCCTGACGCAGCTTCTCAGAAGACGACGGTCTTGTGGCCGTTGAGCATGACGCGGGCTTCAAGATGCAACTTGACGGCGCGCGCCAGCACCCGGCTTTCGATGTCGCGCCCGACGGCGACGAAGTCCTCGGCGCTCATCGTATGGGTGACGCGTTCGGTCTCCTGATCGATGATCGGGCCCTCGTCGAGGTCGGAGGTGACGTAATGCGCCGTCGCACCGATCAGCTTGACGCCGCGGTCGAAGGCCTGGTGGTAGGGCTTGGCGCCCTTGAAGCTCGGCAGGAAGGAATGGTGGATGTTGATCGCCCGTCCGAACAGCCGGTCCGACAGGCCTTTCGAAAAGACCTGCATGTAGCGCGCCAGGATGACCAGTTCGGCCCCCGTCCGCTGCACCAGGTCCAGCAGCTTCTGTTCCTGTTCGGCCTTGTTTTCCCTGGTGGTCGGCCAATGGTGGTAGGCAATGCCCTCCATCTCGGCGAAGCGGCGGGCATCCTCGTGGTTGGAGACGACGGCGGCAACCTCCGCGTTCAGCCAGCCGACCCTGATCTGGTACAACAGATGGAGAAGCGCGTGATCGAACTTGGAGACCATGACGATGATCTTCGGGCGGCGGCCCTGATCGACCAGCGCGGTCTTCATGCCGAAGCGATCGACGCTTGATTTCAGGGCCCGTTCCAGACTGTCCTTGGTCGAGCCTGGCGGGCTGATGAAGGCGATCCGCATGAAAAAGCGATTGGTCTGCCGGTCCCAGAACTGGCTGCTTTCGGCGATGTTGGCGCCGTTCGCGGCAAGCTCCGCCGTGACCGCGGCGACGATCCCCGGTCGGTCCTCGCAGGAAAGGGTAAGAATATGAACCGGCGCGGCCTCGCCCGTCGCATCATTGCCTTGAGATTTCACGCCCCGTCGACCCTCTTCATGAACAGGCTAAGCTCAGCCGGTTCCATATGCACCACATGCTTGTCTTCGGGATAGGCCAGACTGTTGACGTCCGCAACATATTCGGAAAAAGCGGCGATGCGTTCCGCTTGCAGGCGATCATATTCAGCGGCAAAATTGCGATAGACCTTGGAATGGCGGGGCATATGGCCACGGTTCTGGCCGAGGATGTCGTCGGCGAACAGATATTGCGCGTCGCAGCCGGTGCCCGCCCCCATCGACAGCATGATCAGCGATGTCCGCTCCGAAATCGCCTTGGCCACCTCGACCGGCACCACCTCGATCTCGGCGCCGATGGCGCCGGCGGCCTCCAGCTGCTTTACCGCCGCGAAGACCTCCATGGCGGTGTCAGCGGTCTTGCCGACCGCCTTGAAGCCACCGGTCCAGGTGGCGCGCGACGGGATCAGCCCGACATGGCCGATCACCGGGATATTGTCATCGGCCATCCGCTTGATTGTGGCGTAGCCGGCGCTGCAATAGACCGCGTCGGCGCCGGCCCTGTAGAGCCGGAAGGCCCAGCGCAGGAAATCGTCTGATGTGCCGATCTCGTAGAAATTGTCGCCCGGCATGGTGAACAGGCTGGGCGCTGCGTCGCGGTATTGCGGGTTGAGCACCAGTTCGGGCGGCACCGAGACGATGTCGACCCCTGCCCGCTCGGCGGCCTCTGCCTCGCCCATCGTCAGCACGCGCAGCATGGTCAGCTGGCGCTTGCCCTTCATGGCGCGCAAATCCGCGACGGTCGGTCTTTTTCGGCTCATCGAATGGGTTCCCCTCTGTCACATGCTACGGCAGGTCAGCCGATCTGGATCATCACTTTGCCAGCCTCGACCTTCACGGGATAGGTCGCGAGATTGACGCATACCGGCGCGCCTTTGGCGACACCAGTCTTGTAGTTGAAGCGGCCATTGTGCTTGGGGCATTCGATGATGTCGTCCATCACCAGCCCATCGGCAAGATGCGCCTTCTCATGCGTGCAGTACCCGTCGGTGGCGAAGTACTCGTCATCCGGGCTGCGATAGATGGCAAAGGTGCGGCCGCCATGGTCGAAGCGGATGACGTCCTCTTCCTCGACATCATCGACGCCACACGCCTCGACCCAACCGGCCATTTGTCTCTCCTGCAACTCTATTCCGCCGCCGCCGGGACGGTCAGCGCGTGGAACTCGTCCCGGTACGGCCGCGCTGTCGGCGGCAGCTCGCGCTTGAGGAAATAATCCTCGTACCGGAGCTGCTTGATGAGCACCGGCCAGACCTCGCGATAGGCATGCCACATCGACGGATTGGGCTCCGGCAGATCGTGCTTGATCAGTTCGTGCAGCCTCGGCAGCGCGTGATAGGGCACCATCGGGAACATGTGATGTTCGACATGGTAGTTCATGTTCCAATAGATGAAGCGGCTGATCGGGTTCATGTAGACGGTGCGCGTGTTCAGCCGGTGGTCGGTGACATTGTCGGCCAGGCCGATATGCTGCAGCAGGCCGGTCAGCACCATGTGCCAGCTGCCATAGAGGCGCGGCAGGCCGATCAGCACCAGCGGCAGGAACGACCACAAATACAGCGCCAGCACGATTGCCGCGACATAGATGGCGACATGCCAGCGCGCGGCGGTGACCACCTTGCGCAGCTCCATCTCGGGGATGAAACTCTTCTCGTCGGGCGAGATTTTCCCGAACGCATTGCGCACCAGTGTCGGCAGCGAGTAGCGGAAATCGAGGACGCCGGTGAATGCGAGTGCGGCGCGCAGCAGGTCCGGCGGACGCATCACGGCGATCTCGGCGTCGCGGCCGACGATGATCGTGTCGGTGTGGTGGCGGGCATGGCTCCAGCGCCAGGTCACCGGATTGCGCATCAGCATGAAGCTGGCGATCTGGTAGACGACGTCGTTCATCCTGCGGGTGCGGAAGGCGGTTCCATGGCCGCATTCGTGCCAGCGCGAGTCGCTGGACGAGCCGTAGAGCACACCATAGACGAGCAGGAACGGCACCACCCACCACGTACCCCAGAACCAGATGATGCCGGCGGCGGAACCCAGTATGGCAACGATCCAGATGATCGTGTCGCGGATCGCCGGCCCGTCGGAGCGCTGCATCAATTCCTTCATCGCCTTGCGCGCGACGTCGGTGTGGTACCACTCGGCCGAGGCCAGTCCCGTCTCGATCGCGATGCGCGTGCTTTCGCCGACCAGGCTGTAGTCGCGCTTTTTCTCCATCACACCGACCTCCGATTTCCGGCCCGCCAGCCGGAGCATTCGTTTCGCATCATGTCCTGTCCGCCAATCCGGGAAAATTTCCCGATGGCGCAGGATAATCCTGTTGCGGTTGCCTGGCGATCGAAGCGATCCTCTCTTCAGCCGCGGCGATCGCGCCGGCGCCGTCGAGCACCCGGAACACCGCGTCGTAAGAACGGCTTTCGTCGTGCTCCAGCCAGATCATCTCGCCACGCTCACGCGCCGCGAGATTGCCGAGCACATGATGCGTCGAGGGCTCTATGCCCAACGCATACTGCCCCGCCTGGAAATTCTGCCATTGATAGGCGCAAGGCAGCTGGTGCTTGCGCGTCACCACTTCGAAGCCGAGCCCGAGCTGATCGTTGACCACTGCCACAGGCACCTCGCCATTGACGTCCGCCACCATTTCGTGCTGCCAGACCTGCTCGCTGAAACCCAGTCGCGGCGCCGGCACGGTACGGTAGCCCACCTTCTGCACCTGGTAACGCTCGCCGTCATGCCCGGCCCAGACGACATCCCGGATCGGCGCCAGATAGCGCGAACCCTCATCGAGCAAGGGATGGCCGACATTGATGTGGTAGAAATACATATGCGGCGTGCGGTTGAAGCCGTGATTGACGACGCGGTCCGACAGCCGGATCTCGTTGCCACCGACATCGGCCTCGATGCGGCGGATGAGATGAAGGTCCTCGCCGAACACAGCCGACTGCTGGACGATGCCTTCGGCCCACAGCACGCAGCGATCACCGTCCCAGGCCTCGCCATAACCGGTCAGCCGTGCCGGAATGGTGCCGACGCGGCCGTGCAGCGAATGGATCACGGTCTTCCTGCCCGGGTAATTGTAGCTGTCGGCCGGCACCTCTTCCCGCCCCAGTATGTGGTCGAGGCCGCAGGTGACAAGCAGGCCGGAAAAGGAGCGCGCCCAGCCCAGGCCTTGCTCGCCTTCGTAGTCATGCAGGCCGGGATTACGAAAGCCGCTCGGCGAATGCCAGCCGATCGCCTGGCCCTTGAAGTCGCAATCGGCGATGTCGAGTGCCCGGTCGACCAGCGCGGTGAAGCGCAGGCCCGAGCCGGTGCGGAACTCCAGCATGCGGATGCCGCGTTCCACCCCGTCGCCAAGCGTCATCAGCCGCACGCCGGCGAATTGCGACAGCATGCCCGAGCGTTCCGATACCTGCCGGCGCGAAAGCGTCTTGCCGTAAAGTTCTACCATGTGACGGCCAACTTCTTCACTTCGCTCTCGTCTCTTTCAGCAGGGCCGACATGTCGGCGCCGGTGATGATGCTTTCCACGGTCAGAAGATCGGTATCGGCAACCGTCTGCTCGGCGACGATCTCGCCACGTCGCATGACGATGATGCGGTCGGCGACCTGGAACACGTGATGGATGTTGTGGGTGATCAGAAGCACGGAATGACCGGCGTCACGCACCTCCTTGACGAAGCGCAGCACGCCATGGGTTTCCTCGACGCCGAGATTGTTGGTTGGCTCGTCGAGGATGATGACCTTGGCGGCGAACTGCATGGCGCGCGAAATCGCGATCGATTGGCGTTCGCCGCCCGACAGCGTCGAGACCAGCGCATCGGCATCGAGTTTTTTCGAGATGCCGACGCGCTTCAACAGCGCCGATGCCGCACCGCGCAATTTGGCGAGATCGAGCGGCGCGAACACGCCCAGCCATTTCAGCTTGACCGGTTCGCGGCCGAGAAACAGATTGCGCGCAATGCTGAGATCCGGCGCCAGCGACGTGTCCTGGTGGATGGTCTCGATGCCGAGGTCCATCGCGTCACGGGTCGAGCGGATCGAAACCTTCTCGCCGCGCACATAGATGTCGCCACGGTCGATGGGAAACACGCCCGAGATCGCCTTGATCAGCGTCGACTTGCCGGCGCCATTGTCGCCGAGCAAGGCCACCACCTCGCCCTCGTTGAGGGCGAAGGATGCGTTCTTCAGCGCGCGCACGCTGCCGAAGGATTTTTGCAGGTTCTGCAGCCGCAGCACTTCCATGATCAGCCCCTTGCGGCGTTCTTCTGCAGCAGAGCGTGCAGGATGAGCATGGCCAAGATGATGACGCCGACGAAGATGTTGTAGGCCAGGCCAGGCACGCCGATCAGCACGATGCCGTTGCGGATGGCGCGCAGCATCAGCGCACCGACGATGGTGCCCAGGATCGTGCCGCGCCCGCCGGTCAGCGCCGTGCCGCCGACCACCACCATGGCAATCACTTCAAGTTCGTAGCCGGTACCGGCCACCGGTGAAGCTGCCGAGATGCGGAAGGCGCTGATCATGCCGGCCAGCCCCGCCAGGACCGAAGTCAGGATGAACAGCCACACCTTGACGGCGTCCGCCGGGACGCCGCGCGCCACCGCCGCGTTGCGGTTGGAGCCGATGGCGCTGATCCAGTTGCCGAGCTTGGCATAGCGCAGCACATAGATCGCCAGCAGCGACAGGCCGATGAACCACCACAGCGAGGTGTAGAACCGGAACGAGCCGACATTGAAGCTGCCGGCCAGCAGCGTGACGAAGAAGCCCGGCTGGTCCCAGGATTTCAGCGGAAAGCCCTGCGTGATGTAGAGCGCTGCCCCGCGCACGACGAGCAGCATCGACAGTGTGACCAGAAAGGACGAAATGCCGATCTTGGTGACGATCAGCCCGTTGATCGCGCCGATCGCGACGCACAGCAGAAGCCCGGCCAACAGCGCCACGCCGATGCTTGCTTCGCCATTCTGCACCAGAAGCATGACCACCACCGGCGCCAGCCCGAACACGGCGCCGACCGACAGGTCGAACTCGCCCGCCGTCAAAAGCAGCGTCATGCCGAGCGCGATGATGCCGAGCTCAGGCAGGAACGCCATCATGTTGGAGATGTTGAGCGGCGACAGGAAATTGGCGTCGGCGATGGCGAACACCGCAAGGAGGACAATGAGGATGACGAGCGAAGAGAATTGCGGCGAGCGCAGGAGGCTCGATCTGCGTTTCCCGACAGGCATTTCGTCTTCTGCGGCGATCGTCATGACTGCTTGAACCATGCTTTGAAGAGACGCCCGCGGCCTGCGCCGCGGGCATCGGTTTTCACTTCGTGTTGTAGAGCTTCAGGATCGGTTCGACGCTCGAGGCGTCGTAGAGGCTGAACGTGTGGATGTCGTAGCCGATCGGCTCGCCCGAGGCGGCGAGCCCAAGCAGCGCCACCGGCATGAAGCCTTGCGCCGACGGGAACTGCCAGGCGGCCGCGTTGACGAAGCCGGATTTGACGGCTTCCGCGGTCTCCTTGGAATTGCCCCAGCCGACGACCGGGATCTTGCCGGCCGGCACGCCGGCGCCGTCGAACACCCGCTTGACGCTGGCCGCCACGGAATCGCCGAGCGCGATGATCGCCGGCGGATTGTTGGCGACCATATAGTCGGTCATCTTGGCGATGATGCCGGCCGGATCGGTGCCGCAATCGACCACATCATATTTGATGCCGAGCGGATCGAACACACTGGCGATGCCCTCGGTCTCCAGCTGCTGGTAGCTGGCGCCAGGCACCTCCACCGGCAGGAACACCTTGTCGCCCTGCTTCACCATCTTGTGGTCGACGAGATACTTGGCCCAGATGACGCCGGCCTCCTTGAGATCGGCACCGACATAGGCCTGTCGTCCGGTCGCCGGATCGTCGGTGTTGAAGAACACGATCGGGATGCCGGCTGCCTTGGCCGCCTTGACCTCCTCGGTCCACAGGCCGGGCTGCGCCGAGGTGGTGGCGATGCCATCAGGCTTGGCGGCAAGCGCCGAGTTGAAAGCTTCCTTCTGCGCCGCCATGTCGCCGCCGCTGAAGGAGATCTTGCAGGTCACCTTGAGCTGGTCGCAGGCCTTGGTGGCGCCAGCATTCCAGTCCAGCCAGAACGCATCCGACGGACCGCCATGCGACAGCAGGTAGAAGGTCTTCTGGCCATCCTGCGCCAGCGCCGGCGCGCTCAACGAAACGCCGGCGAGCAGAGTTGCGGCAGTTGCCAGTTTCAATGCGAATTTCAACATTCTTTCCTCCCTTGCTTTTGGGCCGCGCCGCCGCGAACCGACGGCGCGCAGTGACCGTCACAGACCGTTGGCGCTGAACTTCCCGTCGAGGAACTTCTTGGCGCGCGGCACGTCGTCTTCCGAGAGATGCTCGATGATGACCGGGATGTTCGGATGCTTCTGCGCCAGCCGCTGGAGATAGAGGTCGTAATTCAGCGAGCCGAGGCCCGGTGCCGGCAGCTCGATCTCACCGACGCCGCGGAACGTGTGGCTCTCCAGCGCGTCCTCATCGCCAATATCAGCGTGCTTCTCGGACTTGTCGCCGCCCGAACGCTTGACGTCCTTGGCGTGCGCTATTCTGATCTTGTCGGTCAGCGTGTCGAACACCTGGTTCAGGATCTGGTCCATCTTGTCGATGTTGTGCGTCTCGAAATAATTGGTCGGATCCATCAGCAGGCCGAGGCCGGGATGGTCGACCTGCGCGAACATCTTGACCGTCTCTTCGACCGAGCCGACGACGTTGTTGACATAGGTCTCGAGCAGGAAGACCGCGCCGTGGTCATAGGCTGTCTGGGCAAGGTCTGATATCACCTTGCGGCATTCTTCGAACCCTTCCTCGGTCTTGTTCTTGGGGTGATGCACCCAGTCGGATTCGGTGTTGTAGGTGCCGGTTTCCGAGATCACGTAAGGCGAGCCGAAATGGCGGGCGTTGCGGATGATCTCCTTCAAGTAGCCGACGCGCTTGTCGCGCTCGGCCTTGTCCGGATGGATGATGTTGGTGTAGCCCGACACACAGCAGACCGGCAGATTGTGGTCGCGGAAGACGTCGCGCACCTTCTTGGCCTTGTCCTTCGTGATCTGCCCGGCCGAGAGGTCGAGATCCTTGAAATGCAGGTCGAGCTGCACCGTGTTGAAACCGAGCCCGCGGATCTTCTTCGCCGTCTCTTCGAGACCGTACGGGAAATAGCCCGTGAAAATACCTGCCTGCATCATGGTGTGAATTCCTCCCTGTAAGCGATTCAGTTGATTGAAGTTGTCGAGATTTCGGAAAGCTTGACCGTGCGGCCTTCGTCGATCGAGCGGTAGCCCGCCTCGACCAGCGCCATCGTCTTGACGTTGTCGGCGACCGACAGTGCCGGCGGTGTGCCGGTCTTCACCGCGTGCTGCAGCTGTTCCATCACGCCGATAAAGGCATGCGGAAACCACATCGTGTCCCAGCTTGGGCTGACCCACTCGCCGCCGGTCGTCTCGGCCGACGCATAGGTCAGCGTCGAGGCAGCACCCGTCGGCCAGCCGATGGTGCCCTTGGCGACGCCCTTGGTGCCGTCGACGCGCCAGTTGATGTGCTGGTCGTCCTTGTAGCCGTCCTTGCGCGGACCGGACCAGACATCCTCCAGCGACACGGCGAGCACGCCGGACGGGAAGCGCAGCGTCGACACCGTGATGCCGTCGGAATGGTCGAATTTCGTGCGCGGGTCCTTGCGCGTCAGCGTGGTGATCTCGTCGGGATCGCCGAACAGGAAGCGCAGCACGTCGAGATGGTGCACGCTCATATTGGCGAGCGTCAGCCGGTCGTAATCCTCGAGGAAGCTCTGCCAGTGCGGTATGGCGTGCATGTCGATCTGCGCGAAGACGATGTCGCCCAGCGCGCCGCTGTCCATGATCTGCTTCAAGACGCGCATCGACTGGTCGTAGCGCATGTTCTGGTTGACCGAGAGGATCTTGCCGGCCCTTGCCGCCTCGTCGCGTAGCTTGACCGCTTCGTCGACCGACAAGGCCAATGGCTTCTGCGCCAGGATCGCCTTGATGTGCTTCTGCTTCAGCGCGTGACGAATCAGCGCCGGCTGCTGGTCGGGCGGAAAGGCAAGGTCGATGATCTCGACATTCGTATCCTCGATCAGCTTTTCGGGCGTGTCGTGGACGGTCGGGATGGCCCAGCGCGCCGCCACCTTCTCGGCGCTGGCCCTGGTGCGCGAAGCGATCGCCACCACCGGGAAGCCGGCTTGCCTGTAGGCGGCGAGATGGCACTCGGCCATGATCATGCCGGCGCCGACACAGCCGATCCTGTATTCCTTCGTGCGGACCTTCACGTCCGGCTCGAAGCCTTTGCTCGCCATATGTTCCTCCCGAAGCTCGTTTCTTGCGGCCGCCGTCATCGTGCCAGCGCTCCCCCGCTCTGTCCGAAATAATGCACGCGGGCCGGCTCGCAGGATATCGCCACCATGGCGTCCGGCCGGATGTCGGGCTGGCCGCGCAGCAATGCCTTCAGCCGCGCCTGCCCGGCAGCGAGCGTCACCACGGTGTAGCCGCCAAGCGGCTCGACCTCGAACACCCGCGCCGGGCGGCCCGAGCCCCCATCCGCCCACGGTCCGACCTTGATATCTTCCGGCCTCAGCCCGATCTCCACGGCGTCGGCGGGGGCAGCCTTGTCGGCAATGCGGATCGTGCCTTCCGCCGCCTCGACGCCACCCTCGCCGGGCACAGATCGAAGGATGTTCATCATCGGCGAGCCGAGCAGCCGCGCCACATAGGTGCTGGCCGGACGGTCATAGATCTCGGCCGGCGCGCCGATCTGCCTGATCCTGCCATCCTCCAGGATGGCGATGCGATCGGCAACCGACATCGCCTCTTCCTGGTCATGCGTGACATAGATCAGCGTCTTGCCGAGCTCGCGCTGGATGCGCTTCAGCTCGACGCGCGTTTCTTCGCGCAGCCTGGCGTCAAGCGCCGAGATCGGATCGTCCATCAGATAGGCGTTGGGATCGCGCACCAAGGCACGCGCAATCGCCACACGCTGCCGCTCGCCGCCCGAAAGCTGTCCCGGCGGCTTGTGCAGGATGTGGCCGATATGCAGCTTCGCCGCGACGTCGGCGACCCGCCTTTTGATCTCGACTTCGGCGACCCGCCGTTCGACCAGAGGAAAGCGGACATTGTCGAGCGCGCTCATATGCGGAAACAGCGCCAGGTTCTGGAACACCATCGCCACGTTGCGCTCGGCCGGCGACACGGTGTTGACCGGTCTGCCGCCGATCAGGATCTCTCCGGCATCAGGCGTCTCCAGCCCCAGCACCAGGCGCAGGATTGTCGACTTGCCCGACAACGGCGGCCCGAAGAAGCAGAAGAACTCGTTGTCATTGACCGTAAACGAGGCATCGTCGACAGCCAGTGTCTTGCCGTAGCGCTTGCTCACATTGCGGAAGACTATATCGGCCATCTCAACCCGCCTTGATCGCAAGGCCGGTAGCGGTGTCGAAGACACGCACCGACGACGCGGTGGGAGCGACGATGGCGGTGTCGCCGATCGCCAGCCCGACATCATTGTCGAACACGGCCTTCACCGCGCTCTCGCCATGGCCGAGGTGAACGATGGTGCGCGCGCCGATCCGTTCGACGAAGGTGACCTGCATGGCGAGGCCCTGCCCATTCTGCACCAGCGTCACTTGCTCCGGCCGGAATCCGTAAAGCACCTCGCCGCGCGCGCCGCGCAAGGCGGCCGCGAGTGCGTCCGGCAGCGGCGGCGTGATGCCCAACGGTCCGAGATCGACGACCAGCCCGCGGTCGCTCTGCGCCGGCCTGCCCTTGAGCAGGTTCATGCCCGGCGCGCCGATGAAGCGGGCGACGAAGACATTGGCCGGATCGTTGTAGACCTCGAGCGGCGTGCCGACCTGCTGCAGCACGCCATGATCCATGACGGCGATGCGGTCGGCCATGGTCATCGCCTCGAGCTGGTCGTGGGTGACATAGACCATGGTCTGGCGGAACTGGCGCTGCAACTGCTTCAGCTCGGTGCGCATGACGGCCCGAAAGGCGGCATCGACATTGGACAGCGGCTCGTCAAGCAGGAAGATCGCCGGCTCCATGATCGCCGAGCGGCCGATCGCCACCCGCTGCAATATATTGACCGACAGCCGGTCGGCCTTGCGGTCGAGCAGCGGGCTCAGCTGCAGCATCTCGGCGATGGCGCCGACGCGACGGTCGATCTCGGCTTTCGCGGCACCCCGCATCCTCGGCCCGTAAGCGAGGTTCTGGCGCACCGTCATGTGGGTGAAGATGGCATAGTTCTGGAAGACGAAGCCGACGCCGCGCCGCCCCATCGGCACGCCGGCCATGTCGCGCTCGCCAAACAGGATCTTGCCGCCGGTCGGTTCCTCCATGCCGGCGATCATGTTCATCGTCGTCGACTTGCCGCAGCCCGACGGCCCGAGCAGCGCCATGAACTCGCCGTCCGATATGGCCAGGTCCATGGTCTTCAGCGCGGTGAAGTCGCCGAATTTCTTGACCAGGTTCTGCAGGTGGATCGCGCTCATGCCGGTACCTCGCGTGCCCGCGCCATGCGCTTCATGGCGAACACCGCAACGATCGAGAGCACGATCAATATGGCCAGCGCGATTGCCGCCACATAGCCCCAGATCAGGTCCTGCGTGGTGAGCTTGTAGATGTAGACGGAGATGGTCTCGGTGGCGACGCCGGGACCGCCGCCGGTCATGATGTAGAGCGTGTCGAAGATCTTGAAGTTCTCGATCACCCGGATCGCCAGCGCGATGATGATGATCGTCTTCATCTTCGGCAGCACGATGGTGACGAAGCGCTGCCACGGATTGGCGCCGAGCAGCGTCGCCGCCTTGATCTGGTCCTCCGGCACGCCGACCAGGCCGGCAAGCAGGATAAGGAACATCAGTGGCGTCCACTGCCAGATGTCGGCGACCATGACCGCGATCAGCGCCAGGGTCGGGTCCGACAGCCAGGCGATGGTGACGGGAGAACCGGTGAGTGCCGACAATATGTCGTTCACCGGGCCGCCCGACTGGAACAGCATGAAGAACATGTAGCCGGCCACCGCCGGCACCACCATCATCGGCATCAGCAGGATCGAATAGAAGATCCGCTTGCCCGGGAAATCGTCGGCAAACAGCGTCGCCAGCGCCAGCCCGAGCAGGAACTCAACCGGCACGCAGACGATCATGACGATGGCCGTGCGCTTCAGAGCGCTCCAGAAGCGCGGATCGGCGGCGAGATCGGTGTAATTGGCAAAGCTGTTCCACATCGACCAGGCGTTCCACCAGCCGGTGCCCGACAGCGGCGACCAGTCGGTGACGCTGATGTAGAGCTGCATCAACAGCGGGAAGGCCGAGATGAACAGAACGAGGATCTGCGCCGGCAGCGTCAGCCGGAAACCCAGCCTTGCGCCCTCGTCGCGCGAAACCGGCCTTGCTCCGGCGGCTTTCATCTCGTCCTCTGAAACCATGGCAGTCACCGCGCTCATTGCTTGAGCGCCCCGAAAGTCAGCCCGCGCACCAGATGGCGCTGGATGGCGATGCCCATGACGACCGGCGGCACGGCGGCGATCAGGCCAAGCGCTGCCTTGGCGCCATAGAGCTGCCCGGTCATCGAGGACGACAATGAAGCCATGTAGACGGGGATCGTCACCCATTCGCGCGTCGTCAGAAGCAGCGCGATCAGATAATCAGACCAGTTGAGGATGAAGACGAAGAGTGCTGCACTGGCCAGTGGCGCGCGCATCATCGGCAGAGTAATGCGGGTGAAGACGCGCAGCCGCGAACAGCCTTCGACCAGTGCCGCCTCCTCGATCTCGCGCGGCATGTCGTCGAAGAACGTCTTCATCAGCCAAAAGGCGAACGGCAAAGTGACGATGCCGTAGATCAGCGCCAGCCCCCACCAGCTGTCGGTAAAGTTGAGGAAGGCCCACATGATCATCACCGGGATCATCACCGCCATCGGCGGAAACAGCCTGAGCTGGATCAGCGCCAGCGGCAGGTTCTGGCCGGAGCCGAAACGCGACAGTCCGTAAGCCGCGGCAGTGCCCGCCGACATCGCGATCACCGTACCGAAAACCGCCGACAGCAGCGACGACAGGATCGGCTTCAGCGCAGTGTGGTCTAGCGCGACGATCAGGTTGTTGGTCGATTCGCCGAAGACGAAACGGAAATTGCTGAGCGTCGGGTTCTTCGGCCACCAGGTCAGATCGGCGCCGGTCGCCGACCATTCGGCGATCGGCTTGAACGCCATCGACACCATCCAAAGGATCGGCACCAGCGTCACCGCCATGGCGGCGAAGATCGCGGCATAGCGGAATATCAGGAAAGGAATGGAACGCTTCATCTGGCGGCTTTGCTGGTGGCGTTGTGGGCGGAGGGGAGAAGCAAGCTCCTCCCCTCCTTCGATGTGATCCAGGGAGATGGATCAGACGATTGGATCGAGAACTGTCGGCCAGGCCTCCTTGTTGGTCTTGATGGCTTCGAGCAGTTTGTCCTCGCCGGTGCGCCGGGCGATCTTTTTCCATTCGGCCTCGGTGTCGGCCATCGCCTGCTCCGATGTCTTGGCCTTGGTCAGCGCCGCCATGAGGTTCTCGTCGAGCGCATTGTGGAAGGCTGTCGCGCCGGGATAGTTGATGGTCGGCACGGTGCGCGCCACCGTCTCGCGCACCACGTCCATGTGGTAGGCATGATAGGTCTGGCGCACCAGCGGATCGGAGAAATCCGAGAGCCGGAACGGATCCAGGTAGCCGCCGGGGTTGGCGCTCATCCAGGCGTAGATGCGGGCGGAGCCCAGCCATTGCAGCAGGAGATAGGCGACTTCCTGGTTTTTCGACTGCGCCGAGACCATGCCGGTCAGCGAGAACCACAGCACGGAACGGCTGATCAGCTTGCCGTCGATCTCGCGGCCGGGCGGCAGCATCGAGCCGATCTTGCCGGTGACAGCCGAATCTTTGTTGCCGGCATTGTCGAGGAATTTCGGCAGGTTGGAGAAGGCGCAGGTCATCGCCGCCCCGCCCTTGGCGAAATTGCCGTACTGTTCCGGCCAGCCCCAGGAGATCGCATCCGGCGAATGATGCGCGAGCGACGCGACATATTCGTTGGTGGCGGCAATGCCTTGCTCGGAATTGATCATCGGCTTGCCGTCATCGCCAAACAGGAACTGGTTGGGCGAGGCCATCGAGACATAGCGCTGATACCAGTTGGTGTAGCCCCAGCCCTGGTTGCGCAGATCGGTCGAGCCGAACAGGCCCTTGTCCGGGCGCTGGAAGAAGGCGGCGATGTCGCCATGCTGCTTCCAGGTCTTCGGCGGCGCCAGATCGTAGCCGTACTTGTCTTTGAAAGCCTTCTTCTCGGCTTCGTCGCCGAACAGGTCGGTGCGGTAGACCCATGTCTGGAAGTCGCCGTCCAGCGACACGCCATAGTTCGAGCCGCGATATTTGTTGAGCAGCGACACGCCCTTGGCGCCGTTGACATAGCCGGTCACCGGATCGTCCCACTCCGGCTTGTGCTGCGCGACGAAGTCGTCGAGCTTGGCGATGCCGCCAGTTTCGGCGAGGTCACCGAGGCGGTTCCATTCGGTCGAGTAGATGTCGTAGGCCCCACCCTTGGTGGAGATGTCCTGCATCGTCTTGGTGAATTCCTGGCCGTTCGGCAGACCGACGATTTCGATCGGAATGCCGGTCTCCTTTTCCCAAAGATCCTTGATCGACGGCGCACCGGCCGGGAACGGCTGCGTGAGCTGGCCGATCGAGCCATCCGACAGGCCGAGCACGATCTTGGCCGGCGCCTTGCCGGCGCCCTTCAGCGCCTTGGCCGCCTCGATGGCGCGGCCTTCCGGCGTGTCGGCGCCATACTGATAGCGCTCGGCCCCATCGAAGCCCGTCGGGCCGCCGATCATGCCCGGCGCCAGCGCGTCGGCCGCATAGGCGCGGCTGGGACGAATGAATTTCGGCGCAATGCCAGCGGCGGCCATGATCACGGCCGCCTTTCCTCCGGACGCCAGCAAACGGCGCCGCGAGATGCGGATCAAGTCAGACATTGAAACTCCTCCCTCAGGGCCACGTTTCCTCCACGACCCTATGAGGGATATTGACTGCAGCACGGGAAGGCTGTCAACATCATAAATAATCAAAACACCTCACAACATTGCAAATAGAGCGAGGAAATGCACAAAACCAGGATCCATACCTCACTCCTGATGCCTCGATTTGATGGGAAACGCCTCTCCCCGACCCTGCACAGCCCTGCCGGATCATTTGATTTAGCCCGGCGGCTTGCACATCGGCCAAGGGCGGATACATCATTTCCCATCAGAATCGCGGATGGCAGGGAAGCCGTCGCCAGCCGATCTGACGCATGCAGGAGATGAAAGACGGTGCGGTCCACCCTGACTGACATAGCCCGGGAAGCCGGTGTCTCGGCCGCCACGGTCGACCGAGTGCTCAACAACCGCCCCGGCGTGCGGGCGCGCACGCGTGAAATCGTGCTCGAAATGGCGCAGCGGCTTGGCTACATCGCCGAAAGCCCGAACGGGGCGCCGCCGCGGCCCCTGTCCGGCGATATCATCCGGCTCGACTTCGCGCTGCCCGCCGGCACCAACTCCTTCATCAAGATGCTGCATCGCCAGATCGAGGCGCAGGCGCAGTCACGGCCCGACCTCGATGTGCACATTGCCACCATCGAAGGGTTCAACCCGGACGGCCTCGCTCGCCTGCTGCAGGATCTGCGCGGACAGACGCAAGGCGTCGGCGTCATCGCGCTCGACCATCCAACGGTGCGCGAAGCGATCCGCTCGCTGTCGGCCAACGACATCAAGGTGGTGACCATCGCCTCCGACATCCTGCATGTGCCCAGGGTCGCCTATATCGGCATCGACAACCGCGCCGCCGGACGGCTGGCCGGTTATCTGCTCAACCGCTTCATGGGATCAGGGCGCCCGGGCAAGGTGGCGCTGTTCGCCGGCTCGCTGTCCTATCGCGGCCATGAGGAACGCGAGATGGGGTTCCGCCATATCCTGACGGAGGAATCGCCCAATCTGCAGATCGTCGAGATGCGCGAAATGCTCGACGACCGCGAGAAGGCCTATTCGGAAGCGTCCGCCCTGCTGGAGCGGCACCCCGACCTTGCCGCGATCTACAATGTCGGCGCCGGCAACACCGGCATCGCCCGCGCGCTCAAGGAGCGCGGCCGCGCGCAGTCCATGGTCTTCCTCGGCCATGAGGTGACGGACGGCACCAAGGACCTTCTGCTCGACGGCACACTCGATGCGGTCATCGACCAGAACCCGCGCGTCGAGGCCCGCGAAGCGCTCAACACCTTGACCCATGCGGTCCGGGGATTGCCCTATGAATTGCACCAGCCAAGGCTGCAGGTGATCTTCAAGGAGAACATCCCGGAGATTTGAGCAGCAAGCCTAGTCAACGATTATCCTTCCGGATAGAGCGCCTTCGCCAGGTCGCGGATCGCGCCTGATGTGCGCGGACCAAAGCCGATCATGTAGGCGCCGTCGAGCACGACCAGCGCCTTGCTGGCCGCCGCCGGTGTTGCGGCCAGCGCGCGATTGCCGAACACCTGCTCGGGCGTCGGGCCGCCCTTGCCGTCGCTCATCATCAGGATGACGTCGGGCGCCATCTCGATCAGCTTTTCCTCCGACGCCGCCTTGTAGCCCTGCACGACATCCATCGGGTTGAGGCCGCCGGCATAGCGGATGATGGCATCGGCCGAGGTGCCGGCGCCGGCTGCACTCAATTTCACCAGGCCATGAAAGAACACCACCTTCTTGCGGCGCTCCGGCGGGATTTGCGAGGCGAGATCGGCAGCAGCCTGGAAGGCGGTGAGCACCTCGGCGGAAACCGCCCTGCCCTTGTCCTCGAGCCCAAGGCTGGCGGCGATCAGCGTGATCTTGCGGTCGATGCCTTGTGGGGTGTTGTCCTGCGGAACGAAGACGATCGGGATCGCCAGCGACTTCAGCACCTCGACCGCCTCCGGCGGCCCGATGTCCTCGGCCGCCAGGATCAGATCGGGACGCAAGCCCGCCAGCCCTTCGACCGAAAGCTGGCGGCGATAGCCGACATTGGGCTTCTGCGTCACATCAGGCGGATATTTGCTGCCGCGATCGACGGCGATGATCCGCTCGCCGGCGCCGAGCGCGTGGACGATCTCGGTGACGTCGGAGCCGAGCGTCAGGATCCTCGTTGCCTGTCCCGGCGCGACGGTTCGTGCCAGCGCGTAGACAACGCTCTCGGCGGCCAGCGCCTTGAAGCCGCAGGAAGGCGCCAGTATCGACAGCGCCAGAAACAGCACCGCCGCGACCCTGCCCGGTTGCGACCAGCGGATCCTCTTGCCCTCGCCCACCCTGCCGACCATGCCGCTGCTCCCGTGCCAGATGCTTCTCGATAATGGTCGGCTATAAATTTAAAGTTGACTTATGTCATCATGTTTTAATATGTGACCCGTGCCCTGACCCGCCTGGTCGAGGGATTTTCGATCATGCCAGCCAAGGCCATCCAGCCACCGCCAGCCGTTTTGCTTTTTGCTTGGGGGCTGCATGACCATGACCACGACAACAAACACAACCTTGATGGCGAGCACCGCGCTCGCCTTCGTGCTCAGCCTTTGCGCCGTGCCCTTTGCCAGCGCGCAGGAACAGGACCCGGAGAAAAAGGCCACCGCCAAGACCGGCCGCCTGGCGCCGGCCGATGCCGCGCAACCGGCAACGATGCTCGACCTCATCACCATCTCGGCGACGATGATCAAGACCGCCGTGATCGAATCGATGGCCGCCATCAGCGCCGTCGATTCCGACGAGCTCGACCGTATCCAGCCCGACACCGCCGCCGACATCTTCCGCACCACGCCCGGCGTCGCCGCCTCGATGAATGGCGACGACCCGGCGACAGCCATCAACATTCGCGGCCTGGAGCAATATGGCCGCGTCGTCGTAACGCTCGACGGCGCCCGTCAGGACTATTGGCGCGTCGGCCACGGCTCTGGCTCGTTCTATGTCGAACCCGACCTGATCAAGGAAGCCACCGTCATTCGCGGTCCAGTGTCGAATGCTTACGGTTCAGGCGGCATCGGCGGCGTCGTTTCCTTCGAGACCAAGGATGCCGGCGACTTCCTCAAAAAGGACGAGCGCTGGGCGCTGAGCGAGAAGCTCGGCTATGAGGACAATGGCGACGGCTTCACCACCAGCACCACCGGCGCCTACCGATTCAGTGATGATGCCGACATCATCGGCAACCTCATCTACCGCGACCGCGACAGCTACACCGACGGCAATGGCGACACCGTGCCATGGACCGGCGAGCGGGTGACCAGCGGTTATCTGAAGACGACGCTGCGGCCAGCCGACGGCCATGAGCTGAAGCTCGGCGCCATCCTGCAGCGCTACAATGACCAGATCACCGGATCGAGCGGCTCGACCTCGCCGACGCTGAGCCGTTACGACACCAACACCACCAACCAGACCTACACCGCAGCCTACACCTGGAAGCCTGACGACAGCGAGCTGATCGACTTCAGTGCCAATGCCTACCACAACCGCACCCGCGCCGAGCAGACGCAGGTCTGGCCCACCTCGGCGATCGGCAATTTCCGCTTCTACGACGTCGCCACGACAGGCTTCAATGTGAAGAACTCCTCGCGCTTCGACGCCTGGGGGCTTGCCCACACCCTGACCTACGGCCTTGACTACTACTATCTCGAAGCCTCGTCGGAAGCGGCGCATTTCGGCGCCGGCGAGCAGCAGGGCTATGGCGGCTTCCTGCAATGGCAGGGCGACTACGAGGACTGGCTGCAGGTGATCGCGGCCATGCGCTATGACGGCTACCAACTCGATGGCGAGACCCGCGTGCCGCTGCCGCAGCAGGCCTCGATCTCCGGCGACCGCTGGTCGCCTCGCCTCACTGTCGGCGTCACGCCGTTCGACGGTTTTCAGCTCTACGGCACCTATTCCGAGGGCTACCGGGCGCCGGGCCTCCAGGATGTCTTCCGCGGCGGCGGCGCGCATGGCGGCGGCGATACATACCGGCCCAATCTTCTGCTGCAGCCCGAGACGGCGAAGAACTGGGAGGCCGGCATTAACGTGAAATATGACGATTTGCTAATGGCGGGCGACCGGTTGCGCGCAAAGGTCAACGTCTTCCACACCGCCGTCGAGGACTACATCGACGTCGACCTCACCGTCCTGCCGCGCACGGCGATCAACATCGGCGACGCGCGCCTGAAAGGCGTCGAGGCCGAGATGGTTTACGACTACAACTGGGGCTTCGTGAACCTTGCCGGCGCGCTGATCGACGCCAAGGTCGTCAGCGGCGTCTATTCCGGCCAGGCGCTGAACAACACGCCGCTCGACCGCTTCTCGGCCACCATCGGCTTCCGCATGCTGGAGGACCAGCTCACCATCGGCGCGCAATATCTCAGCGTCGGCAAGATCACCCGCACCAGCCGCACCAATCCGAATGCCGTGCCGGTCGTCGACGACGGCTTCGATCTGGTCAACGTCTTCGCCAACTGGCGCATCAATGACAACGCCAAGCTCGATTTCGGCGTCGATAACGTCTTCAACACCGCCTACACCGACCCGCAAAGCGCCTGGTCGACCACGGCGGCAACCGAACAAGGCAAGGGCCGCACCTTCAAGGTGGCCCTCACCGGCAGGATCGGAGGCTGAGAATGAGCGAAGCATCGGCAAGCGAACTGACCTGCGAGGCGCGTCTCGACCTGCGACACCTGCCTGACTACATGGACAGCATCGCCGACAGGCTGCAGAGCTTCGAGGCCGATGCTTCGCACCATGGGCAGCGCATCGATTTCCGCTTCGCCTTTGGCGCCGCCTCCTTCGACATGGAGCGGCTGGTGATGCGAGCCAACGCCGCCGACCGCGACGGGCTGGCCCGCATCAAGGACCTGCTCGCCACGGCGGTGCAGGTCTATGCCAGGGACGAAAACCCCGAAATCGTCTGGACCGGCGATCTCGCCAATGAGACCCGCCTCGCCCAGTTCCGCGAGATGGTGGTGAAGGATGTTCGCGACCTTACCCTGCATATGCGCCGCATCCGCCTTGCCGGCGAAGATCTCTCGCGTTTCGCCAAGTTCGGCGGCATGCATATCCGCATGCTGTTCCCGACCAGGGAGGTGCCCGATCCGCTGTGGCCCATACTCGGCGGCAACGGCTTGCCGGTCTGGCCCGCCGATGACCGGCGTCCAGTGGCGCGCGTCTACACCATCCGCGCGCTCGACGTGGCCAAGGGCATCATCGATGTCGACTTCCTCGTCCATCCCGGCGACAGCGTCGGCTCGAGCTGGGCCATGCAGGCAGCGCCCGGCATGAAAGTCGGCATCATGGGACCAGTCGGCCGCCCGGTGCGGCAAGCGGAGTGGTACGTCATGGGCGCCGACGAAACCGGCCTGCCGGCGCTGGCGCGGCTGCTGGAGACGCTACCGGCCGAGACAAAAGGCGTCGCCTTTGTCGAAATCGCCAATGACGGTGAACGGCAGGAGATCGCCAATGCCACCGGCATCGAGCTGCATTGGCTGACAAGGGACGGCGTGCCGGCGGGCGAGGACAAACTGCTGGCAGAAGCTGTCCGTTCAGTGGCGTGGCCGCAAGGCGGCTCGGCCTTCGGCTGGTTTGCTGCGGAAGCGACCGCCGCCAAGATCGTTCGCGTGTATTGGCGCGGCATGTTGGGGCTCGGCCGCGACGAAACGTTGGCCGCCGCCTACTGGCGGCGTGGCGCTGCGGGATTGATGGCTGGCTGAGGTCTGACGTGCATTGATGCAGCATGACCTAAGAAGCGCTGGCGCCGCCCCTCATCTGCCTGCCGGCATCTTCTCCCCGTAAACGGGGAGAAGGGGCTTGTTGCAACCTCGGCGCTCTTTTCTGTGACATTGGTGATTGGCGAAATCATCGGCGACAGCGTCCTTCGCCCCGTTTACGGGGAGAAGATGGCGGCAGCCAGATGAGGGGCGGCGCTGACCTTGGCCAGTGAGCACCGGTCCCTAGCCTTTGCGAATGACCGCCCCGCCATCCTCGCCAACACCGATCGCGATCCGATCGCCGGAGGCTATGCCGGCAATGTCGCACACCACAAGCGGCATGCGGATCTCGTAGAGAAACTCGGCAACGATGGCGCCGACCGCCAGGATCGGGTCCGGCCGTTCCAGAAGAATACCGGCCGGCGCCGTTCCCCGGCGGATCGCCTCGGCCAGAACCGAGGACGACGACGACGAACCACGCCCGCTCGGCATGACCAGGATTGTGCCGGCGACATTCTGGCCGAGGCCCGGATGCGAATGGTCTGTTATGTCGCCTGTCTCGGCATCGATACCGCCCCAGAAGCTGAGCGGCTGCGAAAACACCAGCGCCTGGCCTTTGGCCTCGCCGGCCAACTGGAAGGTGCCGGTTCGTTCCACCGGTCGCGTCATGAGGCGCTCCGCACGACATGCCCGACCGCAGCGGAGCGGATGCAATCCCTCATCTCGGCGAAGGCGACGGACACACCGATATTGCCGGGCGCATAATGTGCCCATTTGCCGGAATTGGTCATCACCACGCCGTCGAGGCGCTCCAGGATCGAGGTGACATAGGTGCAGGTGTCGGCGACCGGGATCAGGCCGAACGCCTCCATGCCGGTCAGCGCGCCCTCCTCCTGCAGCTGCGTCAGGGTCGCGCGGCCGGTGTTGACATAGATCGGGATGCGCCTGCCCGGCGCGACCTCGCGCAGCAACGGCAACAGCCGCATCCATTCCTCATGCGAAAAATGCGGCGTGCCGAGCGACACGGCCGCCAGCGGCGCACCGTCGGGCACGCCAGACAGCCTGGCCAGCGCGTGGTCGATATCGGCGCGGGTGATGCGGATCGTCTCGTCAGGCGCATGGCCCTGGAACGCCTCATCGAGCGTCCTCGCTTCCGGCGTGATGCCGACCGCATGGAACAGCGCCACCGCGCCGGTCGTTGCCGCTGCCGCCCCCAGCGCCTTCAGCTGGTCCTCGTCGCGCGGCTGCGGCAGACCGGCAATCACTGGAATCCGGTCGCCACTCACTTGCCCGATGAATAGCCCGACGCCGACGAACAGGCTGTCGCTCTGCTCGCCGTCCGGAACATCCAGCTCGAACAAAATCCGGCCGCGCCGGTTCTCGCTCAGATGCAGGCCCCAGGCCGGCGCGCGCCCGGTCATGGCGCAGCACAGGTCGATGAAATCGCCATAGCGGTTGGTGCGCGCGCCGATCACCGAATTAGCAAAGACGATGGCGTTGGATTCGCCCCAGGCGATCTGCTCGCCGAAGCCCGGCCGGAACCGCGTCTGATAGGGCGCGCAAGTGAAGGTTGCCTGGCAGCCGAGCTCCAGATGCGCCTTCATCAGCCGCCGCGCCGGCACCTCTTCCGCAACGGGCATCTTCACCATGCCGGGATGGATGAGATCGAAAGAGCCGACGTTCAATGTCGTCGGCACTTGGACGCGGCCACCGCCTTCGACCAGCCGCTCGACGAAATCGAGGCCGGCCTTGCCATGGTAGAGACAACCGTCGATATGGGCGCCGGCAATGTCGAGGAGGCCGCGCGCGCCGATCGCGTTGGAAAAGGCGACCAGGATTTTCATGGCAGCGGCTACGGACGGGCCCTGCTCGCCGTCGAGCATGGATCGGTCCTGTGCGGTCAATTCAAGCGTCATCGCAGCTCCGGGATCGTTATTCGAAAGGACGGTGGGACAGCGCCCCCCTCTGCCCTGCCGGGCATCTCCCCCTCAAGGGGGTGTTTGGACCGGGGACATCGCGAACAGGTGTGCGGGGACATCGCGAACAGTTTTGTCACTTATCGTGTGCTGAGGTTGAGGTCGACTGTTTCTATTTTCTGATGTCTGAAGAAGGCTTGGAAGACGCCGTCCTTGCTGGTTGGGATGAAAGCCACGGCTTTTCCGCCAAATGCCTTGGAGAGGCGCAGGATGTAGCCGCACAAGGCGACGCGGCCCTTTTTCTGGACCTTTCGAACGATGGCGCCTTGCGGGTAGTCGAAGACTTCGACGGCCTCGCTGAAGGAGCGCGGCGAGGGTGTGTATCTGTCGAGGGGGACATAGCCCTTGAGGCCATCGTGGGGTCTTTCGGCGTTGTAGAGGTCGCGCCAGGCATCGAAGGCTTTCTGCGCCCGCTCGAGATTTTCGAAGGCAGGTCCGGCCATCGCTTCGGCCTTGAGCGAGCGGTGGAAGCGCTCCTCCTTGCCCAGCGTCTGCGGATGCAGGGGCCTGGAATGGGAGACAGCGACGCCGTGCTCGATCAGCCAGACGGTGAAGCGTGTGAAGTTGCTTCGTCCGCCATCTCCCCATGGCGGACCGTTGTCGAACGCCATGCGCTGCGGCAGTCCATAGCGGCGAAAGGCGGCAATCAGGTGGGTTTTGACCGTTTCGCCGGTCTCGTTGATGCAAGCCTGCAGCACGACAGAGAAGCGCGAATGGTCGTCGAGTGCGGTCAGCGGATGCAGCCGGCCGCCCTGCCGCAATGCGACATGGCCCTTGAAGTCCATCTGCCACAGATCGTTGGGGGCGGCATGCTCGAAGCGCCCGAACGGCTTGGCTCCACCCCCGAGCAAGCCCAGTTCGACGCCGTTGCGGTGCAGGATCCCGGTCACCGTCGAGGGTGCAGGCGAGCCGGTTCCCTCGCGCTGCAGGACCTTGGCGATCTTGCGACCGCCCCAGGCTGGGTGCGCCCGGCGCATGCCAAGAACCGCCGCCTCGACCGTATCCGTGCTGCGCGCCGGGCTCGTCGCCGGGCGGCGCGATTGCTCCGCAAGCCCGGCCTCGCCATGAGCGCGATACCGCGCAATCAACTTGTGACCACAGGTGCGGCCGATCCCGAAACGACGACAAAGCGCACTGACATTGCTGCCATCTTGCACGCCAAGACGCACAAACTCCAACTTCCCATCCATCACGCTGGTGTCCCCAAATGGCATCGCGAACCTCCCGGCGCAAAGCACGCCAAACTGTTCGCGATGTCCTCGCACACCTGTTCGCGATGTCCCCGGTCCAAACACCCACCTGTGGGGGAGATGCCCGGCAGGGCAGAGGGGGGCGCCACGGAACGCCAGCCGTCCCATCCGTCCACAGTCCTCCTTAACCCGCCGCGATCAACACCGTACTCTCCGGCGACCAGCGCAGCACGACATCCTGACCTTCCGCCAGCCGTTCCATGCCGGTGTTCTGCACAATCACCTTCAACGTCTGGCCGCCACGCTCGACGAAGTAGGTGCTGTTGTTGCCGGCGAAGATGCGCTTGGAGACCTGCCCCTTGAGCATGTTGGCGTTGCCATCCGGCGCCCCGGCGTCGGTCGCAATCCGGATGCGTTCGGGCCGCACGGCGCAGCTTGCCTTGCCGCCGGCGGCAAGCGTCGCACCGGCGCCGGCGGCAATCGCCGTGCCGTCCGCCAGCCGGATGCCATTGCCCGTCGTGTCGCCGCGAAAGATGTTGGCGTCGCCTAGGAAGGTGGCGGCGAATTCGGTCTTCGGCCGGTCGTAGATCTCCTCTGGTGGTCCTTCCTGCACCAGCCTGCCGTCGCGCAATATGCCGATGCGATCGCTCATCGTCAGCGCTTCTTCCTGGTCGTGGGTGACGAAGATGGTGGTGATACCGATCTCGCGCTGGATGCGTTTCAACTCGATCTGCATATCGACACGCAGCGCCTTGTCGAGCGCGCCCAATGGCTCGTCGAGCAGCAGCACGCGCGGCTTGGTGACGATGGCGCGGGCGAGCGCCACACGCTGGCGCTGGCCGCCGGAGAGCTGATGCGGCCGGCGGCCACCGAGCTTGCCGAGCTGCACCAGATCGAGAGCGCGCTGCACCTCGGTGGCAATCACAGCCTTGACCTCGCCGCGCACCGACAGGCCGAAGGCGACATTATCGGCGACGCTCATGTTGGGAAACAGCGCATAGTTCTGGAACACCATGCCGATGCGCCGCTTTTCGACCGGCACCCGCTCGACGCTCTCGCCACCGATGGTGATGCGACCCGAGTCCGGAAAATCGAAACCGGCGATCTGGCGCAGCAGCGTGGTCTTGCCGCTGCCCGATGGCCCGAGCAGCGCATAGAAGCCACCATCGGCGAAATCGATGGAGACATCGTCCAGCGCCTTGTGCGCGCCAAAGCTGCGCGAGACATCAGATACTTGCACCCCGGCCATTATTTCTCTCCGCCGAATTTGAAGAACCGCGCCGTGAGCAGCATCAGCGCCATCGACACAACAATGATGATCGTCGAGACCGCATTGATCTCGGGCGTGAACCCTTTGCGGATCGCGGCATAGATTTCGACCGGCAGCGTCGTCTGCCCCGGCGTCGCCAGGAAATAGGAGACCACGAACTGGTCAAACGAGACGGCGAAGGCAAACAGCCCGCCGGCGATGACGCCGGGCATGATCCACGGCAGCGTGACGCGCCGTGTCACCTGCCACTGGTTGGCGCCGAGCGAACGCGCCGCCTCTTCCAGCTCCGGCGCGAAGGTCTGCAGCCGGGCCGAGACGACGACGATGACATAGGGCAGCGCCAATGCGACATGGCCGAGCAGGATGGCATGCAGGCCGCGACCAATGCCGACGCGGAAGAAGAAGATCAGCATCGCCGTGCCGGTGATCAGCCACGGTATGGCGATGGGCGGAAACAGCAGCGCCTGCAGGAATTTCTTGCCGCGAAACTCATAGCGATAGAGCGCCAGCGACGCCGCAGAGCCGAGCACGGTGCAGATGATGGTGGCGATGACGGCGATTTCGACGCTGTTCCAGGTGGCCGCGATCAGCTGGTCGTTCTGCCACAGCGAGGCGTACCATTCGGTCGTCCATTCGAACGGCAACTGATAGAAGGGCGAGACGTTGAACGACATCAGCGCCATGATGATGATGGGCAGATAGAGAAAGGCGAGCAACAGCCAGATGTAGATGCGGCCGAGCCATTCGAGGATGCGGGTCGTCGCCATCACGCTGCCCTCCGCAGCACCGGCGAGGCCACCGCCAGGATGACCAGCACCACCGCCAGCAGGATGAAGGAGAGCGCCGCACCGAGCGGCCAGTTGAACACGGCAACGAACTGGTCCTCGATGACCGTGCCGTAGAAGGTGCCGGTGCGGCCGCCAAGGATGCGCGGTTCCATGAACGAGCCGACGACCGGCACGAAGATCAGCGCCGCACCCGCCACCAGCCCCGGCATCGACAACGGGATGATCACCCGCTTCAGCACTTGCAACCGCGAGGCGCCAAGCGAGCGCCCGGCCTCGATCAGCGAGTCGTCGATGGCCTGCAGCGTGAGATAGCAGGTCAGCACCATATAGGGCACGTAAGAGTGCACCAAGCCGATGATGACGGCCGGATAGGAATACATCAGGTCGATGTTGATCTTGAACGGCAGCACGGCGTTGAGCGCGGTGTCGAGGATGCCGCCCTCGCGCAGCACCATCGCCCACGAAAAGATGCGCACCAGCCCGTTCGACCAGAACGGCAGGATGACGAGCAGGAAAATCGCCTCGCGGCTGCGCCCCTTCAACACCTTGGCCAGCACGTAAGCCGCCGGATAGCCGATGACGATGCACCATAGCGTCACTTCGAGGCCGAGGCGCAGCGAGGCCAGCAGCAGCGTCAGATAGAGGCTTTGCGAGAAGAAGGCGGCATAATTGCCAAGGGTGAATGCCCACGGCCTTCCCGACAGTGGCAGCTCGGTCATGAACGAGAAAAAGACCATGGCCGACAGCGGCAGGAAGATCGCCACCGTCAGCCAGAGATAGGCCGGCGCCAGCAGCGGCAATGCCGATCTCAGCCCGCTTCGCGACGCTGTCGCAGCTGCCATGATATCCTCCTCCCGAGGATTGGAAGAACCAGCCGGCGCGAACCGCCGGCTGGTCCGGATGTCGGCTCTATTTTACGTCGACCTTGAGCTGCTGCCACAGCGCCAGATAGGCTTCGCGCTGCGCGTCGGTGATCGGCGCCTGGAACTGGATGCGCTTGGCCACTTCGGGGTCACCCATGACCTTGCGGTTGAAGGCATCCTCGGGCAGCGCTTCCACCGCCTTGGTGTTGGCCGAGACCGGCGCACCGACCTTGGTGACCCATTCGACGTAGAATTTCGGGTCGATCATGTAGTTGATGAAGGCCTCGGCGCCGGCGACGTTCTTGGCGCCGACCGGGATGGAAAAGGCATCAAGCCAGGCGACGGCGCCCTCCTGCGGCACGACCAGCGAGACCGGCAGCTTGAAATGCGTCTTGGCGCGGTCGGCCGAGCCGCTCCAGTAGGTGCCGATGTCGATCTGGTTGGAAGCAACCATCTGGTTCCAGTCGTTCTCCGAGCTCCAGAAAGTCTTGATCTGCGGCATCAGCGAGGTGAGCTTCGCCTTGACCGCATCCATATCCTTGATGTCATTGATGTTCTGGCCGGTGGCGATGGCGCCGAACTGCACCGCTTCGACGGCATCGTCGCGAATGACGACGCGGCCCTTGTGGGCTGCATCCCACATCTCGGCGATGCTCGTCGGCGGCTTGTCGAAGGATTTGTCGTTGATGGCGAGAGCGGTGAGGCCCCATACCCACGGCACGCCATAGACCTTGCCGTCATGAACGAGCATCGGCGAGCCCGCCTTGTCCTTGCTGATGTCGGCGTAGTTCGGCAATTTGGAGACGTCGATCGGCTGGATCAGCTTGCCGTCCATCGCCTGGTCGTTGAAGGCGGCATTGATCATGACCACGTCGTAGAGGCCCGGATTGGTCCGGATCTTGGTCAGCATCTCCTGTTCGGAATTGAAGAAGTCGTTGACGACCTTGTTGCCGGTCGCCTTTTCGAAAGCCTCGACGGCCCACGGCTCGTCGGCGCCGTAGCCCTTCCAGTTGAGCACATGCACTTCGTCGGCCTTGGCGGCGAACGCGAGTGCGGAGGTAAAGACGGCGGTCGCCGTCAGCAGAGCAGTCAAGTCAGGCATGCGCATGGTTTGGTTCCTCTCTGTGGGTTTGCCCGCTTTCCCGGGCTTGTCAGGCTTTCTGTCGATTATGCATTGGCCTTCTGTGTCCGGCCTGCATCCGACGGGTCGGCGGCATGGCTCAGGAATGTCTGGATTTCGCGATTCGTTGGCGCCGACGAGCCGCCATGGCGGGTGACCGAAACAGCCGCGGCCGCATTGGCATAGCGTGCTGCCTCGAAGGGCGGGATGCCGCGCGCCAGCGCGCTGACGAAAGCGCCGATATGGGTGTCGCCGGCGCCATTTGTGTCGATGGCGGTGACCTTGAAGCCGGCAATGGTCTGCGCTGACCCGTCGGCCAACCGTACGTGGCAACCCTTCGCACCAGCGCGGATGACCACGCCCGCTGCTTTCGGGCAGTGGTCGCCCAGCAGCCGTGCCGCGAGGCCTTCGACATCGCCAAGACCGGCAATCTCAGCCGCCTCCGTCATGTTGCAGCTCAGCCATGTGGTGCGGGCAAGCACCCGCGACAGGATGGAGCGTGGAATGTCCGAGATGACCGGCGTCGGGTCGAAAACGAAAGGTGTTTCAGCAGGCAAGGCCTCGATCCAGTCGGTGAGCGCATCGCGGCTTTTGGGATAGCTCAGCGTATAGCCGGAGGCGAACACCCAGTCTCCAGGCGCCACTGGGACAGGCGCCATCATGTCGAGGCTGAGTACGCTCTCCGCACCTGGCCACGAGACGAAAGTGCGTTCGGCGTCGCTCGAGATCATGGCGACGCAATTGCCGCTGTCCATCAGTGGCGATGGTGGGGTCAGCGTCGCGATGCCCTCGGCCATGAAAGCAGCGCGCAGGAAGTCGCCATTCGGGCCACTGCCGAGTTGGCCGCCGAACACCACCTTCATGCCCGTGCGGCTGGCCGCGACCATCATGTTGAAGCCGCCGCCGGCGACCTGGGCGAAGCTCGACGCCGTCTTTTCCATGCCGGGCGCCGGCAGGGCGTCGATGCGGTAGACATAGTCGACCACAGCACTACCGATGTGAACGAGACGGCCGCTCATGCCGCGGCATCCTTGCCGGAACCGGTTTTCGCCACCCTTGCCGCGACAAGGTCGGCTGCAAGCGCGCGAACCTCTGACATGTCGATGCCGACAAGCCGGGCGATGTGCTGTTGCGGCAATCGGGAAAAACCGCTGCAGGCGCCGGCCATGCCGGCGGCGATGGCGCCGATCGTATCGGTGTCGCCGCCGAGATTCGCGCTGATGATGGCTGCTTGCCAAGGGTCACCACTCGCGACTTCCAGCACGGCGAAGGCCGCCGGAACGGATTCCTGGCTGGCAACGCCGGTACCGACCAGATCGGTGATCAGCCGGATGGCATCCCTGATCGCCTTGCCGCGCACGATGTCCTGTGCCCAGACGATACGCGCGGCGATGTCGCCGCCGGTGACCCAATGGCCGAGCGTCGCCCCTCGCCTCGCCGCCGCGACGGCGCTGGCGGAAGCATCGCGCCAGCCGCCGCCGGCGACGCCGCGGCTGACGGCAGCGGCAACGGCAGCGGCGGAAGCGATGGCGATCGAGGTGTTGTGCGTCGCCCGGCAGGTCTCCGCCACCTTGGCGACGAACGCCTCCAATGGTTCGAGCGGCATCATGATACCGACAGGCGCGATGCGCATGGCCGCACCATTGGTGTCGCCGCTGCGGCCAGCTTCCTCGGCCGGCACGCCATTGTTGATGGCGTCGATGGCACGCTTGGTCGACGGCCCCAGCAGATCATAGCTGCCGCGCGCCTTCACCTCACGTTCCCAGCCGAGCAGCGCATTGACCCAGCGCGCATGGTCGAAGCGGTCGCCGGATTCGACAAGAATGCGGCCGAGCAGCAGCGCCTGCTCGGTGTCGTCGGTGATGGTTCCGGCAGCCAATCCCTTCGACACCGGATGATCGGCGAAAGGCGCGATGAAATCCTCGACATGGCCGTAGAGTTCGGCAATGCGGGCCGGTGACAAAAGCTGCGTCGGCATGCCGAGCGCGTCTCCCAGCGCCCCGCCAACAAGAGCGCCCATGGCGCGATCAATGGCCTTGCTGGTTGCATCCGACATCGCTCAGAACCTCATATGCAGCGCGAAATGCGCCGGGTTGAGCAGGCTGGTGACATACTCGATCGGCCGGTCGTCGGCCGCACGCGTCAACCGGCGGCCGCGCAGGAACGGCGTGCCTTGCGGGCAGCCGAGGATGGTCGCATCCTCGGTATTGAGCATCTCGATCTCGACCCATTCCTCGCCATGGTCGGGAATGAGGCCGGCGGCGCGCAGCGTCTGGTGCAGCGAGCCCTCGCGCAATCCGCGCAATGGTACGTCCTCAAGCTCGGGTGACAATGGCAGCCGGCTGCGCTCGATGGAGATCGCATGGCCGTCGCTGGCGTTGGTGCGCACCCGGTCGACGGCGATGAAGAACGGGCTTTCGATACCAAGCAGCGCGGCCAGATCGGTGTCCTCGATGACCTCTAGCCGCAGCGTCCGCGTCTCCGCATTGGCGCCGGCATCGGCTAGCGCCCGCGACCAGCCGATGGCGTCATCGACCGGCTTGCCGTCGAAGGTGACGAACGAGCCGATGCCGACCTTGGTGGTGATCAGCCCGCGGCTGGACAGTTCCTCGAGGCCCTTGCGGACCGTATTGCGGCTGACTGAGAAGCGCTGGACGAGTTCGTTTTCGCTTTGAAGGCGGTCGCCGAAACCGAGAACGCCGGAGCGTATCTCATGTTCGAGGACGGTGGCGATCTGCTCGGGCTTGCCCGTGCCGGGAGACAGTTGAACTGCGCGCCGCTTCATATAGGTACCTGTTCAGTGAACCTGTATAATCCTGTTCAATATATAGACACGGACGCCGTGTCAACGGGATCCAAAAGCAAGCCAACGGGCGCGAATGTTGCGGAATGCCTACAAAACCGCCGACGACAGGCCGGCATACGGATTCCGAAAAGCCGACCACCGATCAACCGAAAAGACCGCAATCAATCAAGAAGATAGCGCCAGTTCTTGATTCAATTTGGCCGGATAGCTACGATATCGACACCTCACGGGGCTCGACGAGGATGTCCGCCTCGATCGCGGCGTTGATGAACGCCGCCCGTGCCGCCGAGGCTTCTTTCTTTCCCTCAAGCACGGCCAGGCAGACCTTGCGGGCAACCATATGCCTTTGCCCGGTCACAACCGGCCAGCGGTTCATCAGGATGTCGGCAGCCTGAGCGACCCTCTCCACATTGAAGATCGAGTTTCGCGATCGGCCGAGCGCAATCCTGACCGGCTCATCGAAACGCTGGTCTTGCACCACCCCACCTCCGAAATCGAACGTGCCGACCCAATTCCCTATATTGTGATAGGTTCCGCGCCAAAGGTGCAAGATGTCCGATTCCAGTGGCCAGAAAAATCCTAGGCTGATCGTCGTGGTCGCGTTCGATCGCGGCGAGGATGGGGAATTGTTTCCAGCCTTTGGACCCGCCGACCAGCAGAGCGAGGACCGCGCCATACGCACTGCCAGGGCTCTGGCCGCAAAACATGCCGGCGTCATCGCCTGGAGCCGCGAGGCCGACCCGACGCTGGGCGAATACGGCCCGCCGAACACGCTCTTCGTCAGCGGCGACGTACCTGATATGGAGTAGCCGCTGGACCGGCCTGAACTTAATGTCTGCGGCCTCGCCGAGAATCGAGAATATCGCCGCAGATTCAATTGATTCGGCGCTGTGCTAAGCAGGGCCGATAAAATAAAACCTCGTTTTAATATATTCCTCCGAAGGAACTGTTTTCTCTCGATCCCGTTTGTCTGCAGGTCGTTTATTCCAATGGCCTCGACAGAGAGGAATTCCCAAATGAACCTCAAGATGCTCACGATGGGCGCGATGGCGCTTGCGATGATGACTGGCTCGGCTTTGGCCGCCGGCAGCACCGGAACATCGGCACTCGATGATCCGGCGAAGATGTCTCCCTTCTTTACCGATGCCGGCATGAAGACCATGAAGTCCGACGCGGAGTTCAAGACCGCCTGGATGGCCATGAAGGAAGAAGACCGCGCAGGCATGATGAAGGAATGTGGCGACGGGGCCATTGCCAAGTCGCATGACAATTTCTGCAAGATGACCAAGCAGCTCGGCGGCGCGAACTGACGCAGCACGATTTGGGCGCATGCCCGAAAAGAACAACCGGATGAAGGCGGGCCAGGTGCCCGCCTTTTCCTGTTCAATGGCAAGCCAGCAAAGTGGCGGCCAACACATTACCGTGCTGGAGGATTCAATGGGCGACAACGGCCAGGCAAAGATATAGTGTCGGCGTTTGGAGTGGCAGAACGCCGCTCGTTTGGCTTTGTGCCCATGTTTCAACCCATTGCGAATATCGAAGACGCGCAGACGCTGGCGCAGGCGATCGTCAACACGATCACCGAGCCGTTCCTGGTCCTCGACGAGCAGTTTCGCGTGCTGGCTGCCAGCCGCTCCTTCTACAAGACATTCGAAGTCGACCCGCAGCAGACCCAGGGCTCGCTGCTCTACGCGCTCGGCGACGGTCAGTGGGATATTCCCGCCCTTCGCCTGCTGCTGGAGACCATCATTCCCGAGAAGACCGCCATGGACGGTTTCGAGGTCGAGCATGATTTCCCGCAGATTGGCCGCCGCACCATGCTGCTCAATGCCCGCAAGGTGCTTTACGACCACAGTACGGCCATCACCATTCTTCTCGCCTTCAATGACATAACGGCCCGTCGTGTCATCGAGCGGGAGAAGGAAGAGCTGCTCAGCCGCACCGAAGATCTGCTTCGGCAGAAGGACGTGCTGCTGCGCGAGATGGAGCATCGGGTCGCCAACAGCCTGCAGATCATTGCCTCGATCCTGTTGCTGAAGGCACGCTCGGTCACGTCGGAAGAGACGCGCCAGCATCTCAAGGACGCCCATCAGCGCGTTCTGTCCGTGGCCGAGGTGCAACGCCATCTCCACACTTCAGCCGGTGTCGACGAGATCGATGTCGGCTCTTACCTTCCGAAACTGTGCAGCAGCCTCGCCTCGTCGATGGTCGGCGAAACCCAGCCGATCACGGTCACCGTGACGGCCGAAGGCGGCAGGATGGATTCGCAAAGGGCCGTCAGCCTGGGACTGATCGTTACCGAACTCGTGCTCAACGCCATCAAATACGCCTTCCCCAAGGAGAGGGCCGGCGCTCGCATCCAGGTGAGCTACGAGACCGCGGGCAGCGACTGGAAACTCACGGTTTCGGACAATGGCGTCGGCAAGATCGCCAACGATGTACCGGCTACCGGTCTTGGAACAGCCATCGTGGAAGCATTGGTCAAACAGCTAGAGGCCAAGGTGGACGTCATCAGCGACACTGACGGCACCAGCGTGTCGGTCACAAGGGCGACGTTCACCTCACGGGTGCCGCGAGCGGCGTAAAACCGCTACCACGATGCCTGCCTTCCGGATATCGCCTCGATCCTGATCTGATAGAAGAGATGGCTGCCCGAAACTGTCGCGGCGTCGCCTGGCTTCAGGGCTCCCGGTTCCCACCAGTTCGCGTGCCTTGCCAGAAGCGACCAGGCAAATTTGCGATCACTGTCGACGGGAGCGGTCATTCTTTCGACGCCGGCGGTGCTGCCGTCCAGGTCCGGTCCTTTGGGCAACTCCTCGAAAAGGCCGTCCACGACGACGCTCCTCCAACCGTTGATACCCCCGACGTCATCCACCTGAAGACAGACGTGGGGATTGGCCTGCATCCACTCGACCTTCCTGCCGGGAAGCGAGAAGCTGAAAATGGTGTCACCACCGAAGGCAAAATGGATCGGCACCACATAGGGCCTGTGCTCGCGCACACAGGCCAGGCGGCCAAGCCTTTGCGCCTTCAGCAGCGCGACGCAGTCCAGCCGCGTCATCTCCTTGACGTTCATCGCAATCCTTCTTTCTGGTCAGGCTGAGCGGTCGATGCGGCGGATGACCTTGATGGCCTCTGCTTCCGCCACGCCAATAGCGCATCTATTCCCTGGATAGTCTCGATGCGGCCGCGCGCCGCCACCATCCGCCGCAGGACGTGAAGATCATCACGAATTTCGCAGGGTGCAGCGTCAGGGGCATTGGCAGCCTTCCGTAACTCAACGACATCGACGCAAGCCGGTTCCCTCGCCCATCAAGCAAAAGCCCGCCACGGTGAACCGGAGCGGGCCTTGGAGGAGGACAAGGGGTGGGACCCTCTCCTCTTGTTTCCACGGGGGTGTGGACCGCAATCATCTTACAAAAATTTCGAAACCAGCCGGATCACAAGCAGGCCCGCACACATCACAATCCGGTGCGCCACAGGCACTGACGCGGTCACGAGATTGCGATCGCTCCCGCGTCAATCGAGCAGCACGGCTAGATCCGCCCAAGCACAACAAGCACGATGAGGATGAGCAGAACGAGCCCAAGACCACCGCCGCCATAATAGCCGGTTCCGTAGAAAGGGCCGCCGCCGAGGCCGCTGAAGCCACCGAGCAGCGCAATGATGAGGATAATGATGAGAATGGTTCCTAAGCTCATGGCTTTTCCCGCTCCTGTGGGCGCCATCGCGCCGGTTTCAACATCGCGCTATTTCGATGTTGCTGGGATGTGAACGCTTTCAAAGCATTAGCGTTCCGCCCGGCGCAGCGATGCCGGACGCACGGGAACACTCGGGGTAACCACACGGAAAGCCCGCCGGCATGGCGGGCTTTCCGACCGGCCGCAGGCCCGGAGAGTGCGGTCAAGCCTCACGGCTGGTTCGGCACTTCCGATCCCGGCACTGCTGGTGTCAGCGGCGTGCGATGAGCAGGCAGAGCTGGCGCAGGTCGCGGTCATAGACCCCAGAACTGCCGAGCACATCGACGCAGCGCTTCTTCATCCGCGCCACCTGGCTGTTCGACATGTCGGCGACGACACCCGGCAGGTTCGGATGTCCCGGAGTACCGGGATTACCCGGATTCCCGGGATTGCCTGGATTGCTCGGGTTGGTTCCGCCGCCGATGCCGACACCAACGCCAACGCCGACGCCGCTCGAGCCACCGACATTGGCACCGGCGCCGGCGTTGACGCCGCCGCTACCCAGCCCGGTATTGCGGGTTGGCCGCCCTGTTGTCAGACGATCCCGTAGAACAATCTGTAATGGACGCGCTTCATATAGTCCCGGTATTCCGGCGTGGCGGCCAACAGCGCCTCTTCGCGCAGGATGCGATGCACCTGGAAGAAGGTGATCACAGCGTAGACGGCGAGATTGTAGAAGGAAAAGGCCGACAGCAGGAACAGGACATGGCCGGCAAGATAACCGGCATAGATCGGATGCCGCACCAGGCGGTAGGCGCCGCCGGTCATCACGCCGCGATTGCCGGGCAGAATGGCGAACGAACGCCCCAGCGATATCTTTCCCCAGATCACGAACCCCAACGCCAGGGCCTGCAGAGGCGCCGCGAAATAGACCGGAACGATGGCCACGCCCGGCTCCAGATCGATGAAGCCGACACCGAAGCTGGCGATCACCGAGACAACCACCGTGAGCGGATTCCAGTCGCGAACCTGCGGCCGCCGCGACAGAAGCAGCCAGGTAAAGGTCAGGATCTCGGAAATCGCCAACAGCGCCACGTTGAGGCGGGTCGGATCGAGCATAAGGTGGTATACACCGCGGTAGACGAACATCCCCGCGAAAGCCAGCGCGCAGATCCGAAAGAAGCCTTCCCGCAAATCGACCAGGATCTCGCGCTTTCGGGCTGCGGACAAAATCCTGTCGTCTTTGATGTGCGAAAGGGTTTCGCTTTTTGATATCAGCAAGGCAAGCACCCCAACAATCCCTCAGGGCGACCTTTGCATGCAACCATTGCCGGGCAGTTAATCAACAAGATCGGATCAGCATTAAGCGTCCGAAACGCATGCAAGCCGTGGGGGCACGGCGATGCAGATTGGCTCCGTTCCATTGCAATTTATGCTTGCATTCTGGAACAAATAAGGAACAATAAGCGATTACCGCTGAGGCGGACCAAGGTTTTTCGGGGGGAGGACCAGCGATATGGCGAGCTGGAAAGGTGCGGGGTTGCCCGTCGCCGTGATTGGATTGCGTGTGCCGATGAAGGTTTCGCCCGGCCGGCTGTTGGCTGGACTTGCTGTCATTCTCGCCCTCAACGCACCGGCGCTCGCCACAGAGAGGGACTACGCAACCTGCATAGGCAAGGACATCGAGCCGGACAAGCGCATCGCCGCCTGCACGCCGATCGCCGAGGACACCACGCAGCCGCCGCCCATTCGCGTCATGGCCTACTTCCATCGGGGCGTCGCCCGGGACGACAAGCAGGACTACGATCGGTCGATCGCGGACTACAGTGAGGCGATTGCGCTCGATCCCAAGCAGGCATCGGCATACTTCAACCGCGGAGCCGATTGGTACGACAAGGGAGACAACGACCGCGCTATCGCGGACTTCAACCTCGCCATCAGCCTGGAGCCATCGTCCAGCGATGCTTATTCCAACCGCGGCGCCGCCTTCCTGCGCAAAGGCCGTACCGATGCGGCCATTCTCGATTTTCAACAAGCTATCGAGGCCGATCCCAAGAACGCCGACGCCTATGCCAACCGGAGTGCTGCCTGGCTCGGCAAGAACGATTGGACTCGCGCGATTGCCGACGCCAGCACGGCGGTGGAACTCGATGCCGCTGGTATCGACGGCTATTACTACCGGGCCGTCGCCTGGGCGAGCAAGGGCTACAACGATCTCGCCATAGCCGATTTCGACAAGGCGATCGCCCTTGATGTGAAATATGCGAGGGCCTATTTCGGCCGCTCCCTGGTGCGGACACGCAACGGCGACGCGGTCGGCGCAGCCGCCGATTGCCGAAAGGCCATCGAGTTCGATCCGAAGAAGGCAGGTGGCTGCGACACAGGACCGGTGGGCGCGAAGGCGCCAGCTGTGCCACAGACACCCAAACCTGCCGCATCCCCTGTGTACGAACCGCTACAACTATACCCCAAAGAGGATCACTCCGAGCTTGTTGCCTGGAACCTCAAACGGGGGCTGGAACAGCAGGTGCAAGGCGACGTCAGAGGCGCGATAGACTCATTCAGCTTTGCGATCCAGCTAGATCCTTACAACGCCGAAGCCTTTCACGACCGGGCGCTTGCAGAGGCATCCCAGGGAAATTACGCCATAGCCGCCACCGACTGTCGGCGCGCCATCGAACTCGACCCGAAGCGCGCAGGCTCTTGCAGCGAACGCGCCCCGGGCGAAACAGCTCCGTTGGTTGCCACTGGGACAAGGGACCCGGCAGCTGCAAAAGTCCTGCTCGAGCGCGCCGAGGCGCGGCTTGCAAAATATGGCGTCGAAGGCGCACTTCTCGATTTCGACAAGGCGATCAGCTTCGATCCCCAGAGCGCCGAAGCCTATTTCAGCCGGGCCGGCGCCAGGACACTGAAGGGCGATATGGTCGGTGCGGCGGCGGATTGCCGTCGCGCCGCCGAGCTCGACCCAAAATGGGCGGGAAGCTGCCGTGAGGTTGCGGGCAACGACAGCAAGTCGGCACCGTTGCCAGACACACAACAGCCAAAGCCGCGAGCCACCGTTTCGAATTCGAATATGGCGGCCACGCAAGACACGCTGGCCGCGAAGGCCCTGGAGGCGACCGACCCGCACGCCCTGGAAGCGATCCTTGGCGGCGATGCCTTCCTGGACATGGGCAAGTACGATCAGGCGATCGGCGCCTACAACCAGGCGATCTCGCTCGATCCGAACAACCGGTTCGCCTATTTCGGCCGCGGCAAGGCCTGGGCTGCCAAACGCGCCTACGAGCAGGCGATCGCCGACTACGACAAGGTCACCGAACTCGCCCCTGATTTTGCCGCAGCTCATTTTCGCCGGGGCCTCGCAAAGGTCACGTCAGGCGATGCCGAGGGCGCCCTTGCCGATTGCAACCGAGCTGCAACACTCGATCCAAAGGCGCGCGACGCCTACTTCTGCAATGGCATGGCCTGGCACGCAAAGGGCGACCCAGGGAGTGCGATCGCCGCCTATTCGGTGGCGATCGGGATCGATCCGAAGGATGACGCGAGCTATTACGGGCGCGGCATGGCGCGGGCCGATAGCAAAGACTATGACGGCGCCATTGCCGACTTCGACGAAGCGATCAAGCTCGGCCCGGGCAACGCCGATTATGTCCTCAGCCGCAAGGCGGCGGTTGCAGCGAAAGGTGGAGGCGATACAACGGGCACCGCTCCCCGCGCCCAACCCTTGGCCACGCAGGACAACGGACACGAAGCCCAGTCCGACGGCAAGCTATCCGCGGCCAAGATGGCGGAGCTCATTCAGGCGACCGACCCGCGCGTTCTCGTCGCGGTGCAGAACGGCGACAGCCTGTCGGATGGCGGCAAGTACGACGAGGCAATCGGCGCGTATGGCAAGGCGATCGCGCTCGATCCCGACAGTCCCCTCGCCTTTTTTGGCCGCGGCAATGCCTGGTCCGCCAAGCGCGCCTATGACCGGGCGATTGCCGACTATGACCGGGTGATCAAGCTCCTCCCGAATATGGTCTCTGCCTATGTTCGCCGGGGCATGGCCAAGGCCACGACCGAGGATGCCGAAGGTGCTCTCGCCGATTGCGGCCAGGCCGCCGAACTCGATCCGAAGGTGCTGGATGCCTATTTCTGCATGGGCATGGCCTGGCACGTGAAGGGCGATACCCAGCGAGCCATCACAGCCTATTCGGCGGCGATCGAGATCGATGCCAAAGATGCCCCCAGCTATTACGGGCGCGGCATAGAACGGGCCGACAGCAAGGATTATAACGGCGCCATTGCCGACTTCGACCAGGCGATAAGGCTCTATCCGGGCAATCCGGACTACGCGGTCGCCCGCAAGGCGGCCGTGGCCGCGTTGAAGAAAGGCGGTGCCGCGCCTGATGCCGTCGGCTCGGACCCGAAGAACCTCAAGGCTTTCATCGACCGCGGCGACGCCTTTTACGACAAAGGCAAATTCGATCGCGCCATCGCCGAATACAGCAAGGCGATTGCGCTCGATCCAAGAAAGGCCTCGGCCTATGTCGGCCGCGGTACGTCGCTTGTCGAGAAGGGCATGTACGACGCAGCCATCACCGACTTCGACAAGGTGATCGAACTCTATCCCAGCTATTCAGACGCCTATCTCGGCCGCGCTGTCGCGTGGACAAACAAGAACGAACTGGATCGCGCCATCGCCGACTACAGCCGCGTGATCGAACTCAACCCGCAGTATGCGCCGGCCTATTTTGCGCGTGGCACCGTCTGGCTCACTAAGGGCGACTACGACCCGGCGATTGCCGACTTCGACCAGGCGCTGAAGCTCAACCCAAAGATGGCCCCCGCCCGCAAGGGCCGCAAGTTGGCGATGGTTGCAAGAGACGAAGCGAATGCATCGAAGATGCCAGGCAAGGCCGCTGGCCGGGCTGGCGAGCAAGCGACCAGGCCGAGTTGGACTTCACGCGCCGCGCAAACCTTCAACAAGGGTCGAGCGCTGTATGGAAAGGACGACTATGACGGCGCCATAGCCCTGTACGGCAAGGCGATTGCACTCTTTCCGGCGTTCCATGATGCCTATCTGGCCCGAGCAATGGCCTGGGAGGCCAGGAACGATTACGCTCATGCCGTCGCCGATTACACGCAGGCGATCGCGATCAATCCGAATATTGCCGAGACGTACTATGACCGCGGCCGGAACCTCAGCTTCCAGGATAACTACGAGGGGGCGTTTGCCGACTTCGAAAAGGCGATCAGTCTCAATCCCAAGGACGCAAATGTCTATGCCGATCGAGGCCTCTTGTGGATGGGAAGGCACGAGGATGTCGCTGCGCTGCGCGATTTCGAAAAGGCCCTCAGCCTCGACCACAAGAACCCATTTGGCTATTTCGGCCGAGGCGTGATCCGGACCAGCAGGGCGGACTATGACGGAGCTATTGCCGATCTTAGCCAGGCAATAAAACTCAATCCCAAGTTTGCCGCTGCTTACGACGCGCGAAGCAAGGCGTGGGAGGCCAAGGACAATCACAAGCGCGCCGAAGCCGACCGCAAGAAGGCGCTGAGCCTCGGCGCGAAATAGGCAGGTTCAAGGAGGTTGGCGATGACGCGTTGGAAGGCTTTGGGCGTGGCGGCGGTCGCCGCTTTGTCCTTTGTTGCGGTAAAGGTATTGCCCTGGGCGGCCGGCTTTGCCGGCGGTAAATATCTTTACCAGACGGTGGCGGGTTCGCCCGATCCACAAACGCTGACCACAGCTCAGGTAAGCGAACAGATTGAGAGCCAAGGAAGCCAGATATTCAGGGCAATCAAGCAGGAGTTCCCAGAAGACTACGACGCCGTCGTGGAAAAGATCACGGCCGTGGCCAGGCTTGGAAATGTCGACCAGGTGCGAAACACGAGCAGGATGGCGGTCGCCGATCTCAGGCAACGATACGCATCCCTGCTGTCCTCGGCTCCGGACAGCAAAGCCGCCGAAGCCCTGCGCGCGCAATTGGACATGCTCAACCATGTCATGGCGCGGGAAACCGCTGCCACCTGCAACAACTACCTTCGCGAAGGGCCGGGCGCGCTCAGCACGCCGGACCAGGATTTCCTGATCGACATGGACAAGGTCGGCGCCACCCTGTTCCACGCCTTCGGCGCAGCGAAGAATGGCGGTCTGCCAGCCGCTGCTGCCAGCGACGGAGACTGGTCGCTGCTGGCCGACGCTTTCATCAACGCTGGCGGCACTCCCGCCGAGATAACCGCCATTGCCAATGTCAGCCGGGAATTCGAAGGTCTCTGCCCAGCAGTCGCGAAACTATATACATCCGCTCTATCGCTGCAGGGTGAGCCCGGGCGGCACATCAAAACCACTTTGCTCTATGAGATCGCCCGGAATTAGCCGGGATCTGCGGATCCGTGTGTTCGATGAGGAACTGTCATGCCTAGCGAGCCCCGTTGGCTCGCCAGGCATTTCCTCCAGTTTCGAGAGGCAGATTGGTCCCCTAGCCCAGAGTTGAATTGCTGAAATACTCCGCAAAATCCGGACGTTGCGCCAAAACCTTGCCGTCGGCATCGCGCAAAATGCCGGAGGCGAAGAGATAGTCGCCGATCGCTTCCATCTTGGCCAGATCCATGGTGCCGATGGCGCCGTTTTCTCCGCGCAGATAGTGGCCGTCGATCAACGCCTTCAGCGACGCCTCGATCAATGCCGGATTGGTCAAGGCATCCTTGTTGGCGGCGATCAGCAGCGCGGCGGCTTCCTTTGGATGATCGACGGCAAACTGATAGCCGCGCCGCGTGGCCTGGACGAAGGCGGCCGCAGGTTTGGGGTTTGCCTGGAGATAGGCGTCGCTCGAAGAGATCAGTGTCGTGTGCTCATCGGGAACGCCGTAGTCGGCATAGACGAAGCTGCGCTGCTTGACGCCCTTGAGTTCGGCTTCGACACCCTCCCAGGTCGAGACTTCGAGCGTGAAATCGACCGAGCCATTGGCCAGCGCCTCATAGGCTGAGGTGCCGAGCGTCACCGTCTCGAAATTGCCCTTGCCGCCATCATGGCGGATGATGGTCGATATCAGCGCGTTTTCCCAGGCACTGCCGAAGCCGCCATAGATCAAACCGTCAAGATTCCTCGGGCCTTCGATCTCGCTGCGTGCCGCGTTGAAGACCACGCGACCGGTTTCAGATTGCACCACCGCATAGACGCCCTTCAGGTCCGCCCCGGCGGTCTTCTGGGTGAACAGGCTGATGGTGCCGTTGATGCCGAAATCGGCGACGCGGTTTGCGACCAGCGTGCCCGCACCGGTATCGCTGTAGGGCAGGATCTCGACCTCGAGCCCGGCCTCGCGATAAAAGCCCTTGTCGCGGGCGACGAACAGTCCGATGTGGTTGGTGTTGACCGTCCAGTCGAGGGCGACGGTGACCTTTTGTGCCGCCGATTGTGCTTGGGCTCGCCCCGATCGGGCAACGAGCGGAAGGCCGGTGGCAAGGGTCAGCAACAAGGCCTGCCGGCGCGTCAAGTCAGTCATGGTCGTGTCCTTTGGGTGGGTTGGGGTTGAGGATGATGTCGAGGATTTCGGCCTCGAGCGCACTTGCCTGCCGCGCGGCATCGCCGCCAAGGCTGCGCGGGCGCGGCAGCGGCACCTTGATTTCACGAACGATGCGGGCCGGGCGCGCCGACAGCACATAGATGCGGTCGGACAGGAACACGGCTTCGCGTACATCGTGAGTGATCAAGAGGGCCGTCCAGCGGTGGTGCCGCCACATCTGTTCGAGCCAGCGCTGCATGGCGGTGCGGGTCAGTGCGTCGAGCGCGCCGAACGGCTCGTCGAGCAGCAGCATGTCACGCTCCTGCACCACCGTGCGCAGCAGGGCCGCGCGCTGGCGCATGCCGCCGGACAGCTGCGCGGGAAAATGTCGCTCGAAGCCGGCAAGCCCGAACTCGGCAAACAGCGGCGCGACGCGCGCCCGCGCCGCCTTGCGCCGGATGCCTTGCACTTCCAGCCCGAGCGTCGCGTTGTTGAGGATGCGCCGCCAAGGCATCAGCGCATCACACTGCGGCATGAAAGCGAAATGCCTGCCGTGGTCATCGAGCGGCGCGCCGTCGAACAACATCTCGCCCTCGCCATGCTCGGCGCCGGTCAGAAGCTGGAACAGCGTCGACTTGCCGGCGCCCGAGGGCCCAAGGATTGAGACGAATTCACTTGCGCCGACACTTAGCGAGATATCGGCCAGCACGTCGAGCCCACCGAACGCCTTGCGCACATGCCGCAGCTCAAGCCGGCTCATCGCCACGGCCCCTTCCCTGCGCTTTCCTTGCCGGCGCGCTCCCAGGGCATGGCCAGGCGCTGCAGCAGCACAGTCAACCCGAACAGGACAAGTGTCAGCGCGGCGCTGACACCGACGGCTGCCAGCACCAGGTCGGGGCGGAAATTGTTCTTGGCGTTGAGCATGTAGATGCCCAGCCCTTTCGCGGCCCCGGCATATTCGGCGAAGATGGCGCCGACCACCGCATAGGTGATGGAGATCCTCAGGCCGGCGAAGAAATAAGGCAGCGCCGAAGGCAGCCGCGCCAGCACGAAGATGCGCCAGCGCCCTGCTCCCATGGCGCGCAGCATTTGCCCGATCTCGGCCTCGGTTGCCTCATAGCCCTCGACCAATGCCACCAGCATCGGAAAGAAGGTGACCAGCGCCACCAGCATGATCTTGGGCGCCAGTCCGAAGCCGAACCACAGCACCACCAGCGGCGCAATCGCCACCAGCGGCAAGGTCTGGCTGACGATGAAGACGGGAAACAGCGCACGCCGCAGCGGCAGGAAGAAGTCGACCAGCATCGACAGTGCAAAGGCGGCGCTGAGCGAACAGGCAAAGCCAAGCAGCGTGGCGCGGATGGTCGGAATGGCGTTGTCGACCAGTGCCTCGCGATTGAGCATCGCTTGCTCGAAGACGCGCGACGGCGCCGGCAGTATCGTTGGCTTGATGCCGGAATAGGTAGCACAAAGCTCCCACACCAGCAGGAGCAAACCGACCGAGATCATGGCCGGCACTGCCTTGACAAGAAGGCTCGCGATCGGGCGCGAAGCGACTGATGATGAGACCACGGGAGATAACCTTTGACGGCCGCGCGGGAGCGGCGGCAGCTTCAGACAGCCGACGGGCTGTTGGCCGAGACCGTGACGTCGAGGGTTACGTGGCCGGCGCCTGGTCCGAAGCGGCAGAAAGCCTCGTCCAGCGCCGAAAAGATCGCACCGGCATCACCGCGCAATTTCGTGCAGAAATGCTTGGAAAGCTCATAGACGCCGGACTGCTTGAGAAAGTCGATGCAGCCGTAGATCTCGTCCATGTGGTCGTCGGTGCCCATCACATAGAGCGAGAACTGCGCCGCCGCCGGCTGGCCGGTGGCAGCAGCATTGCGCACCGCTGTGATGGCCGCATCCTTGCGCGGACCGAGTGGCCCGACAGGCCCGCCGACTGCATCGGAGCGGCAGATCGGATCATCCGGCTCGCCCGGGCAGCCGCGCGAGATGGTGGCTGACAACACGCAGTGTTTGCCGCTGCGTGCTGCCGCCACGAAGAGATCGCGCATGGCTGGAAACAGCACTTCGGGCGGCCCGACCAGCAAGGTCGAGATGTCGTCGGTCTCGATCCTGAGCTTGTCGCGCCAGGGATCGAGCGCGCCGAGCGCGCCAAGGATGACGCCGACGAAATCGTCGGCCATGGGATATAGGGAAATCTGTGCGCCTGAAAACATCGCCCGCCTCGCTCCGCTGGTATTACCCAGATCAGCTTCTAGGGTCTGTGGGCTTGCCGCCCCCGTCTCAGCCCCGACCGTACGGAGCACCCCTGTGGATGCGCGGGTTAAAGCACCATTCGAGCTGAAGTGAAAGCCATTTTTTCAGCGCCCTGCGCCAAAAGCATTGCGCCAGGCCTGGGCCGGCTGTCCTCGAGGAAGCTGCTCGGCGCATGCTCCGCAGGGTCGACGGACAATCGGTCAACCGCCCGGCAGTGCTTGCCGGCCGGCATGCGCATGCCGCAGGAATTCGACGAAGGCGCGCACCGCCGGCGGTGTATGGCGCTGCTTCTGGTAGCAGAGGAACCAGCCCGGAAACATCGCGCACCACTCATCCAGCAACGAGACCAGTTTGCCGGCGTCGATCAGCGGACGCACCAGCTCTTCCGCCCAGAAGGCAATGCCGACGCCCTGCACCGCGGCCGCAATCGCCATGCCGCGGCTGGAGACAACCAGCGGACCGTTGACCGCGACCGAGAACCATTGGCCATCCCTGGCGAATTCCCATGTGTAGAGGCCGGCGCTGCCCGGCCGGCGCCAGTTGATGCAGCGGTGCTGGAGCAGATCCGCAGGTGCTGATGGCGATCCGTGACGGGCAATGTAGTCCGGCGAAGCCACCGCGAGTTGGCGCTGCGTACCGCCAAGCGGCGCGGCAACCATGTCGGCTTCGAGAAATTCACCAAGTCTGACGCTGACATCATAGCCGGCCCCGACACTATCGATGGCGGCATCGTCGATCGTCACATCGAGCACGATCTCCGGCCATGTCTCATAAAAACGACCGAGCACCGGCTCCAGATAGGTAGCCGCAGCGACACTGGGCATATGGACGCGCAAGATGCCGGCCGGCCTGTCACGCAAGGCGGCGGCATCGCCGACCGCCGCCTCCATCTCGGCCATGGCCGGCGCGAAGCGCGCGTGCAGGCGCGCGCCGGCTTCGGTCAGCGAGAGACTGCGGGTCGTGCGATTGAGCAGGCGCAGGCCAAGCCGCGCTTCGAGCTGGCGGATCGTCTGGCTGAGCGTCGATGCCGAAATCCGGAGATCTTCCGCGGCAAGAGCAAAACTGCCATGCGCGACGACAGTGGCAAAGGCCTTCAGCTCCGCATAGTCACTGCCTCGCATTATGCCAGATTCTCCAATGAGTATAATGGCATTCTATCGCATTTTCCGTATGGGGTCTGCTGCCTAGCTTGAGGACATGTCTCGAACATCGCCGATCATCGGCATCGAGCACATCTGAATCTCCCTCTGAGCAGGAGCAACGAACATGCGGGAACTCAACGGAAAAATCGCCCTGGTGACCGGCGCCTCCTCCGGTATCGGGATGGCAACCGCACTTGCGCTGGCGGCGCAAGGCGCGGTCGTTGCCATTGCGGCACGGCGCCGGCAGCGGCTTGACGATCAGGCCAAGCGCATCCGCGACGCCGGCGGCGAGGCGCTTGTGATCGAGGCCGACATCACCGACGAGGCGCAGGCAACCGCCATGGTCAGTCGCGTGCTGGAAAGCTATGGCCGACTGGACATGCTGTTCAATGTCGCCGGCGTCGGCGTCGCCGCCCCCTTCCAGAACACCACCACCAGCGAATACCGGGCGATGGTCGATATCAACATTCTGGGTTTGCTCTATGCGATCAACGCGGCGCTGCCGGTGATGAAACGGCAAGGTTCAGGCCATATCGTTATCGTCTCGTCGGGCACCGGCCGCTACATCCACCCTTCGGTCGTCTATTCCGGCACCAAGCATGCGGCCAGCGCCATGGCGGAATCGCTGCGCCGCGAAATCGGCAAGGATGGCATCCGCGTCACCGTGATCGAGCCGGGCGCGGTCAAAACCGAGTTCACCGCCAACATGCGCGATGACGTGCGGCTGGCGGTAGAGCAAAGACTGGGCGACATGGAGCAGCTGGAGAGCGAGGACATCGCCGCAGCCATGCTCTACGCCGTGTCGCAACCGCCAAGGATCAACGTCAACATCCTGACGCTCTACCCCACGCAGCAGGCATGAAACCTTGCGGGCAAGATAGTTATAAGGTTTTCGCAATTTTCTTATAACCACTTGAAATCGGGAGCAGAAGCGCGCAGTTATAAGAGAACTGCAAATTTCTTATAACGCAAAGGCCTTGGTCGGACGCCGCCATGAAATCGATCGATATCGCTTATCGCACTCTGTTCGCTGAACTCGTGCAACGAAGCCTGGACGCCTCGTTCCAAACCGACTTCTCGACGGCAGGCAATTTCGTACGGGTTCCGGTGAAAGGCCGTGACTACTGGTATTTCGAGGAGACCAGACCGAAGACGACAAGGCGATATGTCGGTCCGGCCGACGATCCCGAGATCGCAAAACGCGTTGCCGCCTTCAGGGAAATCAAGAGCGATCTGAAGGGCCGTCGCAAGCTCGTGTCGACGCTCGTTCGCGAGGCCGGGTTGATGGAGCCGGAGAAATTTACCGGCGATATCGTCGAAGCTCTTGGCAAGGCCGGGTTTTTCCGCTTGCGGGGCGTACTTGTCGGCACGGTCGCATTCCAGACCTACGCCGGATATCTGGGCGTAAGGCTGCCTGGGGTGGCACTACAGACAGGCGATGCCGACTTTGCCCAATTTCACTCGGTTTCCGTCGAAGTGAACGACAGTCTGCCACCGATCATGGATGTGCTGCGCGATATCGATCCGTCGTTTCGCGAAATTCCGCACCGAACGGATGCCAATCGCACGACCCAGTTCGAAAACGCTTCCCGGTACAAGGTCGAATTCCTGCCCCCAAACCGGGGTAGCGACGACTATGCCGACCACGCGAGCGCGATGCCGTCGCTGGGCGGCGCATCGGCACAACCCTTGCGATTCCTGGATTTTCTGATCCGCGAACCCGTAAGAACCGTGTTGTTGCATCGATCCGGTGTCCCAGTGCTGGTCCCCTCACCCGAGCGATATGCCGTCCACAAACTGATTGTCGCCCCTCTTCGCCAAGCGAACGCAAACGGCGCGGCAAAGCGGGAAAAAGATGTTCTTCAGGCAAGTTTGCTGATCGAGGCGATGGCAGCTACCCGCCGGCAAGATGATCTCGCCGTGGTGTTCGCCGAAGCATGGCATCGCGGCGCCAGCTGGCGCGATGCAATCCAACGAGGTCTTCGTTTGCTCGATTCCGATCGGCAAGACACGGTCGAGACAATCGTTCGAAGGGCACTTTCGGACATTGGTGAAAAGCTCGATGGCTTCACCGACGCGACAAGGCGCGCTGACTGAAGGTGTTTGGGATGCGATGATGCCGCTCGACGACCCCATCGAGCGGCAATGCATTGCAGGACCGGAAGCTGTGGACCCTACGAAACCGCCTTTTCGCGAACCGGCAGCTTCCAGCCTGGCCTGACGAAGTGGCAGGTGTAGCCGTTGGGGTATTTCTCCAGATAGTCCTGATGCTCAGGCTCGGCTTCCCAGAAGGGACCGGCCTGCGCGACTTCGGTGACGACCTTGCCCGGCCACAGGCCCGAGGCATCGACATCGGCGATGGTGTCTTCGGCGACGCGCTTCTGTTCGTCGCTGGTGTAGTAGATCGCCGAGCGATAGCTCATCCCGACATCGTTGCCCTGCCGGTTGCGGGTCGTCGGATCGTGGATCTGGAAAAAGCGCTCCAGCAGCGTGCGATAGCTTATGACGGCCGGATCGAAATTGATCTCGATGGCTTCGGCATGGCTGCCATGGTTGCGATAGGTGGCGTTGGCCACGTCGCCGCCGCTGTAGCCGACACGGGTGGAGATAACGCCGGGGTAGCGCCGTATCAAATCCTGCATACCCCAGAAGCAGCCGCCGGCAAGGACTGCGCGTTCGGTGGAAGTCGCCATATCACGTCTCCTCAAAAGCAATTCCAGGAAAAGTCTAGCGGTTTTCCCGGGAAAAGCGCGTAGCGCTTTCCCTTGGGAATTGCGCAAAAGCAAGTTGGATCTCCCCATAAATGGGCATTGTCGCCTGCTTCGTCCAGCGGGGCCGACGGACCTGCTTCAATTGCCCGGTCGGGTGAGGCTGTCGATCACACCCGGCAACTGCGGCGCGCCGGGCGGAACGGCGGCAAAGCTGATCGCCACCGGCGGTGCCTTGAGCGACCAGTCGAAAAGAACTGTTTTGACCGGGATGTTGCCCAGCCACGCCTGCAGATAGGGTGGTACGTCGTGCCCAGGCCAGACCAGAAGTATGCCGTGGTCGCGCAGCCGCTGGCTGGTGATCCAGGGGGCGTATTGCATGTTCAGTTCGGTGAAGATCGACGGTTTGTCGTAGGCATTGAGGCCCGCCAGCGGCGCAAAAAGGGGATGGCCGCCGACGATGTCGAGCCGACCGGGCGCGGCCGCATGCCAGACGGCCTCGGCCTCGTCCGAGATCTTCTGCGCCGGCCAGCAGACAGCGTCCGTGCGTCCACGCAAATTGCATTTCGTCCAGCGGATGCCGGCATAAGCACCGGAGATGCCGATAATGCAGATGAACGCGCAGATCGCCAGCTTTCGCATCTCGACGGCGCCGAGACGGTGGCCCAGGAGGGCGAGCGCCACAACGCCGGCAAGATTGTACATCGGCGCGCCCCAGGCCTCGCCTGCACCTGCGAACAGGGACGCCACCATGACGAGGACCGCCGGGCCAAGCCCCATCCACAAGAGATAGACGAGGGTACTGCGCGCGACGGGCTCTTCCGGCGGGGGCGAGCGCCGCAACAGCCCCGATATCGCCAGCACCAGAACGAAGCCGCAGAGTCCGGCAATCTGGACGCTGATATAATAAAAGCGGGAGCGATGGGCCAGCACCCACTGATCGCGCCAGGCGGCATAGGTCAGCGGCAGGAAATCCATGCGGTAGAGCTCGACGGCCAGCGGCGCGGCGACGGCAAGGAAAACCGCAAGCCCGAGCCATGGCCAAGGTGTGGCGAGCCGACTGCGTGCCCTTGCATCGGACAACAGCCAGACCGCGCCGAAGAGCAACAGCAGCCCGGTGGAAAACTTGGCATAGAGGCCGACGCCGGACACCAGGCCGAGCACCAGCCACCAGCCCGGCCCGCCGCCACGGCTTGCACGCCACAGCAGCCAGCAGATAGCGGCCCAGAATGGCATTTGCGTGTAGTCATGATTGAACTGCGGGGTCGGCCAGCCGAAGAAATAGAGCGACGGCATCAAAAGCACGGCGGCCAGCGCGCGGGTTTTTCCGAGCATGTCGCGGGCCAGCAGATAGACGAAGACGAAGGTCGCCGAGATGACAAGCTGGGCCACGAAATATTGCGGCCAGTGGAACGATCCGGTCAGAAGATGGCTGGTCTCGAGCAGCCATGCGGGAAGCTGTGGATGTTTGTAGGTCAACAGCACCCATTCGCGTCCCCACATGAAGCCTTCGACGACATCATTGGGCGGTGAGACGTTGACAAGCGCCGGCGCCAAAGTCCAGCACAGGATCTGTGTCAGGCACAAAATCGCGAGCAAATACCAGGGATGACGGATCAGACTGGACCAAATCGATGGGGAATCGACGGCGGCGGCAGGCAATCCCACCGGCACCCAGTGATCCATGGATCCATCTATTCCCGCCATGCCGCGCTTAAATCACATAGTCCGGTTTGACGAACAGCCCAAACATCGAAGCTTACGAAAAAGTATAGCTGTGTGCCATTGCAGCACCAAGATCGGGCAGGAGTATCGACGCTCCTCCCCCCAGGCAGGACAGCGCTGCACGCCTGACCCTGTCTGAAAAAATCCGGGTCCCAATGCGCCACCACCATGCCGTCATCCACTACCGTGCGCTCGACTTCTGGATGGCGCGCGCGGCCGTTCTGGTCATCATCTGCCTGCAGCTCCTGGTCATCAACAACCTCTCATTCGGGCCGCGCTGGCTGGCGCCGGCGCTGGAGGCCGCCCTGCTGCTGCCCTTGTCGGTGGCCACGGCCTGGACACAGGCCGCCACCCGAAAGGCGGTCGAGGATCACGAGTGGCACGCGATCGGCCAGTTTCGCATCATGATCCGCAGAACCGCCTTGGCGATGACCGCCATCATCAGCGTCATGAATTGCGGTTCGCTGGTCTTGCTGGTGCGTGCCTTGCTGGAGGGCCACGCCGGCAACAGCGGCACGACGCTGTTGATCGACGCGCTCAACATCTGGGTCACCAACGTCATCGTCTTTGCCTTGTGGTTCTGGAACACCGACCGCGGCGGGCCGCCGACCTGCGGCCTCGTCAAGCTTGCGCAGGCCGATTTCCTGTTTGCGCAGATGACGCTGAACGACCGTGAGCTTCGCGATTGGCTTCCCGGCTTCGTCGACTATTTCTTCCTCGCTTTCACCAATGCGACAGCCTTCTCGCCCACCGATACCTTGCCACTTTCCCAACGCGCCAAGCTGCTGATGATGGCCGAGGCCATGATCTCGCTGCTGACCATCGCGCTGGTCGCGGCACGCGCGGTCAACATCCTGGCTTGAGGCTTGCCGCCGGTCCCGAAACGCAAAATAGCCCGCCCCGGCGAACCGGAGCGGGCTATGACGAAAGTGTCTCGGGAATCTGTCAAGCAGTCGCCAGCAAACAACACCAACCGGGGCCAGCAGCTACTCCTCCGGCACCGACTTGAATCGCCTCACGACAAACTCGAACAGGACGTCCGAAATCCACATGGCGCAGACGCCGATCAGGAAGGCGGCGGCCAGCGTGGTGGTGTCGTCGGCGGGGTCCGGCATCGGCAGGCCGGTGATCCTGGCGTAGGACACCGCCGGCAGCGTCAGGTAGGCCGCTGCCAACGCTCCACAGATCGGCGAGGCCACCATTTCGCGCAGCTTGTAGCGATGCCGCGACAGCGCCCGCAGAACACCGCCGGCGAGGCCCGCCGCCACGACCGGTCCCTTGATGCCGAGCAGGTCGAAAAGATCGTGCATCACGGCCTCCATCCACAAAGCTTCTGGCCCTTTTCGTTGTGAGCCAGGATCGCCGCCACCGACGCCCCGGAAAGGGTCGCCACCTCTGTCTGTGTCGGTCGGATGGGATGCCCGGCCGCGCAGAACGAGCCGCCTGATGTCGTGCAGCCGGCCAGCGTGAACGACAGCGCTACGATTTTGACCATCTGCCCAGCCTCCCCCGGTTGTCGTCCGGCGTCCGGCCGGCGACGGCGTCATCGATCTTCTGGGCTTCGGTGCGCGCCACGGCGTCGGCGGCATCCTGCCTGGCCTTCTGGCTGGCCTTGCCCCTGGCATAGGCCGTCCAGAGACCGGCAAGCGCGGCACCCATTGCAGCGAGATACGGCCAGAACTGGCCAAGCAGTGCGAGTGTTCCCATCTCATGTCTCCTTGGCCGGCGGTGCGACCATGCCGCGCGGGCCGTCACGCACCGCGTTGATGATGATCTTGGCAAGGGCAATGGCGCCGCTGATCTGAAGCGCGGTGCGGTCGCTGACGCCGAACATCGTCCAGTCGAAGCCGGCCAGGGCACCACCGCAGATGATCGCGATCAGCGTGTTGAGAAGATTGTGCAGCGCGTTGGTGTTGAAGCATGTCATCAGAAGAGGCCCCCGAAAAACCCGGTGACGTGATGCCAGAAGGCCGCGAGCGCTCCGGCAATGAGGACGAGAATGCCGGCCGCGGCCGCCGTCTTGCCGCTGGATGGCGGTGCCGGCGGCACGGGCTGGACCGCCGGCGCCCCACCAGCGGGCGTTTCGACCCTGGGCGCCGACGCGGCCACCGGTGCCACCGGTCGTTGCGCCGACATCAGCAAGGCCTGAACCCGCACCGACCTGACGCGATCGGACCAGCCGCGTCCGAAGGTTTTCCATGTCGGCAGCCGTTGGAGAAACGCCAGCCGCGCATCGCAGAGCGCATCGATGATGACACCGGCCGGCCTTGCCTTGACCGCGGCAAGGGTCGCCGGCCCGATCCGGCCGTCCTGGGCAACACCGACGGCCGCCTGCAAATATTTCGCCGCCCGGCCAGGCCCGCTGTTCACCGCGAAATCGAACACGGCATGGTCGACACCGTCGGGCAGCTCGGCGCCGAGCACTGCGTCCCAGTAGAAACGCCGGTAGACGGCGGCGACCTGCGCGTCGCTGATGCTGCGCAGGTCCGCCATTGTCGCGTCGGCCTTCACGTAGCGACGGAAATTGGCGAGCGTCACCCCCTTCATGGTCGCGCCGCCGGGATCAGCCGGATTGTCCGACCACCCGCCTTCCGATTTGAGAACAAGCGCAAGCGCCCGCGCGAAGTTGCGGTCCATGGTGATGGTTCCTTTGAAGATTGTTCGGGAGGGCCGATGGGGAATTGCACGGTCGAGGAGACGCGAAGACCGCGCGCGGCACGTCAGTCGATGCGCAGAGCGATGCTCAAGCGGTGATCAGGCTAGGCAGAAGACTGCGCGAGAACCGAGCAAGCCGTGGGTGAGTTAAGCGCCTTGCCAGCGGCTGGACGAGCGAGTTTCAGTACGGGGATCGGTGTGCCGAAAAAAACGGCGCGGCGCGATTATACGTGCATACAGCGTCACTAGCACCACCGGGAGCAAAAGCATGGGCATCATGGCGACCCGGTTGTAGTAAGGTAGTCCGCTCGCCAACATGTATATAACGGTCATGAGGATACAATATTTTCCCAAGCGCTCATCCGACTTCTTTGCCGCCCTCTTGATCAACAAGACACTTGCGACGCACTGGACTAGCGAATAGGCAAAAAACAAAACCTTAAATCCTACCCGATAATTCACAAACATGTCGGAAGAGTACTGAGTGTACAGACCGGCCTGCGCCAAAATCGGGGCAATTATGATATTAGAGATACTAGAGATGGAGTTTGTAATGTAACCAGCGAAAATCAAGGCAACTACACCAACGATCAATTTTCCTGATCGAGGAACAAAATCTGCCAATACATAGATTGCAACGAATAGAATAGCGCTATAGTGGCTACCAATCGCAAAGATAGCAAAGAAGATTGCTCGGTATCTCTTACCGCCATTGATCGCCAAAAAGAATGCGATAATGAAGATAAGCGAAAATCCTTGACGCAACGTGTTTTGGCCCAGTTGCTCGAACCATGGCAGCATGATTAGGCCGACAGTCGATATCGCACCAAGCATTACGCTATCGCTTTGTCTGATCGAGTAAAGATAGTACACTGAAACCATGACCATGCTGTTGGCTAGCATGCTGTCAGAGATCGAAAACCCCAGGTTGGCGTATATCCAATGCATGGCGATGAACACGGGCTCGTGCGCCACAGCCGTCATATAGACTAGGAACGTTGCCCTGTTCGCATAGGCGAAATCTCTCGAGTAGGCGACGATATCACCTTCCAAAGCATACGAGGCATAATTCGCATAGTCGGTTCGAGAAGCCGCGAAGAAGAGCACCGGGGCTAGAAAGAGCAACGTGGGGAACCAGAGTTGGCGAATGGGACGCATTCGAACGCCTCTTTGATTCTTGGCGACAAGTGCAATAGCACCTTCATTATTGTCAGACGAAACGCAAAATGCTGAAGCTCTCCAAATAAAGTTGCCGGCCAGCGCCACGTGGGCTCGCTAGACATGGTCCTCATTTTTCGTGGCGATCGCGACTCACGCTGCACGCTGATCCACGTTGAAAGCACCTCCGATGCTTGCTCGATCGGCGGTCCTGATTGCGGCTCAAAACTCAATGAACTCAACTGTCACGCCAAGTCCCGTCAGAGCCCTGCCTGTGCCGGCTGAGTTCGAGTTGACGAATATGATGTCGCCCGGCTCCAGGTCAGCGCCAGCCGAGTTGGCAGTAACAGCGCCGTCGCGCATGACGAACGCAGTCAGCCCTGTTACGCTGGTATCAATGGTCGACACGTTTGCCGAAGCACCTGCCCGAAGGCGTCGCAAGATCAAGTTCCGGTAATTGGCTGCATCGGCGATCGCATCGGCAGTCACTTGGTAGCTGGCTCGAACAATCCGGCCACGGCGACGCGCTACGAACATGCTCTTGTTTATCAACCCGGTTGCAGCGTAATCGCCGAGTTGAGCGGCGATGCTTTCGCCGAATATGTACTTCTGCGCGTCACCTTGGAGTGTAACCGTTCCCTTGACGTGATTGTTTTTCCCCCATCTAAGAGAATACGGATAAAGCAGATATTCCCACTTCACCGCGCCGCCAAATGGCCGCCAAACCACAGTGCCATCGGCGATCCGATGATCCGTCCCAGCCGGACCACCTGCAACCGCCGAAGTGCCTGCCGTCACGCAGATAAAATACGCGCCACCGTTCGATCGCACTGCATCCACGGCGTAAACCGTCGACGCCGCCCACACGGCAATAGATGTCGAGCCGTCATCTATGACGGAAAGCGCCGTTCCGGTTGGCCCGCCGCTGCTGGCTGATTTCCCCTCCGCTGTCGCGCGATAGAAATTCCCGCCGTTGGTAACAATAGCGTTGCGCTTGTAGATCGTGTCACCAGCCCAAGCCGCTACGGCGGTGCTATCGCCGTTCAGCACCACATTACCGCCGATATCGCACTCGTCGACGGAAGCGCGTCCGGCGCGAGTGGCGAGCCCCGTGATTGTTAGGTCCGTAAGTGTGCCACCAAGCGTGTTGTTGCCCCGCGTGATCAGCCGACGAACCTTGGCCTGTGAAGGTGTAGAAATATTCAGGCCGCCTTTGTCAGATGCCTCGATGCGCAGTCCGTCGATATCGACGTCGAGATCAGACCAGGCGATCTGATCGGCATTCGACGCGGCCGAAATACAGTTCACGGCATGGTTGAAGCCGCATTGTGCCCGATAGGAGGTAATATCTTTGAGCTTCAGGTTGACCGCCTCGCGAATATCGAAGTAGCCGTGATCGTCGAGCACAATGTTCTGTAGGGTAATGTCCTGCACCGGGGCCGCTCCGGCATGATTCCCTGCCGACCAATCCCACCCGATGTAAAAAGCCGGAATGGCCGCTGAACCGACCGCCGAGCCGGAGATATTTGACAGAAGGATGCGCTTCCCGACCTGGAAATTCCTGACAATCGTGCCTGCGACATATTCCGCAAAGGTATCGGGCGTCGTCGTCTTGTAGTTTACGGTGACGATGTTTCCGGTGTTGTTGACTGAAAAATCGCCGATCGAAGCGTCGACCTGGTCGTTGACGTCGATGCACTGGTTCACGCGCGAGGTCGACTTAAACACTCCATTGCGGATGACGACACGTTGGCTGGCGCCGTCGAGATCGATCGCTTCCGAGAAATCTTCGAAAAGGAAATTTGTCATCACGAAGCCGTCGACATAGCGAACATTGAAGCCGCCCGTCACCTTCTGGTGACGATGCCCATCGACCTGCACATTCTTGCTGTTCTGGATGTGGGCGTAGTAGCCACGCCGGCTGCCGCTGGAACCACCCTTGGTATCCAGAAACCTCAGCCCGTCGACGCCGACTGCATAGACAAAGCGCTGGTTGCTGTTCGTGGCATCGGCATTATTTTCAGGATCGAAGGTAACACCATCAAACGTGATGTTCTTCCGAGCACCGACGGTCATGTTCTTGTCAGTCGAGAAGACTGGCTGGACATCCGCCGCGATAACACTGGCCCGGCTCACGCCGTGCAACACCGCCTCATGGCCACTGAAAGTAACGTTGTCCGCAGTCAGCGCAACCGCACGATAGACATTCACCGAAGGGAAATTGCCGAAGGTGAAAGGTGAGACCGAACCTGGCACCATTTTGTAGGAACCGGCTGGCAGCCTGACCCCGCCCAGCGCCAGGTCGTGCGCCGCCTGCACGGCTGGCGCATCGTCATTGTAGTTATTCTTGCGAGCGCCTTTCTGTGAAGCAAGAGGCGTGTCTGACAGCGTATACCCCGCCAGCGTCGCGCCATCGCTCAAGGTGATCACCAGATCCCCGGCCGTGGTTCCGTTCTTGCGGTAAACCGCGCCGCTGCCCGCCACCTGGTGGCTGTCGTAGAATGCGGTGCGGATGTAGGTCGGGGCGATGACCGGCGAAAACGCCTGGGCGGCAGCGAGCGTGGCGAATTGCGGATCGATCACTGTTGTCATCGCCTCGGTTGCGACATTGGCCGCGGCCTGGGCTTGGTCGATGATGTCTTGCGTGGCGTCCCGAATATCGCCAACGATGTCATCCGACTGATAGAAGCTGAGAACGATGTCGCTGGCTCCAACGACAGGGTTCAGCGTCTGGAAGGCAAAGCTGCCCTCACCCCGTCAACGACTTTCTAAGAAAAAATTCCTAGACCGAATTTTCGGGCAAGATCCTGAAGACTTGCCAAGGCATCGCCTCGCTGCGCCCTTCGGAGCGAAAAGGCTGCTCGCGCGTTTCGATTGTAGCCACGGGAGCAATCGCCATGAATGTCGCCAATCTGCAACTCGAAGGCCTGCTGATGGCCGTCGCGTCGGTCAACCGCCTCCTGGTTCAAAAGGGGGTGCTGACATGTGAGGAAATCGACATGGCCTTGCGCAAGACCGAGGCCGGCGAAACCAACCAGGAGCGATCCGAAGGCATGTCCGCGTCCAGCCGTGACGCCGTCAACTTCCCGATCCGGCTGCTGGAGCTCGCCAATCAGTGCCAGCCGGAGGCGGACATGCCCTCCTTTTCGAAGCTGGCCCGCATGGTCGGCAAGATCAAGGAACCCTACAACGACCAGCTCTGAGGGCGCCAAGGGAGCGGACAACGGACCGGTGCCGGCAAAGCCCGTGGAACTCCCGCTTTTGCGGCCGGCTGGTCATGAGCCGGCACCTGTGAAATCATTAGACAAAGCTCATGGAATGATTCCCGTCACACGCCCTTGTGGGAGAGGACGATGGACAGACCAGCCATGGCATCGGTGTTCAGGATGCGGCATGCGCCGGCCACGGTCTCCGGGGTGCGCAGCACCGGCCAGGGCCAGGCCGACCCGATCATCCGCGTGCGCTCGCTCGGCGAAGCGATCCGCTTCGTCGCCCACGCCTATCCCCAATACGATATCAGCGCCGTCGCTATCATTTCGAGCGATCCTTCGGCCCCCCGCCTCGGCAGCCTGGAGGTGAAGGCGCTGTGGCGCGAATATGGCGAGCGCCTGACGCAGGAATAGGCCATTACCCGTGGCTCAACACGGCCCGGCCATCCCGGCCGAAACCGATTCCGCGCCGCCCGCCGGAGCGGAAACGTCGTTCGCGCTTTTTCGACCATAGCCACGGCAGCAAATCGCCCTGAACGTCGCCAAGCTGCAACTCGAAGGCTGACGGCCGTCGCATCGATCAACCACCTCTATTCGTTGCGCGCCCGCTGCACGCTTTGATCCGCTCCGAATTCTTTGGCGATCTCGAAGTCGTCAAGATGAAAATTGATCTAATGCAATTAAGAAAACCGCAACGCGGTGGCGATACTGATCGCAAGTCGGGGTGATGATGGGAGACGGGTGTTGGTGGAAGGCAATATTTGGGTGGCTTCGCTCGAAGTTTATATCCGCAACTGGAAATGGGTTGTCCAATACATCTGCCTGGCCGGCGGATTGGCGTTGCTCGACAGGTTCATACACATCAACTCCGGAGCTTCAATCTTCATCGGTGTAATGATTTCGACCTTCTTGGCTATTCCTGCTCACATCGCCGTCCTGACGCAGCTTGACCCCAACCAGGTATCCGATTGGCTGAAGGAACGGCCCAAGGCATTCTTCACTTTCGTGAAGCGTTGCCTGTTGCTCGGCTTCCTCGGCGCAATAGGTCCACTTGCGTTTGGGATTGTCATGGTCATCGGCGGCATCCGTCCGTCCATCGCCATGCTGGCAGCGCTTCTTGTCTGGGTTTTTTCCGGCATCGCTGCGTTCGCAAAATGGGGCACGATGTTGCCCGCGGTCATTGCCGATGATGACCAGACGCTTGCAGTTGCCGGCCAACGCGGCTCCAAAGTGTTCGGCTATGCGTTTCCGCGTCTGCTCATCTCGTTCGGCTTGCTCACGGTATTGGTCATAGCGATATTGATGTTGCTGTGCTCCCTGATGGGCATCGATCCAGAAGATTCAGGCCTCGCGTCTTTGATGCTGCCTGTCGTCGGCGCCATCATTGGCGCGTATCAAATCGTGATGACATCCATCGTTTTGTCACGCTCATACCTCAGAGCACGGCCGGCCGCACCGCCTGCACGCTGGGTGGCAGATAAGTCATTGCTGTCCTTTCGAACCTGACGCACAACGACCAGATGTGAGGGCACGATTGCCAACCTCCTCCCGGCGTGCCGAGGAGATGGGAGCGTCGCATGACGTAGATCATGTCGAGCACTACCCGATCCCGGTCGAGGTCGAAGTTTCGGGCAAGCCAAACCATTGGCCCAACATTATCCGTCGGCGTGATTTATCGAACGTCTTGCCGATGTCACGGAGTTTTGCTTGGTTGCGGGCTTGTTGATTGCCTGGTGATTTCTTCGGGGGGACACATGAGATTTGAATCGCGCTTTGGCACCTTGTTGCTTGGCGCCGTCATGCTCGCCGGCTGCACAACCGTCAGCGAGGGCGAGTTCAACAACGCCCAGGCCGTCGTCAGCGGCAGCCCGGCGATCAAGGCCAAAGTCATCAGGGAGTGCATTGCGAACCAGGCTACACTGCCGCTGGCCGAGAGAAAAACCGTTGCCGAAGTCGCCAATGTCAGCCTGGAACGCTTGCCGGCAACGATCTGCAATCGCCTTTGGAATGCCGTCGCCAGAGGACGCATAACCTATGCTGACTACCGCAATCTCTCGTCGCCATCGGCCGACAGCAGCAAGGTGATCAAAATCCTGCAGGGCCGCTAGCCGGCCTTCGCCTCGGCCAGACTGCGCTAGCTGCCTTGCTCGGGCCGCATGCCCGCGCCTCAAGCCCGGCCCGGCCATCCCAGATTCAGCGAAAGCACCTTACCCGGACCATGCACCGCCGCGAACAGCAGTCCGGCCAGGAAGGAAAAATGGTCGATGAAGAAGCCGAACTCGGCCTGGTTGCCGGCCCAGTGGCTGGGTCCGTGGAAGGCAAGGGCGAGGAACAGCACATAGGCGGCGGCAATCAGGGCCGCCTGGCTGAAGAAGGCGCCGGTCAGGAAGCACAGCACCAGGGCGACTTCCAGGATCGCCGCGCACCAGGCCAGCAACAGCGGAAACGGAAAGCCAGCGGCGGCGATGTAGCCGGCGGTCGCCTCCATGCCCATGAATTTGAACGTCACGGCCATCAGGAAGACGCCGGCGAAGATCAGCCGGGCGATGAGAAGGGCCGCGGTCTGCCACGGCGATTGGGTGATTTGCGACGACATGCTCGTTCTCCAGCGTTGCAGGTTGGTCGCTCCTAGGACGCGCGACGATTGCCAGGCCCGACACATCAGGCCAATTTTTTCTCGACAAGCGCGATGCAGGCGCTCCGCCAGGGATCCTGGATGCCTCTTGAAACCATGCACCGTGTTTTCGGTTTGCCGGCTGACGGTACATTATTGCCCGCTCAAAGGGGGAATCGGACATGGCCAAGGCATTGACCATCGGCGCACCGCAGCATCAGGCGATGAGCACCGCCTATGAGCAGGAGTGCAGGGAGATGCTCGTTCCCCATCTCGACGCGCTGCTCGACAAGGTCGAGGCCGCCGGCTGGGACCGCGGGCAGGCCGCCTCGGCGCTGATGTATCTCGCGGCGATGCGCCTGAAGCCGGCCTGACCGCGCCCGGCCCGCACGGCCTTCCCAGGCATCCCGTGAGAATCATGAAACTTGTTGGTAATCACGAAAGTGCTATTGTTAGCCGGGGCTAATGCACAGGCATGTACCGGTGCAGTTATTTCGGGCGGGTGGGAATTGAGCATAAGCGTCAGGTTCAGGGCAAAATCCCTTGCCGTCCAGTCGACGGCACTTGAATGCAGCGGCTGCGGCGGCGCCGGCCAAATCTTCCAATGCCCGCGCTGGACGAGTTCCAATGGCAATTGCTGCCCCGCCGGCACGCACCAGCGCGGCTGCCCCGGAGTCAGCACCGCATGCTCCGAATGTGACGGCGATCACCTTTCCGACGCCGACCCGATGCGGCCATCGGCCTGATACGAGCCGATTGCGAACCTGGCTAATCGTTCCTCGCCATGGGCGCAGACGCCCGTCGCTTCGTCATCCACGGGCGGAGCAATGAGCGTAGCGACGCAGCGCAGACCCGAGGATCCATGCCGCGACTTCCGGGCGTCTCCACGGGGCCAAATTCTGCTCCGCTGTGCTCCTCGACTAATGTCACGGCATGGATCCCAGGGGCTGCGCGACGGAGCTTCGCTCCTGCTTCGCCCAGGGATGACGACGTTGAGGCCCGGCCGATCCTGGGTCCACCGAAACGAACGATACCATCGCGTTATTGTCGTGCCGGTGGAACCAGCGACGCCGATCTGTGTTATGTCCTGTTGATCGCGGGATCGGGCGCCGACGGCTGCGCGTTTCCCCGACAACAGAAAGTGAGGCCTGAGATGGCTGACGACAAGTCGAAGACGAAACAGGACCGCAAGCTGGTCTCGAGCGAAGAGCCTTACGAGGTCGCTGCCTTTGCCCGCAAATACGGCATTCCGCCAAGCGAGGCGCAGACCATCATCAAGCGCTACGGGCCATCGCGCAAGAAGCTCGATGCCCATATGGCGGCGCGCGGCTAGAGCCTTTCCCCGGGATCGGGACGGGGCTGCAACTCTGCACCTGTCCCACCCGGCCCGCAGCGCCACGCAATGAGGGAGGTTGCCATGTCCGACACCATACGCAGGACCGGCAGTTGCCTGTGCGGCGGCGTGCAGTTCTCGGTCAGCGGTGCGCCGCTGCGCATTGGTCTTTGCCATTGCAAGGATTGCCGCAAGGCCGGCGGCTCTGCCTATTCGGCCTTTGCCATCTGGCCGCGCGAGGCCTTCGAGACGACAGGCCTCGTCAGTTCCTATGGCACGCGCAGCTTTTGTCCGACCTGCGGCGGCCGCGTCGCCTGGGTCGACGACAACGAAGCCGAGGTGATGATCGGCAGCCTCGATATCGCGCCGACCGATCTCGTACCCGAATATGAATTGTGGACCTCAAGGCGCGAGGCCTGGCTGCATGCCTTGCCCGGCACCGAACAGTTCGAGCATGACCGGCCGGCGGCGCACAGCGCCGAAGTGCCGGCGCCGAGGTCGCTGTCGGACGTCGATGCGGCCGAGTGAGATTTGATCTCTGGCGCAGGGAACCCTGCCCTGCCGCCGACGTTACTGGACGCCTCTCGTGCATGTCGCCGAGCATGCATCAGTCACGGAGACGACCGTTGAACGACAAGATGTTTCCCCGGCCCATCAGGTTGAAGTTTGCCCCGGAGCGTGAGCGTGTGGTGCGCAGTGCCTGGGAAGGCCTGGAATGCCTCGGCGACTGGCCGGCTGGCCGGAGCCGGCGCTACCGGGCGGCGTTGCGCAGCTGTCGCGATGCGCTGGACGGCTGGACGCCGCCGGAAAAGGCGATGCGGGCGATGATCGACGCCGCGCGCGAAGCAAAATTCCTCCAGTAGCGGAAGCAGGACATGGCCGACTTGATGCTGCCCACGCCGATGCGGATCCGACCGCATGGCTCCGACACGATCCGCGACATCACCACGCTCGGGGATGCCAGCGAAATCCTCATCGACTGGCCGCAGGCCAAGCGCAGCCCGTTCTATCAGGCTGCGCGCGAACAGGTCGAAGCAGCGTTGGAAAGCAAGGCAGGTGCCGCCGAGGCGCAGGAAGCCTTCGCGGCGCTCTGCAACCATGCCGGCATACTCGTTCGGTAGACGTTTCAATCCATGAAAAAGCAGGCGAGGCACTCATGCCTCGCCTGCATTTTTCGAAATCGATCCTGAATCACTCCGAATAATCGATCCGATTATTCCGCAGGAAGCTCGCCCTGTACGATCGGGTGAGAGGTTTCAAAGCCAAAGCTCTTTGGCGCCAGCAGAACCAAAGCAATCACAACGGCAATCGAGGCAAGCAATGTGGCCGTGGTCGCAATATCTCTCACAATAATTTCTCCAAATTCCAGTCGCGAGAGAAACGTTCCTAGGAAACCGAGGTTCCATTAGCTTGAGCGATGATACCGGCGCGACCTGCCTTTATTGCTTCGGTGGCTGGGCCGGGACTTCGTCTGGCTTGATCACCGGCGTCTTGCCTTCGTCGGGCGCCGGCGCTGCCATTCCCTGGTCGCCGGTGGCGGGCGGTTTCAGCACACCGCCGCAATCGTTGAGCGTCTCCGTCAGATTGTCGCTGCCAGGCTGCTGTTTTGCGCCTTGCTCCATCTGGACCCGGCATTTGTCGGCCTGCGGCGCCTGGCTGTCGTTCTGCTGCTGGGCCGCGGCCGGTATGGCCAGCGCCAGCATCAGACTGAATGGGACGACGGTGAGAATTCTCATCTCGGCCTCCTTCTTCCTGTCACGGCCGCCCGCGGCGACCTTTCCCTTCACAGCGACAACGCCTGTCAACGAAAAAGGTTGGCCGCTTCCGCCCGGCCGATGCGGAAGCCGGCAGGATCAGTCCGCCCGATGGTTGTTTCGATTGACCGAGCCGGACCTTCAGGGGCCGAAAGACGGCTCGGCAGCAGGGATTTCGGCGCCGAGCTGCGGAACGATGATCGATTCCAGCGGCGCCGTCAGCGACCAGCTGAGATGGCCAGGGCTGCGCTCCAGCACCGCCGAGCCGTTCAGCGATTGCGGCGCGACCCGCTGCAGGACGACGGTGCCAAAACCCTTGCGCGTGTATTCGTCTTGCCGTCCCCCTGGCCGCTCCCCTTCATGCACCGGCATCGTCTCGTCCCAGACGAGATGGATTTCCCGCTTTCCCGAAACACCGGTGGCGATCTGCCAGGTGATCTCGAGCCGCCCTTCTCCACCAGCCAGAGCGCCATATTTGGAAGAGTTGGTGCCGAGCTCATGAAATGCCATTCCGAGATTTTGCACGGCGTTCGGCTGCAAGGTCAAAAGCGGTCCGGAGAGCGATACCTGCTCCTCGTGCCCGAACGGCTTGAGCTGCTCCTGGATGAGGTCGAAGAGGCTGGCGCCCGCCCATTCCGAGTTCACCAGCAGATCGTGCGACCGCGACAGCGCCATGATGCGGGAACGGATCAGCGCCTCGAACTCGCGCGGATCGGTCGAGCGTTTGCTTGTCTCCCTGACCATCGAGAGGATCACCGCGAACTGGTTCTTGACGCGATGGTTCACCTCGCGCAGCAACAGCCGGATCCGGCGCTCGCTCTCCTTGGTCGCGGTGATGTCGCGGGCGATCTTGGAGGCGCCGATGATCTCGCCCGATGCATTCCTGATCGGCGAGACGGTCAGCGAAACGGCAATGATTCCGCCATCCTTGCGTCGCCGGATCGTCTCATAGCTGGCCACGACTTCGCCACTGCGAACCCGGCCGATGATATCGGCCTCTTCATCCCTGAGGTGATCGGGAATGAGCATGAGCACGGACCGGCCCACGGCCTCCTCGGCGGTGTAGCCGAACATGCTCCGCGCTGCCCCGTTCCAGCTGGTGATGACGCTGTTCAGATCCTTGCTGATGATGGCGTCGTAGGACGAATCGACGATCGCCGCCAGCCGTGCGTCGGCGTTGGTTTCGAGCATGCCATCGACGCTTGCCAATTCCGTCATTGCCCCACCTTTCCCCGCATCAGCCAACCTCCTGGGTCCATGCGGGATTTCCGTCCATGCCCTGCAATGCGTGGCGGGACATTTTGGTTGCAAGGGGGAAGAACATTCCGCGACATTCGCAGCAGAGACTCGGACCCGACTTCAGTTCGGTTTGGGGGTGACGTCGTCCGGGGCGTCAACCGGAACATCGGCCGAAGCGTCCCGTTGCGGGCAATCCTCATAGTGGTGGTCGCGGCCGCCGCAGAAGGAACAGCACATGGCTTCGCGATCCCCGTTTCCGGGCCGCCATTGCGGGGTTTCGTAAGGCTTCCTGCTGTCCATCCCCAGCAATGCGCGACGCGCCATTTGGTTGCGCCGCCAAAGACGGCCAGCCGGCTGTTGCGGAACCACCGGCCGGGATGCGAGTTTCGCGTGACACATCAGCTCGAGGAAACCGCCATGCCCATCCGCCGAATTGCCTTGATGACGGCAGCGATCCTGTTTGCCGCGACCAGCCTGGCCGACGCCCGGCCCGATACCCGCACGATGAGTTGCGGTCAGCTCCAGCAACTGATCCAAAGCCACCGCGCCGTGGTGCTGACCACCGGCCCCAACACTTATGACCGCTATGTCAGGCAGTTCGGCAACGAATGCGACTGGCCAGAAGTACCGATGTCGGCCTATGTGCCCACCCGTGACGGCCACTGCCCGGTCTACCGCTGCGAGGAACCTGTCAACAACTTTCCGGACTGATGCCGTTGCCGGTCACACAGCTTTGCCGCCGCACTGCGTTGATCCCGGCGCGCGAACCGGCTAGGGGTGTGGGTGCGACTTGCATTTTCCCGCTTCGTCTAATGGTAGGACAGCGCCCTTTGAAGGCGTGAATCGTGGTTCGAGCCCATGAGCGGGAACCAAAATCAAGCGCTTGGCATACCTCGACCGCAGAGAGCAGATCGATCATTTCGAATCGGCGCGCATGGCCTAGCCCGCCGATATCAAATACATCAACACGCTCACTATGCCGGTGACTGCCGCCCCACCCAAGATCAGCGCCAGGTGTCTCTGCTTGCGGGTCTTAACCGGCTGCTTTCGATCTGTGCTGGCATAGGCACTATAGAACCGCCGACCGTCCTCTCCAAACCGATCGCTGTTCGGGTAGGCCTTTTTCGGTTTTTTCCGGGGGCGAAGAAAGCTCACCTGATCCTCCAGAGAAACCGCTCCAACCCATACTTATTAGCGTATGCTTGTATTTGCCTTCAAGCAGGATCATCATGTGGGCTGTTGGTGGCTTGAAGGGGTGCAGTGCCATGGAACTGATTTGCTTTGACCAGAGCGGGGGCATCTTTGCATCAACAATGCTCCTGAACATCGCGGCGGTTTTCATGGCTTTGGCAGCATTTGCCGCCGTGCGGCTGACTGCAATGTCAGGCGAAGGTCCTATCGAACAGCTCCAGACGGTGTAGCCGCGAGGTGCCTCCCGTCCGGGAGAAGGATATGGCCGGGAGAAAAATGATTGCGGTCAAGGACTGGTCTTGCGGCATGAGCGACGAGCTTGGCCGTGTGGTCCTGACCATCAACCCGACTGAGGGTGAGCCAATCCTGGTTTTGATGACAATTTTCCAGGCGGCAAAAATGGCCGGGGAATTGCGGTCACCGAAACTCGTCCCCTTCTCACCCCAGTGACACCATGCCCCCGAAAGAGGCGATAGGAACTCCCTTTGACCGCGTGAACCGTGGTTCGAGCCCATGAGCCCGCCAGGCAATGCGACTCCCATATTTTAGCGACAGCGAAACCAAGGTCGCACTTCCACGTTGAGGCTCGTTCAACATGGGAACTCAAAGAATGGATCCGGCAACCCAGGCAGTGATGCTTTTGCTCTCCTGCAGCCCGGGAGAGGCGTCAATCTGCAAACCCGTCGATATGGCGCCGACACTGTATGCCTCGCTTGATCAATGCCGAGCGTCTTTGGCCACAGGTTGGCAAGTTCGCCCAATGGGGAAATCGTTGGAAGGTGCCGGTCAGTCGATCCGACCGTCACCGCTTCATTACCGGCAAACTACACCACGGTCGTGGTCACGCGAGGAATTGGAGACGGCCCTGCGACGAGCTATCTCGTGCCGCGGGCGACGAAATGAGCAGAGGCAGGACTCCGAAGTCCCCGGCCCGCTTTGCCATCACCGATGACGCTGGTCTTGCCGGCGCAACGCCGATGGCAACGAGGATCAAGCTCGCCGGGGCAGCCCCAACGCCATCCCCAGCGAGCCGGTTGCTCCGCTACGATGAACAATGGAGCAATTCCTGATGTACGAATTCGCGCGCCACTAAGTTGCATCTGGCGCTCCTGAAACCATTTCGCGGACCCTGCGTTGACGACCGGGGCGCCCGTCAGACACAGGAGACATCTCATGACCGTCAACTGCCGCATATCGATCGACAACCGTCCGGAAGCAGCCGATGCCGTTTTCCAGGCAGTTCCCCGGATCGGCGAAAGCGTTTCACTGTCGATCGACGGAACGACGCAGGACCTACGGGTATCGCGTGTCGTGCATGTGACCAACGGCACGCTGGAAGGTGCCGCCATCGTCGTCGAAGTGACGACCAACATCCTGTAGAGGCGAGAGCAGGCCCCGGCATATCTGCCGGCGCCAGTCATCGGTCGCAGCCAACTGATGCCGATGACGATGGAGAGCGCGCGAACGCCCCGCGCGGTCTGCCTCGCGCACCTTCGATCCAATAGAGAAGGCAACCGGCGGGCCGATACGCCCGGAGGGGCGCCTTCTTGTCTTTTCAGGTCTTTTCAGGTCTTTTCGGTGGAACAAGTTGGGCTGACGGAAATTGTCCCGTCGCCTTACAAGAGGAGGACGTCGTGAAAGACCTGCGCAGTCTCCTTGCCGAATTGTCATCCAGCTGGCCCAAGCGCCGCAAGACGCAAGCGCTCAAGACCACGGCCACGGTCAAGACCGCGCCCCGCCTCGCCGAACAAACGACAAGGCAGTGTGCTGCCCACAAGCCGAAGCCACCGCCCACCCGCGACGTCGCCTCGAACATGTGAGCGGCGCCGAAAGGCGAACAGACCGGGCGTCTCTCAATGTGGATGGTTCGTTGAAGAACGCCTGTTTCGGAACTTTCACGCCAGAGTGACGAAACCTTGGACTGCCAAAAGCGTTTATCGCTTCAGCCCAGTCGAGGTTCCAATGAGCCCAGTCGAGGTTCCAATGCAAACTGCATGGTTTTCCAAACCCGTGGCGGTGTCTGTCGGTGTCACCGGTTCCATCCGCCATCTGTCCAATACACAGCAAGCCATTGAATTGCTCACGACACATTGGCGTGACGCCGGCAGTCCGAAACATCAATCGGCATTGCGCGCCTGCCGCCGGGCGACGAGCGGCGATGTTGCCGCCGAGATCGCCAGGGAAGCGCTTGTCGAAGCCGCGCGTGAAGCCCACATCCTTGTCGAGTAGGGCGTGTCGACAAAATCAGCCAACGCCATAGTTTCTGCAACCCGCCGGAGAGCGCCCCAATGACCCTGAAAACACGCAAGCTCGGCAGCCAGGGACTGCGGGTCTCGGCCGTCGGCCTCGGCTGCATGGGCATGAGCCAGTCCTACGGCCCGGCCGACGAGGCCGAATCCATCGCCACGCTGCATCGCGCCATCGAGCTCGGCTGCACCTTCCTCGACACCGCCGAGGTCTATGGTCCTTACACCAACGAGGCCCTGCTCGGCCGGGCGTTGAAGGGCAAGCGCGACCATGTGACCATCGCCACAAAATTCGGCTTCCGCATCGAAAACGGCAAGCAGGTCGGCACCGATAGCCGGCCCGAGCATATAAGCGAGGCCGTGGAAGCCTCGCTCGGCCGGCTCGCCACCGACCATATCGACCTTCTCTACCAGCACCGCGTCGACCCGGCGGTGCCGATGGAGGATGTCGCGGGCGCCGTCGGCAAACTTGTCGAGCAAGGCAAGGTGCGCTTCTTCGGCCTGTCGGAGGCAGGCGCGGCCAACATCCGCCGGGCGCATGCCGTGCATCCAGTGTCGGCGGTGCAGAGCGAGTATTCGCTGTGGGAGCGCAATCTCGAGCCGGAGATCATCCCGCTGCTTAGACAACTCGGCATCGGCCTGGTTCCGTTCTCGCCGCTCGGCCGTGGTTTTCTGACCGGCGAGGTCAAGCGCGCGGAAGACTATCCCGAAGGCGATTACCGCCGCAACGATCCGCGCTACCAGGGCGAAAACTACGACGCCAATGTCGAGGCGGCGGCCAAGGTGCGCGACATCGCGACAGCCCGGGGCGTCAAGCCCGGCCAGATCGCATTGGCCTGGCTGCTGGAGAAGGGCAACGGTTTTGGCGTCGACATCGTGCCGATCCCTGGCACCAAGCGGATCAGATATCTGGAGGAAAATGTCGCCGCCGCATCGCTGAAACTCGACGCCGCCGAAATGGCCGCGCTCGACGACGCGCTGGCGCCAGGAAAGATCTCCGGCCCGCGCTACACCGAGCGCGCCATGGCGATGGTCGACCGGTAGCAGCTCAAGGTCCTTTTGCCTTTCGTTTGGGCGCGCCGGATCCCCACGCGCCGGAGCCCCACAAGGCGCGCCCGAGCAGGTTGCGCTTGCCCTTGCTCTGGCCCAGATCGATATCGCTGACGAGCTTTGCCCCGCCCTTGCGCCGCTCCAATGTGATCTTGCGGCTGTGGAAAGCCTCCAGCTCGGCGCGGTGCGCCACGCTGATGATGGTGACATCAGGCAATTCGCGGATCACCATCTTCATCATCTTGTCCTGGCTCTTCTCGTCGAGCGCCGAGGTCGCTTCATCCAGCACGACAATGTCGGGGCGATGCAGCAGCAGGCGCGCGAAGGCGAGGCGTTGCTTTTCGCCGCCCGACAGCGTCTGGTCCCATGGCGCTTCTTCCTTGATCCTGTCGGCAAGATAGGTGAGGCCCACCTTGTCGAGGACGGCCTTGATCTGTTTGATCGTCCACTTATCCGCCGCCGCGGGATAGGCGACCGCGCGGCGCAGGGTCCCCGAGGGGATGTAGGGGCGTTGCGGCAGCATGAACAGACGCCTGCCGGCGTGGAAATTGACGCCGCCGCCGCCCCACGGCCACAGGCCCGCAATAGCCCGCACCAGCGTCGACTTGCCTGAGCCGGATTCGCCCGCCACCAGCACCCGCTCACCCGGCTCGATCGCAACCTCGGTCTCCTTGACCACGGCGGTGCCGTCGTCCAGCGTCACGGAGAGATTGTCGAGGCTGAGCATCGCGCCGTCTTCGGTTTCGCCTCGGTTGATGCGTCCGAGCGCATCGCTCAGCTCGGCGCGCTCGAGCCCGTCGAGCGACATCATCAGCGAGGCGATGCGCCGCGCGGAGGCGTTCCAGTCGGCAAGGCGCGGGTAGTTGTCGACCAGCCATCCGAACGCGCCTTGCACGATGCCAAAGGCGGAGGCAGCCTGCATGACCTGTCCGAGCGACATCGAGCCTTCTAGAAATTTCGGCGCGCAAAGCAAAATCGGCACGACCGGTGCAAACAGGCTCGACCCCTGCGACACCAGCGCGGTGCGCATGTGCTGGCCGGTCAGCAGCGCCCATTGCCTCAGCACATGGCCGAAATTCCTGTCGATGCCGCTGCGCTCCTCCTCCTCGCCGCCCAGCAAGGCGATGCTCTCGCCGTTTTCGCGCACGCGCGTCAGCGTGTAGCGCAGTTCGGCCTCCGCCTGGTTCTTCCGCTCGGAAAGGCGGACGAAATTGCGGCCGACGACCACCATCGAGGTGGAGGTGATGGCGGCATAGATGATCGCCGTAATGACCAGGAAGCCGGGAACGGTGACGCTCGACCCTCCGATCGGCAGGGTGAGCGCGCCGCCGATCGTCCACAGCACCACGATGAAGGTCGAGGCCACCAGGAATGCGTTGAGGACACCGGCGATGAAATCGACGGGCGACTCGGTGGCGATGCGCAGATCCTCGGTCATGCGGGCCTCGGGGTTCTGGTGGTCGCCGCCGACGAGGTTCAGCTGGTAGTAGCGGCCGTTTGCCAGCCAGCGCGCGATAACCGCCGTAGTGAGCCAGGAACGCCAGCGGCGCTGGATCGTCATGCGCAGGTAGACTTGTGCAACGACAAGGCTGCCGCTGCCGAGCACGAGCGGCACGAATACGGCGCTGAGCAAATAGACCGTGCGGGCATTGCGCTGCTCAATGGCGTCGAAAATCGAGCGGTGCCAGACATTGATCCCATACTGGAAGCCGATGTTGATGCAGATCAGCACCAACACCCCGATTGTGAACGGCCAGGCGAGCCTGTCGGCGCCGCGGCCCCAATAACCGCGTGCGCTGATCCAGAAACGCGTCAGCAGGTATTTCTTGCGCGCCTGCTCGGCCTCCTCGGGCGTCAGCTGCGGATCGGGATCGACGGCATCCGGCGGCGGCGCGGCTTGTCCGTCGACTTCGGGCGCGGCATGCCCTTCGGCCTCGAGCGCGGCTTCGACAGCCGATGCTTTTTTTTGGCGCGATTTTCCAGCCCCGCGTGGTTTGGCGCCGTCGGCCCGTTTCGGCTTGGATTCAACCCCTGACATAAGGGCGGTAACGGCTTAAAAATCAAAAGGTTGCATGACGTCCGATCGAGATCCGGCAGCCACGGCTCTTCTGGCGTTGCAATGCCGCGCAGTCTCGCCCAGGGGCGCCCACGGCCTCTGGCCACGGCCCTCCCTCCCCCTCAGCCAAACTTACTCGATGAACGGTGAAATCGGTTGACCAAAACTTGTCTACCTTCTAGTAGGTAGATCGCTATCAACCAACATTGGAAAACCGGTATGCCTATTCAAAACACTGACACTCTCACCCAAGCTTCGAACACATGGCTCAAAAGCTATTATTTTGTCCGGTTCGGCGTTTCTGCGGCATGGGTCGCACTGGCTTTTACCCTCGCCAAGACCATGCCGCCTTTGGCCGCGATCATGCTGGTGGCGTATCCTGCCTGGGACGCCCTTGCGAATGTCGTCGATGCCCAACGCACAGGCGGGATGAGCCGCAATAAGTCGCAGCTGCTGAATTTTGTCATCAGCGTGCTTGCCACCTTGGCGGTCGCTGTCGCGCTAACCAACAGCATGAACGCAGTGCTCGCGGTCTACGGCGTCTGGGCTGCTCTATCCGGCCTGTTTCAACTGATTACCGCGCTGCGGCGTTGGAAGACCATCGGCGCGCAGTGGGCGATGATCTTGAGCGGCGCTCAATCGGCACTGGCCGGGCTCTTTTTTGTGAAGATGGCCGGCGGCGTTGAAGATATCGGCATCACAAATGTCGCGCCCTACGCTGCGTTCGGCGCTTTCTATTTCCTGGTGTCGGCGGTGTGGCTGACGGTGAGCGACATCCTTCGGAAGTCACCGCGGATCGCCAGCTAGATGCGCTCATTGAAGACCTGTCCGATATCCTGACGTCGTTTTCTGCTGACGCGTGGTGCGCTGTCTTCCTGGAGGACGGCGCACTCCTTTTGAAAGAGATTGGCGGTCAAGCCGCGCTCCTGTTCCGCGGGCTCGGACAAACCTTGCGAGGACCGGCAAAATTTCCTACCTCAACCTACCGGAAGGGTGACAATGAACGCTGCACCGAGTGACACCGCGGGCAAATTGGTTGGCGGAGCCGCCCAGCTGATCATGCGTGTCGGCTACAACGGCTTCAGCTATGCCGACCTGTCGGAGCGCTTTGGTATCCGCAAGGCCAGCATTCACCATCACTTCCCCTCCAAAGTCGATTTGGTCGTGGCAGTCGTCGAACAAGCGCGCGCCGGTATCCGAGCCCAGAGTGCGGCGCTGGAGGAAGGTTCGCCGGCACTGGATCAGCTGCGGTTTTATACAGGGTATTGGGAACGCTGTATCAAGGATCAGTCCGCTCCCTTCTGCCTGGCTGCAGTGCTGGCGGCCGAATTGCCCGGCCTGCCCGAAGAGGTGGCAGTTTCCGTCCGCGGTCATTTCGTCGACCTCGGCAAATGGCTGGAGCGGCTGTTGGAGCTCGGTGTAAAGCAGGGGGCAGTGCATCTCGAGGCATCCCCCGAGGTCGAGGCACAAGCTTTCATGGCGACCGTATACGGAGCCATGCTTGCCGCCCGGGCGTTTGATGACCCGGAGCGGTTCAACGTGATCGTAGAAACGCTTTTTCGTCGCATCCGCACCTGACGATGCCAAATGGCAGCGTCGACCGCCCTTCTCCCTTTTTTTGCGGAGTGGGCGATGCTGTCGCTCCTTGCGAGCGGCCGGCTCTCAATTCATCAGCCAACCGCCGGCTCGGTCAAGAAACGCGTCCCGCTGTTCCACCGCCGCTGGCGCGACCAGCCCGAACGCCGCCGTCAGCGTGCCGGTGTTCGACGCAATGAGATCGGCGAAGCGCTTCATGTTCCGCTTGTCGAGGCCATTGAGCTGCCGCGCCAGGGATGCCGCAATGTCGGCCGTATGGCCGGCACGAATACGTTTGCGCGCGGCAGCGCTTTCGATACCCAGCGCTTGCAGGAAGGCCGCGAAATCGTCAGCGGTGATCGCCGCCAGCCTGTCCGCCGCGCCGATCCTGAAGGCCAGTTCTTCGGTCAGGTTGGCGTCGAGCCGGGTCGGCAGCAGGTCGTAACGTGGCGCCATGCGGACGCGCCCGCCTCTATCGTGAAGAAGCGCGAAATTCTTGGCGTGGCCATCGGTGTTGCCGATCATCAGATCGAACAGCGTTGCCTTGATGAAGATATCCTTCTCGCCGGCCGGATCCGCCGTCGCCTCGAGCACGCGGCGAATGGCCGGTGCGTCGAAGCGCCGGCCGGGCGTTCCGCGCCGCTCGTATTTCAGCGCCGCCGGCAGCCCGAGCGCCTGGGCGAAATCCTCCTGATGGATGCGCACGATCCGTCCGTCGCCGGTCAGCGCCCTGTCGAACCGGGTAATCAGCAGCGCCTCCATCTCACCGAAAGGCATAACCGTGGCGTCGGCCGTGTCGAAGCCGAGCGCCCGCGAGAGCGCGAGCGCCTCGGCCTCATCGCGAGCATCGTGGAGATGACCCTGATCAGGGACTTTCAAAATATGCGTGGTCGGCGCGCCCGAACCCGGCCGCGGCTCGGCGAAGGAGCCGTCGGGCAGGTAGGTCAGCGCGATCTTGCTCTGCACCCCGGCCAGCGGCGACGGGTCGGCGGTGCCGTCCGGCAAGCGGCGACGGCGGTGCAGCGCATCGACGATGTCGACCATCCGTTCCATGCCGATCCGAACATAGTCGCTGCCATAGTCTCCGGGCAGCTTGACCGGTGGGGCTCCGGCCGGCAGCACCGACAAGGCGCCGGCGCAGTCCTTGCCGAGATGGAACAGCAGGCCGGCGATGTCATCGCGGGCGAGACCCTCGCGGGCCATGATATCGGCCAGCGCACCGTCACGTTCCTGCAGCAGATTGTCGAAGAACGGCCTGGCGGCGACATCGCCATAGGGCTCGTCGGTCAATGGCAGCGCCAACGATAGGGCGACGGCGTCGGGATTGGCGACATAGTCCGGCCGGTAGGCGTAAGCGACCCCGCCATTGTCGTCGCGCGCCAGGATGCCAACCGGCTCGGTGAATCCGTCGAGCCGGACGTCGAGTGTCAGCGCATCCATCAGCGTTCGCGGGCAAAGAGCACAATGCCGGCGGCATTGGTGACCTTCAGCACCTTGCCCAGTTCCAACGTCGGCTTGCCGTTCTCCAGCTCCGACAGGAAGCGCCGGCCGACCCCGGCGAGGTCGGCGAACTCCTGCTGCGAAAAATCCCGCCGCTCACGGACCGCACGCACCAGCCGGCCGAGGTCCGCCGGCGACNNCCTCGGCCTGCCCCTGCGCATCGGAGCCGAGCATACGAGGCAGCGTGACCCGAACTTCGGGCGCAAGGGCTTTGATCTTCGTCACAGGAACGATGACGTTTGCCCCACCCGGTGTATTGCCCACATGTTCGGCGAACCCGGCTTGTATGCCGGCATCCGCGGGATTGGATCGCGCGGCGCGGCGCGCAATCTCGATGGCATTTGGCGGAACGGTCGTCGGCGTCTGCGTGGTTTTGGTCATGATCCTGATCCCGAACGGGAACATAATCTCTCCAAAGGCCAAATACAAGCCAGTTTGCTACCGATCGGGATCACGACTCAGAAAGATTGGATACCGTACGGGAACAGAAGACGCACCCAGATCCCCACAATCGCCACATTGATCCCGAGCGGGAGCAGGCACAATACGCTTTGCTCTGTGGCCATCGGTCCCTGGCTTGCCCACCCCGTAGCCGAACAAAGGCGAAGGTGGCCCTAACCCGCCGCCGCCGCGGCCGCAACCTTCCTGGGCGCCGCCCGCTGTCGCCGCATGCGGCGTTTGGCGATGCGCTTGAGGGCAACCGGCGGCTCGTTTGACAGCGCGCCCAGCACGGCGTCGACCATGCCATGCGCCACGAAATCGGCGTTCATGTCCTGGGCCAGCTTGGCCGCCGTTTCCTTGCCCTCGCTGCCGGTCTCCGACCAGAACACGATTCCCACCCGAAGTGCTGCCTTCGCGCGCTTCAGCCGGCGAACCAGAAAGCGGGCGTGCTTGACGGAATCCCGGTTCAGGAAGCCGACCACGACGGTGTCGACGGTTTCGAGTTCGAGGTGGCGAATGGCTGGCGGTTCCAAATCGGCAAAGCCGGCCTTCGAGACTGTCGCGCCCTGGACTTCCAGCACCTGCGCCAGCATCGCGGCAGTGGCGTCGTCGAGTTCGCCGCGCCCGCCGGCGCAAAGCACTGACATATCGGTGCCATCGGGCAGCTCGGTCTGGTCCTCGCCGCTGGAATCGCTATCGTCGCCCGCCTCCGCGGCCACGTGCGGTTCCTCCTCCTCGCCCGCTTCCTCCTGCGCGCTGTCGTCGAGATTGGCCACCAGCGTCATGGCACTGGCCGCCACCTGCCGTCTTTGCAGGTCGCCCATGACGCCGCGCACACGGTCGCGCTCGCCCAGCAGGAGTGCCGGAATGGCAACCTTGTCGTAGAATTCGACCAGATATTTCTCCTCCAGCATCTCCTCGGCGTGGTCGGTGGCTTCCTCGGGATCGCCGGCCAGCAGCCGCTGGTAGAGGCGCGCATGGGGTTCGAGCACCGGCTCGTTGCCGAACAGCACGTCGAGAAATTCAAACTGCGGCACGTGCCTGCCCAGCACCACCAGGCAGACGGTGAGCGGCGTCGACAGGATCAGCCCGAGCGGACCCCAGAGCCACGTCCAGAAAATCGCCGCGACGATGATCGCCAGCGGTGACAGCCCCGTTCGCGAGCCGTAAAGCCAGGGTTCGATGACATTGCCGGTGATCAGTTCCATCGCCACGAACAGGGCGGCCGTCCACAGGACGAGCGACCAGCCCGGCGCCACGGCCAGCGCCAGGAACAGCGGCAAAAGCATGCCTATGGCCGGGCCGATATAAGGAACGAAACGCAGCGCCAGCGCCAGCAACCCCCACAGCAGTGCATTGGGAATGCCGAGGATCCAGAGCCCGATCGCAATCGGTATGGCGTAGACGATGTTGACGACCAATTGCATGAGCAGATAGCGGCCCACCCGCTTGCCCGCGTCGCGAAGTGCCTCGGTGGTGCGGTGGAGGTCGCCGTAACCGACAAGCCGGATGAAGCGGTCGCGCAAATCCTCTCGCTCGAGCAGCATGAAGATGACGACGACGATGATCAGTCCGGCCGATCCGAGCGGGCTGATCAGCGGACCGACTATGTTCTGCAGGACCTGGAGCGGCCTTTCGCGCGAAATGATCTCGACGGGCACCGGCTCGCGCGGCGGCTTTTCCGGGGTGGCGGCCGGCAGCGAGGCGTCCTGCCTGTCGATCTCCTGGCCGACACGCTCGACCACATGGCTCAACCTGGCAATGATCCCGCCCCCGACCCCGGTTTCCTTGAGCGAACGGATCTTGGCCAGGATGTTGGTCTGGTAGACCGGGATGTTCTGCGCCAGTTCGCTGACCTGCGTGGCGACAATGAAGGAGAACAGGGCAAGCGCCGCGAAAGCGCCCAGCACGCAGGCGATGACAGCGGCAATGCGGGGTATGCCGACCTTTTTGAGCGCCGCGACAAGCGGCGCGAGCGCGAAGGTCAGCAGCAGCGCGATCGCGATCGGCAGGAAAACCTCGCGCCCGAAATACAGTGCCGCCACAGTGGTGACGATGGTCGCCACATTGGGCAATGACGTTCGCGGGTGGGTCGCGGCGGCCGAAAGGGTATCTTCCAGCCCCGGAGACGCCATGTCGTTTCGACGATGGGCCACTCTATGTCTCCCCCTGCCACGCCGCCATGATCTGGCATATTGAGCCGGCGTGCAACTTTCTCAGTCCATCAGCCAGCCGCGCCGGGATGGCGAGATCGAATGCCGTTGTCAGCGTTCCCATGTTAGACGCGATGAGATCGGCTCGCTCGACATCGTGTTCGGCGACATCGACCGCTGGTAGCCGACAAGCGGCACCAACCAGAACAACCGATAGGAGGCGGAGAGACTCTGCCGCCTCATCGTTCTTCAAGCAGTCGTTCAGCCGACACCGTGCGCGATGTTTACCAGCCGGAGCATCGGCCTTCAGTGCAGAAACGTTCCTCGCAGCCACGCGAAGAAACCGGATCTTGCCGACATTGCCGCGCGGACACGGGATGCGGCCCATCGTGCCGGCATCGTGGCGCCGACATGGCAATGGCAGACGATTTCGTGGAGCTGCCAATCGGTCAGCTCGAAGAAGCGCTTGGCCTCACCGTAGGTATCCTCCTTCAAGCCCAGCGCGCGAAAGATCGGATCTTCGAAAGCAACTGTGATTGGTGATCCCGCGGAACGCATTGTTTCGCGCATCTCCACAGATTGGTACTCGGTCCCCGTCAGCGCCCCTAGGCACCTGTTGGGATTTTGCTCCAGAAGCTGCGCCCAGCGTTCGAGGCGTTCGCCTCGAGTCGCGACAAGATAGGTTGCCTCGGCGTGGACGTCGGCAACGGCATGCAGTTGGTCAACGGTTTGATGCTTCACGGACGCCTCCTATTCACTCCTATTCAGCGGCTGAATTCGCTCAGCCTTGAATGGAATTATGGCGCTCCGTGAGGTCGGCAAGATACGGAAATGCACGGTATGACGATTCATTTTGGGCAGCATGGCTCTATTCCGCGGCACGGCTCGCCAGCGATCGTCGGCGAGGCGAAGAC
>NZ_SMYZ01000026.1 GCF_004919685.1 Mesorhizobium norvegicum | reverse complement strand
GAGCCCGGACATGTCAGCCCACCGGACCTCCGGCAGTCCAGCTCGAAGGGCAGCGTCGAATGACGGCGGGAATCCAAGGCTTGCAGCTTGAATCGCTATTGCCCCATCTCCGAGACCCACACTCTTTAGATGTTCTGCAATGAAGGCCCCAGGCGAAGCCGTATCGGGATACCCTACGAAACGGGAATTCGCGACTTGGCGCGCAACGGTCTTTTGTTCGTGTGCTCGTGCAAACAGGAGCGTCTCGCCATCTGGGCGCACAGCGAGGGCGTGAGGTCCGAAGTATCCTTGGTGGTCCAATCCTGTGAGGTAGAAAATATTTTCCGCGCTCGTGACAATCCCAACATCCATTGCACGTTGGGCAATGGCTTGTTTGACCTTATTCATCCGTGCATCGAATTCTGGTTGCGGGATAAGATTGGCTCGCATCATGATTGTTTTTCCCTTCGGGGATTTGAGAGAAATTAGACAAGCGCTCGCGTAGCAGGCGGCCGTACCCGCCTACTGATCGCTGATGCTGGCCAAGCGCAGGCAGTCTCTATCTGATCAATGACATCGATGGCACGTAGGGCGCCGCAAGTTGTGAAGATCGCATCCGCGTAGGCCGATCGCCTTCGTGCGGATGTTCTCGCCGCGTCCCCATCTGCATTCCCTCCAGCCGTTACCGGCGCGCAAGTCACGTCGATGGGGACAATAAGCTTGACAAGATGAAAACACAAGCTATATATAGCTAAAATTTCTAAGACATGACCTGAGGAGGGGCCCGCTGTTCATTCCCATCCCTGGTGCGACCGTCGCGACGAGACGGACTTCCGGACTCGCGCGAACGCACCATGTCGTTTCGCGCCGGCGTCGCCAAGACCATGCTTTTTCATACCGGGATCTGGGCATTGGGCTTGAAAATCACCGAAGGCATAGATGTCCTCAAAACGGGCCCACATTACCTCGCGAAGGTTCCGCGACCAATTCTGGGGACATTTTGAGGACATCTACCAAGCGCGAAAGCGTATCGATGGGAGGGAGACGGACTCAGCTGATCGTCTCACCCGTTGCCGGACCTGACCGGAGGAACCGTTCATCTGAAACTGGAGCATCGTCAGACGACCTGAAGCGTCAAGCTGCGGGAAGCGACACTACTCGTTCGACACGGTTCGGGGCCCCGAGGACGAGTTAATCACGGTGGCGGAGAGAGAAATTGCTTACGGGTTAGCCACTCTCACTGGTCAGAGAGGCAAGTTCGAGGGATCGGGTGGCGTCGGCGGCGCCACACTTCTCTCAGGCAAAATCGGTAAGTTGGAAGAGGGATGAAATAATGCGTAGTCTCGACAAGCATATTACAGATTTGGTGGAACAGACAGGTTTTGTGGATACGCACGAACATTTAATTGAAGAAAGCACTCGCTTATCTGGCAAGATCGATGTGCGATTAATGCCTTGTAACGACTGGGCATACTTATTTGCAATTTATGCAAAAGACGATCTCGCGGTCGCCGGAATGCCTCAGGCCGATTTGCGAAAGTTCTTGAGCCCTGAGGTATCAACTGATTGTAAGTACGAACTCGTTAAACCTTATTGGAACCGCATAAAAGATACAGGCTATGCTCAAGCGCTCCGCTACACATTCAGGGGCCTTTACGGCGTAGCGGACTTGACTGAAGAAACCGTACACCAAATTGCAGAGAAATACATCGAAACATTACAGCCAGGCTTCTATGCCGCCATTCTCCGGCGGGCTAAAATTGACTATTGTCAGGTAAATTCAGCAGAACGTATTTTCATGGAAACTGCGCAGCCAAATATCCTAGCGCAAGACTTGGACGTTATCGACTTTTGTCGCTGCGCCAAGTTGGACTTCGCTCGCGTCAATGCGGAAACAGGCAAGGAGCCTACTACATTGGAGGCCTGGCTCGAAATCGTTGATCAATATTTCGACGCCTTTGGTCCAAAAGCTGTCGCGATAAAATGCTTGATCGCATATTCTAGAAGGCTAATGTTCTCCCCGGTCGATGAGGCTCGTGCCTCTCGCTTATTTGCAAGGCATTCTACCAACGGCGTCAATCCTCTCAGCTCTGGAGAGCTCACAGCACTGCAAGATTTTCTCTTCCGCTATTGCGTGCGTAAAGCCACTGCGTACGGTCTGCCTGTGAAGCTCCATACAGGGTATCTTGCTGGTAGCGGCAGCATGCAGCTTGCGCGCGTCCGCGATAACGCCGCCGATCTCTGTGATTTGTTGCAAGATTTTCCTGATACACAGTTTGTTCTTATGCATATTGGCTATCCGTTTGAAAAGGAGTTCATTGCTCTAGCGAAGCAATATGCAAACGTCAGAATAGATATGTGTTGGGCGTGGATTATCAGCCCCATAGCAAGCGTCCGCTTCCTGAAGGAGTTTCTCTTGGCCGTGCCTGCAAATAAACTTTTCACTTTTGGCGGCGACCACTATGCTGTTGAAGCGATCTATGGACATGCTTGCATTGCTCGTCGAGGGATTGGGCAAGCCATCTCCGAACTTGTTTCAGAAGGCTGGATCGAACGCCAAGAAGCCCCCGAAATAATTGAGGCGATCATGCGAGGAAATGCGCTACGCTTCTTCCCGAACGGACCAGCGTGATAGCGCGCTTAGGAACCTGCTGGTCCAAACGATCAATGCACCGTTGGTCGAGGTCCGGTCGATCCGCCCGTTTAGTCGCTCGAGCCGGCAATTTTCATTTGGGGCGTCGGTGATCGAGTACGGGACACGCCATCATCGTGATTCGCCGAACGCGCAGCCAGTGTTCGTAGATCGTACCGAGGGACCACGCCTGTGCTGGGGACGAGACCGCGCCTGAGAGAGTACAGGTTCCATTTCACGGACAGCCGATTGGGACGGAACCATCGAAGGTATCTGACGAGCGAACGCGAAATGGATGTGCATGAGCAATACGATCTGCCTTCAAGATATTTACCGAGCGAGAAAACGAATTGACGGGCGAGCGAGACGGACTCCGCTGATCGTCTCATCATCGTTGTCGGACCTGACTGGAGGAGCCATTCATCTGAAACTGGAGCATCTTCAGACGACCGGAAGCTTCAAGCTGCGGGGAGCAACAAACGCTATTTTGAGACTGAGGGATTCCGAGCGTGCCCGCGGTGTCGTTGGAGTTTCGACCGGCAATCACGGACGCGGCCTCGCCTATGCGGCCCACCAAGCCGGCGTTCGATGCATCATTTGTATGTCTGAACTGGTGCCTTCGAACAAGATCGAAGGCGTGCGCTCGCATGGTGCCGAAGTTCTCATTGTCGGCCGCTCACAGGATGCAGCCCAGGTTGAGGTCGACCGTCTCGTCGACGCAGAGGGTATGATCATGTTACCCCCTTTCGACCATCCTGACATCATTGCTGGTCAAGGAACCTTAGGTCTGGAGATTCTTGAGGATTGTCCCGAACTTGAGACGGTGTTGATCCCACTGTCGGGTGGCGGTCTCTTAGCCGGTGTTGCGCTCGCGTTGAAATCCGCAAACCCATCGGTTCGTGTCGTCGGCATCTCGATGGAACGTGGTGCCGCCATGATCGAGAGCCAGCGTGCGGGTAAGCCAATTTTTGTGGAGGAACTGCCGACACTCGCTGATGCGCTCGGCGGCGGCATTGGGCTCGACAACCACTACACATTCGAAATGGTCCGCGATCTTGCAGACGAGTTGATCACGGTGACGGAGGGAGAAATCGCGAACGCGGTTCGCCACGCATACTGGTCAGAAAAACAAGTTATTGAAGGATCGGGGAGCGTCGGGATCGCTGCACTTCTTGCAGGCAAAATCGGTAAACCTGGCATCTGCGTTTCCCTCGTCACGGGCTGCAATCTCGAGATGGCGTTGCACAGGCGGCTAATTGACCACGAGGTAGTCGACGATGCGGTTGCGGCGGTAGGAGGAGTGGAAAGTGCCTGATATTAAGATCCTAACGGAGGCAGAGTTGCGCCGAGTCGTTGCTCTTGATGCCGACGCGGTGGAATGCGTTGAGAACGCCTTCAAACTTCTCGCGACACGGGATGTCGTGATGCCTCCCATTCTCAGCTTTCATGTTGCCGAGCATAACGGCGAGGTGGACGTGAAAACCGCTTACGTGCCAGGAATTGAGAGCTTCGCGATCAAAATGAGCCCAGGCTATTTCGATAATCCAAAACTCGGATTGCCAAGCGTAGGCGGCCTGATGATAGTGTTTGCCGCCCGCACGGGCATGGTAGATGCAATTCATCTCGATAACGGCTATCTGACCGACATACGCACGGCGGCCGCTGGCGCGGTCGCGGCCAAATGGCTTTCGCGGCCCAATTCACAAATCGCGGGCATACTCGGCAGCGGCACACAAGCTCGTCTCCAACTGCAAGCCCTCACACTTGTCCGCGATATCAAGGAAGCTATCATTTGGGGACGCGATCCGGACAAAGCACGGCAATGTGCCGACGACTCCCGGCAAAAGTTGGGTATCGACGTGCGGACCGGGACCATCGACGACGTGATGGCCGCAGCCGACGTCATTGTCACCACGACGCCCTCCCGGATACCGTTGATCCGTGGCTCGCAACTGAGACCCGGCCAGCACGTGACAGCAATAGGATCTGATGCGGATTATAAAACGGAGCTTGCTCCCGACGTCATTCCCGCTGCCAGCCGATACATTTGCGACAGCTTGGCGCAATGCCGCCGGCAGGGAGAACTCCGACCCGCGATAGCCGCAGGAACCGTGGCCGCCAATACCGATTTTGCCGAGCTTGGCCAAGTCATCGCCGGTCGAGAGACGGGGCGTGGATCCGATAACGAGATCACAGTGTGCGATCTCACCGGAACCGGCGTCCAGGATACCGCGATCGCAGCCTTCGCATTCGAACGTGCTCTTCGTTTCGGTGCCGGCATCATGATTTCGAGCTAATTCCGTTGACATTCTTTTCCGTGTTGATCGGCGGCCCTTGCAGGATCAGAGTGTTGGGAGGGGTTGACGTGCAATGACCTTATGCATCGAGGATCATCCGCCTAGACTGGCGTGGGCTCGAAAATTATGGGGTTGATGAACGCTATCCGCACTGCATGAAGTGAGTCGAGCCGATCTTGCCGAACTGAACCACACTAAGCAGCGCCGGAGAAACCATAGAGCTGGTGGCGGTCAGCTGCGAACCAAGCACCCTCCTTGGAAGGCCACTTCGGTCGCACCGCAGCTGGGCAGAACGCAAACCGACCGGCAGGACTCTTGCTATTGAAAATGCTCCGGGCGAATCGGTGCGGGGCGCGCAACCGATCATCGCGACAGATTGCAGTTTGTCTTGCGCGTTTTCATGTCCGCGCTGGTAGTAGCGTGGGCAGTCACGGCGAGATTATAGCAGGGCGCTGAAGGTTTGATGCCGGCACCACGGATGATGAAGACCGGTCCCCATAAAGCCGCTGCCCCGCAGCTGAATCTAGCTGTATATAGCTTGTGTTTTAGTCCGACCGAGGGTATGATCCTTGGATAGATTGGCTTTAAGAGACGAATGTCGGCCATCGGA
>NZ_SMYZ01000249.1 GCF_004919685.1 Mesorhizobium norvegicum | reverse complement strand
GCTGGAGGTCCCGGCCATCCGCTGGCTCGACGACCCACCCGACGACCCTCGATAGCCCGAACCACCTATCGCCCTGACGCGAGGGCTTGCATCCGGTGATCGGTGGTGCGATACTGAACCAGATGGTTCAGTTTTCGGATGCCCGACTCGACGCCTCGTTCGCGGCGCTCTCGGATGCCACCCGACGGGGTGTCCTGGAGCGGCTCGGACGGGCCGACGCGTCGATCACCGAGCTGGCCGAGGCGTTCCACC
>NZ_SMYZ01000248.1 GCF_004919685.1 Mesorhizobium norvegicum | reverse complement strand
CCCGCGCCGAACTCGGCTGGACCCCGCAACGCGACGATCTCGACCAGATCGTTGCCGACGCGCTCGCCTGGGAGCGTATCCTGACCGGCAAGAACTCGGCGCGGGCGAGATCCGAATTGGCAACCACCGCCGCGGCATCGCCAGGGCGACGATCGCCCATCTTCACCTCGAAATCATGGCCGAAGGCGCGGCGCACGCTGTCGATGACCTCGAGCAC
>NZ_SMYZ01000247.1 GCF_004919685.1 Mesorhizobium norvegicum | reverse complement strand
ACGCGGACTGCAGCATCACGAGGTCGACCAGCCCGGAACTCAGCGCCGTCTGCCGCGACAGATGGATCAGCAGATCGGATTCATCCATCGGCGTCGTCGGATGGCGGCTCATCACCGGGTGGCGGTCGATGCGAAAATATTGGTCGCGATAGGCGGCGAACAGATGGCCGAAGGCGGTGTAGCGCTTGAGCTGCGGCGCGCCGACCAGCAGCGGCACGCTGTCCTGCGCGCGAACACCGAGCGGCCGATCTCGATGGCTCGGCCGATGCTGCCGATCGTCGGGCTGGAATCGAAGGTCGAGCAGACCTTGTAG